>CAJUNP010000010.1 GCA_910587935.1 uncultured Lachnospiraceae bacterium
TGTGCTTCTTTACTATGACCATTTGATGGAGCATCTGAAATGGGAAAACCTTGGTCATGTCCTTGCCGGAGGAAATGGGTATGTGGGTGACATTGAAGGGAAACCAGAACTTCAAAAAGCCTACGAACTTGGAAAATCAATTCAATAAAATGAAATAAACACTATGGATAAAATTAATTTACCACAGGCAGCAAAGCTGACTTCTCCGAAGCCTGTTCCTGTCGTATGTACACAAAAGCCGGTCTTTTGCTGCCTGCTCAGCGCGCATGTCTGCCGTCTGCACTTATGGGAATTTGACGATAAATATGGTAGGATTAGATAGTCCGCATATCGATTTTTGAAACAGAGTAAGGGGGTGCATTGATATAGAAGTTTGTGGGTTTGACGAGGTTTTTAAGTCTTACAGCGAAAAAAATCCATCAACTATTGAGGCTGAGCATAATATTGGCAAGGTAAGAGACAAATATACCGAGATTCTCGAAGCTGTGGGTATAGACAAGAAATTGTTACGGGCAAAGGAAAAAGTTACAGATATTTATGGAAAGACAGTGAGAGGTGGCGCCTACATTTTTCCAAAGCAATCTGTTGATTTCTGTGCGACTGTTATACTGAAATATACCTCACGCGACTTTAAAAAATTGCGTAGTGCCGATTTTGCCGAGATGGCTATAGATGAGGTTGTTTTCTTGGTTCGGGGGTTTTACATAATGCTCCGCAATCTTGGGTGTTCGGAGAAAATAGCACTGGAACAGTACAATGCAATGGAAAGACGTATGGGATACAAACTGCGTTTGGCGAGCGTGGAACTTGAACGCCAGTTAGATGCCATCCACGAACTTGCGAAAGAATATGAGCGTAGCTATATCAGTTTTAACTACTACGATAAAACTTATTTTCTGCGTTATATGGCATCTAAGGTGGAGGCAACGAGGCACTATATAGAATCAGTTTATGGAAGTTACACCGATATTCGTTCTGATGAGCTTTCCGATATGGCATTAGAAGAATCGTACAAGGAATCTCCACAAACGTCCACCGAGAGGATAAACAAGGAGATGATTTTTTTTGACGCTTTGGAGCATGACGATGAGTATCAGAAATTGCTGCAGCAACAGGAAAAACTTATTGCTGAAGATACATTCATAAAAAACAAGCAGGCGCGATTTAGAAAAATCCAGGTGCGGCTTGTAAAAATCCGGGAGAAGCACCAGATGGAATTATTCGGTGAATTATTAGATGAGGAAGAGGATGCGCCATTGATAATCCGGCATCCTATGGATGTTTTGAAAAAAGCCGTTGAGGATGCCGATTCCCGGATCAAAGATCATGCGGAGCGAGATGAGGCCGAGGCAGCGAAAACTCCTGAAGACATTGAACGGGAGAAAGCTAAGATGGAAAGAATGTGGCAGTTGCTCGAAGAGTGTGGGGTGAACGTGAACTTTGATTTGCCAAATACGGACGAGCAGGAAGAGGAAATATTTGTTCGGAGCGGCAACCTCTCATGGGAGGTAAAAGGGACGATTCACATCCCGTGCTACTGTAACAAGGGACAAATCACGGCCTATAAAGGCATCAAAGGCAAGTGTGCTATGAAATGTCCCGGGTGCGGGTACTATGTCCTTGTTGATTACGACGATATGACCGCCAAACCATTAGAACTGCATGGACCCGTTCGCCGTGTAGAAAAAAGTAGAATAAACGGCAGATGGCAAAAATAATTTGAAAGTCAGGATATGCTGGCAGTACATTTCGTACTGTCTGTGTATCCTGTTTTTACTTACACCCCCAAAATGATTTTTGGTTTGGGTTTTCATCTTTTTCCCCTGATACCTTATAATTTTAACATGTGGCAGGCATTCTGCCTGAAACCACAAAATTAAAATATATGTAAAATTGTGGAGGATAAAAGTAATGGGATATTTTAATAATTTGATAGTACCTGCTATTGTTCAAGAAGCAGAGGAAAATAAAAAGGGTAAATTAAATTTTGAAAATGAAGATTCCGCTGAGCAACGTAGCTTAGCACGTCAAGATTTAATAGCAGCAAAAGCATTGTCAGATGTATCCAAATCAATGGATTCAGAAAATAAATCTACAAAGAAAGCGCTAAACAGAAAAGCCAAACAGACAGCAATGGAAGCAGTGGAACATGCGCAGAAATCTGTTATTTATGCGGATGAAGAGCATAAAGTAATAAATAATGATGATCTTCATGCAAAATTAGAAAAAACCCATAATAATAGTTTTTTACAGAAAGAACAGAAAAAAACAGGAATAAACATTGTAGAAAAGTCAGATATTGATAAAGTGAATTCAGCAGTTAAAAAGAAGAGAGGGGAAAAATCACCATATAATGCAGTTAGGTATACAGAACAGGAGATTGATGATAAAGCGGTGAATGATGCCATAGAAGTTGCAGAAAAAGCGGTGAATAATTTAGATAAGAAAGTAGAGGAAAGTAAAAAGGAAACAATCAAAATAGGAAACCAAAATTTTTATATTGATTTTAATCATATATAAGAATTTTCGGTAGTTGGATGAAACATAGACACTTGCCAATATATAGCTCCTATGTTTGTTAAGTTTTCTCATTGATATATACGACCGGGACATCTATTTGATGTTCATACAGCTTATTCATGTATTTTAATACTTTTCAAAGCGGTTTAATGTCCAGTTCTTCCGCAATGGAGCCAGGCTGTACAAGGGTAATTAAGTGTTCGTTTTTTTTGTGTATTTGCCACGGGTTTACCTCATTTCTTTATGGGATATTGTCTGGAAATCTATTCTGGCTCATAGTCAAATCTGACATCATCATTGTTGTGGTAATAATCCAATAGCTGTTGTAACGTGATTTCTTCCATTGCTTTTTGTACGGCAGTGCCAATTTCTTTATAAGGTTTCTGTAAAACGGCTTCTATATGGCTTCCAACGGGGCATTTTTCAGAGGGATTTTGATGGAATCCGATAAAATGCTCCAAACCGTCAGGTTCCAATACATGGTAAACTTCCCATACGGTAAGCGAGTCAGGCTCACGCTCAAGATGGGCGCCTCCTATGCCGCGCACGATGGAAATAATGCCAGACTTTTGTAATGCATTAAGAATGCTCCTTATTGCGGCTGAGTTGCATCCGTTGCTTTATCTTGCAATGGGGCACATGCTGTCACTCCCAATGCCGGATATTTTATGTGGCACTGAAAATGCTCTGATTCTGGCGTTCTCACAGCTATTGATTGCCGTACCGATCATTTTTATCAACAGGCATTTTTACCAGTCCGGGTTCAGGGCACTCTGGAAACGTGTCCCTAATATGGATTCGCTGGTTGCCATCGGTTCCGGTGCGGCGCTGGTCTATGGAATTTTTGCAATTTACCGGATGATCTATGGGCTTGGACATGGCGATACTGCACTTGTAGAAAAATATTCACATCTTCTCTACTTTGAATCCAGCGCCATGATTTTGGCGCTTGTTACAGTTGGCAAATATCTGGAGGCGCGTTCCAAAGCAAAAACCTCTGACGCTTTAGGAAAATTGGTCGGTCTTGCACCCAAAACAGCGGTGGTCATCAGGAATGGTAAAGAACAGACTGTTCCGTGTGAGCAGGTGATCACGGGGGACATTGTCATAATCAAGCCCGGCCAGAGTATCCCGGTTGATGGGATTGTCACGGAGGGGTACGGATATGTGGATCAGTCTGCCATCACAGGTGAAAGCATCCCCGTAGAAAAGAATGAAGGCGACGAGGTCATATCCGCCACTATAAATAAGAACGGAAGTTTTAAATTCAGGGCGTCGAAGGTAGGAAATGACACTACCCTGTCACAGATCATACGGCTTGTGGATGAAGCAGGCAATACGAAAGCCCCGATTGCACGGCTGGCAGATAAAATCAGTGGTGTGTTTGTGCCTGTTGTAATTTTGGCTGCTATTGTAACGGGCATTGTGTGGTTATTGTCAGGGCAGACATTTGAGTTTGCATTAAACTGTGCAATCTCTGTTCTTGTAATTTCGTGTCCATGTGCTTTGGGGCTTGCAACACCAGTGGCTATCATGGTTGGTACAGGAAAAGCCGCTGAATATGGCATTTTGATTAAATCTGCTGAGAGTCTGGAGAACCTCCATTCTATTGACACGATTGTACTGGATAAGACGGGGACGATTACATCAGGGCATCCACAGGTAACGGATATTTCCGTGTTGGACAGCAGTATGACGCGGCAGGAATTTCTTTCTCTTGCCGCCAGCGTGGAATCGGGAAGCGAGCATCCTTTGGCGGCGGCTGTCTTAGAGAGGGCGAAAACAGACGGACTTTCGATAAATACACCTGAGCAATTTGAAATCCTGGCTGGAAGGGGCGTCCATGTGGTCATGGACAAAGCGGAATATCTGGCTGGAAATGTTGCATTTATGCAGGAAAGCGGGATTGTATTCCCATCAGATTTTATCCGGGATGTGGTTGAGAAGTATGCAGCCCAGGGAAAAACACCGTTGCTTTTTTCAAGGGATGCACATCTGATAGGTGTGATTGCAGTGGCAGATACAATCCGTGATTCCAGCAGGATTGCGATTAAGCAGTTTGGCCAGATGGGATTGAATGTTGTTATGCTGACGGGGGACAACAAGGTTACGGCAGAAGCAATCCGTAAAGAACTGGAAATCAAAGAGACAATATCGGATGTGCTTCCTACAGATAAAGAAGCCTGTATCCGCTCGTTACAGGATAAAGGACATAAAGTTGCAATGGTGGGTGACGGAGTAAATGATGCCCCCGCACTGACAAGGGCGGATATTGGCATAGCGATTGGAGCCGGGACAGATATTGCAATTGACTCTGCTGATGTAGTTCTGATGAAGGATTCCCTGCAGGATGTGGTAACTGCCATCAACCTGAGTAAGAGAGTGATTAAGAATATCCACATGAATCTGTTTTGGGCATTTTTCTATAATGCTATGGGCATCCCGTTGGCGGCAGGGGCTTTTTACCCGGTCTTCAAGATTTTGCTCAGTCCAATGATAGGTTCGGCAGCAATGAGCCTGAGTTCTCTCTGCGTTGTTACAAATGCATTGAGACTTCGGTTTTTTAAAGATGATACTGCTTTGCAGACATCGGAACCAGAGAAGTTTGAGCCAGCAGAAAATGCTGTTAGAAAGGAATGATTATCATGAAAAAAGTAATTACCGTTGATGGATGCTGTAACGGAGGCTGGTTATACTCCGGTAAATTGCGTTACGGCGTAATGGCCGGGAATGGAGTCGGGGTATGAACGCAGTACTTTTAGCATGCAGTTCTTTGGAAAGACATATTGATGCCGGAAGGGACACTTCCTTATGTAAAAAGTCCCTTTGATAGTCTTTTTATTTCCGGTTAAGCATCTTTTTTCCGCGCAGAACGTAATAGGACAGTCCCACGGCGTCCGCCAGAAGCCAGCCGACGGGTACGGACCACCAGATTCCGGTCACTCCTATGGCAGGAATGGCAGAGAGA
The DNA here is from genome assembly GCA_910587935.1 of uncultured Lachnospiraceae bacterium. Classification (GTDB taxonomy): domain Bacteria; phylum Bacillota; class Clostridia; order Lachnospirales; family Lachnospiraceae; genus MGBC143606. The sequence continues at coordinate 5,489 of CAJUNP010000010.1, forward strand.
AGATAAGCAAGCGCAACCCGGGTTCCCAGGGAGATAACCGTAAGAACCACGGACATTCCGGGCTTGCCAAGGGCACGGTACAGTCCATACAGGAGGAACAGGCAGCCGATACCGCAGTAAAAAGCTCCCTCAATGTGCAGGTAGCGTATGCCTTCCGCCAGGATCGCTTCCTGGGCGCTGTCAATAAAGAGCAGCATGAGAGGTCGCGCAAATACCCAGACCGCGGCGGATATAAACAGGCAAAAGAACAGGGACGTGATTACGGCGCCTTTTAAGGCGGCCTGAATACGTTCCTTTTTTTGCGCCCCGAAATTTTGTGCGATAAAGGTGGAAAAAGCGTTCCCGAAATCCTGTACGGGCATATAGGCAAAAGCGTCGATCTTGACTGCCGCGGCAAAAGCGGCCATAACGACGGCGCCGAAGCTGTTGACCAGTCCCTGCACAAGCAGAATTCCCAGATTCATGACAGACTGCTGGACGCAGGTCAGCAGGGAAAAGCTGCAGATTTCCCGAACGCAGGCAAGGCGGAGTTTCAAGTGCCTGCGCCGGATCCGCAGATGGGGAAAACAAAGTACGGTAAAAACGGCGATTCCCGCGCCGGATACATACTGCGCCGCCACAGTGGCCCAGGCGGCGCCCCGTACGCCCAGGTTAAGTCCCAATACAAACCATAGATCCAAAGCAATATTCAACACGGCGGAAACCGCAAGAAAAATAAGCGGTATTACCGAATTGCCCACCGCTCTTAACAGAGACGCGAAATAATTGTAAAGAAACGTCGCCGCGATGCCGCAGAAAATAACGAGCAGATAGTCGCGCATCAGCGGGAGAACTTCACCGGGCACATGAAGGAAAAGCAGAATTTCGTCCAGAAACAGGAAAACCAATATCGTTAAGACAATAGTAAGCGCCGCGATCAGCATAAAGGATGCGCACATACCTTCTTTCAACCTGTCATCGTCGCGTCTTCCGAAGCAAATCGAAAAAAAAGCTCCGCTCCCCATACAAAGTCCAAGAAGTATGGACGTCAGAAAAGTCATTAAAGTAAAGGAGGAGCCTACGGCGGCGAGGGCGCCTGCGCCCAAAACTCTGCCGACAATCAGCGTGTCCGCCACATTGTAACACTGCTGAAGCAGATTTCCCAGAATCATGGGAACTGCAAAACGCAGCATAGTGCGCATTACAGGTCCTTTTGTTAAATCACCGTTCATAGTTTGATGCCTCCATACAATATTTTTCTCCATTATACAAGAATTTCCCGGTAAGTTTCAAACTTTCTTTTTTGACCAATCCATGTTAGAATATAAAACAAAAAATAAACGGAAGGTAAGGGAGATACGAAATGAAGACAATTAACGTAACAGACACTGTTCAGTACATAGGCGTTGACGACAAAACCATCGATCTGTTTGAAAGCCAGTATGTAGTTCCTAACGGCGTATCTTATAATTCGTATGTTATTTTAGATGAAAAAACAGCCGTTATGGACAGCGTGGACGCAAGAGGCACAAAAGAGTGGTTTGCCAATCTGGAACATGCTTTGGACGGAAGAACGCCCGATTATTTGGTAGTGAATCATTTAGAACCTGACCATGCGGGGAACATTCAGAGATTTATGGAAAAATATCCGAAGGCACAGCTTGTAACCAACCAAAGAGCTCTTTCCATGCTTCCGCAGTTTTTTTCCATGGATATGAGCGGACGAAGCGTGGTCGTGAAGGAGGGGGACGAATTGTCTTTGGGCAGCCACCTGCTTACCTTTGTGATGGCGCCCATGGTGCACTGGCCGGAAGTTATGGTGACCTATGAAAAAACGGAAAAAGTGCTGTTTTCAGCGGATGCATTCGGCAAGTTCGGCGCATTGGATGCGGACGAAGCGTGGACCTGCGAGGCAAGACGCTATTTTATTAATATTGTAGGGAAATACGGAGCGCAGGTGCAGGCTCTTTTGAAAAAGGCCAAAGAACTGGATATACGGTTTATCTGTCCTTTGCACGGCCCCGTATTGTCGGGAGATCTTTCCGTTTATCTTGAAAAATACGATATCTGGAGCAGCTACAGGCCGGAAGATGAGGGCATTGTGATAGCCTGCGCTTCTGTTCATGGCAATACGAAAGCAGCGGCGAAAGAACTGGCGGCGATCCTGGAGGAGAAAGGTGCAAAAAAGGTGTCCTTTTTCGATCTTGCGCGGGACGACATGGCAGAGGCTCTTGAAGACGCTTTCCGTTATGACAAAATGGTTCTGGCCAGCACCACTTATGATGCAGGGCTGTTTCCTGGTATGGAAAGCTTTCTGGCGCGTTTAAAGTCCAAAAACTACCAGAAACGGACAGTGGGCCTGATTGAGAACGGCAGCTGGGCGCCGATGGCCGGAAAACTGATGAAAGACTGTCTTTCCCAGATGAAGGAGATCACGCTGGCGGAGCCTGTTGTTACGATTAAATCCACATTAAACGCACAGTCCCGGGAGCAGCTGGAGCAATTGGCGGACGCGCTGCTTAATTAAGATACAAAATCCTTAAAAGCTCCTGAAAGGATGCAATATTTTCAGAAAAAATCTTAATGTCGCTGCCGGTCAATTGGCTTGCCTGACCGGCAGTGAAGCTTTTTCTGATCACTGCGTCAGCCGGGAGGGAATCCGATGCATCCGTTTCCTGAGCAGCAGGATATTCCCAGGATACTTCGCCAAGATTATCCGTTAAGGCAAGCAGTAAGCAGGCGTATTCCTGCATTCTTCTGTTAAACAGGTCTTCATTTTTAACGGGTTCTTCAAATTGGAAGGTCCATTCGTAAGGCTCTGTTGTCGTTTGTAAAATATTTTTATAATTTCCAAAAAGAGAGCCCATTCCTATGGCGTCCGCTAATCGGCCGTTGGCGGAGGCATCGCCGATATAAGGATGCTTTTGCGCATAAATTCGATTTGCCCGTTCCGTAATCAGCCGTTCATTTTCCCACACTACAAAATCAAACAGGTATACCTTATGAATCGATTCAGGGATTTCATATGCAATATAAAAACCGTTCCGGTTTTCAAAAGGCATTGCCGGGCGCTGGGTGAAAGTAATCCGGGCGGTATCCCCTTCGATTTCCACATGGGTTTCCTTCTGTACCGCAAAAGGGCTTTCCAGAGCTCCCTGTATGACAAGACAGATTTCGGAACTGTCGTAGACCGGGGAAAGGAAAGCTTCATAACCGGAAACGCCTTCCGCCTGAAATCCAATAATATAAAAGCGGATAAAAAGGATTATGCAAAGTATCGCTGCCGTCAGGAGCACGCCGGAAAAAAGCTTTGTCCGCCAGCGCCTGCGTATTTTTTTAAGGTAATCCAGCTCCTGTTTATCTGAGCTGCAATCGGAAGCCGGGGTATTTTTGGGGGCAAAATCATTTCGTATGTTTTGCAGAATTGCAAAACATTCCGGACAGGCTTCCAGATGTCCGGCAATAGCGGAATTTGTTTCGCTTCCCGTCAGATCTTCCGCGTAGGAGGGAAGTAAATCTTTTATAATTTCACAGGATAGAGTTGTAGTGTAAGAATTATTCATGGCAGTCTCCAATCTTTTTTAACTTTTTAAGAAGCGTTTCCTTACCACGGAAATAAGTGACCCGCGCCCAGTTTTCGGAGTGATTCAGAATTTCTCCGATTTCCCGGAAAGATAAATCGGAGGACAGGCGAAGATACAGGACTTCCCGTACGGGTTCCGGCAGGGTGTGCAGCAGCTTCAGGATTTCCAGTCTGTTCTGTCTGGAAATTACGGTATCTTCCGTGGAAGGACTGTACCTCTCCAGAATGTGTTCCGCATATTCCAGCGTTGCGGGATGTTTTTTTAAGTAAATCATCCATTGATTTTTCGCTATGGCGCATAGCCAGGTCGTAATTTTACAGGTTTCATCATACCTGTTCAGACAGCGCACCGCCTGATAAAAGGTTTCCTGCGTAAGCTCCTCGGCAATGGATGCGCTGTGGCACAGAGAAAGCAGATAACGGTATACGGCACGGGCGTGCGCACGGTAGATTTCCGCCATGTCAGGCGTCTGGGCGTTCTTTTTCTTTTTGGGACTCTGCATGGAACCGTTTCCTTTCCCTGTGTTTTCTTCTTATTAATAAATATTTTAAACGTTTCGTTACAAAAAATATAAAATTTCAAAAATAATTTTGTAAGAGGCGGCATAAAGTGATAGGAAGAAAGGCTTGTTTCATTTTACCCTGCGGCGCGGGGGAATCCTTGGAAAGGGGAAGGAAAGAGGATATGTATGAGCAAACAACAATTCAGGAAACCTGTAGACAGCTTGATACGGATATCATAAACGGGCTGAGCAGACATGAAGCGGCAATACGGGGAGAAAGAGACGGAAAAAACGAACTGAAGGAAGCGCATGTCAAGACACTTCCGGAGTCTTTTCTGGAGCAGTTAAACGACCCTTTGATTTATGTGCTCCTTGCGGCGGCGGCAGTTTCCTTTTTGCTAAAGGAAGCCAGCGATGCGATTATTATTCTGGTGGTGGTTTTCGTCAATGCGGTAGTGGGAATGGTTCAGGAGGGGAAGGCGCAGAAGGCCTTGGATTCCTTAAAAAAACTGACAAGTCCCAGGACTTATGTAATCCGTGACGGCGTGGAACAGGAAATTGCCGCGGCGGATCTGGCGGTGGGGGATTTGGTCTGCCTGGAAGCAGGATGCCAGGTGCCGGCGGATCTGCGACTGGTTGAGACCCAGAATCTGAAAACGGAAGAAGCCGCCCTGACGGGAGAATCACTGCCTATAGAAAAAGATTCCGCTTTTATCACGGAAAAAGAACTTTCTCTTGGGGACCGGAAAAATATGGCTTTTATGTCAACCATGGTAACCTATGGGCGCGGGCGCGGCGTGGTCACGGCAATCGGGATGGATACGCAAATCGGCAAGATTGCAGCCATGATCCGTGATACCAAAGAAGAAATGACGCCTTTGCAGAAAAGACTGGGAGACTTGGGGAGAGTTTTAAGTATTCTTTCCGTTTTATTGTGCGTGTCCCTCTTTTTTATAGCGCTGATACAGAAAAGAAATGTTTTTGAAATGTTTATCACGGCTATATCCTTAGCGGTAGCGGCCGTACCGGAAGGCCTTCCGGCGGTAGTGACCATATGTCTTGCGTTAAGCGTAACCAGAATGGTGCGGGTGAATACGATCGTCAGAAGGCTTCCTTCCGTAGAAACTCTGGGCGCGGTCAACGTTGTCTGTTCCGATAAAACAGGAACCCTGACGCAGAATAAGATGACGGTTGTCAAGACCTGCGTAGACGGTAAAATCATTTCCGTTTCCGAATTCCGATCCGCAGACTATCCGTTCTTTGTAAACGGATTAGTATTATGCAATGACGCCGTTTTAACGCCGGAAAGCCGGATCGGCGACCCTACGGAGCTGGCCTTGCTGGATTTTGCCGTAAGGCAGAAGGTCTCCATTGAGAGGATAAAACGGGATTATCCGCGTTATAAAGAACGTGCTTTTGATTCAGACAGGAAAATGATGTCAACCTGCCATAAAGAACCGGGGGGAAGCGTTACCTATACCAAGGGCGCTCCGGATATTCTTTTGAAACGGTGCCGGTATGTCTGGAAAAACGGAAAAAAAGAGCCTATGGACGAGAGAGAAAAAAGACAGATTTCAAAAGCGCTGGAGGAAATGTCCTGCGGAGCCCTACGGACGCTGGCCGTTGCCATGCGTAAAAATGACGAGGGATTATCGGAACGGGACATGATTTTTCTGGGGCTTGCGGGAATGGAAGACCCGGTACGCCCGGAAGCCGTAGAAGCAATCGATACGTTCCGCATAGCCGGAGTAAAAACGGTAATGATTACCGGAGACCATGTAGATACGGCGTTTGCGATCGGACAGAAGCTGAATCTGGTCAGCCGGCAGGAAGAATGTATGTCCGGAGAAGAATTGGGATGTTTGCCGGAATCCGAGCTTTTGGAAAGGATCGGACAGATCCGGGTATTTGCAAGAGTGTCACCGGAACATAAAGTGCGTATCGTAAAGGCTTTTAAGGCCAGAGGCAATATTGTGGCAATGACCGGGGACGGCGTAAACGACGCTCCTTCCTTAAAATCGGCGGATATTGGGATTGCCATGGGATTAAACGGAACGGACGTGGCCAAACAGGCGTCGGATCTGATTCTTACGGACGATAATTTTGCAACCATTGAAAAGGCGATTGAAGAAGGACGCGGCGTATACGAAAATATTAAAAAGTCCGTATTGTTTTTACTTTCCTCTAATTTCGGGGAGATTATGACTATGTTTGCGGCAGTGCTGTGCGGATTGGCATCGCCGTTGAAATCAAGCCATATTTTGTGGATTAACCTGATTACGGATTCTCTTCCGGCGCTGGCCCTGGGAGTGGATAAAAATGATGAAAAGGGACTGATGGCGCGTCCGCCCAGAAAATCCGGCGAAAGTCTGTTTGCGGAGGGAGGATTGGCGTGTACGCTGTTTTATGGCATGTTAATTGCCGGGATCAGCCTTACCGCGTTTTTAACGATTCCTTATCAGATTTTAGTACAAAGCCGCCTTCCGGTCACGATCGCCAATATCCAGGCCGTTCTTGGAACCGGTGAAATCTTAAACCGGGCGCAGACATACGCGTTTACGGTTCTTGGTATGGCGCAGCTGTTTCACGCAATCGGAATGCGGGATGTACGTCGGTCCGTATTTCGGATGGACCATCTGAAAAATAAACTGATGATTGCCGCGGCGGTAATCGGTCTGGCGCTGCAGATGGCTGTCACGGAAATTCCTTATTTAAACGCTGCTTTCGGAACCGCCCACCTGACCCTGCAGGAGTGGGGACGTTTGGGAATTCTGGCCGCATTTCCTCTGTTAGCGCATGAAATTCTGATACTGCTTTCCTTTGATTTCAGGCGTACGCCGGTTGCGGGCAAAGGGGTAAGCGGGATGGAGAATTAGCGGCAGGGAGGTTCCAGCTCTTCCAGCATAGCTTCAAAGATACGCACATGCAGTTCTTCATCTTTGATAATACGGTGCAGGATTGCCTGGATATGACGGTCTTTAATCCAGCCGCATTGTTCCTTGTATTTTTTAATGGTTTCTTTTTCACCGGCAAGGCTGTTTTTAACAAGAGCAATAATTTTTTCCGGATAATGATTGCAGGCAGGGCTCCAGTAGGCCATATCGTCCCCGTGCATTTCCCAGAGGCGGGGATCGGTACCGAGGAGCAGGGAAAGCTGTCCGAATATATCCATATGGTGCATTTCTACCATGCTGATTTTTTTGAAACAATGGGAATATTCTTCAAAACACTCTCTGGTCAGAAGGCTGTTGTAGAAATAAAGACTGACGGCGCTCATTTCAGAACAGCAGGAACCAAGGTTGGAAAGCATGGCAGCTGCATAACGGGGGTTTTCACATTCAACCTGGATACAGGGATAAGGGGAAGGATCGGAAAAAAGCTGTGAGTTAAGATTCATAAGGTTTCCTCTTTCTCAAATATTTTTATGCTATTAATGTATGCTGCGTATTCTGTTAAGGTATGTTTTTTGATAATTTTTTTCAAATTTTTTAAAAAACATTGTGTCCTCTTTGATTTTTAGGGTATAATACCCATAAGATCCCCAGCGGGGAGCGGAAAGCAGGCATGAGCGTGGAAGATTTGCAATTTATACAAAATCAGACGAAAGAAATTTTACGGCAGCTATTGGAGGCGGCAAAACTGCAAAAAGGCAATATTCTTGTGGTGGGCTGTTCATCCAGCGAAATCGCAGGTTTCCGGATCGGTTCCCGTTCCGGCGAAGAGATCGGGAAGGCTGTTTTCGATGCTTTGCAGGAGGAGTTAAAGCCCCGTGGAATCTATCTGGCGGCCCAGTGCTGCGAGCATTTAAACCGGGCTTTAATTCTTGAGGCGGAAGCGGCGCGGCGGTATGCTTATGAACCGGTGAATGTAATGCCTCAGATTAAGGCGGGAGGATCCTTTGCGACGGCGGCTTACGCCGGCTTTGAGGACCCGGCGGCAGTGGAGACGATCAGGGCGCATGCGGGAATCGACATCGGAGATACGCTGATCGGCATGCATCTGAAACCGGTTGCGGTGCCGGTCAGGACGACGGTATCGTCGATTGGAGGCGCGCATGTGGTATGCGCCCGAACAAGACCCAAATATATCGGAGGAATACGCGCCCGGTACCAGGAATAACCATTTCCGCAAATTGCAGCAGGGGTGCAAAGAAAAATATGTGTAACAAAGAACAATGTCAGACTTGTATCTGCAGTACCTGTATGCATCAGGGATTCGATTGTGACTGCAGCGAGGAGAACCGGTGCGCTGCCGGAGCGTGTGAAGACTATGACGAAATGCCGGGACAGCAGATGCAGCTGAATTTATAAATAGACGGATTATCAAAAAAGAACGAAAAAGAGGAGGTCAGAGATGGCAGAGGATGTAAAAGTAACGGATACGGCCGGTGCGCCGGCAGAGACAATGGAGGATTATGCGGTACAGCTGGAAGCTTCTTTCCGCAAAATCAAAGAGGGAGATATTTTAAAGGGAACCGTGCTTGCGGTCAATGAGGAAGAAGTAGCGCTGGACTTAAATTATTATGCCCAGGGGATTATCAAAGCGGCAGATTTAAGCAGCGATCCGGATTTTTCCATTCTGCGGGACGTGCAGACGGGAGATGTCGTAGAGGCTGTCGTTGTATCCACGGACGACGGACAGGGCAATATTGTTCTTTCCAAAAAAGAAGCTAACGACGTTCTGGCATGGGATAAGCTGCAGAACCTGCTGGAAGAAGGAACGGAGCGCACGGTGCGCGTAAAAGAAACGGTGAATGCCGGAGTGGTAGCTTATTTGGAGGGAATCCGCGGTTTTATTCCCGCTTCCCAGCTTTCTCTTGACTATGTGGAAGATACTTCTTCCTTTGTCGGCAGGGAGCTTTCCGTCCGTGTCATTACGGTTGACCGGGATAAGAAAAAACTGGTTCTCTCTCATAAAGCCATTGCAAAAGAAAAAGCGGAAGAAGAACGCAACCATAAGATTTCCATGATCGTGCCGGGAAGCATCCTGGAAGGAACGGTAGAAAGCCTGATGCCTTACGGAGCATTTATTAATCTGGGCGGCGGACTCAGCGGTCTGGTTCATATTTCACAGATATCCGTGAAAAGAATTAAGAAACCGTCGGAAGTGCTTGCGGTCGGAGACAAGGTAAAGGTAAAAGTACTGAATACGAATGATCACAAGATAAGTCTGAGCATCAAAGCGGCAGAGGATCAGGCGGCGGAAGAACTGAAGGAAACAGAGTCTTTTCAGTACCGCTCAGAGGGAGAAGCGACGACTTCCCTGGGAGATTTATTTAAAAACCTTAAGTTGTAACCTTAATGAACTGTCATGAAAGGACATGGGTGAAAAAATAAATGGAACATAACGTGGATCAGCTTCTGGCAGACAGCAAAAAGAGAACCATATATGCCCGGATTACAGCCTGCATGGCGGTCGGAATCTTTCTGGCCGCGGCGGCAGCTTTTCTGGCGGTTGTGCCGAAAGCCCTACATATACTGGAAGACGCAGAGCAGATGCTTGCGTCTGCAGAAACGGCCGTTACACAGATTTCCGCAATGAGTGAAAGCATAACTGCGACCAGTACTAATGTGAACACTTTTATTACGGATAATTCGCAGATGTTAACCGATGCGGTTACCAACATGAACAGCATCGATTATGACAAATTAAATCAGGCCATTACGGATTTACAGACGGCGGTAGAGCCCTTTGCAAATTTTATGAGCCGGTTTAAGTAATTATTTTGTTATTGTTTCTGAATCCAGAAGGTATCTGCCAGCAGAAGCCAGTTGGCCCGGAAAAGCTGCATGATCTGCCAGTAACCGGCGCCGCGCAGTCCGTAATCTTCGATTACACGGAATTTTTCACGGAGGCTTCTTACGTCTTCAAACCAGACTTCGTGCAGGATACCTTCGGATTCATAGTTAAAGTAAGGGGACATGGCGGTATCGTCAAATTGAATTACGGCATCCTGCTCAATGGCGATCTGGACCGCTTCAATATTGCCGATGGTTTTGGCACGCGTAACGCCGCGTTCGAAAGGAAGGGGCCAGTCATAACCGTAATTGGGGATTCCCAGATCAATTTTTTCCGGCGGTATTTTGGTAACGGCATATTCGACAACCTGGCGTACGCTGTTAACCGGCGCTACGGCCATAGGGGGGCCATACGTATACCCCCATTCATAGGTCATTAAAAGAACGCTGTCTGCCGCGGCGCCAAGTAAGGCGTAATCTTTTCCTTCGTACAAAAGTCCCTGCTGTGTGTCCGATGTTTTCGGTGCGAGCGCTACGGATACGGGATACCCAAGGGCGTTAACGGCTGTTCGCAGTTCCCCTACAAATTCTGCAAAAGCGACCCTGTCGCTCGCCAGAATAAATTCAAAATCCACGTCTACACCTTCAAATCCCCGCATGGTAACTGTTTCGACAATCTGGTTAATCAGATTTTCTTTGGCGGCGGGATTGTTCACTACAGAAGTGATCAGATAATTATTAAACTGTCCGTCGGCGCCGAAAGGAGTCAGGGTAAGAATCGGAGAAACGCCGTTTTCCTTTGCCAATACAATCATGAAATTATCGTCCAGTACAGGAGGGATCAGATATCCTTCCGTAGTAAATCCATAGGAAAAAACGGATAAAAATGTTAAAAAGGGAAGTGTTTCCCGCAAAACATAGGGACTGATAAAGGGATATGCGTAACCGTTAACGGTGATCGTGCGCTGCTGCTGCCCGTCTGACCAGAAGTTTCCGTCAGTGATTAGCAGAGCCTGCCCTACGGCCAGTTTATAAGGATAAGGAATCTGGTTATAATAAATCAGCGCTTCTACTGAGATTCCGGTTGCCGCGGCGATTGAATCAACGCTGTCTCCCGCCTTTACCACATAAATTTCCATACAGATTCCCCATCACAGCTGTCTTACTTTAAAATATGTATGGGTATGGAAAAAGGATACACTTTCGGGTATAATACATCTATAAGCAAAGAATACCGGCTGCCGTCGGTATGCCGCTATGACGATCAGGAGGATTAACCATGACTTACCAGGAAGCATATGACAAGCTTGCAGCATACGATCAGACCCATGTACTTCAGTTTTATGATACGCTTACCGATTCGCAGAAAGAGGAACTGCTGGCACAGATCGAAGCTACGGATCTGGAGGTAATCAGGGGACTTGCGCATAAGGAGGACACGTTGAAAGGAACGGTGACTCCGCTTAATGCAATGGAAATAGACGAGATTAACGAATCCCGTGCACATTTTACGGAAATGGGACTTAACGCCATCAAAGAAGGGAAAATCGGAGCGGTTCTTTTGGCGGGAGGAATGGGAACGCGGCTTGGTTCCGACGATCCCAAAGGCATGTATAATATCGGCATTACTAAGGAGCTGTATATTTTTGAATGTCTGATCCGTAACCTGCTGGACGTGGTTAAACAGGCAGACGCATGGATTCCTCTGTTCATTATGACCAGTGAAAAAAATAACGACGCTACGGTCAGTTTTTTGAAAGAACATGACTTCTTTGGATATAACGCCCAATATGTTGCCTTTTTTAAGCAGGAAATGGCGCCCGCGACGGATTATGAGGGAAGAATTTACATGGAAGACAGGCACAGAATTGCGACGTCTCCCAACGGTAACGGCGGGTGGTTCATTTCCATGGAACGCTGCGGAATGTTGGAAATTGTCAAAAAGTGCGGCGTTGAATGGTTGAATGTATTTGCTGTGGATAACGTCCTGCAGCGTATTGCAGATCCCTGTTTTGTAGGAGCGGTTCTGGAAAAAGGCTGCGCCGTGGGAGCCAAAGTGGTACGCAAGAACGCGCCGGATGAAAAAGTAGGCGTTGTATGTCTTGCCGACGGACATCCGTCTATTGTGGAATATTACGAACTGACAGAAGAAATGATGAACACCAAAAATGAAAAGGGAGAGCCTGCTTATAATTTCGGCGTGATTTTGAATTACCTTTTCAGAGAAAAAGATTTGGAGGAACTGCTCGAGAAAAAACTGCCCCTTCATATTGTGGAAAAAAAGATTCCGTACATGGATAAAGATGGGAACTTTGTGAAGCCGGAGGCCCCCAATGGTTATAAGTTTGAAAACCTTGTGTTGGATCTGATCCGGGAACTGGACAGCTGCCTGCCGTACGAGGTGGTGCGTAATTATGAATTTGCACCGATCAAAAACAAAACAGGCGTGGATTCCGTCGATTCGGCCCGCGGACTTTTAAAGGAAAATGGTGTGGAGCTGTAATCAGTAATATAACATATTCACATGTTTATATAACAAATAAGTATGGCGTGGATGCATCTTAATAAGTAAAATGAAAGTAAATTAAGTGACAGAGCGTCAGTATCACAAAACATTTTAACCAACCAACAGGGAAGGGCTGCAAAAGGCGGAAAGGAGTCTTTATGGCAATTTTAGTAACCGGAGGAGCCGGCTATATCGGAAGTCATACCGTAGTGCAATTACAAAATGCGGGCTATGAAGTAGTCGTGCTGGATAATCTTGTGAATTCCAGCGAGAAATCTCTACAGCGGGTAGAAAAGATTACAGGAAAGAAAGTTCCTTTTTACAAAGCGGATATTCTGGACAGAGAAGCTTTGGAGGTTATTTTTTCAAAAGAGTCCGTGGATGCGGTGATTCATTTTGCAGGATTAAAGGCGGTAGGCGAGTCGGTTGCCAAACCGTGGGAGTATTACAACAATAATATTGCCGGAACTCTGGTGCTGACGGACGTCATGCGGCGGCACGGAGTTAAAAATATTATTTTTTCATCTTCGGCCACGGTTTACGGAGATCCTGCGTTTGTGCCGATTACGGAGGAGTGTCCCAAGGGACAATGTACCAATCCCTATGGCTGGACCAAATCCATGCTGGAGCAGATTTTGAGTGATATGCAGAAAGCGGATCCGGAGTGGAACGTCGTATTGCTCCGCTACTTTAACCCTATCGGCGCGCATAAGAGCGGAACGATCGGCGAGAATCCCAACGGCATTCCCAACAATCTGATGCCTTATATCACGCAGGTTGCCGTCGGTAAGTTAAAAGAACTCGGCGTATTCGGCAATGATTATGACACGCACGACGGTACGGGAGTTCGCGATTATATTCATGTGGTAGATCTGGCGGACGGCCATGTAAAAGCCCTCAGGAAAATAGAGGAAAAGGCGGGTCTTTGCGTCTACAATCTGGGAACCGGAACCGGTTACAGCGTTTTGGATATCGTTAAAAACTTTGAAGAAGCAAACGGTGTGGCAATCCCCTATGTGATTAAAGACCGGCGTCCCGGTGATATTGCCGTCTGCTATGCGGATGCGTCCAAGGCAAAAAAAGAACTTTCCTGGGAAGCGCAGTACGGTATCCGGGATATGTGCGAAGATTCCTGGAGATGGCAGAGCGGCAATCCCAACGGTTATGAGGACTGAGCCAGCTGCTTTCGTTTCTGAAGAGGCGTACAGCCGTAAGTTTCTTTGAAAAGCTTCATAAAAAGGCGGTAGTTGCCGACACCGTGGCGTTCGAGGATTTCTGTAATCGTGTAATCGGTGGAGCTCAGCTCTTCATAGACATGGGAGAGGCGCACTGTCTGTATATATGTTAAAAAGGTAACGCCCATATGTTTTTTAAAGAAGCGGCAGAAGTATTCGGGATTAAATCCCGAAACTTTGGCCGCTTCTGCCAGCGTTATGGGTTCTTTATAATGAACCTTTACATAATCCGTAATGGCCTGCAGTCTTGTCAGATTACGCTCCGACCTGATCTTAACGGAGAGACTGACCGTTTCATGGCCCGCGCGGTACAGAATATAAAGAAGACGGTATAATAAACTGCGGAATTGCAGCTGCCAGCCGTCTTCTTTTTGTGAATAAATGTCATTGAGAGCCAGGAGCAGCCTGGTTGGATCTTCTTCCGGCAGGACGCCTTCCGTACAGGATGGAAGGTTTACGAAGCGGATATGGTCAAAACCGGGAATACTTGCGGACAGAAGCTCGTAAGGAATCTGCAGCATAATCACCTTGTTAATGCCCGAACACCTGGTGGAGTGGATTTCGTGGGAGTTAATGACCGCGAGGCTTCCCGGATTCAGAGAGAATTCCTGATCGCCTACGGTTAACAAAAGACAGCCTTTTAAAAGATATAAAATTTCCAGGTGGGGATGCCAGTGATTTGCTACCAGATAGTCGCTGGCTTCATAATTTTTGTAAAGTGACTGAATTTCCTGTTGGATACGGACTTCTTCATGAATCGATTCATTTTGTAACATGGACGAATACCTCCGCGTCTGACTGCTCTATGTCTAAAAGGATAAAATAAACCTATTATTTCAAGAAAATTCTCCCATATAAACACATAAAAGTCAATATTATACGAAAAATAAGTCATGAATAAGACTATTGTGACAAAAAGGATTATGCTATACTGAAATCAACATCAAAATGAATTTGGGAGGTATGGCAATGACAGTTGAAAAAATCAAAGAACTGGTTGCACAGATGACTTTAGAAGAAAAAGTATCCATGTTGTCAGGACAGGACAACTGGCATACCCAGGCGGTTGAAAGACTTGGAATCCCCGCAGTGATGGTTGCGGACGGACCTCACGGACTTCGGAAACAGGAAAAAGAAGCGGACCATATGGGGATCAATGAGAGCGTCAAGGCAGTATGTTTCCCGGCAGGATGCGCTACGGCGTCGTCGTTTAGCAGAGAGACGCTGACCCGAATGGGGGAAGCGCTCGGTGAGGAATGTCAGGCGGAAGATGTCAGCGTAATATTGGGACCCGGAACCAATATCAAGCGTTCCCCTTTATGCGGGCGTAATTTCGAATATTTTTCGGAAGATCCCTATCTGGCGTCAGAAATTGCGGCATCCCATATCAAAGGCGTACAGAGCAAAAACGTGGGAACCAGTTTAAAGCATTTTCTTGCGAATAATCAGGAAACCAGACGTCTGACCTGTTCGTCCAATATAGATGAAAGAACCCTGCGGGAGATTTACCTGGCGTCCTTTGAAGGCGCGGTTAAAAAAGGGAAACCGTGGACCGTGATGTGCTCGTATAATCTGGTTAACGGAGAACAGGTTTCGCACAATAAACGATACCTGACGGATATTTTGCGTGACGAATGGGGCTTTGACGGTTATGTTATGAGCGACTGGGGCGCTGTTGCAGACCGTGTGCGGGGCGTAGAAGCCGGACTGGATCTGGAAATGCCTTCTTCTAACGGGGCTTACGATTCTTCGGTTACGGATGCCGTTAACAGCGGTGAACTGGATATAAAAGCGGTGGATGCGGCCGTTGAACGTATTTTGAACATTGTATACAAATATTATGAAAATCATGAGAAAAACGCTGTATATGACAAAGAGAAGCACCATGACATTGCCCGGGGCGTGGCGGAAGAGACGGCGGTGCTTTTGAAAAACGAAGGAGCCCTGCCCATTGCAGAAGGTACGCAGACCGTTTTGATCGGTCCCTATGCGAAGAAACCGCGCTATCAGGGCGGCGGCAGCTCGCATATCAACAGCTTTAAGGTGGTGTCCGCCTGCGACGCTTCTGCCGGATGGGAAAATGTCACATATGTTCCCGGATTTGAAGACAATACCGACGAAAGTAATGAAGCCATGATTGCGGAAGCAGTGGAAGCGGCACGCAGCGCGCATACGGCCGTGATCTTTGCCGGGCTTCCGGATTCTTTCGAATCGGAAGGCTATGACCGCACACATATGCGTATGCCGGGCTGCCAGAATGAATTGATCCGCCGTGTGGCTGAAGTACAGAAAAATACGGTAGTGGTGCTGCATAACGGCTCTCCGGTGGAGATGCCCTGGATTCAGGAAGTGAACGCCGTTCTGGAGGTTTATCTTGGCGGGCAGGCCGTGGGTGAATCGACGGTTAACATTTTATTTGGAAAAACGAATCCAAGCGGCAGACTTGCCGAGACGTTTCCCCTGCGTCTGGAGGATAACCCGTCTTATCTGAATTTCCCCGGCGAGGAAGACGAGGTGGATTACAGAGAAGGCATTTTTGTGGGTTACCGTTACTACGATAAAAAGAAACTCCCCGTTTTGTTCCCCTTTGGCCATGGCCTGTCCTATACTACGTTTGCTTATTCCAATATGCGGGTAAGCGCGGAACGGATTCAGGACTGCGATACGCTGACCGTTTCCGTTGACGTAACCAATACCGGAACAACGGCGGGCAAAGAGGTGGTTCAGCTTTACGTGGCGGATACAGAAAGTACGGCAATTCGTCCGGTCCGGGAACTGAAGGGATTTGAAAAAATTGCGCTGGAGCCGGGACAAACGGGAACCGTTACGTTTAATCTGGATAAACGGGCGTTTGCATATTATAATACAAAGATTTCCGACTGGTATGTGGAAAGCGGTGAATTTGAGATTGAAATTGCAAAATCTTCCCGTGATATTGTGCTTCATACGACCGTTTTTGTGGAGTCAACCGTGCAGCTTCCGGTGGTGTTTACGCCTAATACGCTGATCGGTGAATTGGAGAAAACCGGAAAAGGAAAAGAACTGATTGAAAATCTGATGAAAAATTTCGGCGGAGATCAGAAGGAGAATGAAGAGGAAGATTCGGACGGAATGAAAGCGGCTGTGGAAGCTATGCTGCGCAGTATGCCGGTTCGCGGAATGTTGAGCTTTGGCGGAACCGGAATGAAAAAGAAGGATCTGGATGCGCTTTTGGATGAATTAAACCGCAAATAATAACAGAAAACCGGATCAGGTATAAGTGGAGAACTTTATCTGATCCGGTTTTATCATATAAATTACGCTACATAACAATACATGAAAATGAAATGACAAATGCTTCCTCCCATGACAAACAGGTGAAAAATTTCATGAGAACCAAAGTTAGCATGTCTGGCATTGAACAAGGGAAGCTTTAAGGCATAAATGACGCCGCCTGCCGTATATATAACGCCGCCCGCCAGAAGCCAGAGAAAAGCGGCCTTTGGAAGCGTATTCCATAACTGGCCGAATACGAAGACACAGACCCAGCCCATTGCGATGTACAAAACGGATGAAAACCATTTGGGGCAGTTAATCCAAAAGGCTTTTACCAGCATACCGGCAATCGCAATGCTCCATACTACGGTAAGCAGGGTCAAACCAAGCTGTCCGCCCAGAACGATCAGACATACGGGCGTATAAGAACCTGCAATCAGGACAAAAATCATCATATGATCGATTTTGCGGAAAACTTTCAGACTGTGTCCGCTTAAGTTTACGGAATGATACGCTGCGCTTGCGCCGTAAAGCAGTATCATACTCAAAATGAAAATGCACATGGCATGAAAGGCGGCTGTTCCGGAATTAACAAAGGCCTTGATTAACAAGGGTGTGGACGCTAAGATGGCAAGAATCATTCCTGCCAGATGCGTAAAAGCGCTGCCGGGTTCTCGAATGGTAATCTGCATAATATACTCCTCCTTTACGACATGTAGTTTTGGAAACTATATGTAATATATTATAATACTACACCTTGACATTTATACTGTCAACTAAAAAATAAACAAAAAATCTGCTCATTGAAAACAGATCAATAAGCAGAGAAATTTTGGCAATGTGATTCAGGAATCTTCTTCCAGTACTTGTATTTCCAAATAATCGAAATCGATTTGTTCAATAAAGCTGTCCTGCCGGAAACGCGCTTTACGGTGCTTTCTAAATTCGGTTACGGATGCGTCCAGCCAGATCGGCTTACCCAGATCAAATTCATAGCATATTTTATCTAATGCGTCAAAAATTTTGTGCGTCCTGGTATCCTGCGAATCGTTGCAGATTACCGTATCTTTTATTAAACGGTTTTCTTTAAAAATTTTTCCCCATAATCGAAACATTGTTTTAAACCTTTCCTGTTTTGCTTATTTTATCATATTATAGAGAAAAGGCCAAGAATACGATTCCTAATTTCCGGTTCTAATTTCCGGTCCTTTTCATATATTTAATATGTGCGTATTTTCAGTGTCCGCCCTCTCCTGACAGAAAAGCGTGGAAAATGTGTACAATAAATTATTTGAAATAATAAAATTTTTGTAAATATATAACATTTCAGTTTTGTTATGTTATAATAAAAATATAAAGGTATAAGGCAGGTTAGTGCTATGGATTTAAAGATTGATAATGGGAATGGTGTAGACAGCTGGAAAGAGGTCATGCTGATTTATACCTCCGCATTAAAACAGATCGAGACTAAGCTGGAGATTTTAAACGATGAATTCCAGCATGTACATCAGTATAATCCGATAGAGCATATTAAATCCCGTGTGAAAACTTCGGAAAGCATCGTTAAAAAGCTGAAAAAGAACGGTTATGAATCGACGATAGAAAATATGGTGGAGCATGTTAACGATATTGCGGGAATCCGGGTTATCTGTTCTTTCACGTCGGACATTTTCCGGCTTGCGGATATGATTGAGAATCATAAGGACATCCGCGTTATATCCGTCAAAGATTACATAACCTATCCTAAGGCAAGCGGTTACAAGAGTTATCACATGATCGTTACGGTTCCGGTTTATCTTTCGGACCGTATCGTGGATACCAAAGTGGAGATTCAGATCAGGACGGTTGCCATGGACTTCTGGGCAAGCTTGGAACACAAGATTCATTACAAGTTTGAAGGAAACGTACCGGAAAGAATTAAAAACGAACTGATAGAATGTGCGAATATGGTATCGGACCTGGACGCCCGTATGCGCACCCTTAATGAAGAGATAAAAACGCTGGCAATACCGGAACAGTAAGCTGTTCCGGTATTTTTCCGGTAAAATGAGGAGTGCCCCGATACCAGATGGCACCGGGGCTATTATGAAAAAATTTATCTGTACGCGTCTATTTATAAGTGGTTCCTTAAGCTGATTTCAGTATAGCAATTAATTATGAATAAAGTATGAACATGGTGTAAAGGTTTGGTTAATTACAACAAAATGCAAATAACATAATTTGGAAATGTGTGCAAAATGCACAAATTCCATTTTGGGAATTAAGAAGAAGTTTTTGCGACTGGCCTGAAATTTTGTCCGAAGTTCTGTTAAAATTATTGTAAAAAAACAGAAAGAATGATAGAATAAGACACACAACTAGTAAGCATACACAAATGAAAGTGGAAGGTTATGTTTGGAGGAAATTTCATGGACAATTTTATGGATAAGCTGGCGCAGAAGCTGACTTCTTCGGAAATAATCAAGGCGAATTCGGCGGCGGACGCGGCGGAACTGGAACGTCTTCAGAAGCAGCTGGATCAATATGACGCCTGCCTGCAGGAAATGCGTAAGCTGAGTCTGAGAAATGTAGAGAACACGGATAAGATCGGAGAGCTTTTGGACGAAAGCGTTCAGAAGATTCAGTCTTTTCAGGCGGGGGATAAGGATTTTGCCCGGCTGGAAGAGCAGATGCAGATGCAGCTGCAGGAACAGGGAACAATGCTTACCGCTTTGGAAGAGCGCATAAAGACGAATTTCAGAAGGTCAGAGGAAGAGCTTGCTTCTTTAAAGGAAGAAATGCGGACTGCAATGGAAGGGATGAAACCTTCCGCGGAGGAAATTGTGCCTTCCATGGAAGAAATGCTTGAGAAGAGCAATGATTTCGTACATAAAGAGAATGTAAAGGTGTATCGTAACGTCCAGGCCGTAGTAGTTGAAGAGACTAAAAAGCAGACGGAAGCTCTGGAGCCTGTTTTAAAAAAGAGTACGGGGAAAGTAAAAGCGGTGTTTGTATTTGCCGTTCTGGCATTTATTGCCGCCGCTGCGGATCTTGTATTGAATCTGTTGATTCATTTTAAGATTCTCTAAGGAGGACCGGAATGGCCAAACAGTTATGGAAACCCGGCAACATGCTTTATCCCCTGCCGGTTGTTATGGTCAGCCTGCGGGGAGCCGACGGCCGGAATAATATCATTACGATCGGATGGACGGGAACGGTCTGCAGCGATCCGCCTATGGTGTCCATCTCCGTAAGACCCGAGCGGTTTTCTTTTAAGCAGCTTATGGATACCCGGGAATTCGTCATTAACCTGACTACCCGGAATTTGGCATGGGCGACGGATTACTGCGGAGTAAAAAGCGGCAGAGATGTAGATAAGTTTAAAGTATTAAACCTGACGCCCATAGACGGAGTCAAAACGGGCGCTCCCATGATTGCGGAAAGCCCGGTAAATATTGAATGCAGGGTTACGCAGGTGCTGCCCCTAGGGACACACCACATGTTTCTGGCGGAAGTGGCGGCGGTGCACGCAGATGAAAAATATATGGACGCAGACGGGAAGTTCCGGCTGGAGAAAGCGGATCCTATTGTTTATTCCCACGGGACCTATCTGACGACCGGGGAAAGTCTCGGAACCTTTGGCTACAGTGTCCGCAAAAATAAAAAGAAACGGTGATTAGGAATCGGAATGTGGGCGGGAAGTCTTCTTTTCCAGAAAGCTGCCCCGTACCACTGCCGAATTTCCATACCGGGAACGTATGGAATCCAGGGCGGCGTCAAGCTTCTGCTGTTTTTGCGAAGCCGGCTTACCGGTGGATATTTCGAAGAGATTAAGCTGCCTCGGCTCGTTGCTGTCCTTCAATTTGGACGTGCGGATACCAAGGAGCCGGATCGGGTTATGGTTCCAGATTTTATCAAAAAGTTCACAGGCAGTATGATAGATTGTATCCGAGGAATCCGTGGGAACGGTAAGTGTAGTCTGATGGGATACCGTGCTGAAATCACCGTATTTAATTTCGACATTAATCATTCCCGCCATTTGACCGGCGCTTCGGAGTCTGCGGCTTACGGAATCTGCAAGCTGTAAAAGCGGGTGCAGCGCTTCGGCGCGGGTGGTGGCGTCCTTAGAGAGCGTGGTGGAATTGCCCACGCCTTTTTGCCGTTCAGGCTCTGTGATTACGCAGGAATCGTCTATGCCATTGGCATATTCCCAAAGCTGTCTGCCGTGGCTTTTCATGTGCGCATACAAAATATCGGGATCGGCCTGAGCCAGATCGCCGATTGTCATTATTTCCAGTTTTTTCAATGTTTCAACGCTTGAATGTCCGCACATATATAAAGAAGAAACCGGCAGAGGCCACATTTTCTCCTGTATCTGATTATGAAAAAGCGTGTGGACCAGATCCGGTTTTTTAAAATCGGAAGCCATTTTAGCAAGTACCTTCCGATCTGAAATGCCTATGTTTACGGTATAACCGAATCGTTTCCGGATTTCGTCTTTCATGAAAGCGGCGGCAAAAGAAGCGGAAGGGTACAAGTCCGCAACCGAGGTAAAATCCATATAACATTCGTCGATACTTACCTGCTCTATGTCAGGACATATTTCCGTCAGAAAGTCTGTTAACTGACGGCTTCTTTTTGCATAGAGCCTGTGATCCGGAGGCTCCATTACCAGAAAGGGACATTTTCGCAGCGCGCTGACAACCGGTTCCCCTGTCCGGATCCGGAACTTTTTGGCGGGAATGGATTTGGCAAGTACAACGCCGTGTCGTTTGGCAGTATCTCCCCCGATAATGGAAGGAATCGTCCGAAGGTCGCAGTCTGCGCCTTCTTCTAATTTTTTCAGGGCGCTCCAGCTAAGATAAGCCGAGTTTACATCGATGTGAAAAATAATACCGCTCATACAAAATCCTCCTTAATTTTAACTTTATCAAAAAAAACTCTTCTTTACAAGGCTGTGAAATGCTGTTAGAATAAATATTGTTACGGAATTGTTACAAACAGGAATTGTTTTCGATAGATTTGGACAAACTCAGATAAAATGAAAAAAATTACACGTTATTATAAAAGACTAAAAATTACATATGCAAAAGCCGCTTTACTGGCAGGCGTCTGCGCCGCTTTTTTTCTGCCCTCCTATACGAAATTTGAAAAGACGGGAGATAATTTTTTTACCGTAAAGATTAACGGCGCTGAAGTCGGCGTTATGGGCGATACGGAGCATTTGGATGAATATATCCGCGAGGCGCGCAAAAAAATAGCTTCCGAATCCGATGAACTGATTTTAATGGACATTAATGTGGAAACGGAAGGACGGGAAGTGCTGTGGGGGAAGATCGATTCCGAGTCGGCGGTGCGTGCGAATATTGACAGGGCGCTGCGCTCCGGTATCAAGGAAACACTGCACCGCTCCTATACGGTGAAAGTAAATGATTATACGGTAAACCTGGCCTCTATTGAAGAAGTAATGGCCCTTTTGCAGGCGTCCATCGATAAATATGCTACGGAAGATAAGTTTACGGTGGAGCTGGCGCTGGATTCTACAAGAGAATTTAACGTGCTGACCACCTATGTGATGGAGAAGCAAGAAGCGCAGGAGCAAGGCGATTCGGAGGTGGATTACAGAGGATTAAGGGAAGGCGGTATTGCCCAGGTACTTAGCGATATGTTTGAATCCATTGAGCCTGCCAGGGAAAAAGACTGGAACGATTACGAATACGGTCTTTTATCTATTGATTTTGCGGAAGAAGTGGAAGTGGTGGAATCTTATCTGGCGGCCAGTGAGATTACCGATATTAATACGGCTATAGAAGAGGTAACGAAAGATCAGGAGAAAAATACGGTGTATGAAGTAGTTGCCGGTGATACGCTTTCCGGAATTTCGCTTGCCACCAATATTCCGCTGGACCGGCTGATTGAACTGAATGAAAATCTGGAAAATGAGAACTCTATTATCCGTATCGGGGAAGAATTGATTATAACGATTCCGGAGCCGGAGCTTTCCATTGTCCGGGAAGAAGAATTATATTATGAAGAAGAATATGACGAAGAAATTATATATATTGACAATGACGACTGGTATACCACGGAAACAAAGACCATGCAGGAACCGTCCGCAGGTTTCAGAAGGGTAGTTGCGAAGGTACAGTTTCGGAATGATACCGAGGTGTCCCGGGATATTGTGAAGGAAGAAGTCGTTATGGAGGCGGTAGCCAAGATCGTTATGCGCGGTACGAAGATTCCGCCTACTTATATAAAGCCGTTGTCCGGCGGCCGGAAGTCGTCCGGATTCGGAAGAAGACGCGCGCCGACGAGGGGGGCAAGCTCTTATCACAAGGGTGTAGACTGGTCTACGCCTACCGGAACGGCAGTTTTTGCTTCCTCCGGCGGAACGGTAGCAAAAGCAGGATGGGGCGGCGGATACGGATATGTCGTTTATATTAATCATGCCGACGGAAAACAAACCCGGTATGCTCATTTGAGCAAGGTACTGGTAAGCTCGGGACAAAGCGTTAAACAGGGGGATAAAATAGCGTTAAGCGGCAATACGGGAATCAGTACCGGACCGCATCTGCATTTTGAAATGCTTGTTAACGGCAGCCATGTTAATCCGGAGTCATATCTGAACAGATAGGAAAATATAAATAGGAATGTCCGGCCGGGTATAAAAATGACCCGAACGGGTATTCCTATTTACAAATGCGTCGTTTATGGTATAATAACTGATAGGTGCCTGTAAAAAGGCATATACAGTATTACATAAATTGACGAATACAAGATATTGATATAGATTATAGAGGGACAGATCATATGGAACAATACGCAATGAAGGGCGGAAGTCCGTTAGTTGGTGAAGTGGAGATCGGGGGCGCCAAAAATGCAGCGCTTCCTATTTTGGCGGCCTCCGTTATGACTGATGAGACTGTTTATATAGAAAATATACCGGATGTCAGAGACATCAATGTACTCCTGAAGGCAATGGGCGGAATCGGTGTTCTGGAAAAAAGGACCTCCAGGCACTGTGTAACCATCAACGCTTCCCAGGTACACACACTGGTGGTAGAAGACGATAATATTAAAAAAATACGCGCATCTTATTACCTGATCGGCGCGCTGCTTGGCAAATATAAGGAAGCTACGGTTGCGCTTCCCGGAGGATGCAATATCGGAAGCCGGGCCATCGACCAGCATTTAAAAGGATTCCGGGCTCTGGGAGCACAGGTTCATATTGAATACGGACTGATTGTTGCCAAGGCCGAAAAGCTGGTGGGAGCCCATATTTATATGGACGTGGTATCCGTAGGCGCTACGATTAACGTTATGATGGCGGCTGCCATGGCGGAAGGGCAGACCATTATTGAAAATGCGGCGAAAGAACCGCATGTTGTGGATTTGGCCAATTTTTTAAACAGCATGGGAGCCAATATCAAGGGCGCCGGTACGGATGTGATCCGTATCAAGGGCGTAACCAGGCTGCACGGGACGGAATACGCTATTATTCCGGATCAGATTGAAGCCGGTACGTTTATGTTTGCCGCGGCTGTTACCAAAGGGGATGTTACCGTCAAGAATGTAATTCCCAAGCATTTGGAATCCATCAGCGCGAAATTGCTGGAGATTGGGTGCGAAGTGGAAGAATCCGACGACGCGGTCCGCGTGGTAGCGTCGAAGCCGCTGCTTCATACACATGTGAAGACTCTGCCTTATCCCGGATTTCCGACGGATATGCAGCCGCAGATTACGGTTGCGCTGGCATTGGGTAAAGGAACCAGCATCGTTACGGAGAGTATTTTTGAGAACCGTTTCAAATATGTGGATGAACTGACCCGTATGGGCGCCGATATTAAGGTGGAAGGGAATACCGCAATTATCAACGGAGTGGATAAATATACGGGTGCAACGATTCTTGCACCGGATCTGCGCGCAGGCGCGGCGCTTGTGATTGCCGGCCTTGCCGCTCATGGCTACACGGTGGTCGATGAGATTCAGTATATTGAACGCGGTTACGAGGATTTTCATATAAAGCTTCAGAGTCTCGGCGCTCAGATTGAGAAGGTACAAACAGACCGCGATTTCCAGAAATTTAAACTGAAAGTCGGCTGAATAAAATTTTTGCAGGTATATTGACAAACGCCATGCTTAGGTGTATGGTAATGACAGATAAGAAAATTCCATATTGTTATCATCTCTTATTCAGAGTGGTGGAGATACAGAGGATCTATGAAGCCACGGCAACCCCTGGATGCAGGAAGGTGCCAGCCTGAGCGAGCAGCCGGAACCGTAATTTTTACGGAACCGGGAGGAATCGAACAATAAGAGGATTTGATTATCCAGAAATCGGGTCCACTTGTTCGCAAGTGGATTTTTAATGTTTAAGGAGAAAAGCAAGGAGGAAAATCCTCTGCTCCTGCTGGGGCAGTCGCATTTTGCTTCGCAAAACAAGGAGGATTTACAATGGAAAAACGATTATTTACTTCCGAATCTGTAACCGAGGGACATCCCGACAAAATGTGCGACGCCATATCCGATGCGATATTGGACGCTTTGATGGAAAAAGATCCTATGAGCCGCGTGGCCTGTGAGACGGCGACCTGCACCGGTTTCGTGCTGGTGACAGGAGAGATCACCACAAAGGCTTACGTAGATATCCAGAAAATTGTGCGGGATACCGTAAAAGAAATCGGCTATGACAAATCGGAATACGGATTTGACGGCAACACCTGTGCGGTGCTTACGGCAATAGACGAGCAGTCGTCCGACATTGCAATGGGTGTTGACAAGGCTCTGGAGGCCAAAGAGAATACGATGACCGATGATGAGATTGAAGCCATCGGAGCCGGCGACCAAGGCATGATGTTTGGTTACGCGACCAACGAGACGGAAGAGTTCATGCCGTATCCGATTTCTCTTGCGCATAAGCTGGTACTGCAGTTAACCAAAGTGCGCAAAGACGGAACTTTGAAATATTTAAGACCCGACGGGAAAAGCCAGGTGTCGGTAGAATATGATGAAGCGGGCAAGCCTGTACGTCTGGAGGCTGTTGTGTTATCTACCCAGCATGATGCGGATGTAACACAGGAACAGATCCATGAAGATATTAAGAAATATGTTTTCGAACCGGTTCTGCCGAAGGAACTGCTTGATACGGACACAAAGTATTTTATCAACCCCACCGGCCGTTTCGTAATCGGAGGCCCTCACGGCGACGCGGGACTTACCGGACGCAAGATTATTGTAGATACTTACGGCGGCTATGCGCGCCACGGCGGCGGCGCTTTTTCCGGAAAGGACTGCACCAAGGTAGACCGTTCGGCGGCTTATGCAGCCCGCTATGTTGCGAAAAACATCGTGGCGGCAGGACTTGCGGATAAATGTGAGATTCAGCTCTCCTATGCAATCGGTGTGGCAAGGCCGACCTCCGTAATGGTGGATACCTTCGGAACCGGCAAGGTAAGCGATGATAAGCTGGTAGACATTATCCGGGAGAATTTTGATCTTCGTCCGGCCGGAATTATTAAGATGCTTGATCTTAGAAGACCGATTTATAAGCAGACGGCGGCATACGGACACTTCGGACGCAACGATCTGGATCTTCCATGGGAGAAGCTGGATAAAACGGATGTACTCAAAAAATATCTGTAAAATTCAATAACGCAATATGGTCGAAAGACAGGAGACGGTTCAAAGCTGCTCCTGTCTTTTTTGTGGTGCGCCTGGCGGCGCGCGTATCAAAATCAGCCCTTGAAATGTCAAAATCAGTCGCGGAAACAGAAGGAATCATCTTGAAATGACATGTTTATTACCATATAATAAAAAAGCATGTAAATTAATATGTCATTGAAATAATATATTATGGAGAAGAAAACAGGTATGAATCATTTCGGGGAGATTATTTGTGTTGGAATTATCAACTATATTAATATTATTATCTGGTATTTAGGCCCTTTTTTCTTAATGAAATGCAGGTTCAGGCTTACGCCCCTGCGGGTAATCCTGTTTTTGAGCGTTCAGTTTCTGCTGGTAGGATTAGTCCGCTATATTCTCCCTCTCAGTCTCTATCCGAGAAGCCTGATTGAAACGTTGATCGTATTCGTTCCCATGTTTATCCTGTTTACGGATGCACTATGGAAGCGCGCCGTGGTGGCGGTTTCTTCCCTTATAATCATTATAATCGGGGAGCTTACGACGGATATTCTGATAAAGCTCATCGGAGGCAGCGGAATAATCGGGCAGGACGAATCGGCGCAGAGTTTTATGATGGGAAAGGTTCTCTGGGTTCTGACCGCATATACCCTGACCATGTGTTTCATTGTCTTTTATCGGATTTTGGTAAATAAAATACGGATCA
This sequence comes from uncultured Lachnospiraceae bacterium, assembly GCA_910587935.1. GTDB lineage: Bacteria > Bacillota > Clostridia > Lachnospirales > Lachnospiraceae > MGBC143606. The sequence continues at coordinate 32,615 of CAJUNP010000010.1, forward strand.
GAAGTATGCTTTTTTATATTGTTATTCCGGTCTATCAGATTATTATGCTGCTGATGTATTATTATAACTGCTGGAAATATAATGACAGGGTCATAACTTATGGAGTCAGTTTTCTTGTGCTGGGTCTGGGGATCGATTTTCTGATTATTTATTTTCAGAGGGCGATGGAGAAAAATCTGGAAACCAGAACCAGACTGGAAGCAATGAAAAGACAGAGGGAATACGAGCTTGCATATTACCGGCAGGTGAATCAAAGTATGGAGCAGATGCGGGCCGTGCGCCATGATTTTATGAACCAGATCCGGACGGCGCGCCAGATGATTCAGACGCGGCAGGAACGCGGTAAAATAGAAAAGCTTTTGAAAGAATCGGAAGAAAGACTGCGCGGCGCCTGCACGGCCGCAACGCCTGAAAGAAAAGAGGAACAGAACGATGACCGGATATAAAGACATGCTGTATATTTTCATTATTACGGCCATGAACATTGTAATCTGGTACGCCGTTCCCTTCTTTTTGCTGCAATGCAGATTCAGACTCACCGTTTTGCGTGTCGGCGCTTTTCTGACCTTGCAGTTTGTGCTGGTGGTAGGGATTCGTTATGTGCTTTCTTTTCCCTTTGCATTCAGAAGCATAGTCGGCCTGTCGATTATATTTGTTCCCATGATGGTCATGTTTAAGGATTCTCTCCGGAAAAGGGCGTTTGTGACGGTTTCCCTTTTTATACTGACCTTTGCCGGGGAATTTCTGATGCAGCCCCTGATCCTGGCGGTCGATAAAAACGGGGCCATCAACGGAGACGAATTTTGCGACGGAAGCATGATTGGCCGTGTGCTCTGGCTGATGGTTACATATATTCTCTTTGCCTGCTTTGTTCTGCTGTACAAGGTATGGGTGGATAAAAAGCGGTTTGCCGGAATGATTCTTTACGTCATAGTTCCTTTTTATCAGGCGCTTATGCTGTTTATGTACTATTATAACTGCAAGGAGTTTAACGGCTATGTGGCGGTGTACGGTATCAGCTTTTGCGTACTGGGACTGCTTATAGATTTTCTGATTATTTATTTTCAGACGATTCTGGAACGGAAACAGGAAATGGAAATGCGGCTGGATGAAATACAAAAACAACGGGACTATGAGCTGCAGTACTGCCGTCAGGCGGATCGGAATATGGAACAAATGCAGGCGCTGCAGCGTGATTTTGCGGGACAGCTTCAGGCCGTTTACGAAATGATCCATACAGGACGGGAAGAATCACAGATAGAAAAAATGCTGGATGAATCCGAGTCACGGCTCCGTGCCTCATCCCTGATTCAATACTGTGAAAATTCCGTTGTAAATGCGCTGATTTCCGTGAAAGCGCAGGAAGCGGCCGCCCGGGGCGTATTGTTTAACGTGCAGTGCAGTCTGGGCGAGGTTCCCGGGATCGAAGAAATAGATTTGTGCAGTCTGTTCGGCAATTTACTGGATAACGCGCTGGAGGAGTGTGAGAGACAGGAGTCCGGGGAGCGGAGTATACGTCTCTGGTCCGGTCTGAAAGGCGGCTATCAGGCGGTGCAGGTGGAAAACACCTGCCGCAATATCAGACGATCTGGGGAGTATTTTTATACGACCGATAAAGCGGATAAGGATAACCATGGAATCGGTATGCGTCTGATCGAACAGATCTGTAAAAAGTATAACGGGGAGCTGCTGATTCAGGCGGAAGAAAGTAAGATCCGCATGACTGCGTATATACAGGCGGACTGCGGAAAACCTTAACGCTTCCGCCGCTGGCTTGCGAGGGGGATACAGATGATAAAAATTCTCATATGCGATGATGATAAAATACTGTGCGATCAGATAAAGGCCGCATTGGAAACACATTATGCCAAAAGAGTGAAGGTCGGCGTAGAACATGATGCGGACCGGCTTCTGGGGGGATTTCAAAGCGGCCGGTTTGGTAACGTGGACATTCTTCTTATGGATATCCGTTTTGAAAAAATAAACGGAATCGATGTGGTGGAGGAAATTCAGCGGACATACCGATGCCTGAAGGTTATTTTCATTACCGGGTATATGGATTATGCCACCCAGATTTTCAAGGCAGCTCCCAGCAATTTCCTTGTCAAGCCGGTGAAAAACGAGAATTTGTTTACGGCAGTGGACGAGCTGCTGGAAAAAATCCATGAGGAAGAGAGCGACTGTATTCTTTTGCAGACAAAAGGAAACGCGGTCCGGGTAAAAACAAGGGATATCCTGTTTGCAGAAAGCGATAAAAGGGTGGTAAAGCTGTATGAAAAAGAAACCTGCTGGACCGTACATAAAAAAATCGGAGAATTGGAAAAGGAGCTTCCCGAATATTTTCTTCGCTGCCATCAGAGCTTTCTGGTAAATATGGATGAAATCAAGGTGTTTAATGCAGATCAGATTATTCTCTTTGACGGACGCAAAATAGATGTGAGCAAGGCCAGATACAGGGAAGCCAGAAAGAAGTTCTTCCGGTATGTAGGGGAACATGTTTGGTGAGGTTTATTATAATCCCCTGCTATTCTTGTATTGAAATAAGGGATAAAATTTTTAGATAAAAGCATATTGAATAACTTTTCTGCATATGCTATAATGCCATTAGGCAAAAAGAAATGAAAAGTCCACGTTGACGAAAGAACGAATCCCTAAACCGTATTGCAGTACAGTTTAGGGATTCTTCTTTACTTTTATACTGGCAAAGCACCCAGTAGGTTATTTGTTGCTCTTGTCATTGCTGTCTAACCATTTGATGATGTAGTGGCAAGCTACACCAGCCGCAACAGCGATAAAAAAAGAAATGAAAATATCCAACGCCGACACCTCCTTCCTGTTGCCAGGTTTCGGTGAGCAACGCAGAAATTATAACATATTGTTTGACGTTATTCTATCTTTTTATCTCTGTGGACATCCCGATAAAAACATTTTGATAAAGACATCATCTTTCGGTAAGTAAAGTTGAATATATTTTTATGTTTTATCTTTATCTAACTTCATACTTGTCACAATAAGTTTCAAAAAACTGCTTCATGCGCCAGCCATCCTGCACGGCCTTAAGGGAAACAAATTCTCCAATCCCCCAATAAAGATCAATCATTGTGGCATTTACCTGATAGTCTGTTTGGGAAATGTGCTATACCGGTTTAGGAAAAATGAAATACCGCTCTTTGGCAGAGCGGTAGAAGTTGCAGGTTGGCAGTCCATTTTTACTGTAATCCTTTGTGCACTGAAGCAAGCGAAGCGTTAAGAATCCGTTATATATTCCGGAAAAAACTATTGTAATCCGTATGAAATATAACCGTCAGCGCCTTCAGTTCGCTGACGCGGATATTATAAGTGCCGCCTTCGATCTGCGAATAAATGCTGCGCGACAGACTGCAGCCAAGAAGCTGCATTTTAGCCACCACCTGTTCCTGTGACAGACCGGAACGCATACGCAGAGAGCGGATGGTGGAGCCTATGGAAATATCCTGCCGTACCTTTTGCGCCATAATAATCCTCCTGTCTTTTTATACGCCGCGTATTGATTTTACTGTATTTTTGTCGTACAATTGCAATGTATACATTGCAAAGTTCCGAGCGGATTTTATATTCTATGTAAAAATTTATTCTCAAAAGTACCTGATTAAGTCAATAAAAGGGTTAATTTTGCATCAGGGATTTTGATTGGAGAAGAATTAGGGTATAAAAGGTGTAAGGAAATTTTTGGCATATACGGCGGTGTATATGCGTAACAGTTTTACGTTTTGGGTACGGAAACGAAGTTGCAGGAGGGATGAAGATGATGGTGAGAAGGAAACGGTTATTTGTACGGATGATGGCGGCAGCGCTGGCGGTTGTGATGTGTTTTGGCGAATGGTGTCAGGATTTTGAGATTGCGCTGGCGGAAGAGATTGGGGATGTCAGCGGGAATGTGGTGACGGAGGCAGTGGATGAGGGGGAGAGTGTTAGTGGGAGTGATATAATAGAAACTGTTTTGGCAGAAGATGGATGTCAAAATGAGGATATTGATAAACAAAATATATTGGATGATTTTTCGATGGTAACGGCCAGTGGAATCGTAATTTCACAAGATATCATTGAAAAGGCAATTGCGTATGGGAGAAGTCTGTTAGGAAGTTATGATTATACAAATTATTGTCAAAAATTTGTGAATCATTGCTTTATTCAAGGAGGATTTTCTAATGTTTCTTTTGAATCGGCTAAAAAGTGTGCCAATGCATTGACAATAAGTACGGATATTAATGCGCCCAGGGGAGCTGTAGTGTTTTTTGATTCAAAAAGCAGTCCTTATGGGCATATAGGAATATCCTTGGGTGATGGAACAATGATTCATGCAGGACATAAGGGAGTAGAAATTACCAGATTTACAAACGCTTCCTATTTGGCTGAGTATTATTGGCTGACATATACTGGTTGGGGAGTATGGGGACAACAGAAAGGTAATAGTTTGGCAGAAGGCGGAACACCTTCCCCATCTTTTTCATACCAAACCAACGGCCCAACCGGCACCCGGGGTTTTGTAACCGAAAACAATGCCTGTTTGGAAACGAGAGTATATACCAGCATAACGTCGGACATTAAGTGCGGAATCCGTATTGGTACGGCGGCCAACAATTGGAATGTTGTTAATACACATTGGGAGAACCTATCCAGCGCGGCATATACTCAGATTAGAAATAACGGATATACGGATATTTGGTTCAATGTACAGACAGAGCTTGGGAAAACATTAAGCAAAGGTACAAAATATTATTATCAATTTGTTGTTTCGTACAATAATAAAGAGTATCCCGATGAAGTTAGAAGCTTTACAACACTTGGAAACAGTGATACGGAAAAACCTAAAATAACCAACGCCCGGATAACCGACGTCACCAAAGACGGCTATACTGTCGTTTGCAACGTAAGCGACAATGTAGGCGTTACGGAAGTACGTTTCCCTACTACAAAAGCCGGAACAAGCGACTGGAACTGGCTTACCGGTACAATAAGCGGAAATACGGCATCCTGCAGGATAAATGTGGATAATTTCGGAGGCGCCCAGACTACATATGTAACGCATATATATGCTTATGATGCAGCGGGAAATATGTCGGAAAGTGTTGCGGTTCAGCAGTTCATAGACAGAACCGCCCCCACAGTCACAGATATGAAAATTTCCGACCTGACAAGAGACGGCTACACGGTTACCTGTACCGTAAAAGACAATACAAGTGTTTCCAAAGTTATTCTATATGCAAAAAAAAGCACTGACAGCAGTTGGAAGCAGATTTCAGGAACTTATTCCGGAAACACGGCAATTTTTAAAGTTAATGCAAGTGATTTCGGAAACGCGGACGGTATCTACCTGACAAAAGTGTACGCAGAAGATGCAATGGGTAACAGTATTACGACGGGAGAAACGTCTACGCGGATTGACAGAACGCCTCCTTCGATTACGAATGTGCAGATTACCAATATTACAAAAGATGGCTATACAGTTACCTGTACGATTTCTGATAATGTAGGAGTTACAAAAGTAGATTTTCCTACAAGGCTGGAGGGAGATTCTGAGGATAAATGCGTATGGCTTGCGGGAACAATTAACGGGAATCAGGCAAGCCGACGGGTAGCTGCGGAAAGCTTTAATAATGCTCATGGAGTATATGTAACACAGATTTATGCATACGATGAGGCTGGTAACGGAAAGATATACAACGCAGATATCAGGCAATTGATCGACCGTAAACCCCCCGTCATTTCCGACATCCGGTTTTCAGAAGCGGACGATACCGGCTTTACCATATCCTGCAGCATCACAGATGATTCCGAAATGACTGCCGTATACTTCCCTTCCTGGACGGAAAATAACGGACAGGACGATTTGCCGGAGGACTGGCAAAGCCTTCCCCGGTACAAAGGAACAAAAGAAGGGGACCGTTACGTCTGCCGGGTCGAGAATCAAGACCACGATTTTGAAACGGGACTATATTGTTTTAACATTTATGCCACGGACACATTTGGGAATGAAGCTGAGGCGTCAGCGGAATTTGATTACCATCCGGCCTGTACGTCCAAAGCGGAAACACAGGATCAGGGACACGTATATCAGCTCTACGAATACGTTTTAACATGGGAAGAAGCCAGAAAAAAATGTGAAGAAATGGGCGGACACCTGGTTACAATCGGTTCTGCCGAAGAACAGGCGGCGGTGGAACGGCTACTTTCCGAAGCCGGACGGCAGGGATACTTTATGGGAGGCTGCGGGACCGGAAAACAGCCTGCCTGGATAACCGGAGAAGCCTTCGGCTATACACACTGGGGACCGGGATGGGGAGACAACGCCTTTCAGGAGCAGTATGTTTTTGAACTTGCTAAAAACGGTTACTGGCAGCTTTGCGGACAAAATGATAAGGGAAGAGGATTTATCTGTGAGTTTGAAACAATTCAAATTGAAAAGGTGGAGTTTGCCGAACAGAAAATCCTGATGCAGAAAGGAGAAACCAGAGAACTGCAGCTGCAGATTACCCCCGATACAATTAAACCCTTTGATGTTATTTGGACTTCCTCGGACGAGAGCGTTGCAGGCGTTGAGGATGGTATCGTAACGGCATACGCCGGCGGAAACGCGGTGATTACCGCCAAATTTCAGGGTAAGCGGGCGGAGTGTCAGATTGAAGTGTTGGTATGGGCAGAGTCTATCTCGCTGAATAAAACGTCTCTGGAAATGCTGAACGGAGATAAGGAGCGTCTGCAGGTTATTTACGATCCGGCGGACGCCAATATAAATACGGAAGTAATTTGGAGCACGGATAATCCCGCGGTTGCGACGGTGACACAGGGAGGAACCGTCGCGGCTTTATCGCCGGGAACCGCGCAGATCAAAGCGGTTATGCAGTCAGACAATACCATAACGGCGGTATGCAGCCTGCACGTATCCGGCTGCACGGTGACCTTTGACAGCCGGGGAGGCTCTCCCATAGATAACCTGGAATGTGCAAAAGGCGACCGGCTTATCGGACTGCCTGTGCCCGAAAGGGACGGCTATGTATTTGACGGCTGGTATAAGGACGAGGAATGTCATACGCTCTGGAACAGCGACCAGGATACCGTGACAGGTGAAATGACCTTGTATGCAGGATGGACGGAAGCGCATGAAGGATTCTGGGTAAAAGACATTCCCGATCAGATTTATACCGGTTTTGCCATAAAACCGGCGGTCCGGGTTTATTCCGGCAACCGCCTGCTGACTATGGGACGCGATTATACAGTGTCCTATAAGAACAATAAAAAGGTGAACGATACGCAGAACACAAATAAAGCGCCTGCGGTAATTATTAAAGGAAAAGGAAATTACAAAGGAAAAGAAACGGTAAATTTCAACATCGTAAAGAAAAATATAAATGACGAAGATATTTTCATCGATGCTTTGACAGCATCATATAACGGCCGGACCCAGCAGCCCCTTCCCACTGTAAAAAGAGAAGGAAAAAAGCTGGCCAACAAAAAAGATTATCAGGTCATTTTCTCGGATTTATCTGACGGAGCCTATCAGGAACCGGGTACATATGAAGTGAAAATACGCGGAATCAATAACTATACCGGAATCAGGAGTATCACCCTGACGATTACGAAACAGATCCTGCTGTCAAAAGTAAGCGTTTCAAAAATACCGGATCAGAATTATGACGGAACGGAAAAGCAACCGGTTCCCATCCTGAAATACAAGGGTACTTTCCTGGCTGAGGAGGATTACGAGCTTGACTGGATAAATAATGTCAGCGCCGGTACGGCAGCCGTTGTAATCACCGGAAAGGGCAATTATTCCGGCACAAAGAAGGTCAGCTTCAAAATCAAGGGCGTTTCCATGAAAAACGTAAAGGTACAGGGACTCGAAGATCAGGTTTATTCCGGTAAGACGGTTTATCCGTCCTGCAGACTGACGGCTGACGGAGGCAATACGTTTCTGCGAGAGGACGAAGACTACATAGTAACCTGCTCACGGAAAAAGGACGCGGGAACCGTCGTTATGACCTTTACCGGAATCAACGGCTACACAGGCAGTATAAAAAAGACCTTTAAAATACGTCCCTATAACATTTCCGATAATGAGGAAGGCCTGTTTGCAATCAGCCGGAGCGTCCTGCAGGTTCCCTACGCCAAAGGCGGAGCCAGACCTAAACCGGAGGTCTGGTTTGACGGAGTTCGGCTTCAGGAAGGAAAAGATTATTCCTTAAGTTATGTAAACAATCAGAAAACGACCGGTGCTTTATCGGATAAAGCGCCGACGGTCATCGTCACGGGAAAAGGAAACTTCAAGGGAACCGTTTCCAGAACCTTTGGTATTGTATCCAAAGACCTTGGGGAGGTAAAAGTGACGGTCCGGGATGTCGTATACAATCCGAAAAAGAATAATTTTAAATCGACGCCCGTTCTTACGGACACGGACGGCAAAAAGCTGACTGCCGGAAAAGATTATAAAAAGACCTTTACTTACTACCACGCCGACGGAACTCCGGCTTCCCCGGAAGACAGCTTCCATGCGGGGATGGTAATGCAGGTCAGAATCGAAGCCGCGGCAAACTCCGGCTATACGGGAGCGGTAACGGCGGAATACAAAATTGCCCGCAAATCTATTTCCTCGGCAAAAATTACGTTTAAGCAGAAAAGCTTTGAATATACCGGCAGCGCGGTGGAACCGCAGCCTGACGACATCATCGTAAAGGTTAACGGACAGGTATTAACCGGCGGAGAAGAAAGCGATGTGAACGCGGATTATATTATTACGGGCTACGAGAAGAACACGGACAAAGGCAAGGCCAGAATTACGATTCAGGGCGTGAATAACTACGCCGGGACGAAATCGGGACGATTTACGATCGGAGCGAAGGGAATCCGGTGGTTTTGGCGGCTGTTTTACGGCGAAGGATGAAATGCGGGAAGTAAGGCTTTAACAGGAGGGAGATACCGTGAGAAAAATGAAAAAGGTATACAGGATGATAAGTCTGGCGCTGGTGTGGGCGTTGGTTGTTGGTAATGAAGGAAATGTGGCTTTTGCGAGCACAGTGGAGGATATGGTTTCCGGAAATCAGTCTTCGGTATCCGAGGCGGATACCGGGACGGATGTGCCGGAGGATACGGAGCAATCGGAAGCGGAAGATGAAAGTGTAAATATAGGTGAAATGCCTGATAGGAATATTCAGGCGGGGAATGTTGTTGGCGGAGACTGCGGTGCCCAAGGGGATAATTTGAAATGGTCGTTGGATTTGGGTACGGGAGTGCTGACTATTTCGGGAAGGGGTGAGATGGAGGATTATGAAGGAGACGAAGAGTGGATTGGGGAGAATTCCACTGCTCCCTGGTTTGAATATAATGATGTTATGAATACACTAATATTACCAGAAGGTTTGACGAGTATAGGGAGGTATGCCTTTTCAAGTTGCAGCGGATTCAACGGAGAGCTAAGGCTACCGGAAGGATTAACGAGCATAGGGGAGTATGCCTTTTTTGGGTGTGGCGGATTCAGTGGAGAACTAAGGTTGCCAGAAGGATTGACGAGCATAGGGGAGTATGCCTTTACATTTTGTAACGGGTTTAGAGGAGAGTTAAGGTTACCGGAAAGTTTGACGAGCATAGGGGGGTATGCTTTTTGTACTTGTGACGGGTTTAGTGGAGAATTAAGGTTGCCAGAAGGATTGACGAGCATAGGAGAGTATGCCTTTACATTTTGTGACGGGTTAAGCGGTGAGTTAAAGCTACCAGAAGGTTTGACAAGTATAGAGGAGGCTGCCTTTTCAGATTGTAGCGGGTTCAGTGGAGAGTTAAGGTTGCCAGAAGGATTGACGAGAATAGGGAGATTTGCCTTTTCAGATTGTAGCGGATTCAGCGGAAAGTTAAGGCTACCAGAAGGATTGATGAGCATAGGGGAGCATGCCTTTTTTGGTTGTAGCGGATTTAGCGGAGAGTTAAGGTTGCCAGAAAGTTTGGCGAGTATAGGGGGTGGTGCCTTTTATGGTTGTAATGGATTCAGAGGAGAGTTAAGGTTGCCAGAAAGTTTGACAAGTGTAGGGAATTTTGTCTTTTGTGATTGCAGTGGGTTCAGCGGCGAATTAAAGTTGCCGGAAGGTTTGACAAGTATAGGTGAGTATGCCTTTGCACGGTGTGGAGGCCTTATAGGAGACATTATTATCCCTGTAAAAGTAACCCAAATAGGAGCAGGTGCTTTTTCAGATTGTTCAGGATTGGAAGGGTATAAGGTCTATTTTGGATCAAACATATCATCTATAGGAAACAGAGCATTTCATTATTATCATAACTCTGAAAAAGCAGGTATTCCCATCAATATAACCATCGTCTGCCCCGCCAAATCCTACGCCGAAAAGTGGGCAACCGAAAACGGCTTCAACGTTCAAACCATAAACGAAACCATCGATTCCTCCACCTACCGCCTGGGCGGAGACAAAGCAGGAATCGTAGTTTTTGACAGGGGAACCAGAAAAGTGATTAAAAACGCTGTAATAACCGACGGCGCAGAACAGTACACCGATGCGGAAGTCATCGCCGTTCCGGTTGCAGGGGACCAGCCGGAAAGAAAAAAACTGACGATTTCCGCAGAAGGCTACTATAGCGTATCCAAATCCGTGAAACTGCAAAAGGGCAGAATCACCCATGTGGACCTGCTGGCCCAAAACGATACAAACACATTTGGAATCCTGTCCGCCGGGGCGGTTTGCGCTGGCAGGGATTATGACCTTCTGTCCGAAAAACTCAGCCTGGCCTACATTCCGGATGCGTACAGCGATGAAGACGCCTCTGTGGGAAACGTGCTGGAGGAAACCGCCGTCATCCTGGTGGAGGCAGCGGGAGATATCGTTAATTATGAACTGCTGCAGGACGGAAAAGTAATCGATTCCGACAGCAAAGGGCAGCTGGAATTCAAGGTAGTCACACACGTCGACGATACGGAATATTTTGTGCCGGTTACGACAAAACTGGTAAATGGGAAACCGGTCACCCTTCGGATTACGGACAGACAGGGAAACCAGGATACAAAAGAACTGGGCATCAAAATTTCCAGAAATTTTTACACAAACGCCGAAAAACAGGTACAGGAAGGAAATCTGACAATCGGCAAAAAAATAAAAATGAAAATTCCGGAAGACATCCCCCTTGTCGGCGGCGGAACCATTGACTTGGGCTTTGACGACGACTTTATCGCGCCGGTGGAAATCGAGGTGGAGGAATCCGGGAAAGTGCGCGTTTCGTTTAATAAGGAACCGGACATACCCCTAAATGAATATGAAGAAATATATAAGGGACTGAGCAAACGGGCGGAAAGAAATTCCAATAAAATAAAAAACAACCTGGGCGGAGCGGTGAAGCGGTTCAAAGCCGGATATTTCAGCGCGGAGGGCAAAGTCTGCGGCTACGGCGAAGGCAATATCAGCGAACTGGAAACCGGCAGCTTTACCGTAAAACTCGGACTGCTTGCGGAGATTGAAGGGAAAGGCGGCTACAAACAGTATTTTTTTGTGGGTTTTGTTCCCATCAATATCTTTGTGGAAGGAAGCGTTTCCTGCAAACCGGAGTTGGAAGGAAGCCTGACGTTTAAAAACTGGAAAATAAACGGCTTTGATCTGACCGGCGGCGGCATGAATATAAAAGTCGGCCTGACCGGCGGAGGCGGCGTGGGAGCCGGCCTGGAGGTGAACGCCTCCCTGTCGGGAAGCGCCAATTACCAGATCAAACCGGCAAGAAATTACCAGAAGCTGTGGCTGGAGGCCTCCGGCAAGGTATCGGTATCGGTCGGCTGGTTTGAGAAAGTTTTATGGAAATCAAAAAAATATACCCGTGTGCTTTATGAGAGCGGTTTTAATAAGAAAACGGCGTCTTTGGGCGCAAACCAGGAAAAAGCAGAGTCTGCGCAGTTCCAACAGATGGACAGAACCTATCTTGCATACCGGGAGCAGGGGCGGGGGCGTTTTGCCATGAGCATGGAGACAAAAGCGGAGAATCCGGAAAGAACCATTATAAAACCCGCCGTATATCCCTCCGCAGGAGTGCGTCTGGTAAGCGCGGGCGGCAGACAGTATTTATTCTGGATGGACGATATTCTTGCCAGAAGCGCCAACAACCGGGCGGCGCTGGTCTATGCCGTGTCCGAAGACGGTCTGCGCTGGTCGGAGCCCGTGCAGCTTGTGCCGGAAACGGAAAACGCCACGCCGGACCTTGGCTATGATGTTTACGCGCAGGGGGATAAGATCTATATTCTGTGGCAGGACGGGACCAGAATCCTTTCGGAAGAAGAGGACGTGCTTGCCATGGCGGAGAGCATGGGCATCCGTACGGCCGTGCTGGATACAGCCAACGACAGCGTAACTGCCGCCAGCATGATCACGGAGCAACCCGCCTACTACATGCACCCCGGAATCTTTGCACACGGAACCGATACATACGCCTGCTTCGTGGAAAACCTGCTGGAAAGCAGGGATATTGCGGGAAACAACACCCATCTTCTATGGTATTCAAAGAATGGCGGCGAACCTGAAAAGAGGGAGCTGCCGCAGAACTGCCAGATTGTAAACATGGATCTGGGATGGTTTTCAGGACAATGCCGCGCCGTGTGCGAGGCCGACACCGACGGAGACCTGGAGACCGACAGCGACCGGGAAATTCTGGCGGTATCACTGGAAACGGGAGAACAGAAATGGCTGACGGACGATACGGTCTGCGACGCATCCCCGCAGATATCGGATTCGGGAATCCTCTATTGGAACAGCGGAAACGCCATTGTTTCCATGGCAGAACCGGACGGAGAACTTTGGCAGGTGACAGAAGAAGCCGGCCTGGATCATGCCGCTTTCTTTACAACCGTTACAACGCCGGAAGGCCGGGATCAGATCCTGTTTGCAGGCAGCGACACGGAAGAAAATAATACGCTGGCCGTTTACGGCATCCGGCAGACGGAGGATCGCGGATACGGAGGGATCGTGCGGCATACACAAATAAAAGGAAGTATCCTGCCCGGACTTACGGCGGTATACGGCGGCGGACAGCTTCTGGTCGGCCTTTTGGAAGGAGATTTTCTGGAAGACGGAGGCCTGCTGAAAGACCTGTGCGTTTACCGGACCGGAGGCCGGACAGATCTTCTGGCGGGAGTGGTAACCTACGATGAAAAAGCGGCGGCTCCCGGTTCCCTCCTGCCCCTGCAGGTATGGGTGAAGAATCAGGGCAGCGCCATAATACAGAACGCGGATGTCCGTATAAATGATATGCCTGTGGCATCCTTTGAGAATCTCGCCCTGCAGCCGGGAGAGGAAAGGGAGCTTACGGTGGAAGGCTATATATTGCCGGAAAACCTTTCCGGACCCGCAGAATATACCTTAAGCGTGGACGTGGATCAAGATGCATGCCCGGAAGACAACCGGACTGTTTTTGGCGTGGGATATCCCGATTTTGCCGTTTCCGCCTCCGTCCGTTTTTTTGAGGGCCATAACTGGATCGACGTCATGGTTTCCAATGAAAACCGCTTTGCTTCCGGAGGAATCCTGAAGGTACATAAGGACGCTCCGGACGGGGAAGTGATTTTTGAAACCGGACTGAAGAACATTACGAAAGAAATCTCCGTGGGACAGACCGTTTCCCTGGAAGCTTACGATTCCCAGTGCATGAATTATTACGTGGAGGCAGTTTGCGATACGGAAGAAAACAATCTCGGCAACAACGATACCCTTGTGTATGTGGGCTATGGAACCGGGGTGGAATCCCTGCCGGCACAGACGGAGCCGGTAGTTATTACCTCTCTTGTGCTGGAACCGGAGAATATGACCATGCGTGTGGGAGATACCGCGCAGCTTTCCGTAAAGACGGTTCCCGAGACAGAATCCGGAGCCGGGGAAATCCTGTGGACTTCCTCAAACCCGAATGTGGCGGACGTAGACGAAAACGGAGCGGTTACAGCGAAAAAGCCGGGAAGCGCCGTGATAACGGCCAGCTGGGAAGATCTTTCGGCAGAGTGCAGCGTTACGGTACACGCAGACAGTCTGGAACCCATTACCATTCTTTTTGACACACAAAACAGCCGGCGCTTGGAACCCGTTACCGGAATAATGCCCGGCAGCACGGCAAAGCTTCCAGAGCCGGCGGCTGACGGCAATCAGATTTTCATGGGATGGTATACGCTGCCCGAGGGCGGCGAGCCGGTTACGGAAGAATATATATTTTACAGTTCCGTGACACTGTACGCGCACTGGCAGGAAGCCATGGAAGGGCTGTGGGTGCTGGAACTGCCGCAGGAAACTTACTCCGGAGCGGCCATTAAACCAAAGCCCGTGGTATATGACCATGCGGTGCGCCTGACGGAAGGAAAAGACTATACACTTTCCTACAAAAACAACAAAAAACCAAACGACGCCTCCGACCAGGCCAAAGCCCCCGCCGTCATCATCAAAGGAAAAGGCAACTACACCGGCAGCGTTACCGCCGTCTTTTCCATCCTCCCCAAGAACCTTGAGGACACCGATATCCTGACGGAAGACCTGACCGTGGTCTGTAACGGCAAGCTGCAAAAACCCGTTCCGGTAGTAACCCGGAACGGAAAGAAACTCAAAAACAAAACCGATTTCATCCTCGAATACCCGGATACCGCAGACGGAGCCTATAAGCTTCCCGGCGTATATACCATAAAAATCAAGGCAAAACAGGGCGGCGGCTACGCCGGGGAACGCACCGTGAACCTGACCATTCTGCCCGAAACCAGCGTGCCGGTGTCCAAGCTGACCGTTGCCCGGATTCCTGCCGCAGCCTACAAGGAAGGCGTTCCCGCCGAGCCATCCCTGACCGTAAAATACAAAGGGAAAAAGCTGGAACAAGGCGTGGACTATTCCGTAACCTACCAGGATAACGAACAGGCGGGAACCGCCAAAGCGGTTCTGACCGGACTGAACGGCAGCGACTATTCCTACGTGGGAACCAGAATCATAACCTTTAAGATTACCGGAACCCCCATTTCCCGTGCGCGGATTACAGTGCGGACCGGGGAAGGATTAGAATATGACGGAACTGTCATAAAACCTGCGGTCACCGTAACGGCTTCCGCCGGAGGACAGGAAACGACACTCCGGGAAAATACGGATTATACCGTGGAATACGGAGCCAATACCAAAGCCGGAAAAGGAACCGTCCGGATAAAAGGAATGGGCGGCTATACGGGAACCGTAAAAAAGACCTTTACCATAAAACCCTATAGCATTAACAAAGACAAAATCACCGTTGCGGACCGGGACACCCTGACCGCCGTTTACGAAAAAGCGGGAGCCAGGCCGGAGATACGCCTGTATTTTGACGGAAAAGAGCTGACAGCCGGGACGGACTATACCATAAGCTGTAAGAACAATAAAAAGACCGCCGGCCGGGAGGAAAGCAAGGCGCCCACCGTTACCGTCAGAGGAAAAGGCAATTTTACGGGAAGCCTCAGCCTGCCCTTTGAAATAACGAAGAAATCTCTGGCGCAGGATATTCCCGACGTGGTTGTCATAACCGCGGCAGACGTAACCCTGAACAGTAAAGGGAATTACCGGACGAAACTGACGGTCCGGGATGCTGCGGGAAAGAAACTGACAGAAAAGAAGGACTATACGGTTACCGGCTATTACCTGGACGACGGAAGCGGCCGGGAGCTGCCCGCAAAAGCGGAGCTTACGCCGGGAACCGTACTGAAAGCGGTTCTGCAAGGAACCGGCAATTATTGCGGCACGGCGGAGGTATCCTACCGGGTAACCGGAAACAGTCTGGCAAAGGTAAGCTTTAAGATCAGTCCGCAGACCTACACCGGGGAAGAAATCCGGTTCACCGAAGAGGACATGAACAATCCGCAGATTCTGAAGGTAAGCGCAGGAAAAGGAAAAACGCCGCCTGTGTACGGAACGGATTATATCATCACCGGCTACAGCCATAACCGGGAAAAAGGCAAGGCGTCCGTAACCTTTAAAGGAATCAGCGACGCCTGGGGAGGAAGCAGAACCGTGACCTTCCGGATTACCTCGAAGAAAATGAAATGGTTCTGGGATCTGCTTGGATGATCCCGGAACCGCAAATAATAATAAAATATTTGTTTGACATATTCTTTGCAATTTCATATAATACTATCAGAGACGGAGCAATCCGTCATCAAAAATATTGTTCGCACACCGTCTGCGACTAATAAATATGCGGTTCGAAAATATTGCTCGCTTACCGGAAGCGTCTAATAAATGTCCGGTTTGAAAATTCCAGCCTTATCGCTTAGTCGATAAGGCTATTTTTACGGGGAGAACATCATGGAATATTTCTACTGTATGCGTGATGAAAAAACATCCCTGCTTTGGCTGGTTCCCCTCAGCAGCCGTGTTGAAAAGTTTCAGGCAATTTATGATAAACAGATTGAAAAGTATGGCAACTGCCTGACTGTTGTTATGGGAGAATATGACGGAAAGCAGGCGGCATTTCTTTTACAGAATATGTTTCCGATTACAGAGAAGTACCTTGACCATATACATACCCGCAATAACAACCCTGTACCCGTCAAATATGCCATACAGACTGAGATACGTACAAAAATAAAGCGTATACTGCAACTCCATGCCCGTGGAAAAAAGATTGTTTTCCCTGATATTTCAAAGCTTGAACGCCTGATGTTGGAAGAAGCCACGCTTGCTGAATAACCGCAGACATGGCTTCTGTTTTTTTACAGTTCCCTATAATCCCCCATATAGTGTTAGTACTAATATATCAACTTATTAAATTGTTTAATGGTGCTGGGTATTCGGTGTATTTAGATTGGATTAATGATCCGGAATCGGATAGAGGGCATGTGACAGATTTAACGGCTCAGCTTTTGCGAAAAAGGATGAGATTTTTCCTACCGGGTAACCGGAAACAGTCTGACAAAGGTAAGTTTTAAGATCAGCCCGCAGACCTACACCGGAGAAGAAATTCGGTTTACCGAAGAGGACATGAACAATCCGCAGATTCTGAAGATAAGCGCAGGAAAAGGAAAGACGCCGCCGGTGTACGGAACGGATTATATCATCACCGGCTACAGCCGCAACCGGGAAAAAGGCAAGGCGTCCGTAACCTTTAAAGGAATCAGCGACGCCTGGGGAGGAAGCAGAACCGTGACCTTCCGGATTACCTCGAAGAAAATGAAATGGTTCTGGGATCTGCTTGGATGATCCCGGAACCGCAACAGCATAAGCAGATAAAAGCTCATCCCCGTTTTCCGGCGGCAATTACAAGTGGGAAAAATAAAATCAATTGTACATGGCTTGAATCAATGATACAATAATATAAAAAATGTGTATGTGGAGAACCGTACAATGGATACCCGGTGTCAGCAGTTTACATCTCGGGAAACAGTCGGCGAAATGCTGGATTTCCTGGGATACAGGCAAAATTTATACGGAAAAACACTGTTGGAAAATTCCTGTGGAGAAGGGAATATTCTTTGTATTGCTGTGGAACGTTATATTCAGGATGCATTGACTCAGGGGTATACCACGGATGATATCGTTTCAGGCCTTGAAAGAGATATTTACGGAGTCGAGATTGTAAAGAAAACCTATGAAAAATGTCTTGCAAATCTGGATCAGGTTGCCGACAGATACGGCTTGTGCAAAGTACGTTGGAAGATTATCAGAGGGGATGTTTTAAAGTGCCCCTTCAATATTAAATTTGACTATATTGTGGGGAATCCGCCGTACATTTCCTATCGTAATCTTGAACCGGAAAACAGAGAATACATAAAACTGAAATATCGTACCTGTCAAAAGGGTAAGCCGGACTATTGCTATGCCTTTATAGAAAATGCAATTCATTATCTGGCGAAAGAGGGCAGAATGGTGTATTTGGTTCCCAATAGCATATATAAGAATGTGTATGCCGGAGATTTGCGGGAATTGATGCTGCAGTACATTGTGGAAATAAGAGATTATCCGAACCGGAAGTTATTTCATGACGCCATGACGTCTTCAGCCGTTATGCTGCTTCAGAATGGGAAATATATAGAAAAATTACGGTATGCAAATATTCCGGGGAATAAACAGGTAATGATTAATAAAGGAAATCTGGCTGACAAATGGATTTTTGATAAAGCGGGTGTTTCCCAGAATGAAGCATGTTTTGCAGATTATTTTAAGGCGTCGATGGCAGTTGCGACACAAAGAAATAATATTTTTGTAATTGATGACAAAATAAAAGAAGAGTATGGCATTGAAAGAGGGGCGCTGCGTTCCGCCGTGAGTCCGAGAAATCAGAAATACGGAAATAAAGAATATATCATATTTCCCTATATGTTGAGAAATCATAAAGTATTCAATTACAGTGAAGAGGCTTATAAGAAAAAATATCCGGGAACATACAAGTATTTGGAAAAGAATAAAGAAGAGCTTGATAAAAGAGCTGCTGATAAATCGGCAAAATGGTTTGAGTTTGGAAGAAGCCAGGCCGTTCAGAATATGAATAGGGAGAAGCTGCTGATATCGACCGTAGTTACAAATGAGGTGGATGTATACGATGTGAGCTGCCGGGCCGTTCCCTATGCCGGGATTTATATTATTTCAGACAAGGGATACGATTTGAAGCTGGCAAAAAAGATCTTAAAAAGCAAATCTTTTTTACAATATATCAGAGGAATCGGGACGCCCGCCAGCGGAAAATCTCTCCGCATTACTGCAAACGATATAAACGGATTCAAATTTTCATTGGATAATTTAGAGTAGAATTAAACAACACATGGGGAGCGCGAATGGACAGAGAAATTAACATAAAAGTTAACGCGAGGCATATCGGCCAGCTGGGGCGCGAATTGGTTACGGACTATGTGACGGCATTAACGGAACTTGTTAAAAATTCATATGATGCCGACAGTGAGGCCGTGGAAGTGACGTTTACGGATATGCTTTCAGGACAGGGAAGGATTGTGATTGCAGATACGGGCTGCGGATTTACGGCGGATGATATTGAGAATAAATGGGCGGTGATCGGCACGAACAGCAAGGTTAAAGCTCCATACTCGCTTCGGTATAAACGCAGGTGCGCGGGCAGAAAGGGAATAGGAAGGTATTCGGTCGAAAGGCTGGCGGAGCATTGTACTTT
The DNA here is from genome assembly GCA_910587935.1 of uncultured Lachnospiraceae bacterium. GTDB lineage: Bacteria > Bacillota > Clostridia > Lachnospirales > Lachnospiraceae > MGBC143606. The sequence goes on from CAJUNP010000010.1 coordinate 51,731, forward strand.
ATATTCCTTTACAAAAAAGGAAGCGCCTGTCCGGTACTACATGAATTGGAACAGATATGAGGGGCTTGATTATAATGAATTAAAGCAGCGGGTAGAAATATTAAAAAATAACTCGGATTATGAAAGCGCGAAATATATTAAAAGGGTTGTGGAATACCTGCTGCTTAGTGATAAAATTGATGAAAAGTATAAGCAGATTATCGACAGTAAAATTCTTTCCGGCAATAAATTGGATTTTGTAATGTTTTACAGTAAGCGCATGCTGGAAAAGGTTGAAGAATTTTTATATCCGATTTGTGAAAAGTATATCGGTTTGGAAGAAAGAGTGGAAGATGTTAAAAATACCGTTACAGAACTGGAGGGCAGTGAAAAAGATTATTATTATCAAAAGCTGAAATTACTATACGATAAAAGCGGGAACAGAATGGAAGAGGAAATATGCACAGGGACGTTTTTGGTGATGGACTGCCTGCGGGATAAGTGGTCAAAAGAGGATATAGAGAAGGTTGCCAAAGAGTTCCGGCTTCTTGTATCGCCCTTTAAGGAAACAAGTAATTTTTCTGTTTATATTACAGCGCCGGAATATGAATTATATGAATTGAAGCTGCAGAATAATATATTGCGGCAAAGATATGCGAAGGTAGAGGCCGCCCTGACAACAAGAATAAACAATGGTAAAAAGGTTTCTGTTTTTTCCGCTGCGTATGTAGACCGGGAAGGCGCCAGCAAGGTATTTCCGGATGAGTGCAGCGATACATATATATGCGGAGATTTACAGGTAACAATATACTATTTCCTTCGTGATCAGTCATTAAAGTTTGACGGTTTAAAAGCTGCGGAGGCAAAAGAGGTGCTGGATGCGTTTTGCGGAGTGAAGATTTATCGCGACGGCTTTCGGGTCAGGCCGTATGGAGAGGAAGGCAACGACTGGCTTCTTCTTGACAGAACCAAAATTAAAGATCCCCATAGTTATCGTGTGGGAAACAATCAGGTAATCGGAGTCGTAAATATTAATTCGGACGATAATCCGCTGTTAATAGATTCAACAAACAGAGAGGCTATTATTGAAAACGAGGCGTTCAATCAGCTGAAGCAGATTGTATACAAATGCATTAATATCATTGAGAATCACAGATACGGTGAATATTTGGAGGAGAAGAAGCAGACCATAATTGCACAGGAGGAGGAACGGAGAAAACTGGAAAAAGACAGACTGCTTGATGATATCCGTCAGAAAAGGGAGCAGTTTACGGTTGCATTGCGTCAGGGCGATATCGGGCATGCCGAAAAATTTATGGTGCAAATTTTGGATACGGTTTCTTCGGATCAGAAGAAAGAGAAAAAACATTACGAGAAGACGAGAAGAGAGTATGAAAAGAAATTAAGGGAAAGCAATAATGAATTGCAATTGTATAAAAATCTGGCTGCGTTAGGAATATTGGCCGGGAGCTTCGGTCATGAGACAGATGATGCGATCGCGAGAATTTTATTGAATATAGCATACCCGAGAAAAAGATTGACCGCCGCCTTTCCCGATGATGACATGATTGCCGCGTTTGATGATTTGGACAGCGATATTCTGAGAATATCAAGTTACAGTAATTTGCTGGTAGCATTTTTGAAAAAGAAAAAGAGAAGCGAGGTTAAGAATCTTTCTTTTAAAAATGTTATTGGGGAAATTGTCGATTATTATAAATTGCTGGCTGAAGAATATGGGGTGATGATTGATGTTGAGGATTTGGAAGAATTTCAGTGTGAAATTTTTATGAAGCAGATTGATCTGGAATCTGTAATTATTAATTTACTTACCAATGCATTTGAAGCCTTAAAGGGAGTAAGGGGGATCAGAAAAATTAAAATATCAACATTTGCGTCGGAAAGCGGGTACACGGTTGTGGTTGAAGATTCAGGGCCGGGAGTGCAGGAAAACCTGAGGGAGTGGATTTTTGTTCCGCTTAATACGACAAAGCAGGAAGACGGGGTCGGTCTGGGTTTGACCATTGTAAAAGATATTGTAGAAAATTATTCGGGAAAAATAAACGTTGATATAAGCGAAATACTGGGCGGCGCCCGGTTTACAGCATTTTTTCCCGCAGCCGAGGTGTAATATGAGCGAATATTTGGGATTGTTTGTGGATGACGATATTAAAAATTTTGAAGCGATCCGGAGACAGTTGGCGTTAAAGAATATAAGTCTGCTGCCTTATGAGGAATTACCCGCTGATATTGAAGATATATATCAGCGTATATTGGATAAAAATGTTGATTTTGTGATTATTGATTATGATTTGGGTAAACAGGCCGTAAAATACACGGGAATAGACGTTCTCAAAAGTATAAGAGAGCAGGATGCTGAAATTTATATTATCTATCTGACAAATAAGGATTTTGTTGAAGACCATATAGGGGATTTTGACCAGACCGTAAAAAAGAAAGATCTGGCAAAGGAAATGGACAATGTTGTAAAACGTCTTGTCCGCGCTCTTTCCCGGGATCTCGCAATTAAGAATGAACGTGATATTAAAATGAATTATGAATTGCAGAAAAAGTATCTGGATGATCGTATAGCGATGCTGAAGAGACAATTGGAAAAGTGAGGATTGCATGGCGGAGTTTACTAAGAAAAAAAGATTTTTCAAATATAATGATGAGCGGTGCAAAAAATTTTTGAGCAGAGATTTTATGAAGAGATGCGCTTATTGTAAAATCAGAGAAGGGGATTTGGCCGGGCCGGACAGCTTTGAGAAAGACCATTTTATTCCTGTAACAAAGGGCGGAAGCGATAATTATGATAATTTATATTATGCCTGCGCAAGCTGTAACGGAAAAGCAGGAAAATCAGATAAACTGTCAAAAACTCTTTTAGATCCGTGTAAAGACGATATCTGGGGTATTCATATAAGACCGTCAGATAATTTTAAGTATAAAGAAGTTACAAACCAGGGTGATGAATATATAAAGACATTCAGACTGAATCGAAAATCTTATGTGACCAGAAGACGCATCATAGCGGAACACCAGAGGGAATTACAGCGGAAGCTGGCAGAGTACAGGGTTTTATGCGAGAGGGTAATCCGCAACACAGGCAGCAGGGATATTGGGCAGTTTTTGGAAGATGATATTAAGGAAATAGAGACTGTGTTGGAATTGGGAGCGAATTATAGAATGTCCGAAGGCGTATTTGACGAGGATATTGATAAGTCAATATATGAAACTCTGGCCAAGACGGGGGATGTCAGATGCGTGGACCGGGATTATGATTTATTTTATCAGATTGAAAATGGAGAAAATACATATCTTTGCTATATTGATATTGGCGAAATTGACTTTGGAGTGATCGGAAGGGCACAAAGGTATATAGCGGTAGAGAAACTGAAAATCTGGAAAAAAATAAACGAAACGGAAAAAATTCTGATCATTACATTTAATAAAAAAGATAATCATGTGTACTTTACCAGATTAGATGATATATTACAGTTAAAAGGTATAAACAATGCGGTAAAGTGCGGATATGATTTGCTGCAGTGTAACAAGGTGGAAGAATTGAATTGACAGACAATCGTGAGAAAGGCGGATTATCATAGATCGGCCTTTTCTTTGTTTTGTCTTTCCGTGGGAGGTCTTGTCACCCTCCCTCCAATGCGTTATAATTCTAAATAAAAAGCGAGGCGCTCACCATGGCATTTACCCATCTTCACGTTCATACCGAATACAGTCTTTTAGACGGCTCCAACAAAATCAAAGAATACGTAAAGCGTGTAAAAGAGCTGGGCATGGACAGCGCCGCCATTACCGATCACGGCGTAATGTACGGAGTCATTGACTTTTACCGGGCGGCCAGGGAAGAAGGAATCAACCCGATTCTGGGATGCGAGGTTTATGTCGCGCCTGGTTCCCGCTTTGATAAGGAACTGACCGGCGGAGAAGACCGCTATTACCATCTGGTGCTTCTGGCCGAGAACAATACCGGTTACGCGAACCTGATGAAAATCGTCAGCAGAGGCTTTACCGAAGGCTATTACTATAAGCCCCGTGTGGATATGGAAGTCCTGCGCGAGTACCATGAAGGAATTATCGCTCTTTCCGCCTGCCTTGCAGGAGAAGTGCAGCGCTATATTACAAAAGGACTGATTGATGAAGCGGAGAAGTCCGCTCTGAAATATGAAGAGTGTTTTGGCAAAGGCAATTACTTTCTGGAGCTGCAGGATCACGGCATGCCGGAACAAAAACATGTCAATACGGAGCTTTTGAAAATGAGCCGGAAGCTGAACATTCCCCTTGTAGCCACCAATGACGTGCATTATACCTATGCTTCCGACGCTGATTCCCACGATATTCTGCTCTGCATTCAGACCGCCAAAAAGGTGACGGACGAAGACCGTATGCGCTATGAAGGCGGACAGTATTACGTAAAAAGCGAAGAAGAGATGAAAGCTCTTTTTCCCTATGCATGGGAAGCGGTGGAGAATACCCAGAGGATTGCGGACCGGTGCCATGTGGAGATCGAATTCGGGGTGACGAAGCTCCCCAAATACGATGTGCCGGAGGGGTATGATTCCTGGACCTATCTGAATAAGCTGTGTATGGACGGACTGAAGGAACGCTACGGCGATCCGGACGCACCGGCCGGCGGAACGGGCCTTTCTTTCCGGGAACGCATGGATTACGAGCTGAACGTCATTAAGACCATGGGCTATGTGGATTACTTTCTGATTGTCTGGGATTTTATCAATTATGCCCGCCAGAATGATATTATGGTAGGACCCGGCCGCGGTTCGGCGGCGGGAAGTATTGTTTCGTACTGCCTGAAAATTACCAATATCGATCCCATCAAATATAATCTGCTGTTTGAGCGCTTTCTGAATCCGGAACGCGTATCCATGCCGGATATCGATATTGATTTTTGCTTTGAGAGAAGACAGGAAGTTATCGATTATGTGGGCCGCAAGTACGGTTCCGATAAAGTGGTGCAGATTGTGACCTTCGGTACCATGGCGGCCAAAGGCGTGATCCGGGATGTGGGCCGCGCCATGGACCTGCCCTATTCCTACGTGGATTCTATTGCCAAGATGATTCCTAACGAGCTGAACATCACCATTGACAGGGCGCTGCATATCAATCCGGAATTCCGTAAGCTTTACGAGCAGGACGAGCAGTTAAAATACCTGATCGACATGAGTAAGCGTCTGGAGGGACTGCCCCGCCATACTTCCATGCATGCGGCGGGCGTCGTAATCTGCCAGCAGTCGGCGGATGAGTTTGTTCCCCTCTCAAGAGGCTCCGACGGTTCCATTACCACACAGTTTACCATGACGACTCTGGAAGAGCTTGGCCTGCTGAAAATGGACTTTTTGGGACTCCGAACACTGACGGTAATCCAGAATGCGGTGAAAATGATTGAAAAGGATACGGGTACGGCGATCGATATAGACCACATTGATTTTGACGATAAAGCCGTGCTTGCTTCCATCGGCAGCGGAAAGACCGAGGGGATTTTTCAGTTGGAAAGCGCCGGCATGAAAAATTTCATGAAGGAGTTAAAACCGGAAAATCTGGAAGACATCATAGCGGGAATATCGCTTTACCGGCCGGGGCCCATGGATTTTATTCCCAAATATATAAAAGGAAAAAGCAATCACGCTACGGTTACCTATTCCTGCCCGGAGCTGGAACATATTTTATCTCCTACTTACGGCTGTATCGTTTACCAGGAACAGGTTATGCAGATCGTGCGCGATCTGGGAGGATACACGCTTGGAAGAAGCGACTTGGTGCGCCGTGCCATGAGTAAGAAAAAACAGTCCGTGATGGAAAAAGAACGGGCCAATTTCATATACGGCAACGAAGAGGAAAACGTACCGGGCTGCGCGGCCAAAGGTATCCGGGAAGAGGTTGCCGGGCAGATTTATGCGGATATGATGGACTTTGCAAAATATGCCTTTAATAAGTCCCACGCCGCCTGCTATGCGGTGGTGTCTTATCAGACCGCATGGCTGAAATACTATTATCCGGTAGAATTTATGGCGGCTTTAATAACATCTGTTATTGATAACTCAAAAAAAGTATCCGAGTATATTCTGACCTGCAGGAGTATGGGAATCAAAATTCTTCCTCCCGATATTAATGAAGGAGAAAGCGGCTTTTCCGTAAACGGGAACGGGATTCGATATGCCCTGACCGCCATAAAAAGCGTCGGAAAGCCGGTAATTGAAAGCGTGGTAAAAGAGCGGGATCAGCGGGGCGCATTTACAAACCTGAAAGACTTTATCACCCGTATGGAAGATTCCGAGATTAATAAAAGAACGATAGAAAACTTTATTAAAGCGGGCGCTTTTGACAGTCTTCCGGGAACCAGGAAACAGTTTATGAGCGTTTACGTGCAGATTTTGGAAAACATCCAGCACGACCGGAAAAATAATATGGCAGGCCAGATATCTCTGTTTGATATTGCAGGGGAAGATGAAAAAGAAAATTTTGAAGTGAAAATGCCCAATGTGGGAGAGTATTCCAAGGAAATGCTCCTTGGGTTTGAAAAAGAAGTGCTTGGAATCTATATCAGCGGCCACCCCATGGAAGAGTATATCGGCCTCTGGAACCGCTATAAAACGGCTTCCACGGCTGACTTTGCACTGGATGAGGAAACGGGCGCCGTCAGACTGCGGGACGGAGACAACGTAACGGTAGGGGGACTGATCGCCGATAAAACGATTAAATATACAAAAAATGATAAAGTCATGGCCTTTCTGCAGGTGGAAGATATGGTGGGAACCGTGGAAGTCATTGTTTTTCCGAAAGATTATGAAAAATATTCATCCTATCTGACAGAGGACCGCAAGGTTTTTGTTAAAGGAAGGGTTTCGCTGGAGGAAGACCGGGACGGTAAAATCATTTTGGAAAAGCTTACGGCTTTTGATGAAATTCCCAGGAAGCTTTGGATAAAATTCGCAGGCATGGAGGATTATAATGCACAGGAAGCGCATATGCTGGATATAATCCGCGATTCGGAAGGAATTGACAGCGTTGTCGTTTATCTGGAAAAGGAACGTGCCGGAAAGGTGCTTCCCCACAATCATAATGTTAAGGCGGATTCAGCCTTGCTGGAAAAGCTTTCCGCCGCGTTCGGAGCGGATAATGTTAAAGTGGTATAATCTTCTTTTTTGCGGTAAAAAAGATTGAAAATACAATAGAAATGCATTAAAATGTAAGCATCCGGAATGGGTGTGAATACTGACAGGAGGCAACAATATGGCAAAAGAGATGAAGACGATTGGCGTGTTGACAAGCGGCGGAGACGCACCGGGAATGAACGCCGCCATCCGTGCGGTAGTAAGAAAGTCCATAACGAACGGATTAAAGGTAAAAGGTATTAAGAAAGGTTATCAGGGACTGCTGAATGAAGAAATTATAGATTTGGAAGCCAGGAATGTTTCGGATACCATCCAGAGAGGCGGTACGATTTTAGGTACTGCGCGGTGTACGGAATTCCGCACGGAAGAGGGGCAGAAAAAAGGCGCCGATATATGCAGAAAGCATGGCATAGACGGTCTGATTGTGATCGGCGGCGACGGCTCTTACCGCGGTGCGCAGGCGTTATCCAGGCAGGGAATCAATACCATCGGATTGCCGGGAACCATTGACTTGGACATTGCCTGTACGGAATATACGATTGGATTTGATACGGCTATTAATACGGCGATGCAGGCCATCGATAAGGTTCGGGATACTTCCTCGTCCCATGAACGGTGCAGCATTATTGAGGTAATGGGAAGGAATGCGGGATATATTGCTCTTTGGTGCGGCGTTGCCAACGGAGCGGAAGACATCCTGCTTCCCGAAAAGTATGATTACAACGAACAGCGTATTATCAATAACATTATTAATAACCGGAAACGGGGCAAGACCCATCACATTATTATTAATGCTGAAGGAATCGGACATTCAACGTCTATGGCGAGACGGATCGAGGCCGCTACGGGAATTGAGACCAGAGCCACGATCCTGGGATATATGCAGCGGGGAGGGAGCCCCACCTGTAAAGACCGTTTTTACGCTTCAATTATGGGCGCCTATGCGGCCGATATTTTGTATGCGGGCAAGACAAACCGTGTGGTGGGCTACAGACATGGGGAATTTGTGGATTTTGACATTGAGGAGGCGCTGTCGATGCACAAGGAGATCCCGGAATACCAGTATGAGGTAAGCCGCCTGCTCTCCGTATAAATTAAATATAGAAAGGGAAATTATGATCACAAGCACATCCAATACGCGAATCAGGCAGCTTATGCAGTGGAATCAGAAAGCGAAAGCCCGCCGGGAAGATAAAGTGTTTATTGTTGAAGGTACAAAGATGTTTTTGGAAGCGCCGCAGAGCTGGATTCGGGAGGTCTATCTGGCGGAAAGCTTTTATGAAAAGATGCCGGAAGCGGCGGCGGGTAAATTGGACCGCTGCAGTTATGAAGTGGTAAAGGACAGTATTTTTCAAAAGATATCGGATACGCAGACTCCACAGGGGATTTTGAGTGTGCTGAAACAGCCGGAATACGTTTTGAGCGATCTGGGACTGATGAGACAATCAGGCCACCCGCTTGTCATAGTGATTGAGAATATCCAGGATCCGGGGAATCTCGGAACAATTATCAGGACGGCGGAAGCGGCGGGAGCAACAGGAGTGGTTATGAGTCCGGACACGGTTGACGTTTATAATCCGAAAACAATCCGTGCAACCATGGGGTCGATATACCGGGTTCCGTTTTTATACGTGGATTCTCTTTCGGATGCGATCCGGCATCTGAAACGAAACAGTATTCAGATTTACGCCGCCCATCTGAAGGGAGACAGAAGTTATCACGAATTGAATTTTACAAAAGGCACCGCATTTTTAATTGGAAACGAAGGAAACGGATTGAAGGAAGAGACGGCCGCTCTGGCGAACAGTTACGTAAAGATTCCCATGGAAGGAAGAGTGGAATCCTTAAACGCGGCCATTGCTTCGGCTGTCTTGATGTATGAGGCACACAGGCAGCGCTTAGGATAAACAGGTACGGAAAGAGGCAGAATATGCAGATTGGATTTATAGGACTTGGCAATATGGCGACCGCAATCATTGGCGGTCTTCTTTCAAAGGGAAACATAACGCCCGATAAAATTATTGGCTCCGATAAAACGGAAGAATCAAAAAGGAAAGCCGAAGAATCGTTCGGGATCCGCATTGCGGCGGATAATCGGCAGGCGGCCGAAGAAAGCGACGTTCTCTTTCTTGCCGTAAAGCCGCAGTTCCTGTCGGCAGCTTTACAGGGAGTCAGGGACGTCATAAATAAGGATACCGTGATTATCAGTATTGCGGCCGGAAAAACCATTTCCTGGCTGGAACAGGAATTGGGAGAAGGCCATAAAATTATCCGCTGTATGCCCAATACGCCGGCGCTTGTCGGCGAAGGATGTACCGGCGTATGCCCTAACAGCCTGGTAAGTGAAGAGGAGCTTTTCCGGGCGGTAGAGCTTTTAAACAGTTTTGGAAGGGCGCACATCGTGACGGAAGCCATGATGGACGCTGTCGTTGCGGTCAGCGGCAGTTCCCCCGCTTATGTGTTCCTCTTTATAGAAGCTATGGCCGACGGCGCGGTTCAGGCCGGAATGTCCCGGGCGCAGGCTTATGAGTTTGCGGCGCAGGCGGTGCTTGGCAGCGCTAAAATGGTGCTTGAAATGGGAAAACATCCCGGTGAATTGAAAGATATGGTATGTTCTCCGGGCGGGACTACCATAGAGGCGGTAAAGGTGCTGGAAGAGAAAGGATTTCGCGGCGCTGTTATGGATGCCATGGAGGCCTGTGTAAGGCGAAACAGAGAGCTTTAGGCAAAACTTGACAAAAGTAACTGTCTTTGATAATATAATTCTCGTAACAAAATTAATAATTTTGTAATATATGCAATGAAGTGGGCATAATATAGTAAGAACCCATGGAAATTGGAGGTAAGAGAAAATGTTAAAAGGCAGAAGGCTGCTTGTCCGTCTGAGCGCTCTTGCAGCGGCTTTGGCATTGTTTTGTGGGATAGGCATGACCGCTATGGCGAGTAGCACTAAGAATTACCTGGATACTTTAAACGGGGGTGTGGCACAGATTATTGATCCCAGTGTGAGTGATACGACTGAGATTATGAATATTACGCTTCAGGCACAGCAGGAAGCAATGAAAAAAATGGAAGAAGAGTCCACCCTTGTAATGGCGAACGTGCAGAATACGTTAAATGTCCGGTCTGAACCTGACGAGGAGTCAGACAAGCTGGGCAAGCTGTATAAGGACTGCGGCGGAACGATTCTGGAACGGCGCGACGGCTGGACCAAGCTGCAGTCGGGAGATCTGATCGGCTGGGCAAGCGATGAATACCTGCTTTTCGGGCAGGAAGCGGAATCCCTGGCGTCCCAGGTCGGACAGCTGCTGGCGACCACGGAGACGGAGGCGCTGCGGCTCCGGAAGGAACCCAGTACGGAGGAAGGGTTCTATACCATGATCACCCGCGGAGAAGAGATGGAAGTCATCGAAGTGCGTGATGACGGCTGGGTTTATGTGGATTATGACAGTACCAGCGGATATGTTTCGGAAGAATACGTAGACATCCATTTCCTGATTGATTCCGGCGAGACCATGGAAGCGATTAAAGAAAGAGAAAGAGCGGAAGCCGAGGCAAAAGCAAAGCTGGTAACCAATTACGGCGCGGCTACGGTAGGCGCGGACGATACGATGCTTTTGGCGGCCCTGATCCAGTGTGAGGCGGGCAGCGAGCCCTATGAAGGGCAGCTTGCGGTGGGCGCTGTTGTTATGAACCGTGTCAGAAGCGGGGCTTACCCGGATAATATTTACGGCGTAATATATGCTTCCGGGCAGTTTACGCCTGCCATGTCAGGAAAAGTGGATGCGCTGTACGTTTCAGGAAAAGTGAAAGACAGCTGTATTCAGGCGGCGCAGGAAGCGATAGCCGGTAATACCAACGTAGGAAGCGCGACACATTTCAGAAGAAATAACGGAACCAGAGAAGGTATTGTAATAGGAAAACAGATTTTCTGGTAAAATAAAAGGTAAACGGTGTTCTTATTTGACCGTTTACCTTTTTATTACATTTATTGCACGATAACGCAGTGTAACGTTTCAAGAAAACATTTGCAACATGCCTTTATCTATAGTAAGATAGACATAACAAAGGAAAAGGAGGCGGGTATCATGGAACCTACAATTGTCTGGTTAGTCCTGTTAATTGTGTTCATCGGAATTGAGATCCTGACTCTGGGACTTACAACAATCTGGTTTGCAGGCGGATGCGTGCCGGCATTTATTGCAGCGTTGTGCGGGGCGCCCGTGTTGGTGCAAATCCTTGTGTTTTTAACTGTTTCTTTGATACTGCTGTTCTTTACCAGACCGGTAGCGGTGAAGTATTTTAACAGAGACAGAATTAAGACCAACGCCGAAAGTCTGGTGGGGCGCACGGCGATTGTAATCTCAGAGGTCGATAACCTGGAAGGAATCGGACAGGTAACGGTTTCGGGGCAGGAATGGAGTGCACGCAGCGCGGTGGACGGAATTCGGATTCCGATTGGAGCTGTTGTTACGGTTCGTGCCATCAACGGAGTAAAATTAATTGTTGAAGAAAGAAAAGAGGGTTAAAGCATGTATATTCTTATAGTGATTGTAATTCTGATTCTGGCTATTCTTGCCTCATGTATCAAAATCGTACCGCAGGCGCATGCGTATGTAATTGAACGTCTGGGCGCGTATCAGGGAACCTGGTCGGTTGGCTTTCATATTAAGCTTCCTTTTTTTGATAAAATTGCAAGAAAGGTTGACTTAAAGGAACAGGCGGTAGATTTTGCGCCGCAGCCCGTTATTACAAAGGACAACGTAACGATGCGTATCGATACGGTTGTGTTCTTCCAGATTACGGATCCGAAGCTGTTTGCTTACGGTGTGGCCAATCCCATGATGGCAATTGAAAACCTGACGGCGACTACCCTGCGTAATATTATCGGTGAACTGGAGCTGGACCAGACTTTAACCTCCAGGGAAGTTATTAATACAAAAATGCGCGCTTCTCTGGATGTAGCGACAGACCCGTGGGGAATTAAAGTAACCCGTGTGGAACTCAAGAATATCATCCCGCCTGCAGAGATTCAGAACGCCATGGAGCGTCAGATGAAAGCGGAACGTGAGAGACGTGAAGCGGTGACCCGTGCGGAAGGTGAGAAGAAAGCCAACATCCTGGTAGCGGAAGGCGAGAAAGAATCCAAGATTCTGGCGGCGGAGGCTGAGAAGCAGTCGGCGATTCTGCGTGCGGAAGCGGAAAAAGAAAAGATGATTCGCGAAGCGGAAGGCCGTGCGGAGGCAATCTTAAAGGTACAGCAGGCTAATGCGGACGGTATCCGCATGATTAAGGAAGCCGGAGCCGATGAAGCCGTACTTAAGATTAAGAGTCTGGAAGCATTTGAAAAGGCTGCGGACGGAAAAGCCACCAAAATCCTGCTTCCCTCCGATTTACAGGGAATTGCCAGTCTTGCAACGGCATGGAAAGAAGTAAAAGACTGACGGAAAGTAACGTAATAAAGTATAAAGCAAACCTTTCGACCGGCAGAAGTTCTGCCGGTCAAAGGCGTATAAAGGAGTGGTAAAGTGAATTTAAAAGGACGTCATTTTTTAAAGCTGCTGGATTATTCTCCGGAAGAAATAGAATATCTTCTGGATCTGGCTGCAGAACTGAAAGAAAAAAAGAAAAAGGGTATTTCCGTGGCGGAGCTGCACAGGGGCAAAAATATAGCTTTGATATTTGAAAAGACAAGCACCAGAACCAGGTGTTCTTTTGAAGTAGCGGCGAATGATCTGGGTATGAATACGACGTATCTTGATCCCTCCGGTTCGCAGATCGGAAAAAAGGAGAGTATCGCGGATACGGCAAGAGTCCTTGGACGGATTTATGACGGAATTGAGTATCGCGGATACGGCCAGGATATTGTGGAAGAATTGGCCGAATATGCGGGGGTGCCTGTCTGGAACGGCTTGACCAATGAATTTCATCCCACGCAGATGCTTGCGGATCTGTTGACAATCCGGGAGCATTTTGGAAAGGTAAAAGGAATTAAGCTTACATACATGGGAGACGCGCGTTACAATATGGGGAATTCCCTGATGGTAGCCTGTGCAAAGATGGGGATGCATTTTACGGCCTGTACGACTCAAAAATATTTCCCGTCGCCCGAACTGGTAACAACGTGTGAAAGTATCGCAAAGGAAACCGGTGCAACGATTACCCTGACGGAGGACGTGAATGAAGGAACGAAGGGAGCCGACGTAATCTATACGGATGTATGGGTATCCATGGGAGAACCGGCGGACGTATGGGAAAGCAGGATTCGTGAGCTGACTCCCTATAAGGTGAATCGCAAGATCATGGAAAATGCCGGGGAAAAGGCGGTATTTATGCATTGCCTGCCTGCATTTCATGACTTGAAGACGGCTGTGGGAAAAGAAATGGGCGAAAGGTTTGGCTTTCAGGAGCTTGAAGTAACGGATGAGGTTTTTGAATCCGGGCAGTCTCTTGTATTTGAAGAAGCGGAAAACCGTATGCACACAATCAAGGCAGTAATGGCGGCAACTTTATTATGAGAACAAAGATATTAAAGCTTTTAAGGGATACGAAAGAATACGTGTCGGGCCAGGAACTTTGCGAAAAATTTGGAGTGTCGAGAACGGCCGTTTGGAAAGCGGTAGGACAGTTAAAGAAAGAGGGGTATGGGATTGAGGCGGTGCAAAATAAAGGCTATCGTCTTGTTTCCGTACCGGATGTGTTAAGCCGTGAAGAAATTATAAGCTGCATGAAGACAAAGCGGATGGGCAGAAACGTGGTCTATCTGGAAAGAACCGGTTCCACCAATCAGGACGCAAAAAGACTGGCGGAGGAGGGCGCACAGGACGGAACACTTGTAGTTACGGACTGCCAGGAGACCGGCAAAGGGAGAAGAGGACGGGGATGGGTATCGCCGCCGGGAATCAATATTTATTTTACCCTTCTGCTAAGACCGCAGTTCCAGCCGGATAAAGCGTCTATGCTTACGCTTGTGATGGCGCTCTCGGTTGCGCAGGCGATTGAGCGCCGGACGGGATATATCCCGGGAATTAAATGGCCTAATGATATTGTAATGGACGGTAAAAAAGTTTGCGGTATTCTGACGGAAATGACCTTGGAGGAAGAGTATATTCAGTCCGTCGTGATCGGAGTCGGAATTAACGTGGGACAGACTGATTTTCCGGAGGAAATCAAAGACAAGGCAACCTCTCTGGCTTTGAAGTGCGGTACAGGGACGGCAAGGTCATCACTGATTGCCGGCATTATGGAACGATTTGAAAAGAATTACGCATTGTTTGAGAAGAACCTGGATCTGTCGGACTTGAAAGACACTTATGAAACGTATCTGGTTAATAAAAACCGGGAAGTCCGCATTTTGGACCCGGCCGGTGAATTTGAAGGCAGGGCGGAAGGAATCAACGAAAAAGGCGAACTGCTGATTGAACTTCCGGACGGAAGCGTCCGCAGGGTTTATGCCGGCGAAGTATCGGTAAGGGGGCTTTATGGGTATGTCTGAACAGAAAAAAGTGGTGCTTTGCGGCGCTAATGCTTACGAGCAGAAATATTATTTTAACGAGGTTTTTAACGGGATACCCGAATCCGTAAAAGATGAGCTTCATATTATCTGCGTACTGTTTACGGAAGAGGTGGGTGGAATTCTAACCATTGTATTTGAGGAGGACGGTACGCTGGCTTTGGAGACGCAGGCGGCGGAAGACGATTACCTTTATGACGAAATCGGCAGCGGTCTGCTGGTAAATGAGATCCGGCGCAAAAGGCAGGAACTGTTAGAATCGCTGTGTTTATACTACCGTGTTTTTGTGCTGCACGAAGATGTAAGCGCGATATTGGATGATCAGGAGTAAAGGAGTGTGCACATGAAAAATAAAATATTAGTGATTGATGTGGGGAATACGAACATTACGTTTGGCGTATACGAAGATAAAAAGCTCTGTACGACTTTTCGAATGATGAGTAAAATGGCGCGCACCTCGGACGAATACGGCGTACTCATCCGGGAGCTTCTGCACAGTAACAAGATCGATCAAAAGGACATTGAAGGGACCATAATCGCAAGCGTAGTGCCAAACGTCATGCATGCCCTTACAGGAGCTATCGTGCGGTATGTAGGCAACGCTCCTGTGATTGTGGGGCCGGGTGTAAAAACAGGTATCAAAATTATTACCGATAATCCAAGGGAAATAGGCCCCGACCGTATTGTGGACGCCGTGGCGGCCTATGAAATATACGGAGGTCCCGTACTGGTTCTTGATTTCGGAACGGCGACTACGTATGATTATGTAACAAAAGACGGAAGCTTTGCCGCCGGTATTACGGCTCCCGGTATCCGTACCAGCGCGAAGGCTTTGTGGGAAGATACGGCGAAGCTGCCTGAAATTGAAATTATGAAGCCAAAATCCATCCTGGCCCAGGAAACAATTTCGAGTATGCAGGCAGGGCTTGTATACGGACAGATCGGGCAGACAGAGTATATTATCGGCAAAGTAAAGGAAGAAACGGGACTGGCTGATTTAAAAGTCGTCGCCACCGGAGGACTGGGAAGGATTATTTCTGACGAAACGGATATGATTGACTATTATGACAGCTCTTTAACGCTGGAGGGGCTGCGTATTATTTATTACAAGAACCGCAAATCATAAGAAAAGGGCAGGCGGATATGCAGGAACTTAAAATCGGAAGCGTTACGCTTAAATCCAATATTTTGATGGCGCCAATGGCAGGAGTGAGCGACCTGCCATTTCGTCTGCTGTGCAGGGAACAGGGAGCCGCCCTTGTCTGTACGGAGATGGTCAGCGCCAAGGCGATACTCTATAACAATAAAAATACGGATCAGCTTATGGAGATTCATCCCGATGAAGCGCCAGTGTCTCTCCAGCTGTTTGGATCAGACCCTGAGATTATCAGTGAGATGGCCAGAAGAATCGAAGAACGCCCCTTTTCCGTGCTGGATATTAATATGGGCTGTCCCGTACCCAAGGTGGTGAATAACGGGGAAGGATCGGCGTTAATGAAGACGCCTTTGCTTGCCGGAAAAATTATTGAAAAGACGGTGCGCGCCATCCGCAAGCCGGTGACGGTTAAGATCCGAAAAGGCTTTGACGAACGTCATGTAAATGCGGTGGAAATGGCAAAAATAGCGCAGGAAAGCGGAGCAGCGGCAGTTGCCGTTCACGGGCGGACCAGAGAACAATATTATGCGGGAACGGCGGATTGGGATATTATTGCCCGGGTCAAGCAGGCGGTCAGGATACCGGTTCTTGGGAACGGCGATGTAACAGACGGAAAATCCGCAAAAAAAATGTTTGAATCGACAGGATGCGACGGCATTATGATCGGAAGGGCATGTCAGGGCGATCCATGGATCTTCCGGCGGGTAAGTCATTTCCTTGATACCGGTGAAAATGCGCCCATACCGTCCGGAAGTGAAAAAAAGGAACTGATAAAACGACATGCGCTGCTGCAGCTTCAATATAAGGGAGAATATACGGCAGTCAGGGAGATGCGCAAACATCTTGCATGGTATACGGGCGGTATGCCTCATTCCGCGTCTTTCCGCCGCAGGATTAACAGCATAGAGACGATACAAGAACTTTTAGAGGGCATTGAGGAGATATTTGGAAAAGCAGATTAGAAATAATAAAGGCGCAAGTTCTTGAATAAGAAGAACCGTTGTTACATATTCTGTACAAAGAATTTTATCCGGATTGTAGAAGGATGAAAGGAGTTTTGTGGGTACGGAAACGATCGTCTTTTTTTATCTTCAGGAAAAGGCAGCGGCAAGACAATATCCATGGCACAAGGCAGAGTTTTATGTATACGAAACGGAATGGAACCAGAGGAAACTGTTGGCAGCAGCCATACCGGAGTATGATTTTCCGGGAAGGCATTGGAGAAAAGATAAATTGAAGAAAAAAATACAGTCCGCATTGCTCCCGGCGCTTCCGATCGGTTCATGGGAGAAAACCGTATTTCTCTGCCATAAATCCTTATGCGGTAAAGAAGGGCTTTCCGACCGGGAAAAGGTAACGTACAGAGAGATTTTGGAGGAGGTTTTCCCAATGGAAATCCGGACATCCGACGACCAGCCGGACAGCGGCCGTATGACGCCGAAAGATATAACGGAAACCTTACTGGAAGAATATTGCAGGTTCGATGCGCTGGTGCTTATCGATTATGACAGGGATGACAGGTCAGAGGAGTTTGACACTGAAAGATTTATCAGCGAACACTGCCGGGGAGTGAATTATCTGGCCGTTGTGACGGCAGATCCGGAAAAATATGTGGAAGTTTTCGAAGAGGTCAGCGAAGAATACGGATTGATGGGAATTACGGTTCCGGAGATGAACATGTTGAATATACTGCCTAAATTTCATGTTTTGGTGGTGGACGCCGGATTAGAAACACGTAAGAACCTGCGTTTTCTGCCGTCGGGCTGTACGTATCTGGATTTGCTGTCCGTGGAAAAGCGGCGTAAATATGTGGAATCAAGACGAAAAGACATTCGTTATGTGTCGTTTGCGCGGCAGGTGGAGAAGAAGCTTCGTCAAAAAAAGCGGAATCTGGGACTTCTTTCTTGACACTAGGTGGTAAAATGGTTATAATACGTAAGAATCGGGGGAAGTCAGCCCTGCCGATACTTCACGAATAAGCTGGCTGACGTCAGAAGGTTAATAGAGAGGTGTTTTAAAATGGAAGAAAAGAAAAACATATTAACTTATGAGGGACTTAGGAAATATGAGGATGAACTTCATGAATTAAAGGTCGTTAAACGTCAGGAAGTGGCTCAGAAGATTAAGGAAGCCAGAGAACAGGGCGATTTATCCGAAAATGCCGAATACGATGCGGCAAAGGACGAGCAGCGTGATATTGAGACAAGGATTGAGGAGCTGGAGAAAATTTTAAAAAACGCGGAAGTAGTCGTGGAAGACGAAGTGGATTTGGACAAAATCAATATCGGATGCGTCGTTAAAATTTTTGATGTGGAGTATGGCGAGGATTTGGAATATAAAATAGTGGGTTCTACCGAGGCTGACAGTTTAAAAGGAAAGATTTCCAACGAAAGCCCGGTAGGAAAAGCATTGATTGGTCATAAAATAGGCGATGTAGTGGAAGTAGAGACGCAAATGGGCGTGATCCGGTACAGAGTCATGGAAATACAGCGTTCAAACTAAAGGAGAGATAAAAGTGGCAGAGGCACAGAATCAGAATCATTCCCAGGAGCAGGATATTCATCAGCTGTTAAAGGTAAGAAGGGAGAAGCTTGCGGCCCTTCAGGAAAGCGGCAAAGACCCCTTTCAGATTATGAAATATGACGTAACGCATCACAGCATGGAAATCAAAGATAACTTTGATAAACTGGAAGGGCAGCAGGCGTCCGTGGCCGGACGTATTATGCAGAAGCGCGTAATGGGCAAAGCGTCCTTTTGTAATGTACAGGACTTACAGGGGAATATCCAGTCTTACGTGGCGAGGGACAGCATTGGAGAGGAATCCTACGCGGACTTTAAGAAATATGACGTAGGCGATATCGTCGGCATTAAGGGAGAAGTTTTTAAAACAAAGACCGGGGAGATTTCCATTCATGCGGCAGAGGTTGTGCTGCTGTCTAAGAGCCTTCAGATCCTGCCTGAGAAATTCCATGGACTGACCAATACGGATATCCGTTACCGCCAGCGGTATGTGGATCTGATTATGAACCAGGACGTGAAGGAAACCTTCGTAAAGAGAAGCAAAATTATAAGCGCCATCAGACGATACCTGGATGATCAGGGATTTATGGAGGTAGAGACTCCCATGCTTGTATCCAACGCGGGAGGCGCGGCCGCAAGGCCCTTTGAAACCCATTACAATGCCTTGGATGAAGATGTTAAGCTCCGCATATCTCTGGAACTGTATTTGAAGAGATTGATTGTAGGCGGTATGGAAAGGGTTTACGAAATCGGAAGAGTATTTCGTAACGAAGGACTTGACACAAGACATAATCCGGAATTTACCCTGATGGAGTTATATCAGGCATATACCGATTACTATGGCATGATGGATTTAACGGAGAATATGTTCCGGTATCTGGCACAGGAGATTCAGGGAACGACAACGATCGTATACGGCGAACACGAACTGGATCTGGGCAGACCTTTTGAAAGGCTGACCATGTTAGATGCCGTTAAAAAATATGCCGGCGTTGATTTTAACGAGATTCATTCCGATGAAGAGGCTAAGGCTCTGGCGGACAAACATGAGGTACATTATGAAGCCCGCCATAAAAAAGGCGATATCCTGAATCTGTTTTTTGAAGAATTTGTGGAGGACCACCTGATTCAGCCTACTTTTATTATGGACCATCCGGTGGAAATTTCACCGCTCACCAAAAAGAAACCGGATAATCCGGACTATGTGGAACGTTTTGAACTGTTTATGAACGGCTGGGAAATGTGCAACGCTTATTCCGAGCTGAATGATCCCATCGACCAACGGGCGCGCTTTAAAGCCCAGGAGGAGATGCTTGCGCAGGGGGATGAAGAGGCCAATACCACGGATGAAGATTTCCTGAACGCATTGGAGATCGGCATGCCGCCTACGGGAGGCATCGGGTACGGAATTGACAGACTGGTAATGATTTTGACGAATTCGCCGGCGATCAGGGATGTGCTGTTGTTCCCGACAATGAAAACGCTTGGCGGAAAAGACCAGTAAAATCAAGGGTTTGCGGACTTAAAGACAGTATGGTACGACAAGAGTACGACAAAATAAACTCTCTTAACGGGTTAAAATAAATGATTTTAAATTAAACTCGTGTCAGTTCAAGTTAATATTTTGTACGATAAGGACATTTTTCTAAAAGAAAATTTTAGGGAAGTGTCCT
>CAJUNP010000011.1:0-44268 GCA_910587935.1 uncultured Lachnospiraceae bacterium
GTCCATGTGACAGTCCATGTGACCGTCCATAGGACAGTCCGCTGGAAAGTCCTTGACCATACCGTCACCGTAAACGTAACCGTAACCTATATATAAACATATATGTGCGTTTGTTGATATGATGGATAAGTCTGTGGATAAAACTCGAAAATTCCAAAAATATTTTCCGTAAAACTATTGACACCACAGGAGGTAGTGTTACGATGCGTTCACGCTAAACAAATACCTAAACTAAGCGAAGCAGTAGGCGGTCAGATGGTTGCATCAATCGGGCGGTTGCCGAAAAGTAGCAAGATAGGGAAATGGAAAATTCCAAAAAATATTCAGTAAAACTATTGACAAATTGGAAAATTCCAGTTACGATGCGTATAAGTTAAATATCAGTAGAACAACTGAAAGCAGGAGGTATTGAGATGAAGGTTTTTAGAATGGCAGATGTTGAGAAGATTGAGGAGATGCTTGCATCCGGAAAAACGGTTGAGGTTGAGTGGAAGGATGGAGCAACCGGTGAGATGAATACAGAGACAGTTAAGTCGGTTCGTTGGGATGGTTTGGTGTTCACCACTGGCGGCTGCATCTATACCGGGATTGATAAGCTGGTTGAAATCCGGGAGGCAGCGTGATGGCTCAGAGAAAGTTTTACCAGGACAGATGGAATGAAAAGAAGGTGTGGGAGGTAGTAAGGCTGGTTGGCGGCTTTTACCTCAAACAGTACATAGATGGGAGACAGCAAGGCAGAGGTCTCCGAACCACTAAGAAATTCATCAAGAGTATCGGCATCCTGGATTTCCAGGAAGTAGCCGGAGCATAAGGAGGAAAAGGACATGGCAGTGAGAAGCATTGAGGAAGCAAGGGTGGAGGCAGTAAAGAGATTGGAAGTTCTGAAGGTGCATGAAAATGTGCTGAGAGAGTTCCGGGAGGAAGAAAAGCTGAACAGGTCGGAACGGCTCGGTATTCTGTACTGGCTGAATGACGAGGAGCAGGCGATGGCGAAGGAGTTCGAGGAGAAGCATGAGGCGGTTGTCTATCATGTCATCCACCAGCACACGAACATCGGCGAGATGTATAGCCTTCTGTATGTGAGCCTGGAAGACGGCGAGTGGTGCATTGACCGGGAAGACCTGGCATCCGGGCAGGCGTTGGCGTATGTGATTAACAAGACGATGCCGGATTGCTCGGAGTTTGGAAGCATTGGCGTGGAGCCTTGCAACGGCGGCATCGTCAGAACATGGTAGGGAGGAATGGAAGATGGCGAGATATTACAGCACACAGCGCCCGGTTATGCCGGGCGGCTTCCCTAGAAAATCCGATGTTGTGGAGATTAAGAATTTTGATGTGAAGACCTTTTGCAAGGAGATAGGGAAGGAAGCCTGGGGATACATAGAGTACCAGGCGGAACTCACGAAAGAGGAAGCGGATGCTTATGAGCTGACACTCGGCGGCATGAAGACCTATTATTGCGTGACTTCCTCAGTAGATGACAAGGGAAAGGTGAGGGCGGCAATCACCAATGTTATTGATGCTGCCTGCAAGCCGGAGAACAGTTTCAAAAGTTTGAAGCACAAAGACATCTATACTGATTGGTTTGAGAGCCGGGAGGAAGCTGAGAAGCTGGTAGAGGGGGCGAAGACGGCATGAAAGCAGGATGGAAAGTGAAGATACCGGACATCGGACCACTGGCAACAGTGATCCAGTCCGGGAAGCAGATGGTAAAGCTGGAACTGGAAGGAGAGCAGTTCTGGATGCCAGTGGAGCTTTTGGAAGTCGAGGAAAAGGAGGCGGCATAGTGGCTTGTGAGAATAATGTAATCAGAAAAACCGACAGCATAGGTCACGCCAGAGAGATTTTAGATACTCATGGAGTACCGCTTCCTCATGGATGGGAGATTGCTATGGGGATGTTGTTAGAAAGTTGCGATTATTTGGAAGTGTGTGGTTTCGGACATAATGCACAGTTCAGATTATGCGAGGAGGAATAGAGATGGAAAAGTATTACTTCACATTTGGAAGTTGGGAGAAGTTCCCTTACAAGAATACATATCTGGTTGTGGTGGCATCCAGCTTTGATGATGCTACGGCTGCTTTTAGAGAAAAGTATCCGGATATTCATGAGAATTGCTTGAATTGCAGCTTTTGGTACAACGAAGAACAATGGGAAAAGACCAGAGTTCTTTATGAGGATAAGAGTCCGGCAGAAGTTATCTTTACAGAGACTTGCTTCGGGAAAAAGCCGGAAGGCTATGGTGATTTGTTCATATTCGTTCCAGAAATGAAGCAGATCGTTCGCATTGCTGAAGGAACCGGAGACAATTTGCTTCCGGAAGACCAGGACCAGGGATATGTGGACTATATCTACTATGAGCAGTACGAACTCAGCCAGGATATGCCGGAGGTTGACGGAGGGCAGGTGATGCTGGAAAAGATGGTGCGAGACCAGTACCGGTGCATGGCGGACAGCATCCAGGACGTATTGAGCATGGCGTATGGCAGTTATATGTATGACTGTATGATTTTGGCATAGGAGGAACCGGTATGAGGATTGTATATGATGACACAATGCATGGCGAGTTGGTGGCGGCTGTTGAGAAGTTCATGGCTTCTTTCGATGTGAAAAGAATAGTTCAGTATGAGTATGGGATGGATAGGGTGCAGATGCACATTCTGAGAGAAAAGCTCAACCTCTATTTGGAGCATTGCAGAATGAGCATTGGGAACAAAGTAACTCATGCTCATGGCATCGGCAATAATTGCCAGTACCCGGTCTATTACTATCCGGAAGGTTCTGATGAAATCCAGGAGTGCGGAAGCATCAATATCAACAGTGGAATGTACGGAGAAGGCTTTGTCAGCTATGAAGATTACAACGGAAATCGGATCGGGGCATTATACGAGGTTAGGACTCGTGGTGTTGTAAAAAAGTAGAAAAATTCAGTTTTTCTATTGACACCCCGGACGGAGGTGCTATCGTTCGCCGCACGATATAACAAATCATATCCGGCGAACGACCGGAGGAAGGAGCAGTTTATGGATGCTATGGAGAGACAGAAACTAACAGAGGATCAGATTGAGAAGCTGGCAGTTGAAATCAGAGAGTTCCTGCTGGAGCATGGTATGTGGCAGGATGTTGATATTTATTTCAACCACAAGAGATTTGGATGCAAGGACCCGGAGACCGGGAGGTACTTCTACAATGACCGGGAGCATCTGTTCGTGGAGGAGGATATCGAGCCGCAGACGTATTTTGAATATGTCAATCCGGACCATATCCTCAGCATGAGTTTTGAAGGTCCGGTATGCGAGATGCTTTACTATTGCGAGTACCCGGCTATCAGAAAGAAGTTTGATGCGATTTTCGAGCGGTACGGTTTGTATTATGAGTTCGGAAATCATTGGAATTTCAGCTGTTATTACATTTGAGGAGGTGTTGTATGAAAAGAGTAGCTGTCGGCAGACATATCAACGGCATTACTATCAATCCGTTAGAGTATCTGCTGGATGACGAAGGCGATCTGATGACCTTCGAGTCAGAGGAAAAGGCGAAAGAGTTCCTGGCAGAAAAAGGCTTCTCTGAGAAGGATATGTACTGGATGGTGTTCGAGGAAGTGGATGATACCAAACAGACAGATGAATATGAAGTTATCGGCGAGTGTGAGGTGGATGAAAATGGTGAGATAGTCAAGCTGGAACGTGAGTATTTCCGGCAAGGGTACATATACAAGAACCCGAACGCATACCACAACGACAAGCCGGCTGTCTGCTATGTTCCGGAACTGTCGGACTCAGCTTATACCGGGCAGGATTTCCTGGATATGTGCAACGGCCAGCCGGAAATTGCAGACCATGTTTTTGATGCTGTTGACTGGCAGCATCCAGAAAGTTATCTGGATGAACAGGGTGACGATGAACTGTGGCAGTGCAAATGTGGCAAGTGGTACTGGTGCTATGGAGTTGATAAGTGTCCGCATTGCGGAGCAGAAAAGAAGGAGGAGAATTATGCTGGCTGATTTGCTGAAAGCCCTGGCAGAAGCCGGGGATAAAAAGGAAAAGGAAAAAGTATACCGGAACCTAGAGCGTGTTGGCATGGATCGGATGACAGCAAATGTGCTTGTGGCAGAAATGAGAAAGGAGGCTACGGCGAATGGAAAATGAAGTTTTGAAGTTGGAACTGGAAGTCATTGTTACCCAGGAAGATATTGATGACATCATGGCAGGAGCTTTGGAAGGAGGCATCAACTACTGGTGCGGTAAGGCAGAGGTAGTCGGAGATTACCTGGGAGAATATGCAAGTGAGCAGATTTCCAGGGGCGGTCAGCTTCTCCTGCATGATATTGAGGAGGATAAGACCTATACGCTGGATAAGGAAAAGTTTCTGAAGGGATTGAAGATGTACTTCGAGAAGCCACATCCGTATGACATCCTGGAGGAGATTGACAATAAGCTGAGAATTGACACCTGCAATGCGGATGCAACGGTATGTGACATGATTATCCAGTACGCATTGTTCGATGATGTGATCTACGGATAAGAGGCTGTATTGAGCCGGAGTAAATTGAAACCTATCAAATATACCCTGGGTGTCCGAATAAAGGCTCCCAGGGGCGTTAAATAAACGTAAGGAGGCATGAAAGATGAAGATATTGACGTATGTTCTTCATGGAATGTGGAACACGCCGGACACCGATGGCGTTGTGGTTATCGGAGTATCTGTGGATGTGGAACCGCTTCTCAGAAAGCTGGATGAAATTGCCGACAGCAAGGCGAAAGAGTATGTGGAAATGTGCGGCTACATCCAGGAGGAGAGGGGCGAAAGGTATTATGAGGCGGTGAATGTGAGCGGCAAGTATGCGAAGTTCTACATCACCGAACACCAGATGGAACTGCCGGAGAATACGATGGGAGCCATCAGCCGGGAGATGGAGAAGATCGACCGCACCAGGGATGTCGGACAGTATCTGGATGATATGTATGAGGATGGAAATATCGAACCCTGGAAGTATGAATACATGGTTAGGAAGCCGGAAGTGATGCAAGAAATCCTCCAGCTTTTCATCAAGACCGAAGATTGCAATACGCCGTTCAATACCACGCTGGATATTGTGGTCGGAAACGTGATGAAGGAGATTACCCTCGATGATAAGAAGCTGGAGTATTTGTGGGAGGAGTTCGGTGATGTGCTGATTGATGATGACGAGTGCATCCTGGATGACTTCCTTGGATTTGAGCGTGGAACGCACCGGGAGGCGGTATGGCACTGGTTTGATGAAAGATATTCCGGCGGCGTTGCGAAGCTGATGTTTGGAGGTGAGTGAGGCATGAAGAATACGAGAATTTCCTACCTTTACAGAGATGCCAGCAATTACAAGCAGCACAATGAGGTTGTGGTTCCTGGAACCTTTACACCAGAGCAGATTGAAGCCATAATCGGATGCCTGGATGCAGGAGAGTATTTTATTCCAGTCCAGGTCGGTTTTCCGGAAGAAAGGTTTGAAAAGATCACAGAAGACGATCACTGCTGGTTTGAATTGAGCAGAGACGGATTTGAAGAAACCGATGCAGAGGCGAACATTGATATGGCGCCTGGTGAAGTGGTTGCAAAGTTCCTGGAAGCAAAGGGAAATTGGGATGACAGTAAAGAATTTGGAGGTGAATTAGAATGAAAGGCATAGTAACAGAGCATAGCGAAATCTGCTTCATCTGCGGCAGACAAACAGAGGCAGAGCATCATCTGATATTCGGAACCGCCGGCAGAGAACTCAGCGAGAAAGACGGTCTGAAGGTCCCAATCTGCAATAACTGTCACAATATGGGTGAAGTGACAAGGCGGATACATGGGAACCCGATGGCGGAAAAGATGTCGAAAATCATCGGACAGCTTGCATGGGAGCGGCAGTGGATACTGAAAGATGCCGTCCATGACAAAGACGGTGATGAAGAAGAAACCCAGGCTTTGGAAAGCAGGATTGCCCGGAAAGAATTTAGGAGCAGATACGGAATTTCGTATCTGTAAAGGAGGTTGCGTATGCTGATTTTAGGACAGAACGGAGATGTGATGGTGAATGTGGAACGCCATCAATGCTTCTCAATCTACCAGCTTGGCGATTATGAGCATGGTAAGGAGATGGAGAAAAGGTTTCGGATACTTGCCTGGTATGGAAGCGGCGAGGATGATTGTTGGGGTATCGGTGATTATGCTACCGAAGACCGGGCAAAGGAAGTTCTCCGGGAAATTTGGGAAAAGTACGCACAGTACCTGCACAGGAAAGGCGGACCGGCGATACTGAAAGGATCAGTCGATGTGCCGGAGGAGTTTTGGGTGCTTCCAAAGGTTTATGAGATGCCGAAGGAGTAGGAGGCGCGCTATGGCAAGGAAAGTTTACTGCGAGAATACGTCCTGCAAGCATCATAAGAGTGGAGATGTATGCGATACGACCGTAAAAATCGGCTCCAGCGGTAAGTGCAAATCGTTTGAAAAAGGATTTGTGTACTATTTCCACAGAGTATGGGATGAATTGGGTAATAGCAATTACATCGACTTTGTGAAGATAAACAGAGATGACGATTTGAGGATTGGGATTTTCATGGTATGTAAAGTTTACGGCATCAGCTTCTCCGAAATGGAGTGGGGGCTTTGCAGAATACTCATGTTCAAAGAAAGTGAGAAAGGCGAACCGCTCCATTATAAAGATATTGTTGCCAGGGAGATGAACCATGAGGAGTTTAATAAGCTGTTTCGTGATTTTCAGAACGGAATACTCCCAGGTGTAACACATGAAAAACCAAAGAAGGACAGTCAGCCGTTCGGGTGGCTGTCTCCGATGGGCGAGTTTACGGAAGGAGATTTTGCAGAACACGAAGAAGCGGCGGAAAGAATTATTGAAAAATCCGGATTTGGAGAGGAATATGAGGACTGGCTCATGAGCAACGGCGAAGGTGTTACTTGTCGGGATTTTCTGTCTGAGGTCAAAGGTTATTGTCTGATACATAATCCAGCTGGATATGGAGGATACATTGTATCGAATGTAAAGCCGCTCGCGAAAAAGCAGAATGAATTTCTGTATAGGTACTTCATAGACATCGGGGATAGATTTAAAGCAGAGCAATATATCGACCAGAAGGAGGATTTGGAATGAGCATGGTGAAAAATACGCTTGGAGATTTGAACAATCATCTGTTCGCTCAGTTGGAAAAGCTCGGAGATGATGATTTGAAAGGTGATGAACTGGAGGCAGAGATAAGGCGATCCGAAGCAATGGCAAAAGTCGGAGAACAGATTATCAAGACCGGCGAACTCCAGCTGAAGGCTATGCAGCATATGGATGAATACGGTTATGAGAGAAAGAAAGCCGTACCGGAAATGCTGGAAGTTCGGGGGGGGGGTATCTGACAGATGTGGAAATGGCCAGCGGAAGTAGTTGACTGGATGCGTGAAAACACGCCAGGTCGGACCACGAAGGAATTGACGATCCTTATTAACCAGCAGGGATTTGATAAGAAGTATGGCATGGTATTCACAGAGAGTATCATCAAGGGGGCAAAGAGCCGATTTGGTTTTAAGAGTGGTACGCCTACTGGAAATCCGAAAGGATATTCTTCAAAATATCCGGATGGAATGGCTGAGTATGTTGAAAGTATTGCCAAAGGTAAAAGCACCGCAGAATTGGTGGAGGCGGTAAACCGGAAGTATGGGGCTGGAACAATCGGCATCCGGCAGATGAAAGCCTATAAGAGAAATCATGGTATCAATACTGGTCTTACAGGACAGTTTGAGCCGGGGCATATACCAGCCAATAAGGGAAAGAAAATGAGTCCAGAGCAGTATGAGAAATGCAAGGCTACGATGTTCAGAAAGGGGAATGTTCCTGCAAACCATATGGAAGTCGGAGAGTATACACATACGACAGACGGTTATCTTGTCCGGAAAGTAAAAGAGGA
The DNA here is from genome assembly GCA_910587935.1 of uncultured Lachnospiraceae bacterium. Taxonomy (GTDB): domain Bacteria; phylum Bacillota; class Clostridia; order Lachnospirales; family Lachnospiraceae; genus MGBC143606. The sequence continues at coordinate 7,932 of CAJUNP010000011.1, forward strand.
TGGAATACAAAGGGAGAGATTTGAGTTCGTCCACCGGAAAGTATGGGAGGAACACAACGGTCCAATCCCGGAAGGGAAGATGGTTAGCTTCCTGGATGGAGATAAAGATAATTGTAAGATTGAGAACCTTGTACTGCTGGATAACAGCGAGAATTTAGAAATGAATAGAAGCAATCTGAGGTTTTCGCACGCAGAGTTGACAGAAGCCGGTGTAAATATCGCAAAAATAAAAGTTGCTGCCAGAAGAAGAAAGAGGAACTGAGCAGCACATGGAATGAGGTGAGAATAGTGAAGAAGACAGTGATGCGCATTGACGAATTTGAAGGACAGTGCGGTTACTCATACAAGCACGAACCGTTCTGCAATGGAGGTCATAACTGCCGGCATCCGGAAGCAGCAAAGGAAAATGTGAATGGAGAGGAAGTCGGCTACTGCTACGCATTTTCATGTCCGCTGGCTCCATGTGCAGACGAGAAGGATTTCAAGGATGCCTGCGAGGACCCGGAGCAGTACGAGGAAGATATGTATGTGGTTTTGTATGATGATGAAAACAAGGAGGAGAAAACAGAGTGAAAGAAAAAGCATCAGAGATTGTATTGAAGTGCCTGGAGGAAAAGAAAATGTCGCAGCGGCAACTGGCAACGAGGATGGGAGAAGATGTCAGAGGACTCAACCAGCAGCTTCACCGCCAGAGCGATATGAAAGTGAAAAGATTTGCGGATGTCCTGGAACACGCCGGATACCGTCTGGAAGTAGTGGAGAATGGTGGCATCCAGCGAGTGTGCCAGGAGTTTGCAAATCAGATTATTGAGACGAGACAGCCTATCGGATATTTCTATACGTTTGCAGCCGGCATCTATACCGGCATTGATAATGGAACCGGGGATGCCTGGACCGAAGATTTCAATTCTTGCGAGGAGTGCATGAAGTGGCTGAAGCATGAACCGGCAACGGATGCTAGCGGCAATCTGCACGAGGTATAGTCTGCTCGAATATTCCAAAAAAATCTCGAAAAAATTCAGTTTTTTTATTGACAATGGAGGAGCCAGTGCTACGATACGTCTACGATAAAAAACTCGAATTTTCCAAATGGAGGTAGAGCAATGAAAGCACATAGTACCCAGGAAGCATGGAACATTGCAAATGAAATTTTCCCGACTGATTATGAAAAGGACGAGGAAAGCAGCCAGAGAGCAGGCTACCCGATTTACCGCAGCACCGCAGAAGGTCGGTATTACGATTACATCTGCGATCTGAATAACCGCCTGGAAGTAAATCTTGCGGACGGCAACAGAAGCATCAACATCTGGATTGAGTCCAGCAGTGATGAAAGCACCAGTGAAGGAGTAGAGGCAATGCACGCTGCAAAGGAACTTGGCAAAAGCATCAGCCCGCTGTTTGATCCGGAGATTTATACGGAAGTCACCTTAGTTGTTGATGGAAGCAAGTGGAACCCGAATGAAACTGAGAAAAAGGTTTACGAGGGATTGAAAAGAGATGAAAGCTGGCTGGCAAGTGATTTGGTTGCGAGTTATTGCGATAACAACGGCATCAGATGGGGCGTTATTAAGGGGCTTCACATCCAGCATTATGAGCATGGAAAGGATGGAGAAAACGGAGGTCACTTCGTTGTGACCGCATACGTTGGGAAAAGAACTGATGAAGGGAAGGTGAAAGCGTAATGTTTGAATACGATTATGACGGTGATATGAAGTATTACCAGGATCAGCTGGCGGCGAAAGGCATCACAAAAGATATGCTCAATATGGATAATTACGCCGGGCTGACCGCCAGGGAGTTGCAGAGCATTGTTGACAGCGTACAGCTGGTTAAAAAGGAGGAAAAGGTATGTTAGGAAAAGGAATGACAGTGAGCGAGGCGGCTCATAGATGGGTGCAGGAGTTCAACAGATTTCCGCAGGATATGATTTCAAAGCTGATGTCGATTGACATTGACGGATGGCATGAGGTAACTAAGCCGTCTGCCGGGCGGAGAGTGTATGTATTCAATATGCCCGATGGCTGCGAGGACTATGAAAATACTGGTGAGATTGAGAATTTCCTGGCAGAAGCAGATGTGTACCTTATCAATCTTGATGATGGCAACACTGTTGAGGTCGGGGAGAGCGATTTCGAGTTGGAAGAAGACAGTTACCTGCCGATGTGGGGAACGATGTGGCAGTTTGGAGACAGTGCCGATGATTACTGGCTGGAAGAAATGGGTGGCATCCAGGTGATGTCAGAGTGTGGCTTCCGTATCTATGAGAGCGATGAATGGGGTTATTTCTTCGGGATTGACGGAGCCGGATATGATTTCTACGAAGCACACTGGATACCGCTGTACCGGAAACGTGGATTGCAGTGGCATGATCCGGAAACTGAAAAGAAGGAGGAGGATGCAGATGCGTAAGATTTATCGGAAGCTGACAAAAGAGCAGAAGGAGGCAGGAGTTATCTTTTCTTCCTGCCTTAGTCCAACCAGATATGAGACCGGCACAGTCCATGAAGTGAAGGCTGATGATCCGGACAGAGAGAATAAGATACGCAATCTGAAGGATGATAAGTTCTTCAATGGCTCTCAGTACAAGTACAACATTATCCGGACGTAATTTTTTCAGTATTTCTATTGACATTGGCGGCGGAGGTGCTATCGTTCGCCGCACGATAAACAAATGTTAGGAGGTGACAAGATGGAGGAAATATTGACTGTTTTGCTGGAGTGCGGCAGCCTGGACCTCGGAATATTGAATGATGTCGGGTATGACCTCGGAGAAATTGTAGAGGAGTTGCAGGATCAAGGCATAAAGCCGACACTGAACGTCATTACTGGAGAAATTTTTTTTTGAAAGGACAGCGTGAGTTGGTTGAAGCCGTTGAAGATGCTATCGAGGAGAGAAAGGACCAGCAGGCTGATACTGATGACACTGAGGAAGGCGAAGCTGAGTATGACCGGCTCCAGGAGGAGATTGATGAACTGGAAAGTCTCAATCCAGAGGAGGACATGGACTGGTTCTGTAACTGCCTGGATACATCGTGCTGGTTCAGCAACAATGAGGAAATCTACCGAAAGTACATTCCGGAAGCAATCAGCAACATTGAAGACAATATGGGATTTGAGTTTTAGGAGGCGATAAGAGAATGAGTGAGCAGATGTACCATAGAGGTCAGATTTATTATGTGTATCCGAGAGGATATGATTACACCGGGAGCGAACAGGGCGGAGGCAGACCGGCAATCATTGTAAGCAATGATGTCGGGAATGAGTATTCCAGCGTGGTTGAAGTGGTGTTCCTTACAACAAGAGAGAAGAAACCGTTGCCTACCCATGTGAAGATTATTTCCTCCAGGCAGCCTTCCATCGCATTGTGCGAACAGATAGAGACCGTTGACAAGAGGAGGATCGGGAACTACATAAACGAAATTTCCCAGGCAGAGCTGAAGGGGATTGAGAAGGCAATTCTGATAAGCCTGGATATTGCAACGAACATCAGAGGAAGTAAAGCGTTGGAAGCCTGGAGAAAGATGATGGAGACCTTCGAGGAGGAAAACGCTCTGGAGGAAGCAACAATTTCATCAAGTGAAGATGGAAAAGATGCTGAAAAAGGCATGGAGACAGCCGATTTGCCGGAAGATAAGCCGGCTTTTGGAGATGTTACGCAGAACCCGGATTATATCCGGATTGCAACTGAGCGTGATGTCTATAAAGAGATGTATATGAATTTGCTGCAAATGAAAGCAACGATGTAAAGGAGGAAAAGAGCATGAGAGTAAAATGCGGAATGAAGTGCAGAGCAAATGAAAATGGGTATTGCAAGAGATCGGAAATTGACATCATGGCATACGGAAAGTGCGGAGATTACAGAGCGGAGCCAGAGTTCGATGCCTTCCGGGAGGACAATGTTGTGATTTTTGACAAGGCAGGGTTGCCGTCTATCATGGTGAAGTTCACCAGGAACCCGGACAAGCCGGTGCATCCGATGTTTGTGATCGGCGGAAAGACTTATGATGAAGTGTATATCTCGAAGTACCCGAATGTCATCATCAATGGCAAGGCGTACAGTCTTCCGTTGCAGGAGCCGTCAGTGAACGTCACTCTGGAAGATGCTGAAAAAGCCTGCTTCAGCAAGGGAGAAGGGTGGCATCTGATGACCGCAATGGAGAGAGGCTACATCGCCAACCTCTGCCATGATACTGGCATATTCCCTCATGGGAATACGGACGGAGGAGTATACCATGCAGACCCGAAGGAGAAAGGCGTTACGTTCAATGGACGTGGCAAGACACTCACCGGCTCCGGACCGGAGACATGGACCCACGACCATACAGTATTTGGCATCCATGACCTTTGCGGCAACGTCTGGGAATGGTTCAGAGGACTCCGGCTCATGGACGGTGTTCTCCAGGTAGCAGAGAATAATGATGCTGCCATGAACATTGATTTGTCAGAACGTAGCCAGAACTGGAAGCCGGTGATGTGCGAAGAAAAGCCAATCAGGCTTGACTGTACCGAAGGAGAAGTTACCTTCACCACCTGTGAAGAAATTGATGCCGACTATGACGGATGCAAGTGGGGAGATGTCAATTTTGATTGTGTGCAAACGCAGGAGCTAAAAGAGTTGGGATTGTTCCCTGGGGAGCCGGAAGCATACTTCTATGCAGATACAAACGGAGAGCGTTTGCCGCTTTGTGGGGGCGACTGGCACCATGGCGCCAATGCCGGCGTGTTCCACGTGAATTTGGGCAACCCTCGCTCGAACTCGTACAGCTACCTCGGCTTCCGCTCCGCTTATTACCGGAAACTGGAAACTGAGGACTGATAACTGTGAGGCGGCTGTTAAGCCGCCATGAAAGGAGATTGCATGAATAAAGTTATACTGATGGGAAGGCTGACAAGAGACCCGGAAATAAGGTATGCACAGAATGAGAACGGAACGGCGGTTGCCAGGTACTCCCTGGCGGTGGATCGCCGGTTCAAGAGAGACGGAGAGCAAGATGCAGACTTCATCGGATGCGTTGTATTTGGGAAAGGTGCTGAATTTGCTGAGAAGTACCTTGCCAAAGGAACTAAGATTGTTGTTACCGGGCGTATTCAGACCGGCAGCTATACCAATAAGGACGGTCAGAGAGTGTATACCACCGATGTTGTTGTAGAGGAGCAGGAGTTCGCCGAAAGCAAGGCGGCAAGTCAAGGCAATGGAGGCGGTTATCAGAACACCGGAAGCAATAATTCCACATCGGGAGACGGTTTTATGAATATTCCGGACGGAATTGATGAAGAATTGCTGTTCAATTAGGAGGTGCTATTTCGTGAGCTATTATGATGACTATGATGAAGATTATGAACCGAGCCAAGAAGAAATGGAGGAGATGGATGGTATGGAGAACACTGAGGTAAAGATGGAAAAAGAGAATCTGAAAATTGAGTTCAATACAGAGAACTTTGCTCTTGGCATCATCCGGGCTGTAGCAGCAGAGGTAAAAAAGAACCTTTACAGCGAGATTGTAGCGGAAATCAAGAGCGAAGTGCTTGGTGACATCAAGGAGAAAATCCAGTATGCGGCAAGCGATATTATCAAGGGCATCGTCCAGGATTTTATGGATAATGAAAAAATTCAGATCGGTGGATCGTCTGTCTGGGATGATGAACCGAAGGAGGAACTTACATTGACACAGTATGCGAAACGCTGCGTGAAGGACTGCATCGAAAATAGCAGATTTCGCATTGTCAAGAGCTTTGAAAAAGATAGATACAACAAGGGGAGATATAGGGCAGAAACACAGGAGTACACATTTGAGGAGTATCTGCTTCAGCATCTCGGCATTGACAATGAGGTGAAAAATTACCTGGATAAGCAGGTAGATGAAGTTCGCCAGCAGGTAAATCGTGATGTGAAGGCTGCATTTGACGAGAGTACGAAGACGATGTTGTCTAATGCTGTTCTCCAGGTCCTCATGGCAAACGATACTTATAAGAAGATTGAAAGCAATATCTCTTGCATAGCAGATAGGCAGCAGGAGGAAACACAAAAATAGGAGGCTGATACTGTGGCTCAGGATGAAGAAGCAGTAAACAATTTAGCTAAGAAAATAGGCTCAATAGGCATGATTATTGCCGTTGCCAGCATGAATAATAGCCTTGGCGGACTTGTAAGAAATCAGCTAAATGCTGCTATGAGATATGAGGAGGAAAAAGTTCTTAAACAGAAGTTTGAAAATGAAATGGAGGAATTGGAATGAGTGATATTGTGAACATTGGCATAGAACATATCCATCCGCATCCGGAGAACCCCAGGAAAGACCTGGGGATTTGACGGAACTGGTGGAGTCTGTTAAGAAGTTGGGTGTGATGCAGAATTTGACCGTAATTCCCCAAGAAGGGAACCCCGGAGAGTACACAGCCTTAATCGGGCATCGGAGACACGCTGCGGCGAAGCTGGCAGGAATTGCCGAGCTTCCCTGCATCATCAAGGAGGGCATGAGCAAAAAAGAGCAGGTATCCATCATGCTTGAAGAAAATATGCAGAGGAATGACCTCACGATTTATGAGCAGGCACAAGGTTTTCAGATGATGCTTGACCTTGGAGAAACAGAGGAGTCCATTGCCGAAAAGACCGGCTTCAGTAAAACGACCATCCGGCATCGGTTGAATATTGCGAAACTGGATCAGAAGGAACTGAAGAAGAAAGAGCAGGATGACAGCTTCCAGCTCTCGCTGAAAGATTTGTATGAACTGGAGAAGGTTGAGGATGTCAAAACCAGGAATAAGATTTTGAAGGATGCCAAGGACTCCAGGGAGATTGTCTCGATGGCACAGAGAGCCGCTGCGGAAGCGATACGGAATAAGAGGTACAAGAAAATTGCTGAGATGGCGAAGAAAGCCGGCATCGAAAAAGCACCGAAGGAAGCTGAGAATGAGATGTACTCTGGGAAGTGGGATACTATCAAGGAGTTCGACCTGGATAAAGAGCCTCCGAAGAAACTTTCTGTGAAGGATGATGACAAGCTGTATTATCTTCTGTACTGGCGTTCCGTCCGCATCATCAGAAAACACAAGAATGAGAAAAAAGAACTGACTCCGGAGGAGATTGCCAAAAAGGAGAAGGATAAGAAAAAGAAGCAGATTAAGGCGATTATCAAGGAGACGGATGCCAGCCGCAAGGAGTTCATCTGCAATATCATTGCCGGGAAGATTGATGCTGTGAAGAATGAGGAGGAGATAAGGGAAAAGGCATGGAGGTTCCTGCTTGAAAAGTGTGCCTACCTGTCATTCAACAGCATGATCGGCTTCTTCACCGAGAAAGAGTATTATAGCTGCACAGAGGAGGAGAAAGCTGAAGCTGAGAAAAAGCTGAAAGGACTCAGCTATACGCACTCGATGCTTGTTGCACTCCACAATGCGGCAAAAGATACGGAGCTTGTTGACTGGCAGGGGCACTACAAGAAGGACTCCGGCGAAACTTTGAAGCATTGCTATGAGGTTCTGAAGCCGTATGGCTGGACCTTTGCCAATGAAGATGCTGAAAAGGTGCTGGACGGAACGCACGAACTGTATGAGAAGGAGGCAGAGAACGGATAGGAAGGAGATTACCGCCCTCCTATCCTTGTCGATAAAAAAGCATATTGTTCCACATAACGATCCGAGGATTTATTGGGCGAGAGAAGTCACGTTCGACTATGCAACCAGTAACTCCGTCAGAGTCGATTACATGAAGTTCAAGCCTGTAAATAATACGGTGTCTGGCATAGAAAAAGGCGATTTCTATTGTTATGAGGTAAAGTCATCAGTAGAAGATTTCCATTCAAAGAACGGACATAATTTTTTAGGAGATTACAATTATTATGTCATGCCAGAGGAAGTATATGTGAAAGTCAGTAATGAGATACCGTATGGGATAGGCGTTTACGTTCCGGAAAAGAAAAACTACCGGGGAGACTGGTACGATTTGAAGTCTGTAAAGAAAGCCGTTCGGAAGGATAGGGGAAGACCGGTATCTGAGATGCTTCTTATGATGTTCAGATCGGCGGCGAGAGAAAGGAGAAACGAAGATGAAGATTACAGAAAGGCTTAGGGAATATGCGAAGGCATATCGGGAACCGCCGACTGGCAGAGAAGTCGAAGGAACGGTTGAACTGCTGGAGGAAGCAGCTGAACATATAGAGATGCTCGGCGGCAAAGAGGAAAGAGATATTGTCTTCCGGAGATGTATCTGCGATTATGGAACACAGCCCCAGGTGGATATGATGATTGAGGAAATGAGCGAGCTGACGAAAGCTCTGCTGAAATGGCGAAGGGCGAAAGGTGCCGAACTGACAGCCGCCAGGGGTTGCATCATTGATGAACTGGCAGATGTTCGGATCATGGCAAGGCAGATGGAGATTTTGTTCCAGGCAGAAGATGAAGTTGAGAGAAGGATTGATTTCAAGGTCCAGCGGCAGAGTAAACGGCTGGAAGAATGGGAGGCAAAGAATGGGAGAAAATGATTACAGTAAGAGAGTTGATGAACTGAAGGAGGCGGCGGAGCCGTTGGTAGATTATCTGTATAAGTACGGCACACCGCATGATGTCATCATTGTGAGGATGGACTCGGTAGAGCATCTTTCCGGAGAAGCAGGATCGCCGATTGAAGTGAGAGATTAGGAGGTGCGGCATGGGAAAGATTAAAGGCTTTATTCTGAACCGCAAGCAGTACGACCGCATCCGGAAGATGGACCACTGCCAAATGACATTATGGGCGGAGTCGGTGTATAAGTCCGGGTATGCAGATGGCAAGGAAGCAGCGAGCGGATTGACGGCTCCGGAAATCCGGGAGGTGCTGCTCCGGGTGAAGGGCATCGGCGAAAAGAAAGTGGATGTCATCACCGCCGCCCTGGAGGAAGCTATGGAGCAGAGTATAAGGACAAGTGGCAAAAATCCTATTGATGGCTAGGATAAAAACCGATATAATGGTATGGAGAAAGGCGTTTCTATCGAAATGTAAATTACAAAAGTGGAATTTCGAGACGAAACCGCCACATGGGGGATGCTATGCTTGTGATTTAACATCGTTTTTAGGCGGGCGAAGGGCTGCTTTTGCTACAGCAAATAGTCGTTATTCCTGTCGGCCACCTGCAGTGAAGCAAGGGTATACGTTGCATATCCTTCGACAACAAGCGGTTCTAATTTACACAGAGCTTCTGCTTCTTCATAGCTCTGTGTTTTAAAAATAACCATGCCTGCAACGCCGGGATAACCTTTTAACGGGCCGCAAAGTTCGATCTTTCCATCGGCATCCAAATGTTTCAGGTTTTCTACGTGTCTTGCAATTACGGCTTTTGTAACTTTATTATATGACTTTCCTCTTTTAATCATCATTACATACAGCCATTTGTCCATATTGTTACCTCCTTGGCGTAGATTTTAATCATTTTGGCAGTTGGTTTTTTAAAAATTATTTATAATTTGTATCGGACAAAATTGTTTGATTCTTTACAAAATTTGAAAAATGCGCTATGATAAATTCGGGTATGTAATTTAAAAATGTATTAAGAAACAGAAGGGAAGGTTGTCAGTTATTATGGAAGAGAGAAGAAAAAGTAAGAGAAGTGAGCTGAAGTCCAGCTTGATCATCAAGCGGCTTGACCAGAGTGATGAGCAGATTGGGATAGAGATTCTGGACGTATCTAAGACAGGAGTCGGGTTTAACTGTGATCAGAGGCTGATGATCGGTTCTGTTTATGAATCTTATCTTACTATATGGACCAAGGAAGTTCTTCACGCTTTCTTTGAAATCCGCAGAATAGAAAAGATCGATGAAGACAGTTACAATTACGGAGCAATTTTTATCGGAATGCCTGAGATGGATGCGGCGAGGATTGAAGTTTATCAGACCGTTGAAGAGCATAAATAAAAGAAATAAGATCTCGGATTCAGGGAATTTGTGAATCTGAGATTTTTTTTATTTTAATGTAACATTTTCCCCTTTTTTTGACATGTATATTATGAAGAGAAATTCCTTTATGATCCTTTCCGATGCGTAGAGGGTATTTGTTAAGAAAGGGGATTAGAATAAATGGATCATAATAAGGATTATGAAATCAGACAGATATTAATTGCAGAATTATGTGGTCTGCGTGAAAATTACTACAGAGATTCGGAACTTTATAAAGAAGCGTCAAAGGTACTGAGGGATGTGAAACAAAATAACGTCGGCATTGGAGATATTTTGTGTAAGTATAAGGAGTTTTGGATGGAAAGCAGAATTTCTGTTCTTGATTTAATGACATTAAACTAAGGCATTAAGGAATCGGAAAGGATTAGATGTGAAAAGGAAGATTTATACCGTAATTTCAGTGATATTACTGGTAGTTCTCTATGCAGTGATATTTGGTTTTTCGGCACAGACAGGGGAAGAATCCGGGAGATTAAGTCATATGGTGTCGAAAAGGCTTGTACAACTGGCAGATTTTTTCGGTACAAAAGATTGGATGGAATGGGAGATCGATTCAAAGGCAGCTTTGATCGATCTGCTTGTCAGAAAAACAGCCCATTTTTCAGAATATGCCGTATTGGGCTTTCTGGAATATGGGCTGGCTGTGTTATGGATGAAGAAAGGAACCGGCAGGATTGTTTTAACTGCCGTTATTCTTTTTTTATCGGGCGCTTTGGATGAATTGCATCAGTTGTTTGTACCCGGCCGTTATGCATCTTTTTGGGACGTGCTGTTGGATACGGCGGGCGGATGCGCAGGGATGCTGCTATAACCGTTGTCCGTAAGAAGGCGGCGGGCAAGTCCGACGGCTGACTCTTCATAAAATTCAATGCGCAGAGAACCTTCCTGTGCTTCTCTGTTGTGAGTAATACCGATATTCTTAATACTGATGTCATGACGCGCCAAAAGCGCTGCAATGGGAGCCAGCGCGCCGGGTTCGTCGGCAATATCCACATATAAGTCATATGCTTTTTTGATCGGGCCGCTGGATGCGTCAATGAACGAATCCCGGTAATTTCTCGCCATGGTAAAAAAGTTTTCCAGATAAGAAGAATCCCGGTTTTGTAAAGCGTTCCTGACGGCGGTTATGCCGGTGATAAAACTTTCCAGTAAACGTATAATATTATCGGCGTTGGAGGTGCAGATCTGCCGCCACATTTCCGGGGAAGAAGAGGCGATCCGCGTAATATCCTTAAAACCGCCGGCGGCGATCATTTTCATGATTTCCTCTTCCGAATCATTATCTTTTACCAGATTAACTAAAGAAGAGGCGATTACGTGCGGAAGATGACTGACCGCAGCCGTAACGAAATCGTGCCGCTGCGGATCGAGGATCAGCGGAATGGCGCCCATGGAGCATACAAGGTTTTTGAAATCATCAATTTTTTTCGGGTCACATTCTTCGGAGGGCGTCAGAATATAATATGCGTTTTCCAGAAGCAGGGCCCGGGAATTGATATAGCCTGTACGCTCGCTGCCTGCCATGGGATGCCCGCCGATAAACTGCGCCTGCAGTCCGGCTGCGGCAATTTCTTCGTGAATTCCGGTTTTTACGCTCCCTACATCGGTCAGGATACAGGAGGGAGATATACACTTTTTAATCTGCGGCAGGTTTCGGTTATTACTGCTGACCGGTGCGCACAGAAACAAAAAGTCACAGCGGGAAAAACTGCCGTCGATCCGGTCCGCAGCCAGATCGATAACGTTTTGTTCCCGTGCAAGCCGCAGAGCGGCCGTGTCGGGATCATACGCAATAAGGAATATGTTTTTACTGTGCTTTTCCCGCAGAGCGTGGGCAATGGAGCCGCCGATCAGTCCAAGACCGATAAAACCGCAAGTGAGTTTGTCCATAGTTAGATTCCTTTTTAATGGGAGTCGGCAGGATTAAAGCTTCGTCCGATCACATCGCAGAAGGGTTTTAATTCGCCGGTTAATTTTGCAAATTTTTCAAAAGTCAGAGACTGAGGACCGTCGGAGAGGGCGTGGGCGGGGTCGTTGTGAACTTCGATCATGAGACCGTCCGCATCGCACGCAACGGCGGCTTTGGCCATTGCGGGTACATATTTGTAGGAACCTGTGGAGTGAGAAGGATCTACAATGACCGGCAGATGTGTTTTTTCACGCATAACCGGAACGGCGCTTAAATCCAGTGTGTTGCGGGTAGCCGTTTCGTATGTGCGTATGCCGCGTTCGCAGAGTACCACATGGGGATTGCCTTCCGCAATAATATATTCGGCGGCGTTGAGCCATTCATCGATGGTTGCGCACAGGCCCCTCTTTAAAAGAACCGGGAGACCGGAACGTCCGGCTTCCTTTAACAGAATAAAGTTCTGCATATTTCTTGCGCCGATTTGAATCATATCCACGTATTTCACGGCGGCCTCTATGGCTTCCCGGCTGACTACCTCACAGATGGTGGAAAGTCCCGTTTCTTTTTTTGCGTTCTGCATAAATCGGAGCCCTTCTTCTTCCAGCCCCTGGAAAGAGTAGGGAGAAGTGCGGGGCTTATAGGCGCCGCCTCTTAAGATGGTTGCGCCGCTTTTTTTAACCTGTATGGCAATTTCCATAAGCTGTTCTTCCGTTTCAACGGCACAGGGACCGGCCATAATGGTCAGAATGCCGGGGCCTATGGAGGTGTTTCCGACGGAAACGGTGGTAGGCTCCGGGTGAAATTTACGGTTTGAAAGCTTATAACTCTCCGTAACCGGTACAATACGGTCCACGCCTTTGTATACAGTCAGATTTTCGGAGGAAATTTTGGATTTGTCACCGATAATTCCGATAATCGTAACTTCTTCGCCCTGGGATAAATGTACGGAAAGACCGTGGTCTTCGATATATTTTACGACCGCGCCGATTTCTTCCCGGACAGCCTGAGGTTTCATAACAATAATCATAGCTGTAAATCTCCTTATTCATATATTTGGTCAATTCATGGTTAGGGTTGCGTACAATGCCAATATATCACTTTAAAGTGCGAAAGTCAATAATAATATTTTAAGAAAATTTAAATGTGCAAAAAGCATAATAATGCTTGTAAAGCGCTTGAAAATTTAGTAAAATATACGCAAGGGAGATTTGAAAATTGCGGTAAAATTATCAAATTTACCAAAAATATCTGAAGTTGGAGGAATTGATATGAATGTTTATACAACTGACAAGATTCGAAATGTTGTTTTGTTAGGACACGGCGGAGCCGGTAAAACCAGTCTTGTGGAAGCAATGGCATATTTGTCCGGTATTACTTCCCGTATGGGAAAGGTTACCGATGGTAATACAGTCAGCGACTATGGCAAGGAAGAGCAGAAAAGACAGTTTTCCATTTCTACATCCGTGATTCCTATCGAATGGGAGGGGTATAAGATCAATGTATTGGACGCTCCCGGATATTTTGATTTTGTCGGAGAAGTAGAAGAAGCGGTCGGCGCGGCAGGAGCGGCGATTATCGTTGTAAACGGTAAATCCGGCGTGGAAGTCGGCACGATGAAGGCATGGGAATTATGTGAAAAATATAAGCTGCCCCGTTTTATTTACGTTACGAATATGGACGTGGATAATGCGTCTTTCCGGCAGGTTGTGGAAGATATGACGGAATCTTTCGGGAAAAAGATGGCGCCGTTCCATTTCCCGATCAGAGAGAATGAAAAGTTTGTAGGTTATGTGAACGTTATTACCGAGACCGGCAACCGCTGGCAGGGTAAAGACGTTGTTGAATGCGACGTACCTGATTACAGCAGAGAGAACCTGCAGTTATACCGGGATGTGCTGATGGAATCCGTAGCCGAGACAAGCGAAGAAATGATGGAACGTTACTTTAACGGTGAAACTTTCTCGGACGCGGAGATCCGTGCTGCGCTTCGTACCAATGTGTGCGACGGAAGCATTGTGCCCATGTCCATGGGTTCCAATACGCTCTGTCAGGGCGTCTTTACGCTGATTGACGATATTATTAAGTATTTGCCGAGCCCTGAGAACCGGGAAGTGGCCGGTATTAATATGAAGACCAACGAAATCTATCATGCGGATTATGATTTTTCCAAGACCAAATCGGCTTATATCTGGAAGACCATCGTTGATCCTTTCATCGGAAAGTATTCTTTGATCAAGGTGAATTCCGGCGTATTAAAGACGGATGATCTGATTTACAATCTGGATAAGGATATTGAGGAGAAAATCGGCAAGTTATACGTTTTGCAGGGAAATAAACCCATTGAGGTAAAGGAACTGCATGCCGGCGATATCGGCGCACTGGCAAAGCTTACCGGAGCAAGAACCGGTAATTCTCTGGCTACCAAAGCGATGCCGATAAAATATGGGCAGACAGAGTTGTCCGTACCGTATACATATTTACGGTATAAACCAAAGAATAAGGGAGACGTGGATAAAATTTCCCAGGCTCTGCAGAAGATGTCCCATGAGGATCAGACGTTAAAGATCGTCAACGATGCGGAAAATCGTCAGACGTTATTATATGGTATGGGAGACCAGCATCTGGAAATCGTTGTGAGCCGTCTTTTGAACGAGTATAAGGTTGAAGTAGAGCTGGCACAGCCTAAGATTGCTTATAAAGAGACTATTAAGAAAAATTCCGATGTGGAGTACAAATATAAGAAACAGTCCGGCGGACACGGTCAGTACGGCCACGTTAAGATGCGTTTTGAACCGTCCGGAGATCTTGAGAAGCCTTTTGAATTTGCGCAGGAGGTTGTAGGCGGAGCAGTGCCTAAGAATTATTTTCCGGCCGTGGAAAAAGGATTGCAGGAATCCGTTATCAAGGGACCTATGGCGGCTTATCCCGTTGTGGGCGTTAAGGCCGTATTATATGACGGTTCCTATCATCCGGTAGACTCTTCCGAGATGGCTTTCAAGATGGCGACGATCCAGGCGTTTAAAAAAGGTTTTATGGAGGCCCATCCGGTACTTCTTGAGCCGATCGCATCATTAAAAGTAACCGTACCGGACAGCTATACCGGTGACGTTATGGGCGATTTGAATAAGAGGAGAGGACGTGTGCTCGGAATGAATCCGGTTCAGGGTGGTAAGCAGATAATTGAAGCAGACATTCCCATGAGCGGTTTATTCGGATACTGCACGGATCTTCGGTCCATGACAGGCGGACGCGGCGAGTATGCTTATGAGTTTGCGCGTTATGAGCAGGCTCCCAGCGACGTACAGGAGAAAGAAGTTGCCGCGAGAGCAAATAAGGTTGCGGAGAACAGCGAAGAATAGGGATATTATTGGCAGCTTTGAATTGTATATTATCATGAAAATGAAAAGGGAACCGTGTTTGTGTGCGGTTCCCTTTTTGGTATCAGCAATTAAGAAAATTCTCTTCGTTAAGCAGCTCCTGCGGCATTTCGCACCGGCTGCTTTCCACGCGTTTTTTCAGAAGCTCCAGTTTGTGCAGCAGCTGCTTTTTACGCAGCTCATACCGTTCCGTCAAATCCCTGAAAATAGGATTTTCCGCTAAAGAGCTCCTGACGGATTTTGTAAACGGACAATAAGTAAACAATATGCTTCGGGCGATTTTGGTCAGTCTTGGCGATCCGGTTCCTTCAAACAAAATATAAGTTATATAATCTCTTACAAACATTTCCTTAAAATTGCCGCGCGCCTTTTGCAGTGACAGTTTGATTTTTTCTTTGGTTTCAACCGATAAATCATGATTCTTTTTATAAAATTGAATATAGTCGAAATATTCGCTTGTCAGGGAGTGCTCGGAAAGATCGTTCCAGCGGGCGCCCTGGATGCGCTTGCAGATTTCCCAACGGTATTCTCCCGTCAAACGTATAACGGCGGTGCGCAGATCATCCATATAAAAGAGCGGCAGCATCATACGGGCAGAGGTGGTCCGGCGGCGGCCTTCAATTTCCTGCCACATCACACCTCTGGTTCCGACGCACGGCATTAAAATGAAATCGGGCAAAGCTTCTGCGTGAAATAGTTCCCTGGGGATGCCCGCGTTTATATTGGTGTAAGTATATTCGCGGTAATAAGCGCCGAAATCCATAGATTTGACATATGCTACTTCAGACTGCAGAGCCTGACCGGTAACAAGTGAAGCGTCCGGCGCCTTTAATACATTGTGGTCGGAAAAAACGGGACAGAAGGAAGCGATCCGTCCGCTGGTCATTTTGTTTACCTGGGGAAACATATTTTCTAATTCGTATTCCACCTTTTTCTTCGTGTCGGAGGTTAATTCACGTTCGTCAGACGCGCTGATTGTACCGGCTGTTTTCAGATTGTGCAGATACCGTGTATAGTCTTCGTCAAATTCATTGCGGCTCGGTTCCCTCCGGCCTTCTAAAATGGCAATGAGCCAGTCAAAGAGGGTAAAAGTGTGCGGGAAGGATTGACTGGCAAGCTGATTGGCAAGCTGTGCCAGACAGGCGGTGTTTTTTGTCCCCGCAAGCGTTTCGTCCACGTATCCGAAATAAAGAAACATACGAACCGGCAGGGGGATGGCAGAATCTTTTACCGCTTGAAAGAAAATAAGATGGTAAAGTTTATTAAACAGTGCCGTAATCTGCCGTCTGGTATAACGGGAATCGTCGTCCGAAGCGTTTCTGTCCGTCATATTCCGATATTTTTCAATTAAGTCTTTGAAAACGGAACACAAAGAATCTTCCGCGCCGGAATAAGTTAAAATTGACTGTAAAGAATCTGTCAGCTGCTCCGGGATAGAAGAATACTCGGGAATAACGGATTCCTTTTCGGAAGAATCCGCCTGCTTTGTCTTAAACAGTATTTTGGAACGGGACGTCCATTTTTTGTACAGGATTTTGAATTCCTCCAGGGACTTGGCAGAGGTAATAAGCTTTATAAAATCTGCGCTGAGAGAAGCAATGGGCGCGATTTCTTTTTCTGCCAGCGCTTCCAGATCACTGTTGACCGATAAGTGGCGTTCAATATCTAGATAATGGGCGCTTGTCTGTTCATCTAAAGGAAGTTCTTCCGTAAACGGAGGCAGTTCCGGTAAAGGAGGCGTTTCCTGTCCGTTAACCGGCTCTCCTGTCTGACAGCTTTTATAAAATGCGGCGTCTTTTACACAGGCGTCATAAAGCTCCCGGCAGCGAAGATGCGCCAGTTCACAGCATTGAGAAGCCGCATTAATCTGCCGGTAAGCGGAACGCACAAACAGAACGCCGTACTCCTGATTTTGTTGCAAAAAGAATTCCAGAGACGCTGCGTCGGATATGGGATACCGCATAACGGTCAGTTCTTCAAGAGCCTTACAGGAAAGAAAATGAACGCCGCAGGAAATCTCGCAGATGCCCGGAACTTCTCCGCGTGAAAGAATAAAGGCGCCTCCGGGAAAAGTGAGTGAAACGCTTCCCTTCAGAATTATAAAAAGTTCATTAACAGGCTGACCGGCTTCAAAAAGATACCGGCCTTTATCAAGTGTAACAGAAGCCATTGAATTTCTCCCCCTCAAATTATTTATACCCTCCTTATTATACGCTTCAAATGTGATTAATTCAACCGTAGTGTTTTAAATAAGCTTTGCTTTGCTGTTTTACTATGGAAAAATTTATAACGATGTGATACAATTGGTGGAGCATATCATTAAAACAACGGGAGGAATGAAGGATGCCGGTTCCGGGAATCATACAGCCGGAGATCATTATGGTAGATCATGAATTGTGTCTTCGGAGGTTTGAGGGCGATTTTGGTTTTGCGCTTTCGAGTATCAGAATATAGAGGTCTGGCTGGCCGATGGCAGGAAGGAACCGTATACTTCGGAATTGTTGGAAAAATGTATCGTTGTCTGTATGAACATGGAGAACTGTATTTTATGGAATTTCATGACCGCGATTGCAGCAGGCTGATTGGCATGTGACTTTTTCGAAAGAGGATATGCCGATTGTTATCGGAGATGTTTCTCTGCGTGGAAAGAAGATCGGACGCAGGGGCATTTCTGCTTTAATTGGCCGCGCAGGGACTCTTGGGTTTAAGGAATTACATGTGCGGGATATATACGATTGGAACACGGCTCCGCGAAGATGTTTTGAAAGCCTTGGATTTACTGCCGACGGTAAAACAGCTGATGGAAGCAGTTACAAACTTGTCCTGTAACCGTCCGATTTACACATTGAAAAGAAGAAAGAGGTATGAATTATGAAAAAAAGCGTTCGGATTATACTGCTCCTGGTAGGAGTGCTTGCAGCGGCGGGAATTTATTATTATGTAACGCTGCCGGCTGTGAATATACATTCGGAGGGGTTCTGGGTCTTTGCAATGTCTTTGATTATTCTGGCAATTGCTGCGCGTATTGCATATAATTTCTACCGCCGGTATAAAGATTTCGGAACCAGGAATCTGCAGTTTGATTTTCGTTCCGACAAACCGGCTATGGCGCTGGGAATTCTTTTTGCGGCGGTGCTGGTGATTTTCATATTTGGAAGCGTTCTTTCCTCGCCGGTGGTTAACGCGGGCAAATACCAGAGGCTGCTCGCCATTGAAGAAAGAGAGTTTACGGAAGATATAAAAGAAGTGGATTATCATACGATTCCTCTTTTGGACAAGGATTCCGCGGCGCTCTTAGGAGACCGGAAAATGGGCAGCATGGTAGACATGGTGTCGCAGTTTGAAGTCAGTACGGATTATACGCAGATTAATTATAACGGAACGCCTGTAAGAGTCACGCCTTTAGTCTATGCCAGCCCTATAAAGTGGTTTACCAATCAGAAGGAGGGAATTCCCGCCTATATCCTGATCGATATGGCTACGCAGGATACGGAATGTGTGAAGCTTACGGACAAAATCAAATATTCCAAATCGGAGTATTTTAACAGAAATCTGTACAGGCACTTAAGATTCCGGTATCCGACGTATATTTTCGACGATCAGATATTTTTTGAAATTGACGATAACGGCGTACCCTTCTGGGTATGTCCCGTTAAGAAGTTTAATATAGGACTTTTCGGAGGACAGACGGTAGGAAGAGTTGTTTTATGCAATGCCGTTACGGGGGAATGTATCGATTACGCGGTGGAAGAGGTTCCCCAGTGGATTGACAAGGTATATTCCGCCGAACTTCTGATGCGGCTTTACGATTATGCCGGTATTTACGTACACGGATTCTGGAACAGCCGGTTAGGGCAGAAGGACTGTCTGCGTTCTACAAACGGCTATAACTATATTGCCCTGGAAGACGACGTGTGGGTCTATACGGGCGTGACCTCCGTGAACGGTGACCAGTCCAACGTAGGTTTTGTGTTGATGAACCAGAGAACCATGGAGACGCGTTATTATAAAATAGAAGGAGCTATTGAAGATTCCGCCATGTCTTCCGCCGAGGGGCAGGTTCAAAATCTGGGATATGACGCGACATTTCCGCTTTTGCTCAATATAGCCGATGAACCTACTTATTTTATGGCTTTAAAGGACGATGCGGGACTGGTTAAAAAGTATGCCATGGTTAACGTACAGAAATATCAGTGGGTTGCGATCGGAGATACCATACAGGAATGTGAGAAAAATTATGTACAGCTTTTGAATACCAACGGCATTGTCAGCCAGAGTGTGCTGGAACTGAAAACGGCAAAGGGCGTGATTGAAAATCTGACGCAGGTTGTTCTGGGCGGCAATACCCACTTCTATATCTGCCTGAAGAATGACGAGAACTATTATGACGTGGATCTGTCCGATCCGGAGCTGATTGAGGCTATCCGCTATAAGGAGGGGGATTCCATAACGCTTCAGTACGAGGAAGGATATGGAATCCACAGCGTAAAGAAAATCGGTAAATAAACGGGTATCGCTTGACAAGAGCCGTTTTTGTGAGTAGTATATTTTGCAGTGAAGAGAATCGGACGGCAGAAGAGAGAGCTGTGTTTTAAGATAGAAAGAGAGGATAAAAAATGGCTGAACCATATAACCACAGAGAGGTGGAAAGCAAATGGCAGAAGGTATGGGACGACGAGAAGGCGTTTGCCACGTCTAAAGACTACTCCAAACCCAAATACTATGCGCTGGTAGAGTTTCCGTATCCTTCGGGACAGGGACTTCACGTAGGACATCCGAGGCCATATACGGCTCTGGATATCGTTGCAAGAAAAAGAAGAATGCAGGGATATAACGTTTTATATCCTATGGGCTGGGATGCGTTTGGACTTCCCACCGAAAATTATGCGATTAAAAATCATATCCATCCCAAAATCGTAACGAAGAATAACGTGGAGAGATTTAAAGGACAGCTTCATGCCCTCGGTTATTCTTTTGACTGGGACAGAGAGGTAAATACGACGGATCCCGGTTATTACAAATGGACGCAGTGGATTTTCCTGAAATTATTTAAGGCCGGACTCGCCTATAAAAGCGAGATGCCCATCAACTGGTGTACCTCCTGTAAAGTAGGACTGGCTAATGAAGAAGTGGTAAACGGCGTATGCGAGCGCTGCGGTTCGGAAGTGGTGCGTAAGGTAAAGAGCCAATGGATGCTGAAAATTACGGAATATGCGGATAAGCTGATTCAGGATCTGGATACGGTGGATTATATTGAACGCGTTAAGGTTTCCCAGAAAAACTGGATCGGCAAATCCGAGGGCGCGGAGGTTGACTTTGCCATTAAGGGAAAAGAGGACAAATTAAGGATCTATACCACCAGGCCGGATACTTTATTCGGAGCCACGTATATGGTAATGTCTCCGGAACATCCGCTTCTTGATAAATATAAAGAAGAAATTGGGAATTGGGACGAGGTTTTGGCTTACCGCGAGAAAGCGGCAAGAAAATCGGATTTTGAACGTACGGAGCTGGCAAAGGACAAGACAGGCGTAGCCATTGCGGGACTTTCCGCAGTGAATCCGGTAAACGATAAAGAGATTCCCATCTGGATTTCCGATTATGTTCTGATGAGTTACGGAACCGGCGCGATTATGGCGGTTCCCGCACACGATGAGAGGGACTGGGATTTTGCCAAAAAGTTTGATCTTCCTATTATCGAAGTGGTTGCCGGAAGCAAAAAAAGCGTGCAGGAAGAGGTGTATACCGACGTTGCGTCGGGAACGCTTGTAAATTCCGAGTTTTTGAACGGTTTATCCGTTGCCGATGCGAAAAAGAAAATTGTAGAATTTTTGACCGAAAAAGGAATCGGAGAAAAAAAGACTAATTTCAAGTTAAGGGACTGGGTATTTTCCAGACAGAGGTACTGGGGAGAACCGATTCCCATTGTGAAATGCGAAAAATGCGGATTTGTGCCGCTGGAGGAAAGCGAGCTTCCTTTGGAATTGCCGGAAGTGGACAGCTACATGCCTACCGATAACGGAGAATCTCCGCTGGCTGCCATGACGGAATGGGTGAAGACCACTTGTCCCTGCTGTGGCGGCACTGCGGAAAGAGAGACGGATACCATGCCCCAGTGGGCCGGTTCTTCCTGGTATTTCTTAAGATATACCGATCCTGACAATACGCAGGCTCTTGCAAGTAAGGAAGCCCTGGAATACTGGATGCCCGTGGACTGGTATAACGGAGGCATGGAACATACGACGCTTCATTTGTTATATTCCAGGTTCTGGCATAAATTTCTCTATGACAAGGGAGTGGTTCCCTGTCCGGAACCGTATCAGAAGAGAACCTCTCACGGTATGATTCTTGGGTCTAACGGAGAAAAAATGTCCAAATCCCGCGGCAATGTAGTAAATCCTGACGATATTGTAAGAGAGTACGGAGCGGATACCCTGCGGACGTATGAGATGTTTATCGGCGCTTTTGACTTAAGCGCGTCCTGGTCGGAAGACGGCGTAAAGGGCTGCAGACGCTTCCTGGACCGCGTATGGAAGCTGCAGGATCTTTTGACGGACGGCGAAGAGTATTCCAGAGAACTGGAAACCAAAATGCATCAGACCATTAAAAAGGTCGGCAGTGATTTTGAAAATCTGAAATATAATACGGCCATAGCGGCAATGATGTCTTTAATTAATGAGTTCTACAAAGTGAATGCCGTAACGAAAGGCGAATTTAAAACGCTGCTTACGCTTCTTAATCCGGTTGCGCCCCATATTACGGAAGAACTCTGGAACCGGATCGGTTTTGCAGGAAGGGTATACCAGACCGTATGGCCGGAGTACGACGAGGAAAAGACAAAAGAGTCCGCCGTTGAAATCGTGGTTCAGGTGAACGGGAAAATCAAGGCAAACTTAACGGTTTCCGTTGATATTGATAAAGAAAGCGCAGTGAATCTGGCAAAAGAAGCTCTCGGCGGGAAACTTACCGGTACGATTGTTAAAGAAATTTATGTGCCCGGAAGGCTGGTCAATCTTGTAGTAAAGCCATAAAGGTAAAGAACCGTTCCTGATCGGACCGGTTCTTTTTCTGGGGAATTTTATTTCTTTTTGCGCATGGCCATGAATTTATTAATCTGCGCAAGCTCCTCAGGGGTGCTGTGGGTTTTGATGGCGCCCATAATGGCGGCCATTTCCTGCTCGGTAAATGAAATGTTGCTTAGTTTTCCTGTTTTCATCAGATTCATGAGAAAGGAAATAAGCTCTTTTTGGTTTTTCCCCCTTGTCTCAAATACAATTGACTGCAGAAAGTCCAGTTTCTGCTGGTCAATATCGGCGACCAGGGGATCGGACATCCAGGCTGGTTTTTCCATAAATGAATTCCTTTCGTTTTGTTTTATGTGGAACCGTTCATCATGGCGGCAAGCATATCAAACATTTGAGAGTTTTCCCCGCCGATCAGAGAAGACAGCAGTTCGGCGTTAAACGGCGCATTGCCGGAAGACGCGTCCGATCCGGTTTCTTCGTCTGTCTGGCTGCCAAAGGAAGGAAAGCCGTCGGGAAAAAGTTCTTTCATGGTTTCCATGACCTGCTGCATTTGACGGAAGTTCTCCATGGTTTGCTGCATTTGACGGATCTGCTCTATTTTTTTTCGTTCATCGGGAGCGCAGTAGGGCAGGATTTCCCGGCAGAGGTTATTCAGGTCCGAAGACGTGTCTGGCGGGGAATGTCCGGATGAAAAAACGCGGGCGTGGTTTTGAAAGTAGGCAAACGTGTACTGTAATTCCAGAAATTTAATATATATGGCAAGCGTTTTTTGAATTGCCGGATCAAAATAGGATAACAGAACCTTCAGCATTTTTATGTGATTGTTAGTAAAAATTGTGTCGAAAGCCAATACCTTATCTACGGCGGAAGTTTTGTCCTGATTATTTTGATCCATAACAGACTCCTTTCACCTGATACCACCATTTTATGAGTAACAGGCTATGTATATTCCTTTTGTGGTACAAAGAAAAATAGGCTCCTTTCAGAGCCTATTTCCTAAAGGATCAAGAATTAGCAGAAGAAGCCGTTTCCGTTGCCACAGAAGCAGGAAAGAAGCAGCAACCAGATAATGATTTCACAGCAATTGCCGTTGCCTCCGCGGCCGCAGGAATCTTCACAGCAATTACAATTGTTGTTACCGAAGAAACCGCCGTTATTGCCTCCGCAGAAAGATAAAAGGATAATAATCCATAACCAGCTGCAGCTGTTGTTGCCACAGCCGCAGGAATTGGAAACAGCTCCACAGCCGCAAGAGTTGTTAGAGTTGCATCCGCAGTTAGCTGCTGATAAATCGCTCATTGAAATTTGCCTCCAAATGTTTGTTATGGTTTATCATATGAAACTACGCATGTCTTTGTTTCCATTTTTTGCAGAGGAAAATTTGCACTAGATGTAGATAAAACACTTGCATAAATCGTAAGATATAGTAAAATAGATTATATATGCTGTTTATGACATATAAAGTGCGCAAAAACGGCGGTTTTACATAAAGGAGTGCTTGTTATGGCTGCAACCGGGTTTGAAGTAGAGGGCAGGCAGTTTCGAGTGAGGGCGGATTATGAGGCGGCCCTGCGGGATAAAAAGATCATAGACGGAATCCGAGGCAGGGTTAATTTTAAAAATAAAGACGAGGTGTTGAAATTATATTCCCAAATGGAAGAAGGCGTATATCGGTTTGAGACGCTGATCGGGAATGATTTTGACGATGAAGTATACGAATTGGTACAAAGCATTGAAGCGGGGACTTTTGCCGGCGAAGAAACCGGGAAAAAGAAGCGTAAGAAACCAAAGCGGGCTGTTAATAAGGCGGAAGAAAAAAAGGAGAAACAGGACGTCCGCCTTGAAAATTTTGACAGCGGCATGCAGGAGCAGATTCTTGCAGAACTGAAAAAGCGGGAAAAGAGAAGGAAATTGACGGTGATCCTGTGCAGTCTGACTGCGGCGGCATGTTTCGGATATTTTGGCTTGTATCATTATTTTGGGGACAGGACGGATAACACCTATTCTCAGTGGGCTAAGCTAAGGGAAGATGCGGACAGCCGTAACACAGATGCCTTTGCACCGGTTAAGGTTCATTTGACCGAAGAGGGAGAGACGCCGGATATTCTCGATAAATATAAAACTTTATATAATAAGAATAAAAGTCTAATCGGATGGATAAAAATAGCCGATACAAATATAGATTATCCTGTCATGCAGACGTCGAACAACGATTATTATCTGGATCATAACCTGAGTCAGGAATATGATAAAAACGGTTCGATTTTTTTGGATAAGGACTGCGATGTATTAAAGCCAAGCACCAATTTAATTGTGTACGGTCATCACATGCAGTCGGGAAAGATGTTCGGAAGACTGGATCAGTATAGTAAAGAATCCTACTATCAAGAGCATCCGGTTATTGAATTTGATACGATTTATGAAGAGGGGACATGGGAAGTTATGTATGTGTTCCGCTCAAAAATTTATACGGCGGATGAGATTGTATTTAAATATTACCAGTTTATTGATGCAAATTCTGCAGAAGAATTTGACTCCAATATGAGACAGATGAGTGAAATGTCTCTGTACGATACAGGCGTAACGGCCAGCTACGGGGACCGGCTGCTTACTCTATCTACCTGTGATTATACGGAAGAAGACGGCAGGTTTGTTGTAGTAGCAAAAAAAGTGGATTAAAAGAAATGTCACTAAAGGAGAGGTGTAAAAATGGCTAAGAAAGCACCAAAACGCAAATTAAATAGAAAGGCAAAACGACTGATACGGCGCAGTATTGCAGCGCTGCTTATGGTTACGGCCATTGGCGTTGCCGCCATTCCCGTACCGGATATTCAGGCGGTTGACGAATCTACGGGACCTGCTACGGCACAGGAAAAGCGGGATAAAGTGGAAAAACAGGCGCAGGAAGCCGAAGAAGCCGGAACCAGAAGAAGAGTACAGTATGATGTTTCGGTATCCGGTAATGACAGTGACTGTCTGAACCAGGAACTGGCGAACGGACTTCTGAATCCTGAGATTCATAATGTGGATGTAGAACAAACCTATAAAATTAAACAGCTAAGTAACGGACAGTGGCAATATAACTGGCAGTTTAAATTTTATACGGTATATAATGAGTCTATTACGACAGAATTAGGCGGAACAGTCAACAATGTTACCGGTGGTATCATCAGTGAGTATAATAAGGAATACGACGAGGAAACGGTTGAATTACAGGCCATAAATCCGATGGAGTATTATACGGTTACGGTTGCGGATTATGAAAGCTTTTACGGAGACGGCGGAGCGGGAAGGCGACAGTTCAGTCTGACGTATCAGGATTATGTTGATCAGGTAAATTCCGGCGCCTGGGGTAACAAGCAGGAGGATAAAGAATTCTTTGAGCAGTATTTTACCAGTGAGTTTAATGAATTTATAAGGCTTGCGGGATTACGGTATGAGCAGGAATTAAAGCAGGCGCAGGATCCGAATTTCAATGTAACGGCAAGGATACCTGACCCGCTGAATAAGACGCCCAACAATGATTTTACTTCCGTGGAATCTAAGTACAAATATTTTTGTGACTGTACGTTTGCGACAGGAGCGAGTCCAATTGCATCGAAAGGAGCTTTGACTCTGGTTTATGCATTGGATGGAGACATACAACAGGGTGAAAGTTCGTCCAAATTTTTATATCTGGTCAGACTGGCGGATGGAAAAACAGCCTCCGACCTGGTACGAGGCCAGGCAGATAAGGACGGGTTTGTATCAGAGACGCAGTCCGTAAGAATTATCGGAATTGCCAATAATGCGTTTAGAGGTGTGACGAAGATCGAGCACCTGCTTTTGCCTGCCGAGATCGCCTATATCGGTGACAGTGCGTTTGAATCTTCTTTCTTACAGAGTATTGAGCTGACGAATGTAAGCGATATCGGTAATATGACGTTTAAGAACTGCAGCCGGCTTACATCGGTAGTGATCGGTAATGCGGTTAACGTAATCGGAGCGGAAGCGTTTAGCGGAAGCGCCCTGGCGTCTTTGACGCTCCCTTATTCCGTTCGTAAAATCGGACCCGGTGCATTTTCTTATTGTACCGGATTGAAGACGGTTGATATGAATAGTATGAGCGGGGGAAATAATGTAGAGGTTGAAATCGGAAAGTATGCGTTCTTTGACTGTTATGGCTTAGACAGCGTTAACATGGAGAATTCCGGAATTACCAAGATTGGCGACGGCGCCTTTGCAACGGTTCGTACCGGAACTTCAAGTACGCAGGGGAAATGGGATACGGTTGTTTTGCCGCCCGGAATTGAAGGCAAAATTAAGGATGGGCAGCGCGATTTGGGAGACTGGCTTTTTGACGGCAGAACCACTTTGAAATCTGTTACTTTTCCTTCCAATTACGGTTATTTGGATGCGGTAGAAATTCCGGAAAACATGTTCCGTGGCTGTATTAATCTCACGGAAGTGATTTTCCCTGATTATGGAACAGGTACCTGTGGTTATGTAACATATAAGCCCTATTTATTCCTTGATGTTGTAGAACCGAATCTGGTGGTAAGCGGACCTGCCAACGATCAGAGAGGAAATAAGGCTTCGCCAAGAAAAGCTACGTGGGGTGCAATTTCAGCGGTGTCTGATTTTGTTCCTTACAAATATAAAGACCAGAGAACCGGTTTGGATTATTATGAGGTGAGCGACGGGAATTATCTGCTGACCGCAAATCAGAATGGGGTTCTGACTTCCTGTACATTGTTGGAAGATATTCCGCGTCCGATCGGAGATATTGACCTTGTAATTCCTGCTTATGTCGGAAACTATAAGATTACATCTATTGATACAAACTGTTTTAACGATCAGGAATTGCGGGATAATATCAGGAGTATTACCATTGAAGATAATTCCGTGGCGGAAATCGGACCGGAAACCTTTATAAACCTTCCAAAGCTGGAATGGGTAGTGATCGGTAATTCCGTGAACAAAATCGGTAATTCCGCGTTTGAAGGATGTACATTGTTAGAAGATGTGACCTTTAATTCTCCGGCGAACGGAGATTATGCCGGATTTGAAATCGGGATGAATGCATTCCAAACGGGCAGTAAAAGGCTTACGTTCCATGGAGATATAAAGGAAGGCTATGCACCTTTTGACTGGGCAATGGACCCGGATAATTATATTGATAAAGATTTGGGTATCCGGGTTTGCTATAAGAGTCTTTCACCTACGAATCTGACGGTTTTGTATGATAATGCAACGGGTGCGAGAACCTTGGTGGATTATCCGAAATATTCCAGAATTGATGAGGATAACAAAGCCTTTATTACCCGGATGGAAAATACCTATTATGAAAGATATTCTGCATCCGATTATGATGATCGGAGAGCCAGCTTTTTGGCAGACTGGGTGGCAAACGGGACAGCGGCATATGAGGGAGACTGGTATGGTCCATGGGTTAACCGTACATGGATTATAACACAGGAAAATACAGGCGGCTGGGGCGGTGAAGCGCCGAAACCATATTTTGAAGAGTTTCCTTACAGTATTTTGGGGATTTATGAGAATCCCGGAAGTAATGAGTGGCAGTCATTGACGCCGCTTGCCGAATCATGGGTTAACAGTGCATTAAAGATTACAATTCCTTCCGGCGTTGATTCTATTGATGCTAAGAAATATATGGAGGACGGAAGCAACCGTTATAATCTGGTCACTTATTTAGGAAGAAACGACGGTTTACGCGCGGAAGATTATGACATGTATGTGCTGGCGCAGACCGATAAAGATAATGTTGACAGTGTGCCCGGTCTGTTCAGCGGATACTTTAAGGACTATGATGACGAAGAGTCTCCTTATGAGAAGAAATACCGCGGTAATGACAGAATTGAAGAGATTGTGTTGGAGTCGGTAACGTACCTGCCGGATTATGCTTTTGACAGCTGTGAAAATCTGAAGAAAGTTACGATCGGTCCGGGCTGTGAAGATATCGGAACGTCTCCGTTCAGGGGCTGCGATAATCTTGCGGAGGTAGTATTCCAGGATAATGATAAGTATACCAGTAATAAAGGGATTATTTATTCTGTAAATGAGGATGGAAGTTATACAATTGAAGAATGTCTTCCTTATAGAGGAATGGATACGTCTATGCCTCCGGTTATTAATTTAAGCAATGATCCGGATTTAGCGAAGGTTTCAGCTATAAGAGAGGGCGCTTTTGAGGATTGCAATTATATTTCGGCAGTGGATTTAAGAGATTCGCCGAATTTAACCACAATTCCGGAAAAGGCATTTAAGAATTGTAAGATTTTGACACAGGTATGGCTGCCGGAAAGCGTTAATCTTATAAAAGAAGAAGCCTTTGCAATGGATTTGGAAGGCGAACAGAGCCGTATTACGGTTACAATACCGGGCAGAGAGGTTCATATCGCTACAGACGCATTTGAGCATCTTCCGACGGTTATGATTCGTTCTTATGAAGACAGTGCGGCACATGAATATGCAGATTATCATGGTATCGGATGGGAGAATCTTGCAGAAACTTTTCAGGTAATTTTTATTGATTATGACGGTAAAATTATTGGTGAAGTTCAGCATGTAGAGAAGGATAAGAATGCGGTTCCGCCGGAAGACCCTGTGAGAGAGGGATATACTTTTATTGGCTGGAGTGAAGATTATACAGGTATTACCAAGGACACGATCTGTCTTGCACAGTACCGTTTGAACGGCGATGGAGAAGGCCCGGATGACCCTAATAATCCAGGTAATCCGGATGACCCCAATAATCCAGATAATCCGGATGACCCCAATAATCCAGGTAATCCGGATGACCCCAATAATCCAGGTAATAATGGAAGCGACGGGAAGTCCTATACGGTAACGGTAGTAAACGGAAGCGGAGGCGGAACTTATTTGTCAGGAAGTACGGTGCAGATTACGGCCAACACTCCGGCATCCGGGAAACGATTCAGCTTTTGGTCTTCGGCAGACGGGGTAAGTTTTGCTAATGCAAACTCTGCAACTACAACCTTTACAATGCCCACAAAAAATGTTACCGTTACAGCCAATTATACAACGGGGAGCAGCAGCGGTTCCAATAATAACGGTAATAGCTCTGTCAGCGGTAATAGCAGCAATAAAAACGATAAAAATAATACGACCGTAACCATTAACAGACCCGGATTTACTAATACGGACATTTCTTCAGCGACGGTGAATGGTTCCAAAGACGGTTTTGTGGTTCGGATTACGGAAACCGCGGAAGCGACGCAGGCTTTTGAGGCCGCTTTAACAGCAGAATACGGCAGTCTGGAGAATATCCGGTACTTCCCTATGGATATAACTTTATGGGATTCGACGGGAACTACCAAAATAACGGATACGACAGGAATTACGGTAGATATAACGATACCGCTGCCTACGGATTTTGTGACATATGGAGGTAATAACAAGATAGCCGGCGTGGTGAATGACCGTTTAGATAAGCTTTCACCCAAGTTTACCACTATTGACGGCGTTCCATGTATGACCTTCAGGGCGACCCATTTCTCACCTTATGGAATTTATGTAGATACTGCCAATTTAAATGCGGGCGCGATGCAGGACAGTACGCCTAAGACCGGAGACGGAATTCATCCTAAGTGGTTTTTGGCAATCGGGTTGGCAAGCATATCGGTAGTTTTATTCCTGAAAAAGGATAAGAAGGGTTCAAAGACTAAAGTAAGAATAGCTTAAACGGGAGTCTAATGAAACGAATAATACGAAATATTACAGGAATATTGCTATTATCTTTTGCGATAATAGCAACCCAGATTCCGGTTGAACGTATGGAGGCTGCGGGCAGCGATTCGGATTTTCAACTGGACGGAACTACATTGGTTAAGTATACAGGCACGGCTTCCGCCGTGTCTGTTCCTGCTGAAGTAAAAAAAATCGGTGCGGAGGCTTTTGCCGGTAATACTGCAATGACTTCGGTACGTTTTCCGAAAGGGCTGGAATCTGTCGGATACGGAGCTTTTTATTCCTGCACCGCATTGAAAAGCATACAGATTCCGGACTCTGTTGTCAGTATCGGCAGCGGTGTCTTTGCAAATTGTACAGCTTTAAACACAGTATCTTTCGGAAGCGGCGTAAAGGAACTGGGAACAGGGATATTTGCAGGATGCACTTCCTTAAAAAACGTTAAAATAACGAAGAAAAACGTTAAATTTAAGGTTGATAAGGGAGTCATTTATGATACCGATCTGACGACAATTTATCAATATCTTCCGGGAAAGGAAGAATCATCTTTTAAAGTTCCCGATTCGGTACGTGAGATAAAGAAGTATGCTTTTTGGGGCTGTAAGAATTTGGAAAGCGTATCGTTGAACAGTGATATGACTGTTATTTCCGGATATGCTTTTTCAAATTGCCAGTCGTTACAGGAAATACAAATTCCTTATTCGGTAAAGACTATCGGTGTCAAGGCATTTGAAGATTGTATAGGGCTTACGGAACTGGAACTGCCATTGTCGTTAAAAGAGATACATGATACGGCTTTCGACGGTTGTATTAATCTGGTTCTTTCCGGGCCTCAGGGAAGCGCGTCGGGTAATTATGCGCAGGCTTTTAATCAGAGAGAAAAACCTGTGCAGGCAGAATATGAAGATATTCAGAATACGGTTAATCCGCCTCAGAGTATACCGTCATCTCCGGAAGAGCCCGGTCCGGAGCCGGAACAGGATGTAGCGGAGGATGTTGGAAATCTGCTGGGAACTTCCGTTATTGTAGGAAATCAGGCGGTTGTTTTCATTGATAATTCGGCGTCTTTAAAAGACGGCGCGGCGGCGGTAATTCCGGAAGAAGATTCGGAAACCGTTGAAAAGGGTATTTATATGCCCAAATACACATGGACTGAAAAGGGAATTATAGCGGATCAGGCGTATTACCGTAAAACGGATATGACGTCCTTTTCATTTCCGGGCGGTACGACGGAAATCGGAGATTTTGCATTTGCAAGAAGCGGACTGACATCCGTAACAATACCGGAAGGCGTAACAAGAATTGGATACGGAGCTTTTTATCATTGTGATGCGTTGAACCAGGTAAGCCTGCCTTCCACGATCACTGAGATTGAACCGGAAGCGTTTGAAAAAACAGGATTTATTGAAAACTGGAAAAAGAGCGGGAGCAGTTCATTCCTGACGGCAGGGGACGGAATACTGCTTGCCTATAACGGAAAGGAAGCAAACATAACGATTCCGGACGGCGTGAAAATGATTGCGCCAAATGTTTTTAAGGGACATTCGGAGATTACTTCCGTAGTTTTGCCAGACGACCTTGTAACGGTGGGAGAGGGAGCCTTTGAAAACTGTTCCGCCCTGAAACAGGTGTCGGGCGGCGCAAATCTGCAGTTTATTAAGGACAGGGCTTTTGCAGGGTGTCCGCTGGATACCGTGAGAATTCCCGATCAGGTGAAAGAGGTGGGACTGGCTGCCTATGATTTTAGCGGCATAACGAAAAGAGCCGACAGTAAAACAGTTATGTTTCACGGAAATATCCCGGCCGTTTCCTGTGAGCGGACGGCACAGAGACTGTCCAATCAGGAATACCGTAAGAGAGCATTTGAACAGGTATTGTTTGCCGTGATAGATAAAAATGTATCGACGGATGACTTGGCGGGCAGCGTGTTAGACAGCCGGGAGTATGGTTTTAAAGGAGTCATTATCAGCATAGATTCCGATACGGATATGACGGCGTCTGTGCGCGGCACGACGCTTACCGGGGAGGAGCTGGCAAATTTCGAGATACCGCAGACTGTGGAAATTTACGGGCGGCAGTATACGATAAGCGGCGCGGAGCAATTGGAAAATTTTGCGGCGGCCAATACGGATTCCGGTTATCACAACGAGGGTTCCGTTTTAATTTTAAACCGTGTGGCGGATATGGATACGAATCAGATTCAGGCGTCTTTAAGTGAGAATACAGGTTCCTTCTATCTGGAGATCAGCAAAAGCGGCGATGCGCTGACACGATTATCCGAAGCTTACCGGTCCCTGTTTAATAAGGATGTGCCTGCTGATATGAAGGCTTTCGAGTTGTCTTTGGTTGATGAGACAAGCGGCGTTTCCATTACCAAATTGGGAAAACAGAGCCTGCGGGTTACCATGCCGGTTCCGGCGGGATTGGAAAACGGCAGTCTGTATATTTTATGTGCGGACGCCAACGGACAGCTTGAGAATGTTCCATACCAGTATGAAGCCTCGGAATCGGGAAACCGCGTTACTTTTGAGACGAATCATTTTTCCGATTTTGGTTTTTACACTACCGGAGGCAGCCTGTATGCCCAGGGAACCATAAAGCAGGGTCAGGCGGTAATTGGTTCCTACTCCGTAAAGGACGATTCGCCTGATACAGGCGATGCGATTCATCCCAAATGGTTTTTGGCGGGCGGTTTGTTTTTTGGGGCGCTGGCAGTATTTTTCTATCGGAAGAAACCGCGGGTCCGCAGTTTATAAAGTAGCAAAAGAAAATTTCCCGGCATAAGATAAGGAAAAAGCCGGGAGATTTTTTATGTTTAGAGTACGGGAACAAATTGCCTGTCCGGACATGATGCGTAACGGGAATTCACCGGTGACAATTGCTTTTTTGGATACGGGTGTCAGTCTGCACCCGGATCTTTTGGATAGAATCGTTTACTTTAAGGATTTTGTTAACGGGAGGACGGTATGCTATGACGATGCCGGACACGGAACGCATGTCTGCGGGATTGCCGCGGGAAGCGGACTTCTTTCCGGCGGGAAATACAGGGGCGTTGCGCCGGAGAGCAAAATTGTCATGGTAAAGGTGCTGGATGAGAACGGCGACGGATCCGCGGATATCATGATGCAGGGACTTGCATGGATTGTTGAAAACAGAGAAAAACTGCAGATCCGGATCGTTAATATATCCATTGGACTGGGTACTTTGAAGGATGAAGAAAAGAAACAGCAGCTGTTGGAGATCGTGGAGGACGCATGGTATCACGGACTGATTGTTGTCTGCGCCGCCGGCAATCTGGGACCGGAAAAAGGCAGTATTTCGCCTCTTGGAGTCAGTAATAAGGTTATAACGGTAGGGTGCCATGACGGCGGATATTTTCGGGACAAAAGTAACCGGTGTGAAACCTATTCGGGACGCGGCCCTACAAAATATGCAATAAAGAAGCCGGATCTGGTTGCTCCCGGAACGGATGTTTTTTCCTGTAACGCACTGTTTCAAAAGCATGATCGGAAAAATCCGGCTTATATCAAGAAAAGCGGCACTTCCATGGCAACGCCGCAGGCGACGGGCGCCGCGGCGCTGCTTTTGCAGAAAAAGCCTTTTTTGAATAATGAAACGGTTAAGAAAAAGCTGTTGTATTCGGCGGTTGATTTGCAGGAGCCGTGGACAAAGCAGGGGTGGGGAATGTTAAATATAAAAAGGGCTCTGGATATCTGACAAATTTGTAGCGGGTACTTGACACACCTCGTATGATTGTATACAATAATACGAGGCATACAAATTTGATAAAAGGAAATGAATGTTATGAATCAGAGCGATACCTTTGCAAACCGTCCGGTCTATATGAATGAAACAAACCATCTGTTGGAAATTGAGGAACATATGTATATTCTGGATGATGTGAAAAAACCCAATGTCTTCCGCAATATGTTCCCTTATTCCGAGATACCCAGAATACCCTTTAACGACAGAATTGTTCCACACAATATGCCTGGGGAGATCTGGATTACGGATACCACATTCCGGGACGGACAGCAGTCGAGAGCGCCTTATACCACGGAACAGATCGTAAAGATTTATGATTACCTGCATAAATTAGGCGGACCCGCCGGAATGATCCGGGCAAGCGAGTTTTTTCTGTACAGTAAAAAGGACCGGGACGCCGTTTATAAGTGTATGGAGCGGGGATATGCGTTTCCGGAGGTCACAAGCTGGATTCGGGCGAGCAAAGAGGATTTTAAGCTTGTTAAGGAAATCGGCATGAAGGAAACCGGAATTCTGGTAAGCTGCTCGGATTATCACATATTTTTAAAGTTAAAGATGACAAGGCGTCAGGCGCTGGAGCATTATCTGGGAGTAATCCGGGAATGTCTGGAGGAGGGAATCAGTCCCAGATGCCATCTGGAGGATATCACCAGAGCGGATATCTATGGTTTTGTGGTGCCTTTCTGTCTGGAATTAATGAAGCTGATGGAGGAATATCGGATTCCCATTAAGATCCGTGCCTGCGATACGATGGGATACGGGGTGAACTTCCCGGGTGCGGTTATTCCCAGAAGCGTCCAGGGGATTATCTATGCGCTGCATACGCATGGGGGAGTGCCCCACGCCCTGCTGGAGTGGCACGGACATAATGATTTTTACAAAGCCGTATCCAATTCGACTACGGCCTGGCTGTACGGATGTTCCGGCGTTAATACTTCTTTGTTTGGAATCGGGGAGAGAACCGGAAATACCCCGTTAGAGGCCATGATTTTTGAATATGCCCAGCTGCGTGGTGACCTGAACGGAATGGATACCACGGTAATTACGGAACTGGCTGAGTATTACGAGAAGGAAATCGGTTATCAGATTCCGCCCCGCACTCCTTTTGTAGGAAGAAATTTTAACGTGACGCGGGCGGGAATTCATGCGGACGGCCTTTTGAAAAATGAGGAAATCTATAATATTTTTGATACGGAAAAGTTTTTAAACCGCCCGGTTTTGTGCGCAATTTCCAATACCTCCGGTCTGGCCGGGATTGCGCACTGGATCAATACATATTTTAAACTGAAGGATGAAAAGGCCGTAGATAAGAACAGTGAGCTTGTCCGGGAACTGAAGCAATGGGTGGACGCACAGTATACGGACGGACGGGTAACGGTGATGACTGATGAAGAAATCGTAAATCAGATAGTTCTGACTTGTAAAAAGCTGAATATTACGATAGGATAGAACAGGGAGGAAGAGCCGTGAGCAATTATGATGTAAAGCAGGAGGTTACGGACAAGTATTCTCTGCGGGGAAGAGTATTTCATAAGATCCGCGAAGACATTTTAAGCGGACAGTATGAAGAGCATGAAGAACTTCGGGAAGTGGCAATCAGCGAGGAGATGGGCGTCAGCCGTACGCCGGTTCGGGAGGCTCTGCGTCAGCTGGAGCTGGAAGGGCTCGTACAGATTATTCCCAATAAGGGCGCTTACGTTACGGGAATTACGGAAAAGGATGTAAAGGATATTTATATGATCCGTTCTCTTCTGGAAGGACTTTGCGCAAAGTGGGCCTGTGAACATATTACGAAAGAACAGCTTGAGGAAATGGAAGAAAACGTATATCTTGCAAAGTTTCATGCAGGAAAAGGACATCTGGAGCAGCTGGCGGAGCTGGACAATCGTTTTCATGATATCCTGTATGAAGCCTGCGACAGCAAAATGCTGGAGCATCTGTTAAAAGATTTTCACCAGTATGTGCTCCGTGTCCGCAAGAAAACGCTGAATAACGAAAGGCGAGGCGCCGCTTCCAACCATGAGCATGAACTGATTCTGGAAGCCATTAAAGAAAAAGACGCACAAAAAGCCCAGCTTCTTGCAGACAGCCATATTGTCAGCGCCTACGAAAATATGGTAAAAAACGGATTAAAGGAAATTTATAATAATCATAATAATGAACAAATTTGACAAGGAAAAGGAGAAGGTATGGAAAAAATCAAAATGACAACGCCCCTGGTAGAAATGGACGGGGATGAAATGACAAGAATTCTGTGGAAGATGATTAAGGATGAGCTGATTCTTCCTTTTGTGGATTTGAAAACGGAATACTACGATCTGGGGCTTGCATACCGTAATGAGACGAACGACCAGGTGACCGTTGATTCCGCGGAGGCTGCCAAAAAGTACGGCGTCGCTGTAAAATGCGCTACGATTACGCCCAATGCAGCCAGAATGACAGAATATAATCTGAAAGAAATGTGGAAAAGTCCCAATGGTACGATCCGTGCGATTCTGGACGGAACCGTTTTCCGCGCGCCGATTCTGATCAAAGGGATCCGGCCTTATGTGGGCAACTGGACCAAACCGATTACGATTGCCCGCCATGCATACGGCGACGTATATAAGAATACGGAGATCAA
>CAJUNP010000011.1:44278-63410 GCA_910587935.1 uncultured Lachnospiraceae bacterium
AAGGTGCCGGGACCGGGTAAGGCGGAGCTTGTGTTTACGGCGGAGGACGGAACGGTCATCCGGGAAGTGATTCAAGAATTTAAGGGAGCCGGTATTTTACAGGGAATACATAATACGGAAAAATCGATCCGCAGTTTTGCAAAAGCATGTTTTGAGTATGCGGTGGACACGAAACAGGATCTGTGGTTTTCCACAAAGGATACAATCTCCAAAAAGTACGACCATACCTTTAAAGATTTGTTTCAGGAAATTTATGATGCGGAGTATAAGGAGAAATTTGAAGCTCTGGGAATTGAGTATTTCTATACGCTGATTGATGATGCCGTAGCCAGAGTAATCCGTTCGGAAGGCGGATTTATCTGGGCGTGTAAAAATTATGATGGTGATGTCATGAGCGATATGGTGGCCACGGCTTACGGAGATTTATCCATGATGACCTCCGTGCTGGTTTCACCGGACGGTAAGTATGAATATGAAGCGGCGCACGGAACCGTTCAGAGACATTATTATAAGCATTTAAAGGGAGAGGAAACATCCACTAATTCCATTGCCACCATTTTTGCATGGACAGGCGCTTTGAGAAAGCGCGGGGAGCTGGATGGTCTGACAGAGCTTGTGAATTTTGCGGATAAGCTGGAGCGGGCGTGTATAAAGACGGTGGAAGACGGCAAGATGACGAAAAGTCTGTCGCTGATTTCCGAGTGCAAGGAACCTGTTATTTTAAACAGTCTGGAATTTATAACCGCTATTCGGGAAACATTTGAAACCCTGTAAGATTTTACTCCGCCAGGGTTTCCCATTTCTCATAAAGGCTGGCAAGGGAAGCTTCCGTTTCGGAGGCTTCTTTTGCGATTTCCTGAAGTTTTACGGAATTGGTTGCGATTTCCGGATGCGTCATCTGTTCTTCCAGAAATGCTTTTTTAGTTTCCAGTTTTTCAATTTCCTCTTCGCATTTTTTTAATTCGTTTTCTTTCTTTCTCTGCTTTGCCTGCAGTTCCTTCTGCTGCTGCCAGTCCTGTTTGGAAGAGCCGGTACAGGAAGCCGCGGGTTTTGTAAGGGGAACGGAACCGTTCGTCTCAGAAAGGAAGGTTCCGGCAGTTTCTCTTTTTTCCAGATAATAATCGTAATTACCCAGATAATTCGAAAGGGTCCGGTCTTTCAATTCCAAAATCCGGCTTGCGGTGCGGTTGATAAAATAACGGTCGTGGGAAACGTAGAGGACCGTACCCGTATAGCTGTTGAGCGCGTCTTCAAGAATTTCCTTGGACTGGATATCCAAATGGTTGGTAGGTTCGTCAAGTATCAGGAAATTGCTGTTTGAAAGCATCAGTTTGGCGAGGGAAACCCTGCCTTTTTCACCGCCGCTGATATCGGATATCCTTTTAAATACGTCTTCCCCCGTAAAAAGAAAAGCCGCCAGCGTGTTGCGTATTTCGGTGTTGGTGAGAGTCGGATAAGCGTCGGAAATTTCTTCAAACAAAGTTTTATCGTCATGGAGCACATGATGTTCCTGGTCGTAATATCCGATTTCCACGTTGCTGCCAAGCGTAATTTCTCCGCAGTCTGCGGGAATAAGCTGATTGAGGATTTTCAAAACCGTGGTTTTTCCCGTGCCGTTGTCGCCGATAAGCGCGATATGTTCCCCGCGTTTTATTTCAA
This sequence comes from uncultured Lachnospiraceae bacterium, assembly GCA_910587935.1. Lineage (GTDB taxonomy): Bacteria > Bacillota > Clostridia > Lachnospirales > Lachnospiraceae > MGBC143606. The sequence continues at coordinate 45,938 of CAJUNP010000011.1, forward strand.
AATTCATATGTTCAAAGAGCAGCTTGTGGTCAAAAGCTTTGGCAAGATCTTTTACCGTAAGGACGTCGCTGCCGCTTAAACGGTGGGGAATAAGCGTAAGCTTCATATCGGTGTCGGCTTCCTTCGGTTTTTCAAGGGTATCTATTTTATTCAGCATTTTTTCACGGCTTTCGGCGCGTTTAATGGACTTTTCGCGGTTGAAAGAACGCAGTTTTTGAATTACCTGTTCCTGATGCCGGATTTCACGCTGTTGGTTCAAATAAGCGTGAAGGGCGGCGGTGCGAAGCATTTCCTTTTTTGCTGCGTATGCCGAATAATTGCCTGAGAAGACAGTTGCCTTCGTCTGATCAAGTTCAATGATTTTGGAAGCGATGCGGTCCAGAAAAAAGCGGTCGTGGGAGACCAGAATCACAGCGCCCTTGTAGTTTAAAAGGTAGGTTTCAAGCCAGGCAATGGAATTTAGATCAAGATGATTGGTAGGTTCGTCCAAAATAATTAAATCCGGATTCTGTAACAGAAGTTTGCCCAGTGCAACCCGCGTTTTCTGTCCGCCCGATAAAGTGGAGACGGAGTGGCTAAATTCCGTTTCCAGGAATCCCAGACCTTTTAATACGCCGGTTACTTCGCTTCGATACCGGTAACCTCCGCCTGTTTCGAACTGGTGGGTCATAAGGGTATAGCTGTCCATCAGGGACGCAAGGGCGGTATCCGCTTTGGCTGCGGAGGAAAGCCGTTCAATTTCCAGTTCGGTGCGGCGTATTTTTTCTTCCAGGAGGATCAGATCCTGCTTTACGCTTAACAGCTCTTCATAAATCGTATGGGAACTGTCCGTGGATGCGTTCTGGGGAAGATATCCTGCGGTTTTGTTTTTGGAAAGCGTCACAATACCCCGGTCAGGGGAAAGCTGTCCCATGATGATTTTTAAAAGCGTTGTTTTACCGGCGCCGTTGATGCCGACAATCGCCGCTTTTTCATGGTCTTCAAGATGAAAGGAGACATTTTTGAGAACGTCTTCCTCCAGAAAAGCCTTGTCTATGTTTTGAACGGATAAAATCATGGTTATACCTCCTGTTGCAGTCACCCATATATTTTATTAAAAAATAAGAAAAGAAACAAGGGGAATTTTCCCATTTGATTGACATTTTTTTAACGTCTTACTATAATAAATGTATATATGCTTCAGGAGGAAAACACGTGGCTGAAAAAGAAATCTCGCAGACCGTGATCAGTCGGCTGCCAAGATATTTCAGATATTTGGGAGAATTGAAGGATAAAGGTGTGGAACGCGTTTCTTCCCAGGAATTAAGCCGACTGATGACGGTAACGGCGTCGCAGATCCGGCAGGATTTCAATAATTTCGGCGGATTCGGACAACAGGGGTACGGGTATAACGTTGCATATCTGTATCATGAGATTGGCAAGATTCTGGGACTGGATCAGCCCCATCATCTGATTATTATCGGTGCGGGCAATCTGGGGCAGGCGCTTGCCAATTATATGAATTTTGAGAGAAGAGGTTTTCTCTTTAAGGGAATTTTCGATCATGATCCGTCTCTGTACGGAAAAGAAGTGCGGGGACTGGCCGTGCAGCCGATGGAGAATATGGAACGCTTTATTGAGGAACATGAGATCGATATAGCGGTTCTTACCATTCCCAAGGCAGGAGCCGTGGCGGCTGCGGAACTGCTTGTTAAAAGCGGAATTAAAGCAATCTGGAATTTTGCCCATGTGGATTTGAATGTACCGGACCGGATCCAGGTGGAGAATGTGCATCTGACAGACAGTCTTATGAAATTGTCTTACAATATAAACCGACAGCAGGATGGAGGAAGACAGGAATCGAGGTGTTCTGATGAAGAGGACGGATGATATTTATAAGCAGGCCCTGCAGGGCAAAAAGCTGCCGATACTGACGCTCGACAATAAGTGGCATAAGCTTTTTACCCAGGCGGATACCAATACGCGTATTGAGGCGCTGGCAAAGGAATTAAACGAGTTGTTAGTGCGTCAGGGCAAATTAAATACCGAATCTAAGGAAATTCGTAAACTAAAGAAAAAACTGATGGGCGACATCATGGAGCATGCCGGGAATCTGGAACAGGAAAGCAGCAAAAAGGCGGAAAAGAAACTGGAAGAGAGCAGACGTCTGATTGAGGAATGTAATGAAAAGCTGGAGCGTTATCAGGACGAACTGCGTCTGATACCCGAAGAACTCGACCGGGTTAATTACCGGCTGATGCTTGCTACCATGGAAGTATGTTACGAATATCTGCATGAGAATTCCAGGGAAATTGAAGAGATTGGGAACTGGATCAGTGAAATGCGTATAGAACTGAAAAAAAAGGTGATCCGCAAGCAGGAAAAGGAGAGGAAAAATCAGGCGTTGTATTCTTATATGCATGATATTTTCGGAGCGGACGTTATAGAGATATTTGATATGAAGTATTAACAGACAGCGTGCGTCAAAAGTATCCGGTGCTTTTGACGCATTTATGCGGTATGCGGAGGTATGTAGATGGAACAATGTTTTCTTGTCAGCGCCGGGGAAATGAAACAATACGACCGTTATACGACCGACTGTTTGGGGATTCCTGCTCTGGTATTAATGGAGCGGGCGGCTTTGGCGACGGTTCAGGCGATGCGGGAAGAGCTTGGGGATTTGTCCGGTAAGAGGATACTGGCAGTCTGCGGCGGCGGGAATAACGGCGGCGACGGGGCGGCAGTCTCCAGACTGCTTCTGGATGCAGGGAGTCTTGTAGAAGTGTGCTGTATTGCGGAGGAAGAAACATGCAGCCCGGAGACAAAAAGACAATTGCAGATTCTGAGGGAGTACGGGAAGGAGATTTTTCCCATTTTTCCGGCAGGAGAATATGATATTATTATAGATGCGCTTTTCGGAGTCGGACTTTCCAGAGACGTGGGCGGCGTGTATGCGGAGTGGATTGAAAAGATTAACCGTTGTGGGGCGTATGTTGTTTCGGTGGATATTCCTTCCGGTATTCATGCGGATTCAGGCCGGACAATGGGATGTTCGGTAAATGCGGATCTTACGGTTACTTACGCTTTTATGAAACGGGGACTTTTTTTATATCCGGGAAGAACGCACGCAGGAAAAACGGTATGTAAAGACATCGGGATTACGGACAGGAGTTTTGCGGGTTGTCCTCCCGCCTGCTTTACTTATACGGGCAGGGGAGACGCTTCTTTGTTTCCGGTACGGACGCCGGAAGGGAACAAGGGGACCTTTGGGAAACTGCTTATTGCGGCAGGAAGCGTAGGTATGGGGGGCGCATGTCTTTTATGTGCGGAAAGCGCGTACCGGGCAGGCGCCGGTATGGTTAAGGCAGTAACGCCGCAGGATAACCGAACGATTCTCCAGACGGCGCTTCCGGAAGCCCTGCTTCTGACTTATGAAGAAAATAATGTCTCCTCGGATAAGATTCGGGAAGCATGGGAATGGTCGGACGGTATCGTGGCAGGGCCCGGTATGGGAATGGGAGAAGATGCCCGAACGATACTGCGGATGCTGCTGGAAGAGGCGGACCGGTCTGTGATACTGGATGCCGACGCTTTGAATTTACTGTCGGCGGAACCGGCGCTGTGGGAGCTTGCTTCCAAAAGAGCGGAAGTGTTTCCGGATAAAACGTTGATTCTGACTCCCCATCAGAAAGAATTGGCAAGGCTGACCGGTAAAACGATATGGGAACTCAAACGGGAACCGTTAAAATATGCGAACGAACTGGCGGATAAACTGCACTGTGTGGTCGTAAGCAAAGATGCGGTAACGGCGGTATGCACCGGGAAGGAACCGTTTTTCCTGAATACGGCCGGTAACAGCGGCATGGCGACAGCCGGAAGCGGAGATGTTCTTGCCGGTATCCTGGGCGGTTTTCTGGTACAGTCGCAAATGGCCGGAGAGAATCCTGTTAAATGGGTGTCGAAGGGCGTTTATCTGCATGCCTGCGCAGGCGACCGGGCAAGAGAACGTGTCGGTGAATCCGCCATGCTTGCAGGAGACTTAATAAAGGGTCTTACGGACCTGTCAGGAAAGGGGATTTGCGGTAATGAGTGAGCATCAGCGCATTTACGCACAGATTGATCTGAAAGCGGTAGAATCGAATCTGGAAAATATAAGATCGGGGCTTCAAAATGAAACGAAGATTATGGCTGTGGTGAAAACGGACGGCTATGGGCACGGAAGCGTTCCCATTGCCAGGCGGCTGCAGGATAAGGAGTTTATGTACGGTTTTGGCGTTGCGACCATAGAAGAGGCGATGGAATTAAAAAAACAGGGAATCCGTCTCCCTATCTTGGTTCTCGGTTATACCTTTCCGGACTGTTTTGATTTGCTGGCTAAAGAGGAGATCCGTCCGGCTCTTTTCAGGGAAGACCATCTGCCTCTTTTATGCGATGCGGCAGGAAAATGCGGGAAACCCGTCCGGGTTCATATTAAGGTGGATACGGGAATGTCGCGGATCGGCATTAATCCGGATGAGGGCGGCCTGCGTTTTGTAAAGAAAGCGGCCGAAACAAAGGGACTTGAGATTGAAGGGATTTTCACCCATTTTGCGAGAGCGGACGAGACGGATAAAGAACCGGCTTATAAACAGCTTCGCATGTTTCAGAATTTTGTACGGCGTGTTGAGAAGGAACTGGGCATTACCGTTCCCATAAAGCATTGCGCCAACAGCGCGGCAACGCTGGAAATGCCGGAGGCGCAAATGGATGTGGTGCGTCCGGGAATTATTATTTACGGACTGCATCCTTCGGAAGAGGTGGATTTAAGCAAAGTTTCTTTAAAACCGGCGCTTTCTCTGTACAGCCGTGTGGTTTTTATCAAAGAACTGGCGGCGGGAAGGGAAGTCAGCTACGGCGGTACTTTTGTGGCAAAAGAGACGATTCGTGTAGCCACAATACCTGTGGGATACGGCGACGGATATCCAAGGAGCCTGTCAGGCAGGGGATATGTTCTGATTCGTGGCAAGCGGGCGCCGATTCTCGGAAAAGTCTGCATGGATCAGTTTATGGTGGATGTCACGCAGATTCCGGAGGCAAGGGAGGATGATATCGTGACCCTGGTGGGATGCGACGGCAAGGAGCGGATTACGGCGGAAATGATCGGCGCTTTATCAGGCAGATTTAATTATGAATTTGTATGTGATCTGGGAAAAAGAGTTCCGCGTGTTTATATAGAATAATACGTTTGGGTGTGAACCGGCAAAATCTTCGTAAAGCCTTTGAATACCTTCAGAAAAGTTGGCAATAATATTGCAAGAACAAGCAGGAAGGGATGTTATTCATGAAACGAGGAGATGTCTATTACGCAGATTTAAGACCGGTAGTCGGCTCGGAGCAGGGAGGAATAAGGCCGGTATTGATTGTACAGAACGATATTGGCAATAAACACTCGCCTACCGTGATCTGCGCGGCAATTACGTCCAAAATGAACAAGGCGAAGCTGCCCACCCATATTGAATTGGATTCCGCCAGATACGACATGGATAAAGACTCCGTAATTCTACTGGAACAGCTTCGGACGATTGATAAGAAACGTTTGAAAGACAAAGTATGCCACCTTGACCGGGATATTATGGACAAAGTGAACCGGGGATTATTAATCAGTCTGGAATTGAATACATAGCTTTTCTTGACGGATTTTTCTGGAAATGATATATTGGAAGGGATATTTTGACTTATAGAAAAAGGAGATGAAAGTATGAGCGATGACGACGGGCCTACTGCCAGTCTGATAATCTTTTTTTTACTGCTGATAACGGAGATCTTTTTTTACGGATTCGGCGCCGCAATACAGGCTCTGAATGAAAAAGACGTGGAACGAAAAGCACAAGAGGAAAAGGACAGAAAATCCGTCCGGCTGCTGCATATAATGAAAGATCCTACGCGTTACGTCAATACGGTGCAGCTTGTGGTTACCCTGTGCAATGTAGTTATGGGGGGCTGGTTTCTGAGTTTCTTTTTTATTCGTATAAGCCGGATTTTTGAGGAAATCGGGGAAAGCTGGCTGCCGGAGCTGATGCCCGGCGCCGCCGCAGCAGTCGGAATTGTTTCGATGGTTCTGACCATGGCGCTGCTGCTTTACATAGTGCTGACATTCGGCGTACAGCTTCCGAAGAAGCTGGCGGTACGGTTTGCAGGAAAATGGGCTTACGCCTGTATCGGGCCCGTATACTTTATTGCGAACCTTCTGCGTCCGTTGACCGGACTGGTAACGGTCTCTGCGAATCTGATTCTGCGGATTTTCGGATTAAAACCGGATGCGGAAGCTTTGGATGTGACCGAGGAAGAAATTATCTCCATGGTAAATGAGGGACATGAACAGGGTGTGATTGAAGCCAGCGAGGCGGAAATGATCACCAATATTTTTGAATACGGAGATAAGGAAGCGCAGGATATTATGACCAGGCGGGGCAATATCGTGGGCATTGACGGTTCTTTGTCATTGGACAGAGCCGTAATGTTTATGCTTTCCGAGAAAAACAGCCGTTATCCGGTGTATGAGGAAAATATTGATCATATTATCGGAATTCTGCATTTAAAGGACGCCCTGCGGATGCAGGCCGGGAAAACAGACGGCGGCCGGCCGATCCGGGAAATCGAAGGGCTGCTCAGGGAAGCCAGGTTTATTCCTCTGACCAGAAATATCGACGCCTTGTTTAAGGCGATGCAGTCCCAGAAGCTTCAGATGGTAATTGTAATCGACGAATACGGACAAACTGCCGGACTGATAGCAATGGAGGATATTCTGGAAGAAATTGTGGGAAATATTCTGGACGAGTACGACGAAGAGGATGAGCACATTGAGGAAAAAGGTGAAGATGAATATGTAATAGAAGGAATGACGCCGCTGGAAGAAGTGGAGGAACGCCTCGGTATTCATTTTGACGAAGAATCCTTCGAAACCCTGAACGGTTTCATGATTTCAAAGCTGGACAAGATTCCGGAAGAAAACGAAGAATTCGAGATTGACGTAGACGGTTATAATTTCAAAATTATTTCCGTGGAAAATAAAATGATCCACAGCGTTCTGGTAACAAGACTGCCGCTGGAACAGGAACAACAGGAACTATAAGAAAAACGCCGCATGAAAGCTGCGAAAAAGGAGAAAACAATGTCAGGACATTCAAAATTTGCAAATATCAAACATAAAAAAGAAAAGAACGACGCTGCAAAGGGAAAAATATTTACGATCATCGGAAGAGAGATCGCAGTTGCCGTAAAAGAAGGCGGTCCCGACCCTGCCAACAATTTCAAGCTTGCCCAGGTGATTGCCAAGGCGAAAGCCAACAATATGCCTAACGATACAATTGACCGCGGAATCAAAAAAGCAGCGGGCGACGCAGGAAACGTGAATTATGAATACGTAACATATGAAGGGTACGGACCGAACGGAATTGCCATTATCGTGGACGCGCTTACCGACAATAAGAACCGTACTGCGGCCAACGTCCGGAGCGCATTTACAAAAGGACAGGGTAATGTAGGGACTCCCGGCTGCGTTTCATTCATGTTTGACAAAAAAGGACAGATTCTGATTGATAAAGAGGACTGTGAACTGGAAGCGGACGATTTAATGATGACGGCTCTGGACGCAGGCGCGGAAGATTTCAATGAAGAGGAAGACAGCTTTGAAATTTTAACGGACCCGGATGCTTTTGAAGAAGTGCGGGCCGCTTTGGAAACGGCGGGAATTCCCATGATGTCGGCGGAGGTGACTATGATTCCGCAGAATTATGTGGAGCTTAGCGACGAAACGGCGGTTAAAAACCTTCAGAAAACGTTGGATCTTCTGGAAGACGACGACGATGTACAGGCAGTTTATCACAACTGGGATGAATAAAGCGGGAGGAATAAACAATGAAGCGGGAATATGCGAAAGAGACTGTCTGTATACAGGCGGGATGGCAGCCGGGAAAGGGAGAACCGAGAGTGCTTCCGATTTACCAGAGCACTACGTTTAAATATGAGACGTCCGAACAGATGGGGCGTTTGTTTGATCTGGAAGACAGCGGTTATTTTTATACGAGACTGCAGAATCCGACCAACGACTGTGTGGCGTCCAAAATCTGCGAATTGGAGGGCGGCGTGGCGGCCATGCTCACTTCTTCGGGCCAGGCTGCGAATTACTATGCGGTATTTAATATCTGTGAGGCGGGAGACCATGTGGTTATGTCTTCCTGCGTGTACGGCGGAACCTTTAATTTACTTGCGGTAACCATGAAAAAAATGGGCATTGCATGTACCGTGGTAGATCCCGATGCGGATGAGGAAACTCTGGCGGCGGCTTTCAGGCCTAATACGAAGTGTGTTCTTGCGGAAACGCTTGCCAATCCGGCGCTGGTAGTTCTGGACATTGAGAAATTTGCCAGGATTGCTCACGCCAATCAGGTTCCGCTGATCGTGGATAATACGTTTCCGACGCCGATTCTGTGCAATCCTATTAAATGGGGAGCGGACATTGTGACCCATTCCACAACGAAATATATGGACGGACATGCCATGTGCGTAGGCGGCGCGATTGTGGATTCCGGTAATTTTGACTGGAGTCTTTATCCGGATAAATTTCCGGGCCTGACTACGCCGGACGAATCGTATCACGGAATTGTTTATACGGAAAAGTTCGGCAAAGCGGCTTATATTACAAAAGCCACCGCACAGTTGATGCGGGATCTGGGCTCTATCCAGTCTCCCCAGAACGCTTTTTTATTGAACGTAGGACTGGAAACGCTTCATCTGCGGATGCCAAGGCACAGCGAGAATGCCCTGGCGGTTGCGGAATATCTGAAGAACCATGATAAGGTGGCATGGGTAAAGTATCCCGGACTTAAGGATGATCCCTATCATGAACTGGCGGCGAAGTATATGCCGGACGGAGCAAGCGGAGTTGTGGCATTCGGATTAAAGGGAGGACGAAAGGCCGCCGAGGCTATGATGGACAAGCTGGAGCTGGCGGCTATCGTAACCCATGTGGCGGATGCCAGAACCTGTGTGCTTCATCCCGCAAGCCACACGCACAGGCAGATGACGGACGAACAGCTTCTGGAAGCCGGCGTGGCGCCGGATCTGATTCGTTTTTCTGTGGGAATTGAAAATGCGGGAGATATCATCAAAGATTTGGAGCAGGCAATGTCTGCCGTTTAGACGGGAATAAACCGGAGGTAAGGAGCATACGATGAAAGAGAGCATTAAACCGGAACGGCTTGCAATCGTAGTACCATGTTATAACGAGGAGGAAATGCTTGCGCTTTCTTCCGAGGCGCTGCGGGGAGTATTGAAGGATCTGGCAGGTAAGGGAAAAATTGCGCAAGACAGTTTTATATTGTTTGTGGACGACGGAAGCAGGGACGCCACCTGGGAGCTGATCGAGAAAGAACACCGAAAATTTCCGCAGGTAAAGGGATTAAAGCTTGCCGGCAATGTGGGACATCAGTTTGCTCTGACGGCAGGACTGCTTACGGCCAGGGATATGAGCGGCGTAACGGTATCGATTGACGCCGATTTGCAGGATGATATTCTTGTGATTGAGGAAATGATAGATAAATTTCAGGAAGGCTGCGACGTGGTTTACGGCGTGCGAAGCGACCGGAAGACGGATTCCTTTTTTAAACGTACAACAGCGCAGGCGTTTTATAAGCTAATGGCGGTAATGGGCGTAAAGACGGTATATAATCATGCGGATTTCCGTCTGATGTCAAAACGGGCTTTGGAGGAATTTTCCAAATACCAGGAAAATAATCTGTTTTTGCGCGGCATGATTCCGCTTCTGGGTTACAAAACGGATCAGGTGTATTATGAGAGAAAGGAACGAGTGGCCGGAGAGTCAAAGTATCCTCTGGGAAAAATGCTGAGTCTGGCTTTCAATGGAATCTCCTCTTTCAGTGTGAAGCCCATCAGTCTGATTATCGGACTGGGCGTGTGTATTGTGGCCGGTTCTGTTTTAGCTGCGCTTTATGCGTTGATTTCTTATTTTACGGGTCATGTGGTTGCTGGATGGACTTCACTGATTTTGTCTATCTGGTTTATCGGAGGCGTTCAGCTGCTGTCTATCGGGCTTATAGGACAGTATATCGGTAAGATTTATATTGAAGTAAAGCACCGGCCCCGTTATCATATTGAAAAAATATTAGACGAAAATGAAATGATTAAGGTATCGTAATGATTTGGAAAAAAACATGGTTTAGTTATGGGGTCTGGGGATTATATTCGGCTGTGGTAAGTATGGCGTTTGCGTTGGGAATTATGCTTTTTGTTCCTAAGGGAAGCAATCCTTATCTTGCAGTTTTGCTTGTGTGCCTGTTTTTTCTTTTAATGACCTTGTTTTTTTTCCTGTCGCAGACGATTGTGGTAAACGTCGGCGGTAAGAGGAAAATAAAACGAAAGGCTGCGGTTTTGGTGGAAACCTTTGCGATATTGGCGGCTCTGGCCGGAGGAAGTGTTTTAAGCGTCGGTTTCTTAAGACAGGCGCAGCCGGAGACTTTGCTGCAGTCGGAATATTTGGCGGGCAGCTTTGTGGGAGGTCCTCTGACGGTTTCGGAAAGCGTTTACGGTGCAAGGGTTTTTTATCCGTATGTGCTGCGGGCTTTATTTATTTTTGTGGGGAATCACGGAGTGGCTGCGCTGTGGCTGCAGCTGTTTTTATTTCTGGCGGGCAGCTTTTTACTTTACCGCGGTGTAAGGCGTCTGTCCGGAAAGGCGGCGGGTGTGTTTGTATTTGCCGTTTTGATGACGGTTCCGTTATGGGTTGGAACGAAAGAAACGATCGCGCCGCTCTGGCTGGAATTCTTTTTGTTCGGAATGGGATTTTACCTGACTGCGGTATTTTTAGGAAAACACAGGGATTTGGAATTTGCGGGGGAACGCGGAAAGGGACGGAAGTTTTTTGATTGCATTAGGCCTGTTCTTTTGGGTCTGTTTACGGCTTTTGTTATCTATGCGGGTCCTTTTGGAATTTTACTTACGGCGCTGGGACTTTCCGTATTATGGAGTCTGCCGGAAGGCGGAAAAACCCGTACATATCCGTCCAGGCTGCTCCTTGCTTTTCTATTGCTTGCGGGAATTGCCGGAGGTCTGTTTTTGCTGTGTCTGGTAGAGGCCTGTGTTTGTAAAGAAACGTTGTTTCAGGTGGCGGAAACAAAATGGCAGTTATACGGCGCGCAGGTGGGATTACATTTTCCGTTAACTTTTACGGACCGGGAGAGCGTGGCGTTTTCTGTTTTGGCAGGAGGTATGTTCTGGGGGATTTTTCGTTTCTTTTTTGAACCCATGGAAGATTCTTTAAGCGGTATGTTTTTTTTCTTTCTGGCGGCTGCAGGAGTAAGAACGGCAGGTCTTTTTACGCCGGATGAGAAAGAAATATGGCTGCTTCTTGTGATGGCTGTCTGCGGGGCCGTTTGTATCGGGCGGAGTCTGATGCCTTTTAATGTTTCCAAGCCGGAAAAGACAGCGGAAAATCCCGGGTATGAGGAGAAAAAGGAAGCGGCGAAAGAAGAAACGGCAGGTGAACAGAGAATAATAAAAGAAAAAGCGCCGCAGCCTCAAAAAAAACAGGAAATGCAGGACAAGCCTGAAAGGGCGGAAAAGCCTGCGGTCAAATATCTGGATAATCCGCTTCCGGGGCCTAAAAAACATGTTCCCAAAACGATGGATTACGATATAACGATTTCGGATGACGATGATTTTGATTTTTAAACAGGTCATCATGTATACTTTTTGAAAATAAGCGGAAACTAGGAAGAGAACTGTAAGGGCAGTTCTCTTTTTTATGATCAGAAGGAGGTATGGATATGGGGCAGAACGGACAAAAAGAAGATGCTAAAGAAAAGAAAGAAGAAACGAAGCTGGACGAGGAACGGATCGAAAAGTCAGGACAGCTTACTTTAAATAAAAACAAAGAAAAGCAGGCAATCCACCTGCTTTCCATTATCGGGGAAATAGAAGGACATGAAAATCTGGGCGGAAATTCCAAAACAACAAAGTATGAACATATCCTGCCCCAGCTTGCGGCGATTGAAGACAGCATGGAGATCGACGGCGTTCTGATTCTTTTGAACACTATGGGAGGAGATGTGGAAGCGGGACTCGCCATTGCGGAAATGATCGCTTCTTTAAGTAAACCGACGGTATCCCTGGTACTGGGAGGAAGCCATTCCATCGGTGTGCCGATTGCCGTCAGCACGGATTATTCTTTTATCGTGCCGACCGGCACCATGGTAATCCATCCGGTCAGAATGAACGGCATGGTAATCGGCGTATCGCAGACTTTTGATTATTTTAAGCAGATCCAGGATCGAATTACGGGATTTGTATGCAGCCACTGCAGAATAAAAAAGAACCGTCTGGAGGATTTAATGATGGAAACGGGAATTCTGACAAAAGACATAGGAACGATTCTGGTAGGCGATATGGCTGTCAGGGAAGGCATTATACGGGAAGTCGGCGGAATTCAGGAAGCGGTAGCAAAGCTCCATGCCATGATTGAAGAAAACAAAAATGAAAAAAATGAAAAATAAATTACGGAGGATGACAAGACGTAAGATAAATGATATACTATATAAGATTATGTATCTTTATTTTAGTATATTAGAGGGAGTCTGAGAGGGATGGCGACAAAGTCGGGAAGCAGAAAGTCCGCGGGCGGACAGAGAAAGAAAAGTACTTCGGGGACGAGAAGCCGCAGTCAGGGCAGACAATATACGGCACAGGACAGCGCTATTTTTCATGAGATCAGTTTAATTGTCATTTTTGCTTTTGCGGCAATTTTATTTTTGTGCAATTTTGGAGTGATCGGGGCAGTGGGCAATACCATCAGCGGCGTAATGTTCGGACTGTTCGGTCTTCTGGCTTACGCGGCTCCGGTGTTTGCATTCCTTGCCATTGCGTTTGGATCCATTAATTTGGGGAATCCGGCGGCAAAACGAAAGGTGATTGCAGGAATCGTTCTGTTTTTCCTGGTCGGCGTACTGCTGGAATTTTTAAGCGGTTCCATAAGCGGTCTGTCGCAGTATGATCCGGGAATTATTTATAAAAACTGCAGTGAGGGCAGAAAAGGAGGCGGCGTGCTTGCCGGTTCGCTGGCCTTTATGCTTTATCATTTTCTGGACATGCTGGGCGCCGTTTTAGTAGTGCTCGTTCTGATGGCCGTCTGTATTGTGCTTGTTACGGAGCGTTCCTTAATCAGCGGCGTGAAAAGCGGAAGCCGTAAGGTTGTAGAGCTAAGCAGGGAAGACGCCAGACGCAGAAGGGAGATGTCGGAGGAGAGACGCCGCAATCAGGAGGAACTGCGTAAGAGCCGTGAGGAAGAACGGCGTATCCGGGAAGAGGAAAAAGAAAACGAAAAGATTCTGCGGATGGATAAAAAGATAACCGGCGTAACGATCGATACATCCCTGCACGGAGTCCGGGAAAAGGAGAAAGAATCGGAGCGGGATGACATTCATGAGATCGTTTTTGAGGAAACGGAAGAACCCACGGAAAAAATTATGGTGGGAAAGAATCAGGACGAGCCCGTTTACGCGGAAACGTATGAGCCGGAATTTGATTTCAGCCGGATCCGCATCCGCAGCGAGGCGGTATCGGACCGGGAAGAAGCGGAATACATAGACGGCGAATCCTTTTCGGACGAACCGGATTTCATAGAAGAAAAGAATTTCATAGAAGAAAAAACCTTCAAAGAAGAGCAGGCTTACATAGAAGAACCTTTCCGGGAACCGGTAAAAAGAGCGGCGTCCGAGATGCGGCCTTTACATGAGAGAGATAATACAAAACAGCTGAATCCGTCTCCGGCCATGCAGAATCCGGAAAAGAGGCCGCCGAAAAAATATATGTTTCCGCCGCTGTCCCGTCTTGCGAAAGGCGCCGGAAAAAGTAAGGACAGCACAAGGGAGCTGGAGGAAACCGCAAAGCGTCTGCAGCAGACGCTGTCTACCTTTGGTGTGCGTGTGACTATTACGGATATCAGTCAGGGTCCCAGTGTAACCCGCTATGAGATGCAGCCGGAGCAGGGGGTAAAGGTCAGTAAGATTGTGGGACTTACGGATGATATCAAGCTGAATCTTGCGGCTACGGATATTCGTATCGAAGCGCCGATTCCAGGAAAAGCCGCGGTGGGGATCGAAGTTCCCAACAAGGAAAATACGGCCGTAGCATTAAGGGATCTTCTGGAAACGAAGGAATTTAAGGAGTTTCCCTCTAATATTGCGTTTGCCGTGGGCAAGGATATTGCGGGCAAAACGGTAGTTTCCGATATTGCCAAAATGCCTCATATGCTGATAGCGGGTTCTACCGGTTCCGGTAAATCCGTGTGCATTAATACATTGATTATGAGTATTTTGTATAAGGCCCATCCGGACGATGTGAAGCTGATCATGGTAGATCCCAAGGTTGTGGAATTAAGCGTTTATAACGGTATTCCCCATCTTTTAATCCCGGTTGTGACGGATCCTAAAAAAGCGGCTGCCGCGCTGCACTGGGGCGTGGCGGAAATGACGGACCGTTACAAAAAATTTGCCGATTATAATGTGAGAGATCTGAAAGGTTACAACAAGAAGGTCGAGTCCATGCGGGATTCAGGGGATACGGAAGCGCCTGGCAAAATGCCGCAGATTGTGATTATCGTAGACGAGCTTGCGGATTTAATGATGGTAGCGCCGGGGGAAGTGGAGGAATCGATCTGTCGTCTGGCACAGCTTGCCCGGGCGGCGGGGATTCATTTAATTATTGCGACCCAGAGACCTTCCGTAGACGTTATTACCGGACTGATCAAGGCAAACATGCCCAGCCGCGCGGCTTTTGCCGTATCGAGCGGCGTAGACAGCCGGACCATTCTGGATATGAACGGTGCGGAAAAGCTTTTGGGAAAAGGCGATATGCTTTTTTATCCCCAGGGATATTCCAAGCCGGCAAGAGTTCAGGGCGCATTTGTGTCGGATAAGGAAGTGTCCGATGTGGTTGATTTTATAAAGAATCAGATGATTGGCAATACCTATGCGGAAGATATAGAGGAAAAAATTCAGAATATCGGTTCCGCGTCTTCTTCCGGCGGCGGCCTTTCCGACGGCGGAAACGAAAGGGACGCTTACTTTGCGGACGCGGGACGGTTTATTATTGATAAAGATAAGGCGTCCATCGGGATGCTGCAAAGAGTTCTGAAAGTCGGTTTTAACCGTGCCGCCCGAATTATGGATCAACTGTGCGATTATGGGGTGGTAGGAGAAGAAGAAGGAACGAAGCCGCGCAAGGTATTAATGAGTATGGAAGAATTTGAACAGCTTTTGGAAGAAATTTAAAGATTCCCGAGGAGGTATAATTTATGAAGACAGACATTGAGATTGCTCAGGAAGCGGTTCTCATTCCCATTACGGAAGTTGCGGAAAGTATCGGAGCGGAAGCGGACGATTTGGAGCTTTACGGAAAATACAAAGCAAAGCTGACAGAGGAATATCTGGAGAAAATCAGCAGGAATCCCGACGGAAAGCTGATTCTGGTAACGGCAATTAATCCCACGCCTGCAGGCGAGGGGAAAACGACCACCAGCGTCGGATTGGGGCAGGCTTTTGGAAAGCTTGGAAAGAAAGCGGTGACCGTACTCAGAGAGCCTTCTTTGGGGCCCTGTTTCGGGGTGAAGGGAGGCGCAGCCGGAGGCGGGTATGCCCAGGTTGTGCCCATGGAAGATTTAAATCTGCATTTTACTGGAGATTTTCATGCCATTACCGCTGCCAACAACCTGCTTGCGGCCCTTTTGGATAATCATATCCAGCAGGGAAACGAATTGCGTATCGATTCCAGACAAGTAGTCTGGAAACGATGTCTTGATATGAATGACAGGGTTCTGCGTAATGTGGTTGTGGGACTGGGAAGCAAAGCGGACGGATTTGTCAGGGAAGATCACTTTGTGATTACCGTTGCGTCCGAAATTATGGCGGTTTTATGTCTGGCGGTAGACCTTAAGGATCTGAAAGAACGTCTGGCACGGATTGTTGTGGCTTATAACATGGAAGGCCGGCCCGTTACGGCTGGGGATTTGAAAGCGGAAGGGGCGATGACGGCGCTTTTGAAGGATGCCATGAAGCCGAATCTGGTACAGACCCTGGAGCATACGCCCGTACTGGTGCACGGGGGGCCCTTTGCCAATATTGCCCATGGATGTAATTCCGTGAGGGCGACGGGGGCGGCTTTAAAGATGGCGGATTATGTAGTCACCGAAGCAGGCTTCGGCGCCGATCTGGGAGCCGAAAAGTTTTTCAACATTAAGTGCCGTCTGGGCGGCTTTAAACCGGATGCGGTGGTTCTTGTGGCAACGATCCGGGCGTTGAAATACAACGGCGGTATCGCTAAGGAAAATCTGGGGCAGGAGAATCCGGAGGCGCTGAAAAAAGGAATTGTCAATCTGGAGAAACATATCGAGAACCTGCAGCAGTTCGGTGTTCCGGTCGTGGTAACCTTAAATTCCTTTGTTACGGATACGGAGGCGGAAATTGCTTTTGTAGAAGAGTTCTGCCGGGACAGGTCCTGTGATTTTGCACTCTCCGAGGTTTGGGAAAAGGGCGGTGAAGGCGGAATCTCTTTGGCAGAGAAAGTGCTTGAGACATTGGAAAAGAAGGAGAGCCGCTTTCATGTATTGTATGAGGATTCTCTGTCACTGAAAGAAAAAATAGAGTCTGTCGCCAAAAATATTTACGGTGCAAAGGCGGCGGCTTACAGTGCGCAGGCGGAAGCGCAGATAAAGAAGCTTACGGAGCTGGGATTTGACAGATTTCCGGTCTGTATGGCCAAAACCCAGTATTCGCTGTCGGACGATCCGTCGCTTCTGGGGAGACCGGACGGGTTTACCGTTCAGGTCAGAGAGGTTTATGTATCTGCCGGAGCCGGCTTTGTGGTAGTGCTTACGGGCGCCGTTATGACGATGCCGGGACTGCCGAAAAGTCCTGCAGCGTACCGGATCGATGTAAATGAAGAAGGTAAAATTACCGGATTATTTTAAAAAGTTATATGAGGGAAGAGAGGAAAAAGGCATGCCACAGATTATTGACGGAAAAAAAATATCGGCGCAGATTAAAGAGGAATTAAAAGAAAAGACAGCGCGGTTAAAAGAAAAGGGGATTACCGTAACGCTTGCGGTGATTCAGGTGGGGAAAGATCCCGCTTCCAGCGTATATGTGGGAAATAAAAAGAAAGCCTGTGAATATATCGGGATACGTTCCCTTGCTTATGAACTGGAGGAGAATACAAGCGAGGACGAACTTCTTGCCCTGATCGAAGAACTGAACAAAAGAGAAGATGTAAACGGAATTCTGGTACAGTTACCGCTTCCCGCGCAGATCAATGAAGATAAAGTCATAAGGATGATCGATCCGAAAAAGGATGTGGACGGATTTCATCCGCAAAGCGTAGGAGCGTTATGCATCGGGCAGCCGGGCTTTGTGTCCTGCACACCGGCGGGAATCATTCAGCTGTTAAA
>CAJUNP010000011.1:63420-71364 GCA_910587935.1 uncultured Lachnospiraceae bacterium
TTGAGATTGAGGGAAAAGAGTGCGTAGTGATCGGGCGCAGCAACATTGTAGGGAAACCGATGGCGTTATTGCTGCTTCGGGAAAACGGAACCGTGACGGTGGCTCATTCCCGTACCAAAAATCTGGAGGAAATTGCAAGACGTGCGGATATTTTGATTGTGGCGGTAGGCAGGCCGAAAATGATCAACGCATCTTTTGTAAAAGAAGGAGCCGTCGTTATCGATGTGGGAATCCACCGGAATTCCGAAAACAAACTTTGCGGAGATGTGGATTTTGAAGCCGTGGCGGATCGATGCAGTGCGATCACACCTGTTCCGGGAGGGGTAGGTCCCATGACGATTGCGATGCTGATGCATAACTGCGTAGAGTCCGTAACGCTTTAAGGACAGCGCCGCCAAAGGAATACGTTAGAAAGGAGGAGCCTCATGAATTGTCCAAAATGCGGAGCCGAGCTTGAAGAAGGCTTTTTGTACTGTAAAAAATGCGGGGAAGATATTCATATTGTTCCGGATTTTGAACCGGAGATAGAGAACAGCATACATGAAATTCTGACCGGCGTCGTAGGCGATATGGCAGCGGAAGAACATTTGGAAAAAGAGGAGCCTGACGGATTCCTGCGGGAAGAGGTAAAAAGATTAAGACGCGATAAAGCCAGTTTTCATATTCTGGTGGGAGCGGGAATCGGTTTTGCCGTTCTTGTACTGATATTAGCTGCTGTGGGAGCAATTTTACGTTTTCGGTATTTTTCTTTTGATTATCAGATGGAGCAGGCGAATACCTGCATGAATAATGAGAATTACAGGACCGCCGTGGAGTATTACACAAGAGCGCTGGAATTGGATCAGACAAGCTTAACGGCGAAGTATCTGCTTGCGGAAGCCTGTTTGCTGCAGAAAGAAACGGACAGGGCGCTTCTTTTGTATCAGGAAGTTGCGGCGGCAAAGGGGGAAGAAGAAATCCGAATGGAAGCCGTGAATACGGTTGTTGCCATCTGTTCCGAACGCGGCGCTTATCAGGAGTTAAGTGATTTTCTGATCAGCCTCGGAGACGATACGGTTGTAGAAGGATTTCAGAAATATATGGCAAAAGTGCCGGAATTCAGTTATGTGGAAGGTTCCTACGAGGAGGTTATCCCGTTAAAGCTGACGTCGAATACGGCGGGAATTATATATTATACTACGGACGGCAGTATGCCGGATGAAAACAGCGAGGTTTATGAATCGCCCATCTTTCTGGAAAACGGCGATTATACCATAGCCGCTTACTTTGTAAACGAATACGGTATAGCAAGCGATGTGGTAAAAAAATTTTATCACGTGGACGTATCCATTCCGTTTGCGCCGGAGGTCAGCGCCTACAGCGGCGATTATACGTCTCCTACGCAGATTTTTGTGGAAGTTCAGGAAGGCTGCCGGGTTTATTATACTTCCGACGGCTCCGAGCCGGGACTGGAAAGTACCGAATATACAAAGCCCATTAACATGCCTTTGGGCAAAAGCCGCTTTAAGTTTGTGGCGTACAATGAGGAAGGAATCAGCGGAGAAACCATTACCAGGGATTATGATCTGGAGCTTTCCACCCAGGTGCGTGTGTCGGATGCGGAGGACATTATCACGCAGGGCATGCTGGATTATGGAAAAATCTATGATTTGTCGGGACTTTCCTACGAAACGTATGGAAAATATCTGTACAGGTATCAATATGTTACCAACGTGAAGGACCAGGGAGATTTTTATATTATTGCCGAAATTTATGAAGATACCCAGGGAATTCAGAGCCGTACCGGCGCGTTATATGCGGTTGGCGTTTACGACGGAAAGCGTTACCGCCTTTCTCTGAATGAAGTAAATCAGTATGTTTTTGAAGAATTTTAGAGAAACAGTTGAAAATATCGTCCAAATCATACATACTAGAAAGAAAACGGACAGAAAGGGATTTAAGATGTACAAAATTTTAAAAGCAGAAGAGCTTGCCGCCAATATTTATCTTATGGTGGTGGAAGCAAAACGGGTGGCAAAGTCCTGTGAGCCCGGCCAGTTTGTAATCGTGAGAATGGATGAAGAGGGAGAACGAATTCCTCTTACGATCTGTGATTATGACAGAAAAAACGGCATAATTACAATTGTATTCCAGATTGTAGGCGCGGGAACACAGAAAATGGCAGAATTAAAAGAAGGAGATTTTTTCCATGATTTTGTAGGTCCCCTGGGCTGTCCTTCCGAGTTTGTCCATGAAGATATGGAGAATCTGAAACATAAAAAAATGCTGTTTGTTGCCGGCGGCGTAGGAACTGCGCCTGTGTATCCGCAGGTAAAGTGGCTCCATGAGCACGGAATTGCCGCGGATGTAATTGTGGGCGCCAAAACAAAAGACCTGCTGATTCTGGAAGAAGAGATGAAAGCGGTTGCCGGTAACCTGTATGTGACCACGGACGACGGTTCTTACGGACGAAGCGGCATGGTTACGAAAACCATTGAAGAGCTGGTGGCGGAAGGAAAGAAATATGACGTCTGCGTAGCAATCGGGCCTATGATTATGATGAAATTCGTCTGCAAATTAACGGAGCAGTTACATATCCCTACCATTGTCAGTCTGAATCCTATTATGGTAGACGGAACCGGCATGTGCGGCGCCTGCCGGGTGACCGTGGACGGAAAAGTGAAGTTTGCCTGTGTGGACGGTCCTGAGTTTGACGGTCATAAGGTGGATTTTGACCAGGCGATGAAACGCCAGCAAATGTATAAAACCGCTGAGGGACGTGCGTTCTTAAAAGCAAAAGAAGGAGCAACCCATCACGGCGGCTGCGGAAACTGCGGAGGTGAAGAGTAATGGATGTATTAAAGAAGACCCCGGTTCGCGAGCAGGATGCAAAGGAACGTGCCGCGAACTTTGAAGAAGTATGTCTTGGATATAATAAGGAAGAGGCCATGTGCGAGGCCGAAAGATGTATTAACTGTAAGAACGCACAGTGTGTAAAAGGTTGCCCCGTTGCCATTGATATTCCCGCTTTTATTGAGAAGGTTAAAACGGGAGATATTGAAGCGGCTTATCAGGTCATCAGCGAGGCCAGCGCACTTCCCGCAGTCTGCGGACGCGTATGCCCCCAGGAAAGCCAGTGCGAGGGCAAATGTATCCGGGGCATCAAGGGAGAGCCGATTTCTATCGGAAAACTGGAACGCTTTGTAGCGGACTGGGCAAGGGAAAACGGTATCAAGCCTCAGGGAGCCAAAGAGAAAAACGGCAAAAAGGTTGCCGTAATCGGTTCCGGTCCCGCAGGCCTTACCTGTGCGGGCGATCTTGCCAAAATGGGCTACGATGTGACGATTTTTGAAGCACTCCATGAGCCGGGAGGCGTTCTTGTATACGGAATTCCCGAATTCCGTCTGCCGAAAGAAGCCGTTGTGGCAAAAGAAATTGAAAATGTAAAATCGTTAGGTGTGAAGATTGAGACGAATGTAGTGGTAGGTAAGTCCGTTACCATCGACGAGCTTCTGAATGAAGAGGGGTTTTCCGCCGTCTTTATCGGTTCCGGCGCGGGACTTCCCAAATTTATGGGAATACCGGGAGAGCAGGCAAACGGCGTATTTTCCGCCAATGAATATCTGACCAGAAGCAATCTGATGAAAGCTTTTGACGAGAATTCCAGTACGCCTATTATGAGAGGGAAAAAGGTGGCTGTCGTGGGAGGCGGCAACGTAGCTATGGATGCTGCAAGAACGGCGCTGCGTCTTGGCGCAGAGGTGCATATTGTGTACCGCAGAAGCGAGGAGGAGCTCCCAGCCAGAGTAGAAGAAGTGCATCATGCAAAAGAGGAAGGCATTATTTTTGATCTGCTTACGAATCCGGTGGAAATACTTGCGGATGAAAACGGATGGGTATGCGGTATGAAATGCGTCAGGATGGAGCTTGGCGAGCCGGATGAATCGGGTAGAAGAAGACCCGTGGTGATGCCGGATTCGGAATTTGTAATTGATCTGGATACGGTAATTATGTCGCTGGGAACTTCCCCCAATCCGTTGATTTCTTCTACTACGGAAGGACTTGAGACAAACAAGTGGCAATGTATTGTTGCACAGGAAGAAAACGGGCAGACCTCCAAAGAAGGCGTATACGCGGGAGGCGATGCCGTAACGGGCGCGGCTACCGTTATTCTTGCTATGGGAGCCGGAAAAGCGGGAGCAAAAGGAATTGACGAATATTTAAGGAGTAAATAATTTCGGAACAGGGATTTTGGGGATGTATTGCGAAAGTATCAGAAAGTTTTCTTGACTATGGAGGGATGGATTATGGTACATCATATTGTAATGTGGAACTTTTTGGATTCACTGAGCAGAGAGGAAAAGAACGAAGCGGGAGCCAGGATGAAAGAGCTTTTGGAACCGATTGGAGAATTGGTGGAAGGAGCCGTTTCCATTCGGGTTGTTGTTAATGAACTTGATTCCAGCAACCGGGACATAGCGTTGGTTTCACAATTTGAGACCGTGGAGGCGCTTAAAGCTTATCAGGTTCATCCTGCCCATGTGGAGGCCGGAAAGTTTGTAAGAAGCGTAACGCAGAATCGTTCCTGTATGGATTACATTGTATAGCAGGAGGGATGTGCCATGTCATATTGTCCGAAATGTAAAAATGAGTACCGGGAAGGGTTTACGGTCTGTACGGAATGTAACTGTGAATTGGTTGATTCTTTAGAAGAACCGGCGGATCAGGAAGAGGATGTTTATCCGGAAAACGAATCGGATCAGGCGCCGGAAGAACAGGCATGGGAAGAATCCGAGGCAAAACCCGAAGTTATTCAGATGAAAGAACGGCCGAAGGACGGATACAAGTCAGGAATATATCGTAATAATGCAGAGCGGGCAGAGGACAATAAGTCCTCTGCGTGGACTCTGTTGTCTGTCGGCGTGATCGGCATTATCCTGCTTGTTCTTGTTATGGTCGGTGTGATTCCCCTTTATTTTTACGGCGTCACCAGATTTATGGTATATGGCGTTATGTTCGCCCTGTTTATTCTTTTTATTGTGATGGGTATGGTATCCCTGCGTAATTCCAGGATTTTTGCAAAAAAAGCGGAGTCTGACAGTACGCTGTCCGATACGATGAGGGAATGGTGTCTTGCTAATCTGAAAGCGGAAGCGCTGGATGAAGAACTGTTTGGCGCCGATGCGCTGCAGCTGCCTTCCGAACTGAAATATTTTAAACGGAATGAAGAATTAAAACGTCTGTTGTCGGACAAGTTCATGAATCTGGATGAAGGATTTTTGGAGGATTTTGTCGATCATATTTATGAAGAAGTGTTTAAGGAGTAATAGAGCGTGGCAATGAGAATCACGATTCTGGCTGTGGGAAAAATAAAGGAAAAGTTTTTCCGGGAAGCGCTGGAAGAATACGGCAAACGGTTAAGCCGGTATTGCCGTCTGGAAATCATAGAGGTTTTAGATGAGAAAACGCCGGATCATGCAGGCGAAGCGTTAAAGGCGCAGATTCTGCAAAAAGAAGCTGAGCGGATTCTCGGAAAAATAAGCGGCGACGCTTACGTAATAACGCTGGAAATTCTGGGAAAAGAACTGGATTCAGTGTCTTTTTCCGGGATGCTGCAGCAGTTAGGGGTTACAGGTAAAAGCCAGATTGTGTTTGTAATAGGCGGTTCCCTGGGGCTGCATGAAAGCGTCAGCAGACGGGCGGACCGGAAAATCAGTTTTTCGCAAATGACATTCCCGCATCAGCTGATGCGGGTAATTTTGTGTGAGCAGATTTACAGGGGATTTCGGATTATGAATGGAGAGCCATATCATAAGTAAAGGCGAAAAGAAGACTTTTGTATAGAATAGAACAGCGATAGTTATTATGTTGTTTTTTGAACGCATATAAATTAGAGAAGAACACTTTCTCGCAACTCTATGTATAATAGACATGACCGGGCAGAGCATTCACAAGTGTTCTGCTTTGTTTTACAGAATAATTTAATGGTCTGTCACACAGACAAAAGAGCGTTGTCTAATTAACCAGGAGGTAATAATCTATGAATAAAAAAACGAATGAAGAAATACTGGCTTTGGTTGAGAAGGCCACGGCAGGGGATAAAAAAGCCCTTGAGACCCTTGTAACAAGTGTGCAGGATATTGTATTCAATTTATCTTTACGGATGCTTGGTACATTTGCAGATGCGGAAGATGCCACCCAGGACATTTTATTGAAAATGATAACACATCTGTCCTCTTTTCGGGGGGATAGCTTATTCACAACGTGGGTATTCAGCATTGCAGCAAATCATCTGAAAAATTACAAAAAGCATATGTTCGCCCGTTATCCACTCTGTTTTGAGTATTATGGAAATGACATAGAAAACGGAGAAATACAGGATGTGCCGGATTTAACGCAGAATGTGGAAAGGGATATATTAGCGGAAGAACTGAAAATGTCCTGTACCAATGTGATGCTGCAGTGCCTGGATATGGAAAGCAGATGCATTTTCATATTGGGTACGATGTTTAAGATTGACAGCCGTATGGCGGGTGATATTTTGGAAATAACACCGGAGGCGTATCGGCAGCGGCTTTCCAGAATACGCAAAAAAGTGGCGGACTTTCTTGGACAGTATTGTGGAGAGTATGGCAGAGGCAGATGTAAATGTAAAGACAGAGTAAATTATGCAATACAAAACCAACGGATAAACCCGCTGCAATTGAATTATGTGACAGCCACGGAAATTCCTGCTCAGACCATAATAGATGTAAAAAATGCCATGGAAGATATTGATGATTTATCTCAGGATTTTTTGTTCTGTAAACCCTATCGGTCTCCCGAACGCACAAAACATCTGCTACAGGAGTTTTTAAATTCGACGCAGCTATCCGTTATCCAAAAATCGTAAAGGAGATGTCAAATTATGAATACACAGTTTATTATTGATTATTTATCTGCATTGAACCTGAACAATAATCGTGAATGGTATCATGCGAATAAGAATGACTTTAAAAAGGCAAATGCCGAATTTGAAACGTTATTACAGGCATTGATGATGGAAATCGGAAAATTTGACAGCAGTATTTTACATAATAATCCGAAAGACCTTACCTTTAAGCTTGTCAGGGATACCCGCTTCAGCCATGACAAGTCGCCTTACAATCCTGCGTTTCGCGCCCATATTTCCTCTAAAGGTAAACTGCCTGTTCCTGTTGGCTACTATGTTATGATAAAACCCCGGGATCAATCTTTTTTAGGAGGAGGTTTATTCGCGGACATGTTTAAGGATGCAACAACAATGATACGGGATTATATTGTCCGGAATGGCGACGAATGGGAAAAGATCATACATGAGCCGGAGTTTGAAAAATATTTTACCGTACAGGGGACCGCATTAAAAAATGTTCCTGCGGGATATGAGAAAGAACATCCGCAAGGGGAATATCTGAAATTTAAGAGCTGGTATCTGGAATATCCTCTTAAAGACGAAGAACTGAAAAATGTAGAAATATTTCTTGCAAAAGCAGCGGAACTTTTCCGAATCATGAAACCATTTAACGATTATTTGAACAAAGCGCTTGCGGAGTTTGAGATGCCGACAAGGTAATAAGATACTTACGATTACCCGCCGAAGAAGAGCAATCAATAGGCATATGGGGACAGCGGCATCTGAACTATCTGAAGCAATGCCGAAAGGTTACATACACCAATCTTCTCACAAGCGGCAAACTTAACGCTTATCTTGCCGGTATTGACAGGCAGGCGCAGGAACGCTTTGAACGACTCATAGAGGGTATGAAGCAGGCACAGGACATAACGGAACAGATGACAGTATTGAAAATTTCTTTAAAGCCCTTTCATCATGCGTGTGGACATCAAGCAAGTTTCTCCGTTGGCAAAATGGATGATTCGATTTTTAGTGTCAGCTTCTTTTATATTATTTTTGTTTACCAAAAATGCCCGATGGCAACGCACAAAATT
>CAJUNP010000012.1:0-9594 GCA_910587935.1 uncultured Lachnospiraceae bacterium
TAGCGTGAGATCCGGAATACATCTTCAGGGATACACCCCGAAATTAGGCGCTTACTTTGTAACTATGAATGTATACATGTGGATCAATCGATCCGTAGGTTTTTCTATTTTTCATACAACACGACGGGATACTTCCATGAACCGGTCTGGTACATAAATTCTCCATAGCATACGGCATAAAATACCACGTCATTTCCGGTTGCTGCGGTAAGGCGCTCATCAATATCTGAAGCAAGCAGCCGCAGCTTACCGTTTTCTTTCAGGCGGATGAGATATGACACGCTGTTTGTTTCACACTGGTCATAGAATTCCGGTTTTGCAAAACCACTGTCTCCTCTGAGCAGTAACGATAAATCACCTCCCGCAAAATTTACTTTAATTTGTCTATTGCATTCAAGCGATAAGGTGTTTACAATACTCATAAAGGGTTCCTTTTGGGTTATTATTTAAGATTCGACACCTTAATTTTACCACAAATGGATGTTCCTTTTAATTCACTTATTGGATTAAAATGTAGTAACTATGCGGTCTTAGTCGCTGTTAATTAAATTATCGTGAATAATTTAGGTTTAGTATTGAACTTATTTTAAAATGCACAGATGGAAAAAATAATCTACTGGATTAAGAAAGAGTTTTGTTGTATAATCATATTAAATAGGTGATATTAGGATTGATGAGTGGGTAGAATGAATTGCAGGTGTAGGAGAGAAGCATTGTGAAAGTAATAGTTTTTGACTTAGGCGGTACGTTAATGCAATATGTGGGAATGCCTTCTTCTTGGGTAGATTTTTATCGGCAAGGTGTTAATGAAATTAATCAAAGATATAATTGTAAAATGTCGAATGAAGTGATTGGAAAGACGGTCCAAATGTTAGAAAATTTTAATCCGAGAATCAATTATAGAGAGACGGAATATTCTGCGGAGTTTATTTTTGCCCAAATATTGGAACATTGGCATATAGATGTACCTATTTCAAAGTGCATAGAAACGTTTTGGTTTGGTTTAAAATTAAAAGCAGAAATTTATTCAGATGTAATTCCTGTATTAAGTATATTAAGAGAACGCGACTATATTATTGCTACACTTACAGATTTGCCAAATGCTATGCCAGACAATATTTTCAAAAGGGATATTTCTGAATTATTAGATTACATTGATTATTATGTTTCGTCTGCTGTTTCTGGATATCGAAAACCTAATTGTAAGGGATTGCAAATGATATCCGAAAAATATAAAGTTCCAATCACAAAATTAATCTTTGTAGGAGACGAAGAAAAAGATAGTCAAACAGCACTAAATGCCAATTGCAAATTCATTTCTATAAAGCGCTTTGAAGAAAATGAAGAAGGCATAAGTGATTTATATGAATTATTAAAAATCATTTAATTAAGTCTGCAAATAAAAAGTCAAGCAGAAATTTGTGAACTTTGAAAATTTTATACAGGTTGAAAAATAAGTACCACAAACAGACCACCGCAGCACGCTGGTCTGATGAAAAGCAAGGGCACCTGTTTAGATATTTTCGGCTTCCGCCAGTGCGGAAAGATATTCCCTTACCCGCCCGTAATAAATGCGGAGGAACTTGTTTGCCCCGGCAGTCATGTAGACGTAATAAGGCTTGCCCTGTGCCCGCTTCTTGTCCATGAAAGCATAAACGGGATCATCCACGGGGGAACGCTTGATAAGACCGTCCATGATCTGGAAGAGGGTCTTGCGCAGATAAGGAGAGCCTTTCTTTGTGGTAGGCACACTTTTACGGACGTGCTGCCCGGATTCATCTTTTCCGGGGTCAACGCCTGCAAAAGCGGTCAGCGCACCGCGGTGCGTGAAACGTGTCACATCCCCGATCTCAGCCATGAGCTGGGGGCCGAGGGTAGGACCAACACCGTTCATTGCCATGACGACAGGGTATTCTGGCAGCGTGGATGCGGTTTCGTCCATTTTCACACGGAGGGATTCCACCGTTTCAGATGCAGTATTCAGCATTGCCACGGCCTGCCGTACCAGCATCTTTGTGCCGTCATCCTTTGGGAATACGGCGATCATGTCAGAGGAAAGCTGATAAATGGCCGCTGCTTTGGCGGCACTGAAGTTATAGCCTTTGCGTTTACACCAGTTCTGGTAATGCTCCGTAAAGGCATCCAGAGACTTGGAGCGCACACAGTCCACATGCCAGTAGGTATAGACAAAGTCCACCCATTTCTGGCTGCCGTCGCTGCGGGCAGGGCTGTCAAAGAAGTCATTAGCACCCGGAAAGGTCTGGTCGGGCAGGGCAATGAGGTTGTTTTTTATGGCAGTCTTCTGATCCATATAGAAACCGAACTGGCGGTTCATGGTTTTTAATTGGTTGCGTGTTTTATCCATGCTTCCATACTGCTTCAGTTTCGCCCAGCGGTCAAGGGTATAACGTGCGATTTTTTTGGAATCAGCCTTGTCGGTCTTGGGAGATCGCAGGGAATCGTCTCCGAATTCTTTGATGAGCATGGGATTAACGGCGCTGACAAAGATACCGGCATCAGAAAGCCATGTGGCAACCGGTTCGTAGTACCTTCCGGTATGCTCCATGCAGACTTTTGTATCCCCGTCAAGTTCCTTGATCTGCGCGATCAGGTCATTGATGGCGGACTGTGTATGTGGGATGTCGCGGGGAGGCATGACGACAATATCGCCGGGTCTGCGGATGGTGACAGTGCTCTTGCCTTTGGAAACATCAATACCAACAGCGTCCATAATAGATACTCCTTTGTAATGTATTAGCAATGGTCAATACCAGTTTTCCCATTGCCTATTCAATCTACTGGGTATCACACGAACGCCTTTGGGTTCAACCTGCGTAAAACGAATGCTGCGAATGAGGGCTGGTTGGCTGACTTAATTACGGACGTAAAGTCCTAGGAGGTGACGGCCAGACCTATTGCCTTATTCATTCTAACAGCTTAAGCAACAAGATGGGTAATTCCTTACTGGCTGTAAGGGGTATTAACCATAAATATATTGTAGTAGGAAATGAAAATATACTTGGATTTCAACATAATTTTTCAGGATACTCATAATTGATCGATTACTGTTCTGCTCGATCTCACCAAACAAATCCCACATAGCATTTGAAAATCCATCTAATCCATTACCATCACCACAGCTGATGCTTTGGCATATAAAACCAATAAAAACATCTTCACTCAGACATAACGCTTTGTTTCTATTTACAGGTGATATATTATTCGTCAGAATTCCGGATGAAAACCCATATCTGGATACTATAATCACATTACTGATATTTGTATTAAATATATCATTTTTAAATAGGTTATAGTTGTCCTCTAAAAGCAGCTCACCGGTTTTGACTTTTGGAAAGATAAACTCTATTTTTTTTCCCACTTTTTGTTTTATAAGTATATTGTCCCTCTGTGTCCGTATCATCTTATCCCAGTTGACTGCAACAAAGGTTTACTGAATGCTTCCCACACTAACCAGTCTTACGAATTGGCTCTTTGGTCAAACAGATTCTTCTGTGTATTTGAAATCAAGAGGTCGCTGTAAAGTTTTCCAGCCAATCTGGATGCACTACCTCTTATCATAGACTCTTTCAAAGCAATCAATAACTTATCCCACTGTGAACATATAAAATGTCGTTATTCTTTCACACGCTGCAGATAGGATTTGCAGACCTTGCAAACGACTTCGATGTCCCATCATCTTTTCCCATAAATGCGTATGATCTCTTCTAATATTGTCACTTCCTCGGAAATGAAAGTGTTCGTACTCTCCAGTACCAACTAATCCTTTCATTTGCTGAAAAATAATTTTTACAGATTTATTTTTCCAATACAGCTTCTTCCCTATTTCAATACCGTTTTCCTCATTCAGCATAATATCCATAAAAACCAAATCAAATGAAACAGAAGATGCCAATAATTCTTCCCCAGTTTCAAAATACTGAATATTATTGCGGATTCCATAAAAATCCATTACCTCCTACTACAAGCTACATATTCAAAAAGTCTTCCCTTTCATCATCACAAATTGCTATTTGCAGCATGGCAGTCCCCTCCCTACGCATAATGTTTTCCTTTATTATACAGATATAAAAATAATTTTTAATACAAAAATTGACAAAATATTTGATATTCTACTTTTTTCATTAATTCATACTTAATCGTGCAAACGCCGGGGAATCACTCCCCGGCTATATACCTTTCAATAATAGTCTTATAAATCTTTGCATTAGGACTGCCGTTCATACAGTCCGGCTGATATTCCAGAAAAAACACCTTATGATAGTCTGTTTGAAAGGCTTCCACATAAGTGTCCTGCAATGCTTTTTCCACAAAAGGGCACAGTATAAAGGCTTCTTTTGTTTCATACTGTTCCAGAAGCTTCATGGTATGTACGACTTCGTAGGGCTTTGTACCGCAGACAAGAAGCAAAATATCTGTATCTGCATCCAGCCTGTCTGTTCCATAGTCCTCAAGCAGAAAATGAAAACCCACATCTGGTATCTGTGTTCCATACCACATTTTTTCCAGACGATATCCGCCCGCTTCCTCATCCATCTCATAGGCATCTGACAAATAACGAATGATTCCACCGGTATTCCTCTCCACATAAGCCACACTTGCTCCTACGCTCCCGAGCCAGGCGGTAAAGCCTAATGCTGCCGTAGTCGTGCCGATACGGTTTTGGGAACCAAACACTGCAATCCTGATGCCATTCGCCATAAAGCGGTATTGCTCCTGTACCTTCGACCTTTTTCTTTCTTTGGGTGTATACCTTGTCATGCCCTGACTGCTTAAAGACTGCCATATTTCCTCCTGCATCCCCCGGATTTCCACATCGGTAACAATATTTCCCACTCCCGCATCCAACAATGCCCTACACAATGGATCGCTTTCTTTTAACCCTTCGCAGATAACCGTAATTCTGGCATTATACATGGTCAGGAATTCCTCGATGGTCTGGACAAAGTTTCTGTCCTCATCCCCAAAAGCAATACGGTCTAACACCAACTCCGTGCAGTGTGAAAAATTCCGCATATCGTAAATAACAAACTGCTTCAGCATGAAATTCCCCGTCATTTTCTTAACCGGCAACATCTCTTCTCTCTCTGCCAGAAAATCCAGCAGATTGGTGTGCTGCTGGGATGCTAAATATAAAATCATTTCCTCTCGTCTCCCCTCTGGTTACTCAGGTGTTGTTCTTTCGCACCTCAGAAACTCTTTTCACGGTAAATTGCCCAGAACGGACCGCCTGCCCCTACTCTTTGTTTTGCTTCCGCTAAAATAAGGGACAGATCCCACTCCTGACTGCTCCGTTTCAGGCTGGCTGAATCCGCTACCAGCACCCTGCCCTCTGCCGTAATGCCACGCAATACTATAAAATGCCCGCTTTTTGTAAAATGCCCCTTTGACATAATAGCGACCACCAGTTTTCCTTCTGCCAGTGCATCCGCCACATCCGCTCCGTTTAGATTTCCGTCCACATTAAGCCCCCAGTGCTGTGCCACATTTGGTATCAGACTGTGATAGGAGCCGCCTCCCTTGCAATAATAGCCGTTTTCACAGGACCAGTTTGCCATCTCCACCGGATCCACGTTTATTCCTGTCAGAGTGGATACCACAATACTCATACTGGTGGGTCCGCATCCATGGGTGCCGATTTTGTCCTGCCCGTATGGTTCATCAGCCCATCTCTCATCCAGCTGATTATAGTAAACGACCTGTATTCCGCCCTCCCTGCCAAGCAGGATGTCCTCGTCATATTCCTGTCCGTCCGCCTCTCTGAAATCCCTCTCAAAAATACCGGAATCATTGTTATATCCATAGTCTTTCTGAAACTCATCCACGGCGGCAGTCTCATCTCCTGACAGCCATCCGGCTAGAGCGGACAGCGGGCTGGTAGCAAGATATAACACCAACGCCACCAGAAGCAGCAGAAAAATAACAGGACCTGCTATAATCGCAAACAGCCTTTTTCTGCTTTCCTTGTCTTTTACCGCCTGTAAAGCTGCCTCTGCCAAAAGCTTCGCTTCTATTGGATCTGCCACTTTCTTTCCTCCTTCAAAAGGCGAACTTTTTACCGTCCGCCGCCTTTCCCCATATAGTTGAATTTGTACTCCGGTATGTCGAACTGAATATGAAGCCGCTTTGCTCCTGCCATAAACAACGCGTGTCCCCTTTTTCTAGCTAAGAGCAGCTCCTGTTCCGCTTCCGTCAGGTCATACAGGTCTGCGGTTTCTTTCAGGTTTTTTCCGTCTGTCCCCATCAGAATCTTGTAGCATGGGATATCGAGCAGCGCCTGCCCGTACTGTTTAATGCTCTCATGCAGGAAATCAACAAGGCTGTGGGAAATAATGCCAAGCGCCGCTTCGTATTTTCTGGCACGCTTCATCACATTTCTCAGGTAAACCAGAGACTGCGGAACCTTCTGGTCGATCATCAGGTATGCTTCGTCACAGATTAACAGCACCCTCTCCTCTCTGTCATGGCTCATCTGCTCCCAGTTATAGGTCAGGATATTGAAATACTGGGTGCGCTTGATATTATCACCGGTTTCCTGCAAAGCATGAGTATCCATAACCGTAAACCGTGAACTGCCAGACACCGTAGTATGGCCGTTCCATATAAAACTGTCAGCTCCTTCTGCGATATCGTACAGCAGCATGGCAAGATCGGCATATACCTGGTTTTCTTTTTCCTCTTTTGTTTTTTCCAGAACCAGCGCATACAGGTCTGAGAAAATCGGAAAATCCTGCGGTTCCAGTCCGGCTATGTCCGTATCCCAAGTAATATGAAACTTCTGGTACAGCTCCACCAGGCATCTTTTCAGAACCGCTTTCTGCATATCCGTCAGCGACGGGATATAAAGGCTGAAAAAAATCTCCAGATTTTTCATATGCAGAGCCAGGTCATTCATGCCATAACCTTCATCCCGGTACAGCCGCATTTCTTCTTTCTCCTCCTCGTCATCTCTGGGCGACGGTCTGACCTGAAGTGGGTTGATCCTGCCTTTGGAACCGCCCGCCGCATTAATCCAATCTCCGTTTAAGTTCTGGCACAGGTCCTTGTATTCCGATTCGGGATCAATGACGATAACTCGTGTCCCTTTCATGTATTCTGACAGTAGGATATGTTTGATCGCCGTAGACTTCCCCACGCCCGAATTACCCATGACGCAGAAATTGCTGTTTGTCCTGTCTCCGCCACGCCTCCATGTATCCACAATAACCAGTCCGCCGTTTCGATCCTTGGCAAAATAGTACCCCTCCCCATCATTAAAGCCGCTGCTGGCAAAAGGAAAACCGCCCACAAAAGTAGAAAACGGAACTACTTTCTGAAGAATACTCTCCATCTTGGCATGATTGGGAAAAGTAGGTGAAAGATGCATGAACGCTTCTTTCTGTAAGTTTGGAATAGCCCGTATCTTGCATTTCATAACACTGGCTGTGCCCTCCGCCCTGCGGCAGGCTTTTTTAAACTCTTTTTCATCCCCTGCCACTGGCATGACCTCCACGCTCATCAGCCCTACCGTCTCGCCCTCCCTGTCAATCTGCATAATGATCTTTTCCCCGTCATCAGCCGCCTTTTCCGCCCGCTGTCTCGACAAGGGATCTTTTGCCCCGTCCGCGAGCCCCCTCTGCTGCACCACGTTTCGGGAAATGGCATTGATAAGCGCCCCGTTATCTACCGGTTTAAAACCGATAGACACTAAAGTGCCGGGGATGTTTGTCAGCTTCGATAACCATTCCACGTCCACTTTCTGCGGATAGCGTATAATCCCGTAAGCCTTTCCAATATTCTCCCCGATGGAAAGCCGGTTCTTTTCAAAAGATAATCCCATGGGAGTCACTACATTCAGCAGGGCATTATTTACCGGCGCCTGCTCCGCCGTCTGCATTGTCCGTTTCATTGCACCACTCCTTTCAGCATCGGTATGCCCGCCTCTGTCTCCGCATCTTCCAAATGGATATAGGACGGATTGTTTACAAGGTTAATAAGCCTGACAATCTCTTTTTCCGAAAGAATATCGCAGTTCACGCCGCCAACGGCGAATTTTTCGCCAAGAAGGGATGCCCTTTTTAACAGCTCGCGCTCGCTTCCCTCCTCCTGCTTCTCCCACAAAGCAATATAAAACTGCCGCTCCACAATCTCCCCGGACAGGGCAAAGCCGCCCATCTGCAGCATTTCCTGGCGGAGCAGCTCCTTTTGTTTATCCTCCGCTTCTTTTAGCATCTCTCCCATCTCCGTGATCAGCGGCGATATATCCACCGGCCGTGACAGCGCCATAAATTTAAAGGGATACTGAATATCGGAAAGCTCTGCCGTAAGCGTTCTGATTAATACATTTTTTTCCGCTTTGCTGTATAAATCAATGCTGATGGCGTGAATCCTCAGATAGACAAACGCCAGTCCGTCACGGGTATACAGGCACTTGCCCCGGATGTCCCTTACATTAATAAACTGCTGTGCCGTATGCATGGCCGCACTGTCTTCATCCGGACGTGGGTTTTTCCTAACGTTTTTCAAGTATAAAAGTAAAATGCCGCCGCCGGTTAAGGTGACGGCAAGCATAATAACAGGGAATAAAAGGCTTTCCATTTTTTCCTCTCTTTCTTTTCACATTTCAATTTACCGGACGCACATGCCAGTCAGAAAACAAATTGTCCTGAACCGTCAGCGTATCATTTAAATGCATCTGGAGCATCCCGGCCGGCGTCCATGCGTCCATGACCTGAGCATATACGGTATAATTCCCATCTGGAAACCAGACCGGCATAAAATGCGTCCTTCTGCCATAGGTACTGTATTCATTTTTCTGAAACTGAAATTCCGCCGTATATCCCGGACTTGTCCGTTCCAGCAGACGCCAGTAATCCTCATAATGAAACTCCGGAAAATAAGCCGCGCAGGTCTGCGCCTGTGTAATATGCCCTTCCGGTGCGCCGGAACGCATATCCGCTGAGGCAGTCATATTAATGCCGTAGCCTGATTTCAGTACGCCTCCCGATGCAGTGGGATTTTTTTCATCCGGAACAATTTTTATCGATGCAGTCAAAGAAGCGGAATACCTATCCAGTGCATAGTCATACCAGCCTCTGTCAACATATTCTCCGTTATCTACCCAACGGCCGTGGCTGGAACTGCATCCGTCAGGACAGCCGCTGTTATGGCTTCCATTCTCCCAGTTCCAGTCCGGAACCCACACCCAGTCGGCATGCCACCAGCACCGCCAGACTCCCCAATTCAGGTTTTCCGCGTTCTGTCCCGCTGGTACAGCTGGTCTGCTGTAACCATCATAACGGTCATCCGCCATGGGATCCGGCGGCGGATCCTCATTCAGATCGATCACATTAGCCCTGACCGCAGTAGTAGAAAGTGTTCCTTTATCTGTAGATATGTTAATAGTAATCTCACAGGGCTCGGACGGTGTATGCCACTTTACCCATACTAACTGGCTTCCATTCTTCGGAATTACCACGCCCGTCATCCGGTAGCTCCTGCCTCCCATGGAAAATGTCACAACTGCTTTGTCATCATTATTAATCTCATCTGTTGTCGAAAGCGTTGTAGAAGTAATCACATCCGTATCCACCCGAT
>CAJUNP010000012.1:9659-70907 GCA_910587935.1 uncultured Lachnospiraceae bacterium
ACATCATACTCCGCTTCCGCAGGCGGTGCGCCTTTATAGCTTATAATGCCGATCCCCAGCGTCTGTATCATTTCCTCCGTGTTCCTTGCCGTAGTTTTAGAACCGGTATAAGCGGAAAATCCCATATCTCCTTTCTCAAGAAACAAGGCGAGGGCGAGATTTTTCATTACTACCGTAGGGAAATGCGCCCCCAGGTCACCGCCCACTATGCGGTTATAAAGTCCGGCTTCGGTAGTTGTCATGGCAAAATACAGATTGTTATAGATTAAATAGATAACCGGCTCGACCACCAGCTTGTAAGAGCCATTTGTAAGTGTTTCCACATCCATGCCCGCCTTTGCCGCCACCATGGAAGCTGCCCCTTCCGAACAGAAATACCTCTTGATTTGTATAATGCTAGCTTTACTGCTGTTGCTGGATATGACTTGGGGGATGGCATTGGCCGGCTTATAACAGACATATTGGGATGTCTGGGCATTAAGAGCCGCTCCGTTCCGGTACTGCATCTTGCTTACTTTTCCAAAATGTATCATTTTTCCGGATATTCCCGACAAATCCTTATTAGAAAAATCCAAGGGACCCGCCGCAATACTGCCGGATCCGGCATCCACTACTGTGACACGCACTCCCTGATAAGAATTCCCCGGCCAGTTATATGCTTTTGTTCCCTGATTCAGTCCGCCTCCGCCGCCATCTACGTTTCCGCTTCCCTCCGCATAAACGTCACGCGTGCCGGACAGCAGCATAATTATTGATAGAAATACTGCCAGCCATAATCTTTTCAAGCTGCCTCCCTTCCGGCTTTTACAAAAAGCCAAAAAGAGCATGGCGTTCTGCCATGCTCCTTGATTCATTTCTTATTCTGTTTAATTCATATCTCCGATCTGCTTATTCCAGTCTCCGTCCGAATCAGCGGGATAAGATGCAGGTGCATCGGGGGCGTCCATATATCCGAACCCCGGCACATATATCTGCCCGTTCTCATTGGTGTCTCCCCCTGCCGGTTCCTCCGGTTTCTGCTCCGGCTCCGTTTCCTCCGGTTCATACTGCGGGGGCTGTTCCGGATTCTCCATCTCATCCGGACTCTTTATTTCCGGTTTTTCTGCAGGCAGCTCTGAATCGTCTTTAGTCAAAGGGACTTCGCCGCTCTTCCCGTCCTGCACGCTGTCCGTCCGGACATCAACAGTTTCCTGCCTGTTACTTTCTGCATGATCCTCCCGCCATCCTGCGCCTTCGTTTTCCTTCAAAACATCCGTTTCCTTTGTCATATCAATTTCAGGAACCGTCACTTCCGGCTGCTCTATGTCCTGCCGCACCGGCTCTTTCTCCATCTCTATCGGCGTTCCGATTTTCATCAGATAATAACACAATCCTCCCGCCAGGCATACTGCCACTGCCGCAAGCCCAAGAATCACCATTTTCTTTTTCTTCTCATATTCTTTTTTCATTGAAAGACCTCACTCTCCATAAAATTATTTTACGGCAAATGCTGTCCTATATTTATCCAACTCCATCATACAACAGACTTTTGAATGCGTCCAGACATTTTCCGGCATATAAAAAACATATTACATAAATCTACCATATATCCGCACGCCTGTCTATTGTTTTCAAAACTTGGGCATATAGGCTGCTTTTGTCCTGATTGTCATTCGGACGGGCGGCAGGGCGTCCCATCCGAAAGATAAGGGGATCTCCAGCTACACCGAAACGTCCGCTTCCAAATTCCGTTCGGTGCTGTCCGGCGCAAATGGTACATTTCGGATAACCATATTCAGTCCGGTTATCCGGAACTCATATCCGTTCCCCTGCCATTTCACATGATAACTGCCGTCAGGGTTCGTTCCCAGCAGGCGGTCAAGCTGCGTATACACATCCCCGTAGTCAAGGTTTTCCTCCCACTCCTCCCCCGTCATAAAATAACCGCCGCTGTATCCCTCCCTTAATCCGTCATAGACCTCATTATAGTTCGTAACCGCTACGGATATGACAGACTCCTGCAGGGCGTTTCTAACCCCATAGGCGGTAATGGAAAGGCGGAAGAATTCTGCCGCCACACACAAGACGGTCAGAAGCGCCAGCACCAGCGCCACCGTGAGCGGATAAGACATTCCCTTCCTGTCACCGGCTATATCTCTTATTTTTCTCATTTTCAAACCTTTCCTGTAACCACTTCGCTTTTTACTTATAATAAACCTCGCTCTTTCCGCTTGCCTTCGCTTTCAAATCAATAGGAAAAGAGCCAAACACAAAGAAACCGATATCGACTCTCTGTGTAAGCGTTACCTCAATATCCCCGTTCAACTGCACCTTGCATCCGCTGTAATAATCGCAGTCCCATTGTATCTGCGGATCCAATCCGGTTTCCTGCTTAAGCTGCGCGATCCTGCCGGATACATTTGTACTCCCTGTAATTTCCGCCTGCCTGACAATTTCACCGGCAAAGGAGTCAAGCTGCTGTTTCTTTAAAAATACCGGAAATGTTATCATGGCAAGCGCCACCACAAGCATCAGGCATAAAACGCCTACAGCGGCGTCTATGTACCCTTCTCCCTCCCGGCTCCTGTAAATATCTTTTATTCTTCTTTTCATGATCCGCCTCTCCCGCTAAAACATTTCCGACATGGTTCCCAGTATCTGATATCCCATGACTCCCATATAAACTAACAGCATACAGGCAAGCAGCAGGAATGAATACCGTCTGATTTTGGGCGGTCTTTCCATCGCCAGTTTTTTCAGGCGCTGCACCTCAAGCTGCTTCATATCATGGGACAGCATACGGAAAAAAGCCACGCCGTCGTCTCCGCGAATGCATCCGATCAGCCCCCTTACCACATCGGAGAGCATGGCGCTGCAAACTCTAGCTTCCAGTCTGGTAAGCGCCGCTTCATAATTCCCCGTCCTCATATCTGCCGTGGTAATGGCAAGCTCGTTTTTCATTGCCGGTCCTGCGTTCTTCTGGTACGCCTCCAGCATGGAAAGAATATCCCTGCTTGCCATCAGCTCCTGTGTAATAGTAGCCGTAAACCTCGGCAGTTCAAACTCAATTTCTTCCCGCCGCTTTTTTACCATTTTTTCCGCTTTCCCGCTCTCCGAAAAGAATACGCCTGTTCCCATCGCCAGAAACACCGGAAAGAGCAGGGGCACAGTGAGCAGGCACGGAATTATGCATAAAAACATCAGCCCCGCTTTTACATAAACCTGAGCCATGTACAATTCCGGCGTCATCGGTATTTCCGCGGAACGCAGCGTTGCCGCCAGTTTCCGTCTTTTATACTCATCCATGGGAAGAAAACGGGCAATTCTGCCGGAAATCTCCAGAATAAAAGCATCTGCGCTTTTTGTCTGTCTCTTCTGCTTCTTTCCCATGGTCAGAATAGCCCTGCTGGCACGGTATGTAGGCACCTGAAAAATCTCCGCCAGAATAAAATAGCTTCCTGCCGCAAAAAATACGGCAAAGAGCAGTAAAATTATGTTCTGCACTCTTTTCACCTCTTTTCCTGAATTTTTACCGTTTATACTCAATCGGACGGATATGCTTCGATACCGCCGCCATAGATATAAATATCACGGCTCCGCTGATTGCAAGCAGCATTTTTCCAAATCCGGTAAATAGCAGCGTCTCATACCAGTCTTTATTCAAAAAATATAGTAGAGGTATGCTTCCCAACAGCAGAACTACCATTGTGACATACTCCTTTACCGGTTCGTAAATCAGCAGGTCGAGTTCTGCCGAAACCACTCGCATATCCGATAGCTTAGAAACGACAGGAGGCAGGGTATTCTTCAGATTATAATCATCCTGACAGGCAATGACGGCATCCACCCATTCATGGAACACTGCGCTTTCCATTCCTCTTTTCAATCCCTCCAGCGCCTCTGTCGTATTGGAATTAATCAGTTTTGTTTCCATCAAGAAATTGCGGAACACTTCGGATACCGGCGGATTTAAATAAGGCAGGTTTTCCTCGATCGCCTGTATAATCGTATTTTTGTTCCGCAGGTAACTTGTGGTAATCATGGATAACGCCGTTTCCAATTCCGTATTTATCTGCTTTTTATGCTTAGATGCCGTAAACTTCACATAGTAAAACGGCAGAAGTGCAAATCCCGCTGCCAATACCGGCGCCATCAGGGCATTATTCATGGTAACCGCCACCAACACGCCCAGCACAAATAATATCATGGCAAGCACGCACAGCATAGTGAACTGCCCACTTTTTCCGGTCAGCCGCAGGATTTCATTTACTTCCTCAAACAGAAGTTTTAATCCTTTCGCTTCTTTTTTCCTTCTGCTTTCCTTAATCCGTTTCTTCATACTGTCATTTTTCGGTTTAAAATACCCCGCCATACCTTCCAGAAATGCAAACGGCGACAGCCCCAGCATAAGGAAACTCCCTGCAACCGCCATAAAAAAAGCAATAGTCACAAGTAATGTCATAGATTACACCTCCAGTCCTTCCAATAAATCTTCATAGTCTTCATATTCCATCCGCCGCATATCCGGCACTTCCACAAGGCAATCTAAAAGCTCCCATAAACGCTTCCTAACCCTTCGCGGCAAACTGTTCCTGTATCTTCAAAGGCAGCCCGTTCTCGCGTAGACGCTTCTGTAGGCCTTCTGAAAGATTTTCCACCTTTTCATAATGCCCCACAATTCTGGGTTTTCCATCTGCCACAATATTATCCGTGATATGGAAGCGGTACAGGGTACGCATTCTTTTTCTGCCGTCCTGCATGGTCTCACACTCCGTTATCTCCATAATTCTTCTGGAATTATCCTCCAGCCTTTTAGCAAAAGCTACAATCGGAAATGCTTTTGTTGCAAGGTTCAGCAGCGTGGCATCGTCCATTCCCGGCTGCTCCTGTTTGCAGAGCGTCACCATGCGGTAATACGTATCCTCACAGGAGTTGGCATGAATCGTGGTAATTACGGAATGTCCTGTATTAGCGGCATTGATGGCCTGCATACTCTCTCCGCCTTTCATCTCCGCTACCGCAATGCAGTCAGGGTTGATGGTAAGCGTGGTTTCAAGCAGTTTCACCATGTCAATATTCTGCCGCGGATCATCGGAAAACCTTGTCACCAAATGGACTACGTTGTTCAGCACATTTCCGGCTTCATCCTCCGCAGTCAGGTCAAACTCACGGCACCCCTGCTCTATAGTGACAATCCGCTTGTTATGCGGCACTTCCCCTAAAATCCAGCTCATCAGCGTAGTCTTTCCCGAAGAAGTCGCCCCGGTGATGCACATGGATACGCCGTGGCCGAAACATATGGAAAGCATATCCAGCATCTCTACGGTAGCCGTTCCAAATTCCACAAACTGCTCTTTTGTCAGTTTCCTCGGATTCACAATACGGATGGATACCGCCAGCCCCTTCTCTTTATCAATAACGCCGTCACCCATGACCGTGATCCGGATTTTGTTATTCAGATGCCCTACCACAATAGTCTGCGCATTGTCAAAAATCATGCCAGACTTATGCAGAAGCCTTCTGATTACATCGACCGCATGACCGGCACTGTTAAAATGCTCCTTCGCAGGAATGATTTCTCCGCTGGAATAAGTGATCTTTACATCCTTCCACTGATTAATATTAATTTCTTCCACATCATCCCGGTACAGATAACGTGTCAGAAACGAAAAGCCCGTCATTTCTCCATAAAGGAGTTCGCAGAGCTCATCCTGCTCCATCCCCTCCACGCACATGCCGCTTTGTTCCAGATATTTCCCGATGTAGGATTCTATTAGTTCCCTGTTCGCGTCCGGATTGTCGCGGAGCACGGATGCAAAATGCCCGGATATGTATTCCTGTACCTCTTTCAGCACCTCCGGAAAAGTGCGGTACACCACATTTTTCCGAAACATTCCGGCTGTCTCATGTATGTTTAATATATCCTGCAATTCTCTTTCACCTCCCGCCTAAAATTCCCCCTTGTTTTTCCATATAAAAGGACTGCGCACCGCCAGCTTCCTTTTTTCCCCTCCCGTGCTTTTACCGGTTTGCTTTTCCTCATGCAGTCCGAACACCTCAGCCAAAACTTTTTTTATCTCGGTCTGAAAAGGACCTGCTTCTCTGGAAGACATCGCATCCCATAAACCTCCTTCGTCATACTGTTTCTCCAGTTCCGCCACATATGGGAATACGAAAGAAACCCCGCCGTACTGTCCCGCCGCTGCTTCCCATTCCTGACCGGTCTTAAAATTTCCAATGGCGCTCAGCAATTTTTCCTCATACTCTCTCCCAGCAAGCATCCCTGCATGAGACCGGCAGTAAGATATTCCCCGAAGATTGGAAGTTCCCACACGCAGCAACCTGTCTGACTGTTCCATGGCAGCTATAGAAAACACATCCGCCTCAAAAACGGCAGTGCAGTCCAGAATCACATAATCCGCCAAGTGCCTCAAACAGACAAGAAGCTCCACCGCCCGCTCCCTTGTGACTTTCGGGTAGGACATCAGACTTTCCCCCATCTGGTATCCCAGCAGGCTAATATGTTCGCTTCCTGAAACCGGAACACATGCCTGTAGTATCTTTTCCTGTGATAATCCGGGCTCCGTTAACAGTGCCCCCAAAGATGCCCCTTCGTCCTTGTCCGCAGGAAGCAGAAACGGTATGGACGGCACAAAAGGATCGCTGCATACCACGATGACGTTTTTCCTGCCCGCTCCAATCTCCGCCGCCAGCTTTACCGCAAGCGTGGTTTTTCCGCTTCCGGGACTTCCTGCTATAGCGAGCATATTTCCATGCCTGCGCCTGTCGGCTGTCCCCACAGGCATCAGTCCGGTACTTAACAGCGCCTCTCTTTCAATCTCCATTCTGCTCCCCTCCTACATTGAATAATTCGTCTTTCGCAGCGGATACTTCTGCCGCCACCGCTTCATCCTTTACCATTTCTCCTGTTTCCGTTTTCTCCTCCGCATACAGCTCATCCAGAACCCTCTGCTGTTCCTCTAAAAATTTACCTGCCTGCACACTGTCCCCACGGAATACCAAGGCCGCATGAAGTTTTCCTTTCTGTTCCAGTTCTGCAAGAAGCCTTGCCTGCTGAAACGTGGCAAGCACGGTAATGGTGGATGCCAGTTCCTGTTCTTCCCCTTTTTCCGCATCCGCCTGCGCATCCCTGTCCGCGCCGCTGCTTGCCGTAGCCGCAATGATCTCCACATACTGGAGTTCCGGCAGTATCAGCGTCTCTCTCTTTTCTCCCATATCGGAAGCAATCAGTGTTACAATATCTCCCGCTTCCA
Source organism: uncultured Lachnospiraceae bacterium (assembly GCA_910587935.1). GTDB lineage: Bacteria > Bacillota > Clostridia > Lachnospirales > Lachnospiraceae > MGBC143606. The sequence goes on from CAJUNP010000012.1 coordinate 16,913, forward strand.
GTTTCCCGGACAAACCTGCGGCAAACGTTTTCACGCTGACAGAAATGGCCAGATTCTGCCCGTTTAATTTGCCAAGATAGGCGTTTTTCAGCATAGGCGTATCCGACAGTTTGCTTTCCAGAATATAATCCCCTTTATACAGGTCTGCATTGGCATATTTGCCGACTGCATCCTCCTTTCTGTACACCACGTTCCCAGGCAGGTTATATCCGCCTGCTTCCACGGTTATAAGCATCTTCTCCGTGATCCGGTCGCCCTTGTGTATCTCCGTATTCACGCGGACTAACGACACCTTTGCTTTCAGAGCATTATTAAACATCGGTGTCAGCCCGAAACAGATAATCAATGAAAGGATGATACAGACCAGTCCGATTACGATACGGTTCTTTAATAATTTTTTCAATTTTTTTCCTCCAAAATTTTCATTTATTCATAACAGTTACAGAATTTCTCCCTAAAAACTTTTTTTACAGGCTTCTCCTTACGCCAGCAAAGCAAGGAGACACCCCACTGCCAGATACGGCACCAACGCAAAGCCTTCTTCTTCTTTCTTTGCATATGCCGCCCTGAACAGAACCGCCAGAAACAGTCCCAGCATCAGCGCAATATAGCCTCTCTTCACGCCCAACACAAAACCGCTGGCTCCCATCAGTTTGATATCCCCGCCTCCTATGCTCCCTTCTTTTATCAGCGCCGCCGCCAAAAAAGGCAGCGGCACCAGCACCAGTCCCAGAAACGCCTGGGCAAACTTTGCCTCAAGCAGTCCGGTCATTAAAAGAATTACCGGTACATAATCCGGCACGGTATGCGTAGCATAATCATACTCTGCCGCATATAAAAGCGTCTGTCCGAACAAAATACAGGTAAACGCATGCAGATCCATTCCAAAAGCTCCGGTAAACACGGCGGTGACAGCCGCAGCCAGCACCGCCACATATCCGGTTTTTTCAGAACCGGTCAGTTTCTTAAGCAGCATATCCATCAGTATTCCGAAAAGAAAACTGACGGAAACCGCCGTCAAAAAACTATGTGGTTCCACAAACCATATCAAAATATCCTCCTTCCTTCCCATCAGAACTGCATACAGGAATGTCAGACTTCTCACGAATGTCCGCCTCCATTTCCGCAAGCCTCAGCCCGATTTCATAGACAATATTGACCGTCACGGAATTACCAGCTTGTTTATATAGCTGCGAATCACTGACTCCCGCCGCCTGCGCCCGGTCAAACAGGTAATCTTCAAAGGCCTGCAGCCTGAAACACTCTCGCGGCGTCAGCTTGCGGATACGGCAGTAGACCAGCACATTCCTGCGTTTCTCTGTTAAAAATGCCTTGGAATATGTTCCATCTGCCCGCCCTCTGCTCGCCGTGCCGCCGGGACAGGTCAGTTCCATCTCGCCTCTGACGATTACATAACCCTGTTTTACCGCCTCACTGACGGATATCCCGGCATACCAGGGGCACTCCAGCATCATCACGCCATGACGGTCAATGGTAGTCAGGGTAAATCCCGGCTCCCCGTCCTCTTTAAACCGCCTTCCGTTCTGTCTCCTGTTCTCCCGTTCCGGTGACAGAGCCGCCCTTGCCTGCACACACTTTCCATCACATGCCATACAGTACATTACGCCGGAACTCTGCCCAAACCTCGTAATCCCCGCATTATAATGAGCCACAAGACAGCGTGCCGATTCCGTCATATCCGGCGCTTTCGTCTGTGTCAGAAAACCGGCGTAGCGGACCGCCCCGCATTTCCCTCTTCCGTTTTCTTTCAGACACTCCATCCATTTCTCCGGCTTTTTTGTACCCACAAGATATAATCCCGTCTTTCCTCCGGCTCCTCCTCCGCTGGCAGTCAGGGTAACGGAAAGCCCGTCCGCATCATAAACACGTTCCCCCTGGCATCCTCCTATAACCTTTCTAACAACCGCCGGGTTTGCTCCGCTGACAGGAAATACTTTTCGTCCACGGATTCCCCTAAGATATCCAACAATGTACACCCGCTCTCTGTGCTGGGGGACTCCGAAATCCTTACTGTTGACACACTGCCATTCAAGGTCATACCCTGCTTCCCATAAGTTAAAGAGAACGGCGGTAAAATCCCCGCCTCTCTCGCTTGACAAAAGATGCTTAACGTTCTCAACGATAAGAAAGCCGGGTTTATCTTCGGCAGGCGTGCTTTTGAGCAGACAAGCAACCGTAAAAAACAGTCCGCTTCGTTCTCCGGCAAGACCTGCCCGCTTTCCTGACAAGGATATGTCCGTGCAAGGAAATCCAAAAGTCCAGATTTCAGCTCTCGGAATTTCTCCTGCTGTGAGCTGTTTAATGTCTTTGGCGAACCATTCGCCTGCGCAATTATTTCCGTCACAGTGTTCACTTACCTCCTTACTGCATATCCGGCAACAGTTTTCTTCCCTGTATTTACCATATCTACAGCAGGAAAGCCCATACATTGCCATGTAACTGATATTTGCATACTTATCGATCTCTACATGACCGATACAATTATGCCCGCTTCGTTCCAATCCCCTTCTAAAGCCGCCTATTCCACTGAATAAATCTAAAAACTTCAAACAGACCTCCTGTTTTGGTTTGAAAGATAATTACAATTCCTTTTTTCCGTCCGGCAGAATAGCATCCTGCAATCTGATTGGTAATCATGCGTCCCATTCGTCCAATGCGCGGTAAGGATATATCTGCTGGCTCCTTGCAAAACGCAGCATATTCCCCACTTGATCGACTACGCTCTGATTGTTCTGATCTTTCGTACACATCATGACGCTCCCAAATATTCCCGTCAGAACCGCAACTACGGTAAAAACTACATTCCCGGAACACAGCCAAATCACGGCGGCGACGGTGCCGCCAAAAAGGGAGCCCGCAATACTCTGCCAAAGCTCCCTCCGCCCAAAACCATTGAACAATTCATTTTCCGCCTTTACCCCGCTTGGGATATACAGCTCCCATTTCTGTTCTTCCGTAATTCCTCCTTTCCGATTCCGGATCCCGGAACCTGCATCACCCATAGTAATACATTACAATATCCTTTATCTGCCAGATGCTTTCGGCAATGACATAGAACAATACCGCATTTTTTGCCCTTTTCCGGTAATGTGCCTGTTCCTCCTCCGCACCCTGTAAGCGTACCATGCAGTATACAAACCGGAATACTGCACCCGCCCGAACCAAGCCGATTATAGCTATGGAAATATCATCTAAAGTCAATTCGTATCCCACCCTTTCCACGGTCTGAAACATTCAAGTTTTCAAACCGGCCGCCCCTTACTTTGCCATACCCTTTACCATGCCTGCCAAACGCACGGAGTGGTACACGTTATTGATTACGCCTCCCGCGCCTCCACCTGTAGGCACAAGGAAATCCCGCAGGAAGGCAGGCGTCTTAATGGCAAGCGCCATGCACGCCATTCCCCAGAATACATTCATGTTGATTCCGATATTCAGCATCATACCCACACCCAGCTTGCACAGACAGATCTGGATAACCACCGCAAGAGTGCTTTGAAAGAATTTATTCACATACGTTTTAAAAATCCCTTTGTCATTATCCAAAAGCCCTACACAGGCCATCGGCATACCGATCCGCAGAATCATAATCTCCAGTCCCCGCATAAGGAACTGGAAATACAGTATGAAATAGCATATGATAAAAATCAGCCCAAAGATGGCCGTTGTCAGCCCCATGGATGAAATGCCGTTTACCCATGCCTGCCAGTCATAATCCGTGGCAGTTCCTATCGCCGCCATAAGATCGTTAATCAGTTTCTCCGTAACCTCCGCCATCCAGCCGTACAAAACCGGAAAACAGACTGCCACAGCTACTGCCTGCACAAAACGGATGACAATGCCTGCCGGTTCCGTATCCGGATCCCCGTCCGTCCACATGACATAACATTCAAAGCCTTTTTTCAGAAATTTCAGTATAATCAGGGACACACCGAACCCAAGTACGATATCGAAGAGTATGTTTACCATGCTTCCGCCGTTTGCACCCGTCATATATCTGTCAGCATAGAGAGTCATGGGAACCAGTTCCTGCAGCATTTCGTCTATGTAGGCAACCGCACCATTTAAGAGCGCCACGATTAGAAGAACAAGTATAATCTCCATCCTGCACCACCGCCCTTATTCCCCGTCTGCTTCATTTTCTTTCAATCCCGCATCGTAGACATTTAGCACGGCCGTATCAATCTGGCTCCGCAGTTCCGGTTTGATCGGAAAACACACATCCCGGTATTCATCATCTTTATCTTTCGTGCTGGGCATGAATACGGTAATCCCCTTTTTGCACTCCACGATGCGCACGCCTGTGATTAAAAAGGCGTCTGCCAGACATACGGTGGCAAATGCCCTAAGCTTTCCTGCTTCTTGAAAAAATTTTGTGATTTTGGCTGTTACTTTCATCGCTTTCCTTTCTCCTTTTTCAATACATTTGCCTGCCGGTTTCCCAGCAGGCAGCACTCCTTCTCAGATACAATTTTCCTTAACCAGCATATTCCGTATTTCACCCCTGATAATTAAACAGGTTCTGAATCCTCTGTGTCAGAGTAGGCAGTATTGTATCCTTGAACAATGCATAAAGACCTGCGAGCAGCAAAGCCCCTACCACAACAGAAATCAGAATCTTAAGGGCGGTGTCTACAAACCCTTCTCCCTTTTTTCCGGCAAAAATTCCGGCAATCATCTTTTTTATACGCCCCCTCTTTACATAAGCAGTTACTGTCAGTTTGTTCATCGTGCCATTGAGTTTTCCCATAATATTCATTCCTCCAAATTATAATTTTATATTTGCTTTGTTCGTCTACTGGTAATAGCCAATAATAATGTTTAAAGTTGCGCTTCCGATTACGGCTCCGATACAGGAAACGATGGCAACCACAATACGGTTATTCCATTTCTTCTGTTCCATCTCATCCGCCGCACTCCTCCTGATACAGAAATAAATAATCAGAAAACCCGCCACAACAGGCGCCAGTACCATAAGCCAGGTAGTGGCATCCCCGATCAACCTTTCCGTTCCTGTTGCCAGCTTGCTCTGGCTGATTCCTCCTGCGCAGACAGTCCGGTAATTCAACAGGAACATAACAAAAACGGCAGAAAATATTTTCCCTGCCGCCCTGCATATCCGCATCCATTTATTCCTCTTCTTCATTATTTGTTGTTGTTCCTCCTCTTCGCATAAATTTTTCCGAGAACAGAGAACCAGACTGTGCGGGAAACCCCTGCATTTTCTGCTTCTCCTCCTTCATTTGAAGGTCTTTGGCATAATAAATCCATATGTTCCACAACGGGATATCTCCCTTTGCATCGGTAAGCGTCGGCCGTTTTTTCTCCCTTTCTTCCCTGACCTTGCGATTATGCTCCTTATCTCCCAGTCCCAGCATCCGGTTAAAATACCATTGCGACAGATCCGGCGAGACCATCATTGCCGGATGCGACCGTGATATAACGATCTGATAGGGTCTTGACACCCTCCGTATCTCATCCACCGTCAAAAGCTCCCTGCCCACCAGGCTGACGGTACTGCTGGACGACGGATTGACATACCGCCCGTGCTGGCTGGATAACTGATAGCCTGAACAGGTATATTTTCCCAGCTTATCACAGATTTCGGATAACGTTTCCTTATCATCCGCCTGCAAATAAATCCAGCTCTGACAGTTGGATTTTACAATGGATGCCGTTTCTTTATTATATTTCTCCGTGAGTTGTTCAAAACTCTGTAAAAAGAAATGAAAACGCATCCCCCGTCCGCCTGCCACAGTTAGTTTGTTCGTCAGGTCATTGATCTTGGTAAAATTGCCAAATTCCTCTAATACAAAATTTACCCGGTTTATCAGCCTTCCGCCTCTTTCATCCGACTGGTGTACCAGAAGTTCATAAAGCTGCGATACCATAAGGCTTGCAATCGGATAGTAGGTAGTCTTTTCATCCGGCAGGACAAAGAAGAGCGCCTGCTTCTTTTTTCCGATATCCGCTATATCGTAATCGCTCTTATGTGTAATGGAATAAACTGCCCTGGAAGTAAACAGCCGCAGCGTTGTCAGCGCCGAAGTGTAAAAACTTCCTTTGGTCCTGCTGGGCGCTACATCGGAAATTGACAAAAGCGCCCTTGCCGGATGTCCCGTTTTCAACCGCTTCACATATTCCTGCATGGGCGTCTTGTTTCCCACTGCCTTGCACATCTCCGCCACAAACCAGTACACATTAGTAAGGTTCTGATATTCCGGTCTTTTGGCATTATCCACCACCACGCAGAGTATTGCTGCCGCAATGGTCGATTTCTCTCCGTTTTCCCATATTTTCTCGTTGCTGGTATTATCGCCTACAAGAATATTCGTAATGTCCCATGTGTACATCTCCGCTTTATCCGTCTCTCCCCGGTTTACCGCATCAATAATGGGCTGGAGCAGGTTATAACGACTGCTCTTTTCCGGATTCTTAAAATCGAGACAGATTACATCGTATCCTGTCTTTTCCAAAAACTGCGCAGTATACTGATACAGTTCCGCCTTGGGATCGCTAATAACAAGGCTTTCTCCGGACAGCGCCATCAGACAGATGGACTGAAGCACCAGCGTTCTTGTTTTTCCGGAGCGGGTTGCCCCTATGGTGAGCGTATGGGTATCGTCTGCTATATAGTGTATTTTTTCCTTTTTCCCACATTTGCTCATTCCAATCACAATGCCGCCCTCTTTCAAAACCCGATAAGGGTCTCTGCTTTCCTCCGTTTGTTTTTCTTCCCTGCCGGGCGCATCCTGATCCTGTTTCCCCCAGACATACTCTACTGTCTCGTAACCTTCATCCGGCTTCCCGTCTTCTTTTTCCCCTTCCTCCTTCCCTCTCTGTACTTCCCGTCTCTTATCCTGATTTATTGGAACGGCGCCGCAAAAAGACTCTCTGTCCTCCTGCCTTCCCACGATGCCGGTATCCGCTCCTTCGGCAGCCTGTATAAAACCAAGCCCCTCATATCCGGTTTCAATCAGTTCTTTTATAACCGAATCCGCCGGACTTATGGTACACTCTGCAAACACTTTATCTTTTTCCTCTTCCTTCATCCATCTGGATGACCCATGCTGGAACTGTCCTGCCGGTGCCGGAATCTCTATTTCGTCCGTTACCTTCATAAGATCGGACTGGTATGACCGGCTGTTCTGCACAATGAACAATACGCAGCACAGCAGTACAAAACACTCAAAGAATAAAAACAGCATCCCCTGTTTCGGCTCCGCAAAAATTCCCGTAATGCATTTTCCTATAGGCGCTATCGTAAACGTCCTTATCTGCCCCGATAATATCCTGTGCAGCGCCGCGGTAAAAAACACATTGAATAATGTCCCAGCACTGATCAAAATACTCCCTAAAATTATTTTCTCTTTCTTATTTATGGCTCCATCCCACTCCTGTCCGTCACATTTCTGCCAGATATTGCAAAATCATACTGTTCCTGCACTTCTTCCCATGCATCCTTTTTGAGAATACCTGCAAAATCTTGTCGGTAAAAGCTGCTCTGTTCCCCGTCAAAAAGATTGGTGGCAAAAACTCTCCTGCCCCTCGCTGTAGGCGAACACCCAAAACCCCCGGTGGCAAGCCATAACTGGTATGGCCTGCTTCTGTATTCCGGCTTAAGGACATCAAAATTCATCACCAGGATTTTTCCCATATAATCCTGCTCCTAGCTGTCCGGCACGCAGGAGTGCTGCCCAAACAATTGATGATTGTCCGAACTGACCGGATAATAGTCAATATCATGAGGTTCCCCCACATGGTAAATGGGAAGCCCAAGGCTTTTTGCATGGGCAATTTCTCTCCGCATCCCTTGGCTGATATATGTTCCCATCACCCATAATTCCTCGCACTTTTCCAGCATGGCAAGTCCCATTGCCAGTCCTCTCTCCCTTTCCTCCGCTATGGCATCATTATAAAACTGGGGAAAATACAGCTGGGGCGCGAAAGCAATCACCCCAAGGGAACAGGCCTTTCCACAATATTCAACTGCCTGTTTTATGTTTTTTTCACAATCCTTTCCCGAAAAATTTCCTCCCCGAAAGGGGCTTGTTATATAGACTAGCTTCATATTTATAACCATGCTCCTCTCTCAGCCTTCCAGCCCATAATACACTTGTTCTCCGTACTCTTCGTCCTCTTCTTCCATTTTTTCCTGCACTGCCTCATCCACAGCCATCTGCACACGGTCAAGCTGTTCCTGCAAAAACAGATTTTCCGGTGCTTCAACCAACGGAATCTGTTCTTCCTTTGGTACAACGGCATTGTATTCCTCCCGGTATGCCGGATAAGATGTACAGATAGTAGCCAAAAGGCTTTCTTCGGAAACAATCATATCCCTGCACTCCGGAAAGACCTTCTTTAATTCATACAGGGGAATCGCTGCGCTTTGCAGGGTATAACTGAAATATCCGTTTTCATTCCTGCCAAATTCACAGGCATAAGGGGACAGAAAATACTCCGCAGCCTTTTCATGTATCATAAACCTCGGTTCTTCTCCTCCCGTAAGGAAGATTCCCTCCCGAATCTGTCTGGCGCTGTCATCTGCAAGCGGGGGCGGTTCTATTCCTTCCAAAAGCGTGAGTGCCATGCCGTTTCCTCTTTTACGGATTTCTTCCATCTGCCCCGCCGCTGCAAGCTCCATTTTTCTTGCCATAGCCGCTCTCTTCAACATCATTTCATACAGCGGCATATCCATGGTTTCCCCCTTGGGATAATAAAGACAACCGTCCGATTCTTTTCCAGCCGCCACGGTCTTATCCGAAAAGGTTTCCTCTGCGTGTTTTTTAGGAATCATAATTCCTTCTTCATGGTTCCCGACTATATAATAAATGTTCAGGGCAATCTCAATGCACAGATTGATATTTCCCCATATACTTCCTCCCTGTGGTTGCATTTGTCCCCTCCTTCTTCAATCAATTAACACATCTTAATCCTTCTGTTTACCTTTCCAGCGAAAGTGCGTCTAACAGTCTGGTAACGTCAAACTTCCTTTCCTCCCGATGCAGTTCCGGCACGATCTCTTCTATCCGATTCACCAGTTCCCCCGCAGCTTCCATATTTTCGCCGGTCAGTTCCTCGTCCATGGTACGCAGCTTTACAAGTCCTGCATGGATAATCTGCAGCTGCGTTTCCGTAAACAGCTTTCTTTCATCTACAAGACCGCTCCGGGCGGCGAAGCTCTCAAACGCTTCTTCTTTGTTGTAAAAATACTGCCTCTGGATAGGTCTGTTGTCGTTTTGTGCATCCTGTTTGTAGGTCGAAAGCACATAATCAAACAGAGGATGCTTCCTGCAGGCTAAAATAACTCCGTTATGTTCATTCAGCTTTATCACGCCGTTTTTCAGCTTCTCAGCCTTCTCTTCCTCATAGGGCTGTTCGGAGCAGATACCGCATAAGTCGGCGGTTGCCCGTGCTATGCTCCAAAGCCGCTCCATCTGCTTTTCCGGCACCTCGGCAAAAGGGTTCTTTTCAATCATGTCCGCCTTAGTATAAAATGCAATGGTCTTTCCCTTGAACCGGATATCCACCACATAATCCGGCGAGGAAGGAGACACTATCCCAAAACCCTTTTTTTCCAATTCTTCAAAAAATACCTTATAAAACTCAACTTTAGATTTCATAGATTTTCCCCTTTTCCTGCGTTAAAGCTCCGGCTCCCCGTCCATGCTGCTTTCATTCTGCCCGGCATCATAACCGGCGCCGTATTCTCTTCGCATATAGTCCATGTCAATCTCCGACAGGCTGTTTCCCAGATAAATCCCCCTGTCCCACTCAACGCCCCTGATAATGCTGTCCCCGGAATATACGCCCTCCTTCGGATATCTTACATATTCCCTTGTACCCTCTGCAATCAGAAACTGCCCGCCTTTCATCGCCATAAGAAACAGGTCATTTTTATTCAGAACCATAAGAACGCTGTAATCACATCCGTTTAAGTTGTGCAGCACTTCTCCCTGCCGAAAGTCATGCGCTACCGCTTCATAACGCAGCTTTCCAATCAGCGGGCTCCCCTCGCAATCCATGTTATAGGCTGTCAGTACATCCAGACATTCCTTCGTACAGCGGTCTTCGTCAAAGCTGACCACCCCTTCTGTCATGGCATGACTTCCGATGAGAAAATTCCTGAGTTCCCACTCATCGCTGCAGAATCTTGCGTGAAGCGTTTTATTGACAGCCGGATAAATCTCCGTCCACCGACTGTTTCCCTTTGTCCGGCATAATTCGCCTGCCGCATGGGCAATCTCTGTTTCCGAGCCTTCAAACGCCCGAAACAGAACCGCCATATAGTCCTCAAAACCCGCAAGGTATTTGCAGCCCGTTCCCTCAGTGCTATCTGTAATAAGAAGCATATCCCTTAAATTCATGTTCGCCCTCCATTCTCGTCTGTCTTTTTTTGCAGATACTGTGCATAACGTTTCCCGTATTTCAGCTCTGCCACCTCCAAAAGCATCCGTATTCCTTTCTCCAGTTTTTTCCCCGCAGGCGTCCGGCCTTTCTTACGTCCTGTCATCCGTCTGTAAAAATACCATACGCAGTCCCCCGGAACAGCGGCCATAATACAGTCCGTTCCGCCCTCCGTAAAAACATAGGGACATCCCCTGCATGGATGCCCCTGATTTTCTTTTCTATTTATCATTTTAATGCTCATATCCTTTATCCTGATTTTTTAGAAATATCTCCTTTTTGGCCTCCTTTGACAATTCTGCCGGAAGCGTCCGGCCGGAATCAAAATCTTCTTCCTGCTTCCATGCCATCTGGGCCAGCATATCGAGAGCCTCCATAATCATTCTTGACGCCAGATATTCCCTATGGCTCTTTAAGTACGCTTCTCCGCGTTCCTCCTTTTCCAGCCTGCATATTGCCTTCACGCCGGACAGCACCCTGTTTGCCAGTATTTTCTCCGCTTCCTTTTCGTACCTTCTTTTCTGTTCCTGAAGCCAGCTGTCATGATAGGCGTAAAGTCCTGCCACGCGGCACTTGGCATCCACATACCGGTCAAAGCACTGTCTTATCTCCGAAACCTCCGCCAGCAGGAACCGCACCGTATCATCCGTTTTTTCTTTTGCCTCCTGCGGCAGAAGCTGATAAACAATCCTTCCTCCCTCCGGCATGGCTGACCTGAGTGAAAAGAGCCGGTCTGCCAGTTCCGCCAAAACCTCTGTGCGGAAAGAAAAGCCGTTCTCTAATTCCTCTTCCAGAAGCTTTGCAGCCGCTTTGTACCTGCCGGGGTTTCTGCAACGCTGTTCTTCCTCAAACTGTTTCACCAGCCTGTCCGATATCCTGCGCATTTCTCCGGCCGCCAAATCTTTTTCTTTTGCAAAGGCAAGTATCTTTTCCGCAAACGTATCCTTTATCATCTGTCTGCGTATCGCATCCGGAATCTGCGGCGGGGTAAAAGGGTTCTTTACCCCTGCCGATTTATCCCAGAATACCACATGGATATGCGGGTGCCCCTTTTCCCCATGCACCGCGGCCGCCCATTGCAGGTTTTCCCGTTTGATGCCGTTCTTTTCCGCAATCGTCATGATATGGTTTTCTATATATCTCTGCCAACTTTTCTGATCCTTTAACAGAAGCTCCTTCGCGGTATCTTCCGCAAAAGATACCACGCTGCGGTACATAACGCTTCCCTTTCTGGAATTGGCGTAGGCTGTTTTCGCCGCCTCCCTCCAGTCTTCAAATTCCACCACTGCCCCCGGTTCCATTTTCCCAAACAGACCGTGTTGTGCATTTTCATTTCTGACCGCTCCCGGCCTGGTGGCTATGTACCGGATATGGGCATAATTGGCTCCCGGCGTATCCTTTCTGTTCGGATGGCGGTGCCGCTGCTTATAAACTAAAACTGACATCCCGATTTCCTTATATTTTTACTGTTCCCAGGTCTCATTCATCCGTACCGGAAGCTGCGTATGCAGACAGTTCCCTCCTGCCTCTGTAAATACATCTGCCATTGTCTACCTCTCCATTTCTCCATGGTCTGCCTCCCGCATTAAATCTTCACATCCATATGTCCCTTCCATCTGCTGCATAAATTCCTTGGTCTGGCTGGGTTTTGTTTCCATTGTCAGCTTTTTCTCCCGGTAATCGTAGCTGTATACCTCATCAGACAGCACTTCCTCCGGCGCTACCTCCCTTCTGTTGATTTCCATTACCATACGCTGCAGCTCTTCGGCATTCATTTCCCCATTATCTTTCATTAAAATAAGCTCATGGATGCTGCTGGGGAGAATAAAGAACCGGCTCTGCGTCGCCTCCCCTATTTCCTGCAGCAGATTCGGATAAAGCATGGCTGTGGCTCCATTTACCTGCGCCTGATTGGTAAGGACATATAGCTCATAGGGGAGAAGCTCTTTCTGCTGTTCTGCCTGACTGCCGCAGTGAAATATAACCTCTTCCATATTCAGTATTTCCGCCGGAAAAAGTCTCTCCGTATTTTTTAGGGCCTGTTCATATAAGTGCTTCCCTGAAACTCCCCACAGCTCCCGCAAACTCTCACTCACCTGAAAACTGGCCATTCCCCCTTCCTGTTCCTTTTCACACAAAACGCGTACTGCCGCCGTAATATCGGTTTCCGGTATATCCATGCATACTGCATCCTCCAAGTACTTCTGATTATGATTTTTATTTAATGCCGTTATATACAGTCTATCCTTTACACTGTCATAATCCTCCATGCGGAACGGTATCAATTTCATACCTTCCATCACGCTTTCACTATGCCTCTGTGCAACAGCGTGCAAAATGCTTTCCATTTCCCTGCCGTTTTGATGCATCTCATAAAAATTTTCAAGATAAAGGCTCGGAACCACTCTGTCCTCCGGTTGTTTTATGCACAGTGCATAGAACTTCTGGTCATTGTTCTTGATTATTTCCTGAATCGCTATGTCTGCTTTTGCATATTTTTTCGGCAGATAAGCCGAAATCTGTTCTTTCACCTGCTCTGTAAATTCTTTATAGGTCATAAATATATCTCCTTCCGGTTCTAAAGTTTTTCAGTAAGTTTCCGCAGGTTTTCCGTATCCTGTAAGAAACTGTTGATTTGGAAATCCTTTTTCTGCATATAGTCCACGCCCAGCCTGACCGCTTCCGACAACATCTGATCGAAGCCGTCCTCGCTCCCCTCGTTGGCAAGATTCATTAAAACCTTCAAGAGAAGGAAGAAGACCGCCCCGTTAATCTTCCCTATCTTCATCAGCATCTTTGCCAGACGGTCTGTGTCATGGTCTGCAATCGCCTTGATTTCATCCACGTGATATACTGCTGTAATCTCCTGCCGGATGATGCGGGCGATAAAATCAATATTCTCCCGGCTTCCCTCTATGGAAAGCCCTTTCTCCACATACTTCCGCACCAGCTCCGATGCCGTAGTATGGTTCTTAGCTGCCAGCTTATCCAGCGTTTCCAAAGTCTCTGCGGTAAAGTTAACGGACCTTTTCTGTGTTGGCTTTTTATTCATAAACCTCCCTTCTTCAGGGGTTCTTGCCGGAACCCCCGGAAATAATCGGGAACCCCGTTGCAGGCTTTGCCTGCAAGCTGTTTTCCGGCGCGGCGGAACCCGCCTATTCCTGCCTTAACCGCTGTGCAGGGCACAGCCGTCAAGGTTCGATGTGCCTCCGAAGCGTCCTGCCTCTCAAAAAGCGGGAAAACAATGTTTTACGGCTCCATGCCCTCGTCCTCCGCCCCGACACCTTCAGGTGCCCTATTCTGCAGCAATTTAGCATAATACTCCATTTCTTCCGGCTTCAGCACAAGCTCTACGTCATGCTTCTCATAAGTACGCCCACGCCCATTCAGCATAAGAGAACATTCCGCTGCAATCCGGGACATCCAAAAGAAGGCGTCCGCATCTTCCTTCAAGGTCTTTCCCGTAGCAAACGGAAGACTTATCTGAACTCCGTCTTCATCGCGGTAAATCAGGCTGATATCCAGATAAACTCCTTCACTGCCGCCAAAATTCGGAACGCACAGGGCAAAATCGAAGTCCGGCAGTTCCCTTGCTTTTGTCCTCATATCCACATCGTACAGAAAATACTCATCCGGAAGCATCCCCTTTTCTTTCAGGTGAGCCTCCAGTTTTTCAAAAGTTTCTTTAGCATCAGCCATTCCGATATGTTTCACTCGATTCTGTTCATCCGGTTCACTCCACCGGTCTAACTCAAAGGTTTCAATTTTCTCCATTTACCGTTCCATTTCCTCCTTGACTTCCTCATTACTTATAGTCTCGTACACTTCCAAGATTACTGCCAAATCCTGCCGAATATCTGCCCTGCTCCCCCTTACAGATGTACCATAATTGCTGTATTCTTCAAAAAACTTTTCCTCCATTTCCATATTGCAGCAGGCTATCTTTCCACCCCTTAGAAACAGAAAATGCACCATATTGCCAGACCGTCCCTGCTCCACAGGTATATCATCCATAATTTCATCCGAACCTCCTGTAAAGTTCTGAGGACTGTTTAATATATTCCGCACCTGCCAAACCGGAAGCTGCACCTGCCATAAGCTGTAATCATCTTCCCCGTACCGCCACAAGACATTTACCAACTCATAATATTCTCTCCCACCAATTTGTTCCTTGGCATGATATAAAAGCGGACTGTCTGTTTCCATATCTATCCGCATACAAATGATTTCTGCCAGCCGTTCCACATCCTTTCTTATATCCTCCGGCACCTCTTCGTCAAAACAGCCGCCACTCTTAAAAGAATCTGCTACACAGTCAATATCTACAATCTTGGAATCCATGCCTAGCTGTACCGCATCCGTAAGGCTCATATCAAAAAATTCTTCCGCCTTTTCTTCCGTTTCACACTGATACAGAAGAAGCCGGGTTAAGATTCCCCTTATTTCTCTCTGCATCTCATCCGGCAGCTGACATACATATACCGGCCTCATTTTCTTCCCCCAGTCTTTTTTCACCTTTCCACTCCCTCCTCTTCGTCCCCGGCCATGCTCTGCTGCACTTGTCCGGGCTGTTCATAAAGCGAGGTCAGCACCTTATTGAAATCCTTCTCAGCAGGCGTCTGTATGGCGGCTTTGTACCCTAACGACTGAAAATGCCTCTTCGCTTCTTCCGCCCTTACCTGCCCGTGATTATGGGGCGTGCCGTCTGCAAGCTTCCCGTCCGTATCGTTGTCATAGCAGAACACGATTTCATTAACCTCCGGGTGCTGCTCTAAAAACCGCCTTAACGCCTTGTCTGACAGGCAGCCCTCCGATATCCGGTAGTCCTTTCTCCAGTCATATCCCCGCAGCTTATAAAGCGTGGCATGGCTCATGGCGTCAATAGGCGCCTCAAACTCATAGACACGGCTGCTTTTTCCCTCCATAAGAAAACCATAGGTCTTATCCGAGTTCTCCATATCCTGCCGGAAGCGGCTGTCCGCACTGGGGCCACGCAGGGCACAGTATCTTGGTGCTCCCGTGCTGTCATACCCGACAAACGCACAATTCCGGCGTACCTTGCCGCCTATTTCCTGTCTTGACTGATATACTTTTGCCTGTTTCATCATGGCCTGCACAATCTCTGGATCAATCTTTCTTGTCTGTGTCAGATAGGCAAATACACGGCGGTCATCCGTGTCTCTGGGCGGAAGCACCAGCGTTCCCCTCTGCGGCTTTTCCGCCGGTGGAATCACGTGGGCGGTCTGTTCATAGGCACGGCTTCCCAGTATAAATTCCATTGCCTCCAGCCTTTTAAGCCCCAGATAGTTTACGGCAAAGTCTATAATGTCGCCGCCCTTTTTTTCCGTAAAAGAATAATAGCCGCGGCCATGCTTGAACAGGTACAATCCCCCGTTATTTTTCACATGGACCGTGGCCCTGTCGCTTTTTTCTATCTCAAAACCATTCCCGACCGCAAAATCTATCAGATTTGTTTGATAAATCTGACGCATCTGTTCCTCTGTAAAGGGCAGAGGTCCTTCTTCATGCACACGCACAACGCTTCCCTCCTTTTCATTTACCGCACATTTTCTTCCTGCTTCCCGCTTTCCTCTTCTTCTATATTTTTATCGGCCTTTATGTATTCCGCCTCTTCTCCATATGCATGGTACAGAGAAAATCCCTGATTCTTGATGTTCGTCAGCCATTGGTCAAAAAATTTCATCAAATCCTCTATCTGCTTCTCGGTTCTGTCGCCGGTTTCGTAATAGATTCCCATATTATCCTGCGTATACGATAAGGCATAGATGCTTTGGTCTGTATCATCCGGCATAAAGGTAATTTCCGGATCACGCATACAGTCCCCGTTCTGCATATAATAGTGGGCAATGCTGTACTCCTGACTGCCGATTGCTTCCAGCACAAGGTCATCAAAACCCTTCTGCTTGAATTTCATATAAGTATAGGTGCCCTCAAACAGTTCCGGCGCCAGCTTATGCAGCTTCCGGTAGATGCTGTTTCCATGGTTTCTTCCCGCTTTTTCCATTTCCCCATCATCCGCAAATTCCAGTTCCAGATTCAGGGATACCTGCTCTTTCAAAAGCTCCGACAGCTTTTCTTCCTCGGAAAAAGGCTTATCCGCCTGTGCCTTCGCCGCTTCATACTGTTTTTTCAGCTCTCCCAGCCTCCTTTCCTCCTCTTTCAGATAAAAAGGTATCTTTTCCGCAAGATTCTCAAGCCTTGTGATATTCCCCAGTGCAGAGTCACCGGCATCCGCCTGATAGCTGCCCTCCCCTTTCAGGCAGAGCAGCACGGTATGGAACATCCCTCTTTTCAAGAATACCTGCAGGCCGGCATAGGTTCCGGCCGGTACAATGTCTCCTGTTTCATACCCCAGGTTTGCCATCTGCATATTCAGGTAGTCGCCCGCTTTTGCCCTCTCGTCAAACAATCTGTGGTTTAAGGTCATGGAAAACTCCCGGGGTTTTTCTTTCTCATACCGCTCCGCATCGGCTTTCCCCTGCTGTATCCGCAGCACACACTTTTTCATCTCCTGCGGATAATGGACCGTAATCTTGTTCTGTAGGTCTGTGTGCTCGGTTTTCCACGCCGATTTCAGTGTCTGCAGGCGGTATACCTCATTATCCACTTCCATTTTCCTCTTAATCTTGGGGTCCGATACGGCAAGGGCCTTGAACTCGGCATACTGAAGCACCACCTCGTCCACATCCTCGCAGCTCCTTAAGGCACTCCGGCCGGTCATAATCTGGCTGATATACCGCTGCTTCTGTTCCAGTATCTGCCAGAGATATGCGTCGAAGGTCTGCTCCGTAATGTAGTTAAAAATGGATACCTCGTCATTTTCATTGCCCTGCCGCAGGATTCGCCCATTTCTTTGTGTCAGGTCGGCCGGCCGCCACGGCGCATCCAGGTTGTGCAGGGCGGCCAGCTTATCCTGTACATTCAGTCCGGTTCCCATCTTCTCCGTACTTCCCAGCAGCACACGGACAATTCCGCTTCGTACCTTTTCCAAAAGCTCAGCCCGCCTAGTATCCGTATTGGCGTCATGGATGAAAGCAATCTCTTTCTCATCTACTCCCAGCCGCACCAGTTCCTGCCTGATCGCATGATAAAAGTTAAAGCTTCCGTCTGCCTTGGGTGTCCCTTTATCACAGAAAATCAGCTGTGTGGAACGCTTCTCTTTGGTGTCATGGTAAATTTCCGCTACATTCCGTGCACAGAGATTCAGCTTCGTATCAGGATTGTTATCCAATGTTTCATCCAAAATACGAGGGTCCACGGAAAGCAGCCTTGCCTCGTTTGTCAGCTTTAAAAAATTATCCTGACTGCTATCTACCTCCTTATTCCGGATTGCCTCCGCCCTTTCTACCAGTTCTTCCATGATGGCTTTCTGGTCTGGCGTTATGGATGTTTTTATCACCTGCATTTTTCCTGTCTTTAGTTTTGGAACCGGCAAATTCAGCATATCCGCCGTCTTAATGTCCGCTACCAAAAACAGCATCGACATCAGTTCCGGCAGGTTATGGAACTTGGCAAATCTGGCTTTCATCTGGTATCCGGACCCCTCAGGCTTGATTTCCAGCGATGATTCCACCCTGCCGAAGGTGCTTGCCCAGGAGTCAAACATAAGCAGTCCCCTTTGCCTTAATTCGGAGGGCTGCAGGGTTTTCTGCATGACATAGAGCTCCGACATGGAATTGGATACCGGGGTGCCGGTCAGGTAGACTACGCCGTGTTCATTTGTAATCTCATTTATATACTGGCACTTCATATGCATATCCATGGCACGCTGGCTGCTCTGTCCTCCCACGCCCGCCACTCTCTGCATCTTGGTATAGCTGTAATTATTTTTATAGGCATGCGCCTCATCCACAAACAGGTTATCCACGCCCAGCTCTTCAAAAGAAACCGTATCGTCCTTTTTTCCCGCATTATAGAGTCTGTCAAAGCGGTCCTGCAGGTTGTGCCTGAATATTTCCATCTGCTTTAAGGTCCATGTTTTCCCGGTAATGCTTTTCATTTCATCAATTTTTTTTGTAATCTCATCAATCTCTTCCTGCATGGCGCTTAGCTGCCGCTCTCTGGAAAGGGAAATCAGCTCGAAGGAACTGTGCCCCATAATGATGCAGTCATAATCTCCGGTAGCGATACGGCTCACAAACCGTCTCCGGCGTGACTTTTCAAAATCTTTTTTTGAAGCGACCAGTATATTGGCGTTAGGGTAAAGCCGCATAAACTCCGCAGCCCACTGCTCCAGCGTATGGTTTGGCACTGCAATCAGCGGCTTATTGCACACTCCCAGCCGTTTTCTCTCATAAGCGATGGCACAGGCTGTCATGGTCTTGCCTGCTCCTACCTCATGTGCCACCAGCAGGTTCCCGTCGCCGTAAATGCCCATGGCTATCGTGTCACGCTGGTGCTTCCGCAGGGTAATGGCATCGTTCATATCCGGCAGCATCAGATTATCCCCGTTATAGGTTCTGGGGCGGATGTTGTTGAAACGGTCATTGTAAATTGCAGTTAACGCCGCCCCTCTCTTTGGTTCCGCAAACAGCCAGGATTCAAACTCCATTTTTATCTGTGCCTGCTTTTCTCTGGCAAGCAGGGTTTCACGCTTATTCAGCACGTAACGCACCTTTTCTTCCCCGGTCGCCGGATCCTCGTACTCCTGCCTGTCACGGACTTCCACCGTTTTCAGGTTGAGGGTATTTTCCATGATTTCGTAAGCGTTCATGCGTTCCGTTCCATAAGTTTTATTTACGGCGATGGAATCCTTTTCCGCACCCTTTTCCGTAATGAAATAGGCTCCGGTATATTCCGCAAACTCAATATGGATTCTGTCTCCCCTGTTGTAAATGCCTGTGCCGAACTTTTCATACATAAAATCCTGATAGTATTCCACCGGTATCCAGGTAGAGCCAAGCACAAAGCTGATGTCCTCCGGCTTCAGAGGTTCCGGCTGCACCTGTTTTAATGCCTCCACGTTCCGGTCAAAGTATTCCGGATATTCCTCCGCCGCAAGGACAGCCTGTGCCAGCTTCTCCTTTACGCGTCCGCTTAAGTATTCCTCCGCAAGCACCCAGCCGGACGCGGCATCTTCCGGCTTCCACTTTGCCGGATCCTGATATACACGCTCCCCCAGCTCCTCCAGAATGTCCTCCCCGCTGCACATCTGCCCGTCCCTGCGGTACAGAAACTGCATATAATTCAGGTCAAACTTTCCCTTGGCGTTCAGGGTAATCCGCAGGGCCTCTTCCACGCTGTCCGCCGTTTTCGGCATATTTTTAGGCCGGATTGTGGCTTTATGGAATACCGCGGTCTTTTTATACACGCCTTTTATCTTTTTCCCATGCTCATCCTTTACTTCTTCCTCGATGGAACGCAGAAGCGGGGCATCCGCATCCCGGGAAAATGCCGTAACGTTCCCCTGGGCGTTGAGATATCCGTATTCTTTCGTATAACCGTCATACTCCCGGTTCAGGCGGTCTAATAATTCCTGCAGCCTTTTTTCGTACTCCGCAGTGGGCAGCTCCCATCCCAGCTCAGGATCGCCGTGAAGCTGGAAGTCTATCAATTCCCGCAGAACATTCCGGATGCGGAGCATCCCGTCTACTCTTTCCGCCTTTTTCCCGGTCAGTTCCTGACGGTACATCCGGGAATCCTCCCGGTAATAGAAAACATCTCCCACCTTGGTATAGCTATAGTTCTTAACATTCGGCGCTGCGGGAATCCATTCTTTGATAACCGTGTCTTTGTCATCCGACAATCCGCTTTCCGGTTCCTCATAATGGCCGTGGAGTCTGCTTACCGCTTCCGAAAGCAGTTCATCCAAATCTTTATCCGGATACGGCTTGCAGGTCACAAAATCACGGCTTCCATACATACCCGTTTCCTGTGCCATGGTTCCCAGCATCATCTCCGGATGGTCAATGAAATAACTGTTATAGGGGATTCTGTTCTCGTCTTTTTCCACGGAAAGCCACGGGGTATTCCTCTCATCTGGTATAATTTCCTGTTCCCGCTTTTTCAAAAACAATATATCCGTGGTCGCTTCTGTTCCTGCCACCTGTTTGAAAGCATTTTCCGGCAGGCGTATGGCTCCGATTAGTTCCGCCCTCTGTGCGATATATTTCCGCACAGACTGGTTCTCTTTATCCATGGTAAATTTTGTGGTAATGACTGCAACTATCCCTCCGGCCCTGACCTTATCCAGACATTTTGCCAGAAAGTAGTCGTGTATCTTGAAATTAAAGCGGTCATACCGTCTGTCGCTGATCCGGATATTGTGAAAGGGTATATTTCCCACTGCCACATCAAAGAAGCTGTCGGAAAACTCCGTGTCCTCAAACCCTTTGATAAGAATGTCCGCCTGCGGATATAATTTCCTTGCAATGCCTCCCGCAATGGGCTCCAGCTCCACGCCGTAGAGTTTTGACCGGTTCATGCTCTCCGGCAGGGCTGAGAAGAAGTTGCCCGTTCCCAGCGCCGGATCAAGAATGTTTCCCGACCGGAAGCCGAACTTATAAAGCGCCTGATAAATATGCCGGATTACTTTCTGGTCCGTATAATACGAGGTCAGGGTGGAAGCCGACGCCGACTGCATTTCCTCTTCCGTCAGCAGCCCCGAAATCTCATCATACTCTTTTTCCCATCCCTGTTTTCCGGGCGTCAGGGCGTTTGCCAGGCCTCCCCAGCCCACAAAGCGGGCTAAAATAATCTGTTCTTCCGAAGATGCCGGCCGTTTTTCCTGCTGCAGCTGTTTGAGAAGCCTGACTGCCTCCACGTTGTTGTGAAACTTTGTCTTCGGGCCTCCCTCGTACAGATGATGCTCCGGCTGGTAGCGGTAGTTCAATGTCCCGTCCCGAAAACGCTGTTCCATTTCCTTTACCGCATCCAAGGCGTATTTTTCATCTGCCGTCCCGATGCGGCTCATATTTTCTATCCGCCTCTTTGTTTCTTCCGAAAAGTCTCCATCCTCTACAGCCCGCACAATCTCCCGGGATGTTTCCCCCTCTGTATAAAAGGGCTGGAGAAGCTCGGCATTTTCAATCAGAGTTACCGGAAGCCTCTCTTTGGTTTTATAGCCATGAAGCCCCTGCAGCTGCTCTATATCGCCCAACTCCACCGTATGGTTGTCATCCAGATACCGGAGCACTTCAAAAATACGGCTGTCATAAGCAATCCTGCTTCCTGCCGGAAACGGAATATATCCGGTCTTTGCTTCCTCCGGCTCTGTTTCTTCCGGCAGTATCTGACTGTCTCTTATCCCGTCATCCTCAAAGGGACCTGCATAAAGCTCAAACAGGCTGAGCTGCCCATCCCCGCGGTTCTTTCCCTTATTGCCCTGCATATCCTCCAGTTCATCCGGAATGTTGAAACCGCCTATAGAGTCTTCTTCCTCATGGTATGGGATATATTCTCCGTCCTGCATCAGGAAGCTGATTGCACGGGCAATCACATCCCACGTCAGCCGCACGAAGCCGTCTCCCCCGAAAAAGAAATCCGCCGCATCCTTTCCCGGCATGATTCCCCGCGTTTTGTCACGGCTCCTCTGCAGCCCATAATCAAGATAAATATCCCTGACGGCGTCTCTTTTTACAGCCGGATTTGTCTCCTTTTCAAATACCTGATTGATACGGTCATACAGTTCCAGGGAAAATATTTCCGTATCTGTCAAAAGGCTTTGCAGCTCCTCCCAGTCCTTATGCTCCCGGATGTCTTCCTTTGTTCCCGGCTCCGGGGCACGGAAAAAGGAACCCTGAGCGGCATTTTCCGCATCGGATTCCTCTGTTTCCTTTTCCGTATTCTTTTTTTCAGGCTCCGGCGATTCCGTTTCCTCTTTTGGGGCTATCTTAACTGGTACGCCACTTCGTGCAGGATGATTTCCTCCGCCTGTCTGGTTATCATCTCCATGTGGCCGGCCTTCTTCAGGGCGTCCTCCGTCTCCGGCATCGGCTGTACCTCCAGAAGCTGTTTTATCAGCGTTTCTTTCTTTGCTTCCGCTTCCTCGTCCACTCTGGCTATCATCTCGTTTATCTGCCCCAGTGCAATCAGGTCCGACAGCCTCTGGGGGTGTTTTGACTTCATGTAGTCCTTCCATCTTCTCCCGAACATCCCTGCCGGCCTTAGGTCGTGCTCCCTGTTCATGGATATCCTGAGGTCCGGATACAGCATCCCGTCCTCCCCTTTCCGGTATTCCAGTTTTGCCAACGGTTCTCTGCTCATATTTGCGGCTCCTTTCTTCTTTGATTTCTTCAATCTGTTTATGTATCTCCGACAATACGGGCTTTGCTATGGAACAGGCATAATACCCAAGTCCCATGAACAGTTCCAGGCTTCCAAAATGGCTGATGTTTTCAAAGGCTCCTGCTTCTTCAAAAATCTCTGTTTTAATTCCGCATTTTTTGAAAACGATATAAGCCGCACTGTCCGATACAAGCTTTGCAAACTCATTCTGCACTGCTTCTGCAGGAAGGCCGTACAGCACGCTGTTTTCATCTTTTACCTCTACCTTGGAAAGGTACTTTTCAAGAAATGTATCCGCCTGCATACTGACAAGCTGGCAGAGACAGTTTTCAACGCTGTTTTCGTCCGTCCCGAACTGTTTATGGAAGCGGGATAATATTTCCGGCTGGTACTGTCTTTCCAGAAACCAGACGGAGTTCATGGCTTTCCGGAAGCCCTCATAGCTTCCCCGGGTATCCGCAAGGTCGAAATAGTAGGCAAGCGTGGCTTTCGGATTATTCATATCCACAACGCCGATGCCCTTGGAGCCGGCCTTCAGATATCTCCCGGTCTGTTTCTCCCATCCCGCCTTTGTCGCCAGAAGTCCCGCGTCCGGCCTCTGTACATAAATCAGAACGTTTTTGTCAAAAGACATCCTGTAATATTTTGACACGCTGGATAAGAGCCCCATCCACTCTTTCCTGTTCTGTGTCAATGCCTGCACCGACTGGCGGTACAGGTCTGCAAGATAAGTTTCCCTACCCAGCCTTCTGCTCCGGATTTCCGCCGTTTTGTGCGAAATATAATTCCAGCGCCTTTACAATCGTCTCCTCAATTTCCTTTCTGCTCTGCTCCCTGTCAAAAAATCTGTTGATGACAGTCTCCTTGATTTTGATGGGTTTGGGGCTGTTATTCCTTACAGCCTTCGTTTTTTCTCCGGCAATGATCTGCCTGAGCAGTTCCTCTGTCAGCCTGCCTTTTTTTGCATAGTCATGGATAAGGGTTGATTTTTTAATATCCACACCGTATCCTTCTTCTATCATTTCCGCTATCAGAAGCTGCTGTTCCTTTTCTTTTACAAAAGAAATATCATATGCCGCTTCAAAAGCAATCTTTTTATTATCCAGAAATTCCATAAGCGGAGAAACCAAAGTGGCAATGCGGAGATATTTTGCAATTTTATCCCGACCGAGTCCGTACTGCTCACTGACTTTTTCATTGGCATTTAACTTTTTCTGAATTTCAGAAGAAGTCCCGTTTTCCCCGGTTTCATGCGGGTTTACGAGTTCTTCAATCTCTTTTATCAGGTCGTTTCTCCGTCCCTGGCTCTTGACTGCGTCATAGTGCTGTTTCAGGCAATACGCTTTTTCAGAAGGGCTTAAATCATCAAAGGAACGCTGCCGCAGGTTTGTCTCTGTCGCAATCAGTACGGCATCCTCATAGGTCAGGTTTTCTTTGATGATAACCGGGCCTTTGGTAAGTCCGGCAATGGTTCCTGCGTTCTGTCTGTTATGTCCGCTTAGAATCGTGTTTTTCCCGTCATGTGCCCAGACGATCATCGGTTCCAGTATGCCGTACTCACGGATGCTGTCTACCATATCCCGAAGCCGCTGTCCGGTATAGAGCCTGAATTTATGGTTTGGAAGCGACTCCATCACGGCAAAGTCCATTTCTATGATTCCCATCCCGCCTTTTTCTTTTTCCGACCGGTTTGTCTCTTCCTTGGTCTTAAAGTCAAAGAGGTCGTCCATACCGTCCAGGGAAGAATTAAGCAATGTGTTTCTTGCCGGTATCTTCGGTGTTCTGACTGCCATTTCCTATCAGCTCCTTTACAAAATTTTTATAGGCTTTCGCCGCCGGATTATCCGGTTCATATTCGCAGATTGTCATGCCGTACTCCACCGCCTCGGGCACTTTGATGGACCGTGGAATACTGTTGGTAAAGATACGCACTTTTTCTCCAAGGGCCTGCTGCAGCTGTGCTTTCACGTGTTTTGATACTCTTGTCCGTTCGTTATCCATGGTAATCAGGATTCCTTCGATTTCCAGTCCGGTATTTGCATGTGCCCTGATTCTGTGGAAGGCACGCAGAAACTCCGCCATTCCCTCCACCGCCAGCGTTTCCGACTGTACCGGGATAATCAGGCTGTCGCAGCATATCATGACGTTGATCATGGCGGTTCCCATTTTGGGCATCCCGTCAATGAGGATGTAGTCATACTGGTCCTTTATGGTGTCAACAAACTCTTTGAGCTTGTACTCCGCGAAATCGGTATCACACATCAGTTTGTCAAAGTTATCCAGCTTGTTATTTGCCGGAATTAGGTCCACCCCTGTCTCTGTCTTTATCATGTAGGATGCCTTGTCCGGCAGTTCTTCGTTCATCACGATACATTTCAGAATATCGTAGATTGTTGTGGAAAGCTGCTCAGGAGTGGTTACTCCGCACAGTTTTGTTGAGTGTCTCTGCCCGTCAAAGTCGATCAATGCGACCTTGCAGCCTTCCTTTGACAGCAGATATGACAGGGTGGTGGCAGTCGTTGTTTTTCCGACTCCGCCTTTTCTGTTTACGATTCCTAAAACCTTGGCCATTATTTTGTTTCCTTTCTTCCCTTGAATTTGTTATCTTAATCACATTTGCTTCTCATACAGGCGGCAAACCAAGGTCAGCTTTGCTGAACCCTGGCGCCGCCCGTGGATACCATATAAAATACGGTGTCTGGATAAAAATAGGACTATCACTTACCTCCTGTTCTTGTTTGGCATCTAAATCAGCCTCTACCCTGCATTTTCTTTTTCCCGCTTTTTTCCGGGCGAAAAAAAGTGGGACTAAAAGAGCCTGCATAGAAGAAGGCTAATTTAGTCCCATCAAAAATTCATTTTTTGCATTTTGTAGCTTATTACCACGAACAACCCTCCTTATGTTACATAATTGCTACATCATGCGATTTTAATTCAAAATATGATTGTAAACAGGCCTGTCCTAACCAATGTTCTGAATAAAATCAGTATTTTTCATTAGGACTGAATTAGCGGAACCCCCTTTATTTATGGGCTTCTTACTAACGTAACCTTATTATAACTCCCTCCCCCCACTCCATCAAAAGGGCCGCCGCTCCCGTAACAATCGGCGTTGCAAAAGAGGTTCCCGTCACCGCCGTGTATCCGCCGTATAGATCCGGCGCCAGTATATCTACGCCGGGTGCCACAAGATCCGGCTTTACCACACCTTCTTCCACGACTCCCGTGTTTCTTCTCTCCAAGACATACCCCCGCCCGGAAAAATCCGCATAAGCATTATAGACACTGTTGTACGCGCCGACTGTGATGACTTTGCGAGATGTGGACGGGATCGTCAGCGTCACCTCCGGCGTGGGAAAATAAAAACCTGTTCCCCGGTTTCTGACAACGGCGCTGGGCAGATACATGTAAAAGTTCCCCACCACAATTTCCTCCGGAATAATCTCAAACCGCCATACCCCCGAGTTCAAATACATCTCCTGCGGTATCATGTCAAAATAAATTTCCTGGGCCGCCGAATAAGGCCTCGGTTCCCCCACATATAAAAGCAGCCTTGTCTGCTCCAACACTACTTCCTCTTTTCCCAGACTTTCCACCGGCACTTCATACCGCCTGCCTGCCGGAGAATACACAACTACCCGGAAGCGGTCCACGTAATTCTTCCACAGCTGTACATTTAAGGCCGTTTCATAGGAAGCTACCGCCAATTCTACGTTCTGGCTTTCCCCCCGGTTTCTTACACTCCCGGCCAGATGTCCGGCGGATGCTCCTTCGTTGCCGCTCCCGACGCAAATTACATTTCGGCCGATTTCACTGATATTGTCAATATAACGTTCCAGCAGGGAATTTCCGTCATGGGCTCCGTAAGTGTTGCCAAAGCTTAAATTTACCGCCGCCGGCCGGTGCAGGGCCGCCGCTTTTTGAACCACGTAGTACAAGCCCCGCATCAGTTCCGTGGTTCTCGGAAAGGAACGCTCGCCGGGCACCCCCAGCTTTACGATAATCAGATCGCTTCCCGGCGCTACTCCCGTATAAGCGCCGTCAGCAGCCGAGGCTCCTGCCGCAATTCCCGCCACCGCAGTTCCGTGCCCGGAACTGTCAATGCTTGGCACCTGACGGAAGGCCTCGGCTTCCGTTTCCTGCGCCAAAGCCCTGTCAATCTGTTCCTTTGTAAACTCCACCCCCACTGCAAACCCTGCAGGACTGAAAAAACCTCTCTCCGCATCCGGCGTCAGAGTCTGATCCCACAGAAAAAGAATCCTGCTGCTTCCGTCCGCATTACGGAAAACAGGATTCTTATAATCGATCCCGGAATCCAGCACAGCTATCAGACACCCGGTCCCGGTTAAATACGGAGGCCTTAATGTTACCTGGGGAATACAGGAAACATTTTTTGCCTCGGTAATTTCAAAAAATAAACGTTTCGGTTTCTCTATATACTCTATTTCTTCCAGATCCGCCAGGGAAGCGACCAAGGCCTGGGGAACCGTCAGAATGGCATATCCCAGAATCAGTTCTTCCACAACAATTCCCGACTGCATCAGACGGTCCAGACTCCCGTTATATTTAACGATCACTTCCCATGAATTACTTTCCTCCACGTACCCTACGTTCAGGTTTAATGACTTTTCTCTTTCCTCCTGCGGCGTCTCCAGCGCCAGATTTAAAAGATTTTCCATTTTCGGATTACTCATCAAACATCCTCTTTAAACAGTCTGACTTTGTAATATATATGCACGAAGTTCCTCTTTCAATTCTATAAAAACATGCGCAATTTCCGGTTCAAAATGGCTTCCCGCATAGCTTTTGATTTTGGAAATCCCTTCCTCCACCGACATCGCCTCTTTATATACGCGTTTGGAAGTCAGCGCATCGAACACATCCGCTACCGCCATAATTCTCGCCGCCAGAGGGATTTCCTTTTCTTTTTTCCCGTAAGGATATCCCTGTCCGTCCCACTGTTCATGGTGATACACCGCAACATCCTTTGCCATCTGCACAAGATAGGGGTCTGCATCCGCTCCCAGAATATCGTCGATAATTTCTCCGCCCATCACGGTATGGCTTTTCATAATCTCAAATTCGGCCTTGGTAAACTGCTCCGGTTTATTCAGTATCACATCCGAAATTTTGATTTTTCCTACATCATGAAGAGGCGCTACCTTCGCAAAAGTCTGTACGAAATGCTCCGTAATCACTTCCGGATACATACCTCTGCGCCGCATTTCCGATGCAAGCAGTTTCGCATAATCTCTCGTATGTTTTACATGCCTGCCCGTATTGCCGTCTCTGCTTTCAATCAAAACTGCCATACTTTCGATTACTCCCCACTGCATGGCGTTCATTTTCCGGGACTGCTCCCGAATCTCCGCAGTCTGCTCTTTTACCTGCTTTTCCAGCTCCGCATGCATCATTTCCAATTCTTTCCGGCGCCGCATCATTTGGCGCAGGCTGTAAAACACCCACGATCCAAAGGAAATCGTCCAGATTAATACAAAAAGCAGGTACACTCTGAAGTACGCCTTCTCCCACATCTGCGCCTGTTTCACAATGGTATAGGCGGAATCCTGAAGAATCATCTCTTCGTTGTCGTCATAAATCTGAATATGAAGCGTGTACGTTCCGTGAGGTACATTCGTATAGGTTAATGTGTCAAGCATACTCTGCCGCACAATGGAAGGATTCGAATCCAGTCCCTCCACATAAGCGCAGACCTTTAAATCATTCAGCATATAATTGCAGACAGAAGGCACGATGGAAATTCTATCCGCTTCGGAACCGACCCGATAAACGCCGTCCTCAAAGGGCACCTCCGCCCCGTCAGCCGTAAACGAACCAATCTGAATCTTATATGACCCCGTAAAAGAATTCTCCGCTGACAAATGTATTTTTTCCACGCCCCTGTTGGTTGGGATATACAGAAAATCCTCCTCGTCAATATAAACCCACGCATTTGCCGTAATGGAATTCAGCAAACCATTATTGGTATCATAAAGACGGTATTTGATTTCCTCCTCGTTTAACAGATTCTCAACATCCGCTACAAAAATCCCCCGGCTTGATAAGATCCATGCCTGACTGTCGTGAATCTGAATATCGTAATTATTGAAATAAGGAAACTGTCCGATTCTTTGAACCATGCCGTCATGCATATAACTCAGGGAATTACTGGTTACCACAAACCAACCGTCCTTCCATGGCGTCATACGCAGAATAATCAGAGAGCTTAATCCCTGCTCTTCCGTCAAAACTTCTTCCAATAAACCATCCCGGATCACGTAAATACCGGCTCCGTCGCTTCCCGCATAAACCGTTCCGTCTTCCCCCTGAGTCAGACATAAAATCTGTGTAGTGGGAAGTCCGTCCCGCTTCGTTAAAGTTCCCGTAACCTCTCCGTTTTTAATAAACGTAAGCCCCTCGCTGCTTCCCGCCGCCATCGTACCGTCTTTTAGTTCCAAAAGACATCGGAAACGATCTCCCGCCGTATGATTCTCTTTCTCGGAATAAACCCGGACGGTTCCGTCCGGCTCAAGGCACAACAGTCCTTCTCCTCCGTAACAGCATATCCAAAATCTGTTTTTCGAATCTTTTTTCAGACACCTCACTCTTGTGTCACCGATCCGTTTCGTCAGTTCATTTTCAACCGTCTCATACGTAACCGGATCAATTACATCAAGCCCCTGATCCGTTCCGCAATATAGTTTTCCCTGATACTCCGCAGCCGCGTTCACCACAACTTCGCTTAGTCCTGCATTCTCGTAAACATTGGAAAAAGCGTTTTTGCAAAGCCGCATCACGCCGAATCTGGAAGAGGCAAACCAGTAATTGCCTTCATAGTCCTGAATCATTCCCTCCAAAGAACTGTTAAAACCTGTATAATTTAATATAACCACCTGATCCTCATCATTCAGATACCCCAGCCCGCTGTCTCCGCAAAGCCAGATAACACCGTTATTATCGCGGCGTATCTGGGTTATATTAGATATGGACTTACTGGATATGACCCGGACAACTTCCAGATTCCGGTTTTTGTATTTCATCTGCAGTAAAACCCCGTCCGTAGTTCCCACATAAAAACAATCTCCGGCGGCGTACACCGTATAATATACCACCGCTTCACTGTCTCCACTCTGCCTGTAAAGCACTTTACCCTGTTTCATAATAAAGAGCATGCCCGTGTTATCCACCCCTGCCACCATGCCGCCCTCACTCACGGTAAGGCAGGTTACGCAGTTTAAACCTTCCTGATATACGGTAATGTTAAAGTCTTTATCAATTCTGACAAGCTCCTCCGTGGTTCCTGCATACACCTGGCCATTCCCGTCCGCCAGTAACGTGCGGATAGAATTAGCCGGCAGTCCGTCTTCCTTCGTAATAAAGGAAAATCTGCCATTATCATAAACGGCAATGCCCCTGTCGTTAGTGCCGATCCACAGACGGCCGATTTCATCCGTAATCATCGCCGTCACATTAGACAAACCGCCCTCCGTAATATATTCGAACCGGGTTCCGTCAAAACGGCTTAACCCCGCATAACCTCCGATCCAGATATATCCATCCTCTGTTTCCGCTATAGCATTGGCTTCCGAAGAAGGCAGACCGTTTGCATTATTGTAAATCGTTTTCACATAATCCTGAAATTTTATGCAGGGTTCTTCTTCTCCGGCCGAAACTGTCAGCGCCGTGCCAGGCATACCTGCCAAAAGCAGCGGCGCCAGCAGATAAAAAACAGCCTTCCGCTCCCGCTTACGTAAAAAGCGTATCAGTAAAAATGCCAGAAATACGCAAAACTGCTTATCAATAATATTAATAACGCTCTCATCCGCCAGAGTACATACAAAAGAAGGAAAACCCTGAAAACGCATCATTTCGTATAGCGCGTCTCCCCACACATTGCCTGTATATCCCTGCCTCAGCAATAAATCCAGAGGTGTAGAAGCCGCCACTGCCACCAAGCCGATGCAAAAACTAAACATCATCGCCGGAGTCAATTCTTCCATATACCCTTTCTTTATAAAAAAACGTAAAAAAACAGCGATTAGAATACCGACTGCTATATAGGCCAAAACACTTGGATTGTTAAAACCCACCAGCACATTCACCAACACGGCGGCCGCTGTCGCCCCATAAATATTCGTATAATAAGCTGCCAGACACGTTCCCACCGTATCCAGCCAAAGGGGAAGCCGCAGCGTATCCGACGCATATCTTCCAAGTAAATTTAAGAGGGAACCCATACAAACGATAAAAACAAACCTGCCGATCTGCTTTTGTCTCAATTTCATTTATCTGTCTCCTTCATCCCGTTGTTCTTTTATTGTATCGGAAAAAAAGAAAGATTTCAACACTACGCGCCTGCAAAACTGCACAAAAAAACAGACTCTGTATAAAACAAAGCCTGTCCTCCATCCCTATTTACTCTTTTGAGCAAGATAATCAAGCACAACTTTCTCTTCGGAAAAATAATATTTCACACCCCGGATATCCTGATACTCCTCATGACCCTTTCCGATCAGTGCAACGATATCTCTGGGACCGCAGTGATCCAGCAAGTACCGGATGGCTTCTTCCCTATCCATAATTATCTTATATTCTCCCTCATGTACATTCAATCCCTCAATAATATGTTCATTAATTACCTGAGGAGATTCAAATCTGGGATTATCCGTGGTAATCACCGTCAGATCCGCATATTTTCCCGCAATCAGCCCCATATCGTACCGGCGCTGTTTCGGCCGGTTGCCGCCTCCTCCAAAAAGACAGATCAGCCGCCCCGGATGATATTCGCTTAACATATGCAGGATACTCTCCATACTAAGCGCATTATGGGCGTAATCAATCATAAAGGTTCCCTTTTCCGGCGGAACCGGAAGCACCTGCGCCCGGCCCTTAACCGTTACCTGCAGCAGAGCTTCCGCCACAGTATCGAAAGGAATTCCAATCAGATTCGCAATAGCCATGGCAGTCAATGCATTCTCTACGTTAAAGATTCCCGGCATACTTAAAGTTACTTTTCCTTCATAGCTTCCCTGCACCAGAAATCTGGTTCCAAGGAGTCCCTTTTCCCAGATATTTTCAACCGCCCCGGCCTGCAGATCCGCCTGCTGCCTGACCGATATTGTAACGGGATTTTTCGCCGCTTTTGTGATCTCCTGCCAGTGATCCGCGTCTATATTCACCACCGCCTGCCTTGTCTGGTCAAACATCATTTTCTTACAGTTTAAATACTCTTCAAAATTCTCATGCTCCCCGGGACTGATGTGGTCGGGAGAAATATTTAAAAACGCGCCGTAATCAAAAACAAGGCCGGCCGTTCTCTGCAGCTTGAACCCCTGCGAGGATGCTTCCATCACCACATAATCGCAGCCTGCCTGATGCATCTGTGAAAAAAGGGAATGAAGCTCGAAAGATTCCGGCGTCGTATTCTTTATCTCAATTTTTTTCCGGTCTATATATGCTCCCGTAGTTCCGATCAGTCCTACCCGGTGTCCCGCCTGTTCCAGAATCCGTTTCATCATAAAAGAAGTGGTAGTTTTGCCTTTTGTGCCGGTCAGCCCGATCACCGTCATTTTTTCCGCCGGGTAATCAAACCATGCTGCTGATAAAAACGCCAACGCTTTTCTTGTATCTTTCACCTGAATCACAACTGCCTGCGTGGCAAACTCCGGCAAATCCTCCACCAGCAGCGCCGCCGCTCCTTTTTCCACCGCCGCCTGCGCGTAATCGTGTCCGTCGGAATAATACCCCTTCAGGCAAACGAAAAGAGCGTTCTCCCTCACTTTCCTTGAATCATATTCAACGGAGGAGACTTCCGTTTCCACATCGCCTTCCACGCAGATACAGTCGACTTTTTCCAGCAGTCTATTCAGCTTCATACCAATACTCTCCTTCATATATAACATGAGAAGGTCCTGTCATATGCATATGATCCTTCTCGTCCCACTCAACATGGAGGGTGCCGCCAATTTGCTCCACATCCACAATCCGTCCGCACTTTCCCAAAAGATGCGCCATCACCACTGCCGTACAGCATCCTGTTCCGCAGCCGATCGTTTCTCCCGTGCCCCGCTCCCATTCCCGGATTTTAATTTTCCCGCCGGAAACCACCTGGGCAAAAGTGACGTTAGTCTTTTTCGGAAAAACAGAGGTCAGCTTTTCGATTGCCGGCCCGTACTTTTCCACCGGAAAAGTATCCACATCTTCCAAAAACGTTACGGTATGGGGATTCCCCCAGGATAAGCTGGATACATAAAAAGTCTGGTCCAATACCCGGACCGGCTGATCCATAAAAATTTCCTGTTCCGTAATGACCGGCACCATTTCCGGCCTTAACTCCGGCCTTCCTATATCCGCAGAGATATTTACAACCTGCCCGTCCTCTACAAACAGTTTTACATGCTGTCTGCCTCCAAGTGTTTCGATGGTAAGCTCCGTTTTATCCGTCAGTCCGTGGTAATAAACAAACTTAGACAAGCTGCGAAGCGCGTTGCCGCACATTTCTCCTTCCGTGCCGTCCGGATTAAACATCCGCATCCGGAAATCACAGACCTCCGAAGAACAGATTAATACCAGACCGTCCGACCCGATTCCGAAATGTCTGTCCGAAACCTTCCTTGCCAGATCGTTTGGATTCCCAATCTGCTGCTCCATGGCATTCACATATACGTAATCATTGCCGTAGGCCTGCATCTTGGTAAATTTGATTTTCCGCATCCTTAACCTCCCTATGCCAGGGCCTGTTCCAGATCCGCGATAATATCCCGTACATCCTCAATTCCGATGGAAATACGAATAAATCTCTCGTTAATCCCAAGCTTTTCCCGAATGTCAGGCGGAGTGGACTCATGGGTCTGGGTAAGCGGATACGTCACAAGACTTTCCGTTCCTCCGAGACTTTCCGCAAATAATATCATTTTAACATTGGATAACAGCCTCTTAGCCGTTTCCTCACTGTCCAGTTCAAAAGAAATCATACCGCCAAAACCCGTTGTCTGGCTTTTGGTAACATCATAGCCCGCATGGTCTTCAAAACCTGCGTAATATACCTTTTTTACACGGGGATGCCTGCGCAGCCATTCCGCCACGGCCCTGGCATTCTCGTTATGCTTCTGCATGCGTAAAGGCAGGGTTTTGATTCCCCGCAGCACAAGCCAGGAATCAAACGGAGCAAGTCCGTTTCCTCTTGATTTCATCTCACCCTGGAAATGCGCCGCCAGCTCCGGCGCGGTTACCACCGCGATTCCCGCGACCACATCGTTGTGCCCGCATAAATATTTCGTTCCGCTATGCACTACGATATCCGCTCCCAAGGCAATGGGCTGCTGAAAATAAGGCGTTAAAAAGGTATTATCCACCACCAGAAGGGCTCCCGCTTCTTTCGCAATAGCCGAAATCTTACGGATATCCGCAACCTTCATCATGGGATTCGTGGGCGTCTCCACGAAAAACATTCTGGTTTCGGGACGTATTGCCTCTTTCACAGCCGCCAGATCCCCCATATCCACATACGTGAAGGAAGCTCCCACCTGACTGAATATTTCGTCACAGATCCGGAAGGTTCCTCCGTATATGTCATCTGATAAAAGTACATGGTCTCCCTTTTTCAAAAGACCGAACACGCACATATTGGCAGCCTGTCCGCTGGAAAAAGCAAAGCCCTCCAGGCCGCCCTCTAAAATCGCCATAGTCCGCTCCAGCTCCTGCCTGGTAGGATTCAGCAGACGGGTATAATTGTAACCGGTAGACACGCCGAATTCCCGGTGTCTGAAGGTAGCGGTCTGAAAAATCGGAAAACTCACCGCTCCCGTCATGGGATCGCATCCCAAAGCACCATGAACCGCTTTGGAATCAAAATGCAGGTTCTCTTTTTTGTCAAAATCATCGTAGTAGCAATCGTTTATCATATTGAATTCCTCCGTTTCGGAGTGTGGGATATGCACTGATTCTTTCATCCTTACACTCTTTAAAGATACCATAATTCGCGCTCTCCGTCAACGAAAGCCGACGTTTTTCACGCTTCTTCGTAGAAGCATCTGACGGCGTTAAGCAGGTACTCCGTGTCTTTTACGCCGGCCGTCTCACAGGCGGAATGCATGGCAAGCTGTGCCAGGCCGATATCCACCGTGCTCACGGATACCTGCGCCGTAGATATATTGCCAAGCGTAGAACCGCCCGCCATGTCGGACCGGTTGTGATACGTCTGACAGGGTACTCCGGAGCGGCTGCAGATGTCTCTCATCCGGGCCGCCGAAAAAGCATCCGTGGCATACCTCTGGCTGCCGTGAAACTTAATTACAACGCCGCCGTTTGGATACGGGCGGTTCGTAGGATCGGCTTTTTCCGGATGATTGGGATGCACCGCCTGGGCGTTATCCGCAGAAATCATAAAGCTTTTGGCCAGCATCCGCTTATATTCTGCCCGTTTACCCGGCAGCGCCTTGTAAATCCGTTTAAGCTGATCCGCAAGAAACGTGGACGCAGCCCCCTGTCTGGTACCGCTGCCGATTTCCTCATTGTCAAATACCACGCAGACGTTAACCGCCTGCGCCGGCGGCTTACTTTCCGCCAGCGCACGCATACATGCATAAGCGCACTGCAGATCGTCCAGCCTGGGAGAAAAAACAAATTCTTCATGACTGCCAAGCAGCCGTCCCTTCTCCCTGACGTATAAATACAGGTCATACCCCAGAACGGCCGCTTCATCCACCTTCGCTTCCTTTGCCAGAAGCTCCCGGAAACTGCCTTTCCCGTCCCGGTCTCCGAAAAGCGGAAGCAGATCCGTCTGGGCATTATACTCCATTCCTTTATTCATGTCCCTGTTCATATGGATGGCTAAGTTAGGAATTACAAGCAGATCCCTGTCAATATTGACAAGCTTTGACACCAGCCCTTCTTTCTCCTTTACCACAATTCTGCCCGCAACGGAAAGTGGCCTGTCCAGCCAGGTGGAATCGATCATTCCTCCATACTTTTCCACATTCAGCTTGACATATTGTCCCTCCACGCCGATCTCCGGATTCTCCTTTACCTTAAAGCAGGGCGAATCACTGTGCGCCGAAGTTATATGAAAAGCCCCGGCTTCCTCCTGGGGCAGGCGAAAGGCCAGCAGAGAGGAATCGTTTCGGCTGATATAATATCCCTCTCCTTTTTTCAGTTCAAAAGCGTCCTCTTCCGATAGTTCTTTAAATCCCCTCTCTTTTAACATAGCCTTCAGGTTGTCCACCGCATGAAAACAGCTTGGGCTTTTCTCAATAAATGTAAGCATATCTCTGGAATTTCCAACATACGATTCCATCGCTTATCCTCCTTCCCATTTCCTTCTTTTTTCTATCATACCAGACATTATTTACAAGAAAAACAAATATTGTGCTTTCCATATTTAAAATAGTGCTATATAATAATATTAAAAAAATCTCTTATGTAAGTTATAAATATTGTATAATTACGTAATGCAAATATTCCCGCAGCCTTTTGTTCCCTTATTATTTACAAGGAGTCCTCCCTATGCCATACCCCAAACCTCAAAACACCCTGTACAAAAAAAGCGGCTATCTGGAAAGTGACTTTAAGCTCTTTCACCTGAAAGACTCGTTCCGTCAAACCTTCGACTTCCACTATCATGATTTCCATAAAATCCTCATTTTCCTGAGCGGAAACGCCAGTTACATTATAGAAGGGCGCCAATATGATTTGCACCCTTGCGACATGCTTCTAATCAGAGCCGGAGACATCCATAAACCGGTTATCCGAAAAGGCGCCGCTTACGAACGAATTATCCTCTATCTGTCACCCCGTTTTTTTACGGAAAACAGTTCTGCCCATACCGATTTGTTCCATTGTTTTGAATCGGTAAAAGAACGGCAGTCCTGCCTGATCCGGCTGAAAACTTCAGAACATACTCCGTTACTGACCCTTATCAAAGAGCTGCCCGCCGCATTACGGAATCAGGAATTCGGCGCGGATTTATATCAGAAAGCAAAACTTCTGGAATATCTGATTCTGTTAAACCGTACGGTGCAGACCAGACAGGCAGACTATTCTCCGCCCGCAACGGCACACCCTGTAATTCTATCGGTTATGGAATATATTAATAACCATATCACAGAGGATTTATCCATCGATAC
The DNA here is from genome assembly GCA_910587935.1 of uncultured Lachnospiraceae bacterium. Taxonomy (GTDB): domain Bacteria; phylum Bacillota; class Clostridia; order Lachnospirales; family Lachnospiraceae; genus MGBC143606. The sequence continues at coordinate 53,710 of CAJUNP010000012.1, forward strand.
CATTGCCGGAAGCATGTTTTTAAACCGTTCCTACCTGATGCATCTTTTCAAATCAGAAACCGGCTGCACGATCGGAAAGTACATTACGGAAAAACGGCTTTTCCTTACCGGCCAGTACCGGAACCAGGGATACTCCGTAACGGAAGCCTGCTATAAAAGCGGCTTTAAAAACTATGCTTCCTTTTACCATGCGTCCCGCAAAAAACAGCAAACTTCCCGTAAAATCAAAACAGCCGATTAAAACCGGCTGTTTTATAATCCTGTTTCCCGCTTACCTGCTGATCTCCAGCAGCTTATTGCGCATTTCGTTTTCAAGACCCTGCAGCTCCGCTTCCGCCGCTTTTCGTTTTTCACGGCCTTCCGTCTGAATCTTCATCACTTCATCCAAAGTGGAAATCAGCTGCTGGTTCGTCGCTTTTAAGGTTTCAATATCTACAATGCCCCGCTCTGATTCTCTTGCGGTTTCAATCGTAGCCGTCTTTAAAGTTTCAGCATTTTTACGAAGCAGTTCATTGGTCATATCGGATACTTCTTTTTGTGCTTTTGCCGCCTCGCTGGAATGATTCAATCCGATGGCGATTACCATCTGGCTTTTCCAGAGTGGAATCGTATTTACCAGTGTCGACTGGATCTTTTCGGACATAGCCGTATCATTCTCCTGAATCAGACGAATCTGTGGCGCCATCTGCAGGGAAATCATTCTGGTCAGCTCCAGGTCATGCACTTTTTTCTCAAAACGGTTGCAGAGGGAGGAAAAATCTTTTGCCTTCTGGGTATCCTCCGGCAGTCCGCTCTTTTCCGCTTTTGCCAGAAGCTCCGGCAGTTCCACCTTCTGCGCATGTTCCAGTTTCTGTTTGCCCGCAAGGATATACATGGATAATTCCTTGAAATAATTCAGGTTCAATTCGTACATTTTATCTAACATGGCAACGTCTTTTAAAAGGGTAATCTGATGCCCTTCCATAACCTTGCTGATCTTATTGACATTCACTTCCGCCTTGTCATATTTTGCCTTCATATTGGCAAGACGGTTACTGCTTTTTTTGAAAAAGCCAAGAAAACCTTTTTCCTCTTCTTCGTCTTCCAAAGATTTCAGTTCCATCACCACATCCGTTAACAGCTGCCCGATTTCTCCCATGTCTTTTGTCCGCACATTGCTCAGTGCGGTTTCCGAAAAATCTGCAATCTTCTTCTGCGGCCCCGCGCCGTACTGCAGAATCGCCTGGGAATTATGCAAATCGATCATCGCCGCAAATTCATCTACCTGCGCCTGCTCCGCCGGGGTCAGCACAACCTTTAATTCTTCTTCTGTGGAAGGCGCCGTCTCCGAAACCGCCGATACTTCCATTTTATCGGAAGGAATATCTTCAAAAGGCGTAAAAGTTAACGTGGGTTCCTGTTTTAACATTTCATCCAAATCACTGCTCATCTTTGTTGTCGTCCGTTACCGGACTTCCTCCTCTTTTCTATGACTTACAGGCATCTTTAAAGGTTTCGTCAGCCGCAAGCCCTTCCTGCGCCAACAGCGTCTGCAGAACCTGCGCATCGGTGGCCGCGTCAAACGCGGCGTCCTGAAACAGATCGTCCAAAAGTTTTTCAAATGCCCGGTTAATGGTATCCATGGTTTTCTCAATTTCCAGCTTCGCCGCTTTTATATTCTCACCCTGAATCTGCACGCCGTCAAATTCCGCATAGGCTTCCACCAGCTTCAGAGTCGTTGGAAGATAGTAATCCATAAATTTGCGCATCTGGGGCTGCTTCTCGGGGCGGGCTTTCAAAGCGTCGAAAATTTCCGTTAATACCCGTTCCAGACGGCTGAGCTTATCCGAAAATACTTCTCCCGGAATGGCATCGTTAAGCTTACGCAGCTTCTCAATATATTCCTGCCCTTCCTGAACCATGGCATAAAGCCGCTCATCCTCCCGTGCCTGTCCCTCCGCCCCGGACAGCGTTTCATTGACGGAAGCTTTCCCATCCCCTCTTGCGCCGTAACTTTGCCTCGTTTCCAGATACTGACGGTATGTGGCGTCGTCTAACATCAGACAGGTGCCTTTATCGTCCAGATGTCCTTCCGGCAGCATGTTCAGCTGCAGCATCTTTTTTAAATCCTTACGGACATACCCCACGCTTCTCCCCACGCCTGCCGCCAGCAGCTTTATATCGCAATAGGTCTTGTCCCCGCAGGCCTTCAGATACCGCCGAAACCGTTCCAGTCGGCCTCTTTGTACGCTGCCTTTGCCGAGCATCCCCACGGACACAGCCAGCAGTGGCAGAGAAATACCAAGTCCTATAAAAAATCCGGAAATTCCAGCGGCCGCCAACGCGCCGCAAATAATAGCGCAAACTCCCGTAATACCTGCGCCAACTCCGCCGAAAACCGTATACAAAACACTGGAAATCTGTCCTACGGGCCGCTGCCGGATCACCCGGAGTCCTGTCTCCTTAGCCTGTTGCTTTGCCTTTATTTCCCGCGGCACTTTTACCTTACTCCGATACTCCGGACTTCCTGCGCTTCGCTCTGTCTCCGGTGAGCGCTCCGTGTTGCCGGCCACTACGTTCCCGAATTGTTTTCTGACTTCGTGGATAGCGCCGTTTACGGTATCGGAAATGGTTTTATTCAGACCGGAAAAATCCAGGGTGTTTAACGCGTCTTCCAGCGCATCCTTAATCTCTTCCCCAATCTGATTCAAATTCTGATAGTCACCCATTTTTCCATCGTCCCTGTCGTTCAATTTACTTTTTTCATTATACATGATTTAATATCGGAATGCATTAAAAAATTATGAAACTTTTGAAAGATTCTTTTCGTGCTTCAAACTGTCCGTAAAAATCACTTTCCCTTTCATAAAGCCTTACAAAAAAGGTCTGTAGTAATAACATGCTGACTTTTCTTCGCTGTTCCCAGTCCCCGCCTGCGTCCAGCAGCTCCCTCAGCTCTTTTAGCAGAAAATGCCAGTCCTTTATATACTGTTCATAGCGTTTAGGCTCCGGCGTATCTATCCACTTCTTTACTTTTACCTTAGTCCTGTTTGGATTCACACACTCTCCGGCTTGCAGAAAATAATGAAATCCGTCCTCTTCGTAAATTCTTCCCAGCGGAAATAATCTGCAGACTCCCGGACGCAGCGCATGAATCCCGCACCGACTCTCTTCATTCAGAAAAACACACGCCTCATCCTTCCCCGTCATCCGGACATAAGGCAGAATCAGCCCGTCCACCACCCGAAGCGCCAGCTTTTCCTTAAGCAAATCATCAAAGGTGACGGATAAGCCCGTCGTTATTCTGTACACATCGAAAGGATCCAATACAATGGACTCACCCATCCCCCTGCAGCAGACGGAACATCCTGCACAGCCTCCGCAGTCTGCTTTAACCATATCGTTAACGCCGTACAGTCTTCCGTCGGAAATCTCCTTTATATCTACTTCTCTAAGCATCGGCCACTCCTTATTTATTCTGATTGATCTTCCTGTTTTTTCCATGCTTTGATACAGGCAAGACGTTTCTTCACCTGCGCCTCCGCGCCCTGTCCGCCAGGTTCATAATAGGTTCTGTCCTTTAAAGAATCCGGCATACACTGCATACGGGTCAGCTTCTCCGGGGTATCGTGGGCGTACTCATACCCTTCTCCATAGTGAAGTTCCTCCATCAGCTTTGTGGGCGCGTTACGGATCTGTAAAGGCACCGGTTCGGCGGGCGCATTTCGGATATCCTGTTTGCAGGCTTCGCAGGCTGCATAGAGCGCATTGGACTTGGGCGCCATGGCAAGGTACGTTACCGCGTGCGTCAGATGTACGTCGCACTCCGGCACACCCAGAAAATGACAGGCCTGATAAGCGTTAACCGCTACGGTTAACGCATGGCTGTCCGCCATCCCCACATCCTCGCTTGCAAACCGCACCAGTCTTCTGGCAATATAGAGCGGATTCTCTCCGCCCTCCAGCATCCGGAGCATCCAGTAAATGGCCGCATCGGGATCGGAATTACGCATGGACTTATGAAGCGCCGAGATCAGGTTATAATGTTCCTCGCCGCTTTTATCATACAGCAAAGACCTGCGGTTTAAACACTGATCCATTCCCTCTTTTGTTACCCAAATGCTCCCCTCCGGGGAAATTTCACCGTTTAACACCGCCATCTCCAGGGTATTAAGCGCAGTCCTTGCGTCTCCGTTTGCAAAAGCCGCAATGGCGTATAGTTGTTCCTCCGTAATCCGGATATCCTGTCCGCCCAATCCCCTGGAACTGTTCAGCGCCTGTTTTAACACCCTGAAAAGTTCTTCCTGTTCCAGCGCTTTCAATACAAATACCCGGCACCGGGAAAGCAAAGCGGCATTTACCTCAAACGAGGGATTCTCCGTCGTGGCTCCGATCAGCACGATGCTTCCCTTTTCCACAAAAGGAAGAAACGCATCCTGCTGGGCCTTGTTAAAGCGATGAATTTCGTCTACAAACACAACGGTACGGATTCCCATTCTGCGCCCGTCTTCCGCCTGATTCATAACTTCCTTAATCTCTTTGATTCCGCTGGTAACGGCGCTGAAATTAATAAAGTCCGCCCGCGTCTGTTTTGCTATAATACTGGCAAGCGTCGTTTTTCCCACGCCCGGCGGCCCCCAGAAAATCATGGAGGAAATCTGATCTTTTTCAATAAGCTGACGCAGCATCTTTCCTTCTCCCAAAAGATGCCCCTGTCCGAAAAACTCGGATAGCTTTGCAGGGCGCAGACGGCTTGCCAAAGGCGCCGTCCGTTCTCTGTCGTCAAACAATGACATTTGTTCCATATCCGTTACCTCTTATTTACACCGTTTGTTTTATCATAGCATCGGATGAACTTTTTTTCAAACTTTCTTGACATTCCTCTGCCGAATCATTAAACTTAACAGCAGACACATTTTTTCAAAGGAAAGGCATGGATACCGATATGGCAAAAATTATTTTAACCGGAGACCGTCCCACCGGACGTTTACACGTAGGACATTATGTGGGATCTTTGAAACGGCGGGTGGAATTACAGAATTCCGGCGAATATGACAAAATTTTCATTATGATAGCCGATGCCCAGGCGTTGACGGACAACGCGGATAATCCTGAAAAAGTCCGGCAGAACATTATTGAAGTTGCACTGGATTATCTTGCCTGCGGAATTGATCCAGATCAGACGGATATTCTGATTCAGTCTCAGATTCCGGAGCTTTGCGAACTTTCCTTTTATTATATGAACCTGGTGACCGTTTCCCGGCTGCAGCGCAATCCTACGGTCAAAACAGAGATTCAGATGCGTAATTTTGAAACCAGTATTCCGGTAGGATTTTTCACATATCCCATCAGCCAGGCCGCGGATATCACGGCCTTTCGGGCTACCACGGTTCCCGCCGGGGAAGACCAGATGCCCATGGTGGAACAGACCAGGGAAATCGTACACCGTTTCAACTATATCTACGGCGACACATTAGTGGAACCCAATATCCTGCTGCCCGATAACAAAGCCTGTCTGCGCCTTCCCGGAACGGACGGCAAGGCCAAAATGAGCAAATCATTGGGTAACTGTATTTATTTATCCGATTCCGCCGATGAAGTCCGTACCAAGATCATGTCCATGTTTACCGATCCTACCCACCTGCGCGTGGAAGATCCCGGACATGTGGAAGACAATCCTGTCTTTATTTATCTGGATGCATTTTGCAGGGACGAACACTTTACGCGTTTTCTTCCGGACTACTCCTGCCTGGATGAATTAAAGGCCCATTATATGCGCGGCGGTCTTGGCGACGTAAAGGTTAAAAGGTTCCTGAACAACGTGATGCAGGAAGAACTGGAACCGATCCGCACCCGCCGCAAAGAACTGGAAAAGGATATTCCGGCAATCTACGAAATACTGAAAAAGGGAACGGCTGCGGCAAAAGAAATGGCTGCGGGTACGCTTGCGGACGTAAAGCGTTCCATGAAAATTAATTATTTTGATGATACGGCATGGATTGATGAACAGAGCCGAAAATACAGCGAATAAGAAAAATATAAGCGGGTTTCCCTGCCTTATGGCAGAGAGACCTTTTTTATTGCGAACTTTTTCGCCTTTTTTCGACTTTTGCATATAATATAGTAAACTAAACAAGGATGCTTTTATGTACTTCTTACTGACATTCTTTATTTTATTTATTGCGTTTTTTGTCCTTTTTTTCCATTTCAGGAAAAAACAAATATTGAAAAAGCTTGCCTGTATGACGCTCCATGAAAAATGCTGTCTCCTTGATGAGCTTTGCGCCCCATTAGGATACTGCTACGACTGCCGGCAAAGCATTTTTTCTACCAGAGTGGACGCCTGGCAAAAAGACTTTGGATACACCTATGCCTTCGACCGGTTTGCTCCTTTCTTTAACATGGTCTTCGACTCTCTTCCCGTGTATTTTGATTATGCGGGACGTACCTGGCTGATCGAATTCTGGAAGGGGCAGTACGGAATTACCACCGGCGCGGAAATCGGCGTATATCATGCCGACGGGATCATTCCCGAAAGCAGACGCGACACCACGATTTTTGAAGCCGCGTCGGAAGAAGAAATGCTGGAACTGTCTTTTTCCCTGCAAAAAGAGGAACTTCCCCTTGCCTGCCTGCAAAAGCGGCATTGGTGGCTTACCGCTTTCTGTGTGGGTATGTTCTCCTACCCGAAAGAATTATGCATGAACGTCTCCATTGTTTTTCCCAATTGTGAAATGCTCTCCGCTTTTACGCGCGCCATGCTGGAGCTTGGATTTACCTCCGGGGATTTATCGGCCTGCGGACACCGCCTTTCTTTCACTTTCCGCACTTCCCGCCACAACAAATGCGGTTTCTTCTGCCGGTTTAACAGACGTTTTGCGCTATGGCGGGATAAACTTTTATGCAGGTTTTACAGCTGCATCGTAAGACCGCTTACGGACACCGCCGACCAGATTCTTTATCTGTACTTTTATCTTCCTTCTGTCTTCCGGCGCACCTTCCGTCTTCATGCGCACGGTAGAAAATGCCGCAGGAAACACCGTAAAAACTGTAAATGCTTCTATAAACAGCATAAAAAACACTTTAAGGATGCCTCCGGCGACTAAACCGTATGGGCACCGCAAAACGTTTAGCCCGCTCTTTTGAAAATGTTCCCGCGCTCCCCATAACCTGCGCATCCCGCTATGTTCTTTTCAGCGACTGCCACAGGGGGCGCGGAAACTCTAATGATAATTTTCTAAAAAACCAGCATTTGTATTTTGCGGCGTTGAAACATTACTATCAGACAGGTTTCACCTATATCGAACTGGGAGACGGAGACGAACTTTGGGAAAACCGATGTTTAAAACAGATCATAGAAATACACAACGACGTATACTGGCTTTTCACCCGTTTTTATCAAACCGGACGCCTTTATATGCTTTACGGCAATCACGATATGGTAAAAAAGTATGAAAAATATCGAAAAAACGCATGCTCGGAGTATTTTTGCGCATTTACCCAAAATATGCAGCCTTTGTTTCCCGATATGCCTTATTATTCCGGTTTGATTTTAAAGGACTGTCAGGGGAATCATGACCTTTACCTGACTCACGGCCACCAGGCCGATCCCCTGAATTCCGTATTTTGGAAACTGGCAAGGTTTCTGGTGCGCTATGTATGGAATCCTCTGGAACATTTCGGCGTACTTGACCCCACAAGCGCCGCCAAAAATTACACATTAAAAGATAAAACGGAGCAGCGTTTAAGTCACTGGGCAAAGCAGGAAAACAAAGTGTTAATTACCGGTCATACACACCGCCCAAGACTTGGGGCGGACCACGGTCCTTATTTCAATACCGGCAGCTGCGTTCATCCCGGCAGTATCACATGCATTGAAATCACCCGGCGGACTCTGACCCTTGTAAAATGGACTTTAAATACTCGCAGGGATCAGTCTCTCTATGTGGCGAGAGAACCGCTTTCGGAACCGCTCCCGCTTGATAACATCCGTTTTGACACTACCGATACGGACTTTGACGGAAATTAAAAATAACCCCGGAATTGCGCTTATTTAACGCGCAATTCCGGGGTATTGCCCATATGACAATTATCTTTATGACGCCTTGTTTTTACCACAGCATTTTTTATACTTTTTACCGCTTCCGCAGGGACAGGGATCATTGGGATATATTTTATCTCCCTTTACAACGGTAGTGGAAGACTTCTGCTCTTTATACAGTTCTTTTCTCTTTTCTTCGTCAAAAATCGCATTCCACTCTTCCAGATTATAAAGCCAGTCCGCACCGGCCGCCACCATATTCTTATAAAGCAGCTCTTTATCAAAGCCTAACTGTACTCTGGTATCGGCTTCCATGGTGTCGATGGGGTTCTTCTCTTTTAAGCTGTCATTAATACCGTCCAGAAAACCGGTCATGGTCATCAGGGTAACGTCAAACTTATCGGCAAGCTCGTCCACTGTGCCTTCCACAACTTCGTCAGGATTCTGCAGAAGCTGTGCATAAATCTCCTTTTCCTCCTGGAAATAAGCCGTCCACAATCTTTGAAGGTCTCCCTTATTGGCGGTCTCTGAGTACGCTACGTCTCTCCATTCTTTTAATAATGCCATAGTCTGCTAACCTCAATTTCTTTCTGAATCTTGTAGTTCATATCTTACGAAGGATAGTATATAACAGAATCCATAAGAAGTCCAGCAAAAATACTATTGCTTTGCTTCCGCTAACAGCGCCTCTAATTCACCGTATGCCTGCTCCTGATTTTGATACAGAATTGTATGGATGCCAAACTCTTTGGCAGCGTCCAGATTTTTAGCCGTATCATCCAGAAACACGCACTCCTGCGGGATCAGCTGAAAACGTTCGAGCAGTAATGCATAAATTTCGGGCTGGGGCTTGATCAGACCTTCCTTCCATGAAAGTATTCCTCCGTCCGTATAAGGGAGGAAATCAAGCGCCTCGGCGCACTCCACCTGGACCTTATGGGAAAAATTCGACAGATATAATACCTGATACCCTCTTTCCTTCAGTTCTTTTATCCAGGGAATCGCCTTATCTCTCGGCGTTACCATGCCTTTTGTATCTTTCAGGGATTCCCGCAGCTCGGTCTCAATCTCAGGATCGTTTTCTACAAATCTTTCAATAATTTCTTCATCCGTCAAAAGTCCTCTGTCATATTCGCACCAGTCGCTGCTTTCCACCGTAGCCTTACCGATACGTTTAAGAAGCTCGTCATCATATCCCAGTTCATAAAAAAATTCCTTCCACCGGAAATCAGCCAATACATTTCCAATGTCAAAAATAATCGTCCGAATCATAATTTTTTCCTCTTTCTAAAAATAATCTGGCGCCTGTGTGTCAATAATCTGCAGCAAATTAGCTGCCGCCGCCGATAAACCGCCCTTTTCCCCCGTTACAATACAGAATTTCCGTTTGGGAATCATTTTATTAAAACGCAGTTCAAACAGTCTTCCGCTTTCCAGCTCCGCCTGTGCGAACTCACGCATTACACTTCCGACTCCAAGGTTCCGCAGCGTAAACTGAACGATCATATCACTGGTGGCAAGTTCAAACTCCGGGTGGATTCTCACCCCGTTTTCCTGTAAAAATCCATCCATATAATTTCTGGTACTGGTATTGCCCTCCAGACAGATCAAAGGCAGCTTTTCCAACTCCGAAAAGTCCAGCATCCGGTTCTTATACTGTATAAACCTTCTTCCGGCCACAAAGGTATCCTGAATTGCTTTCACTTCTCTGATACGGATTCCTTCCTGTTCCGGAAAAGGCGTACTGACCACGCCGAAATCTATCCTGTCTTCCTGCAGAAAACGAAGCGTCTCCGGTGTGGGCGCGTTGGAAACCTTCACTTTAATTTGCGGATAGCTTTCATGGAAACGCTCCAAAAAGGGAAGCAGAAAAAACTGAAGCGTCATATCGCTGGCTCCGATGTGCACTTCCCCCAGTTCCAAATTCAGCATCTGACGCAGCTTCCGCTCTCCTGTCTCCAGCTGCTCATAACCTTTTTCCACATAAGAAAAAAGCAGTTCTCCCTCTCTGGTCAACCGCACGCCTCTGGAGGTCCGCACAAACAAAGCGGTCCCCACGGCCCCTTCCAGCTGTTTCACAGCCTGGCTGACCGCAGGCTGCGAAATTGCAAGCTCTCTGGCAGCAAGCGTAATGCTTTGCAGCCTGGCCGCATAGTAAAATACCTTATAAGCTTCCAGATTATTGATCATCTCTGCCCTCATCGGTATCCCTGCCGGTCAGGCGGCGGAATAGCCATGTATAAACCCACAGGAATATGGGAACGCCAACCGTGGCTACAAGACATGCCCGAAACAACGTCCCTGATCCGTCAAAATCAAAAATTGCCGCTATCAGAGTTATCACATAAAGCAGTACTAAAAGAACAACACCGGTAATTGCCGCAATTCTTCTGGCTTTCATTTTTTTCATGTTTCGTCTCCATGCTGCCAACAGCCCGCAAATTTAGGCGTCAGCACAATATTTTCTTCCGCATCCATTATATAATTTCTGTCTGCGGAAGTCAAATTGTCTGTGTAAGCAAACTCACACTTGACGATTCCTTAAAGCATGATATATAATGTAGTAACATTCATAAAAGTTTTGTGCAGATATAGTTCATCGGTAGAACGCCAGCTTCCCAAGCTGGAGAGACGGGTTCGATTCCCGCTATCTGCTTTTTTTGTTGGTTAGTAATAAGAAAATGTAAAACCTGCTGTCCTTATTAATTCAACAGGTTTTACACCGTTACGTGTCTATAGCTGTATGCATCATTTTGTATCAGTCATCCATCTCGTTTAAATATAACTGTGCCCTATTATTTACAACAGCCAGCACTTGCGTTGCCGTTTTCCCTTCTGACCGGAAATCCCGCACTTCTTCTCCCACAATCGTAAATAATTGATTTGCCTTATCTCCCATTGGTCTGGCTGATTCTGAAAGTTCTCTTAAGCCTTGTATAGTCTCTTCCGACAAAGACACCAATGCATATTGCAGACCGTTACTTGTATATACCGTTTCCAAATCCTCTTCTTCCTTAAGGGACCGGTATACCTGTTCCATCGCACTGTTTCTTACCGGAAAACCTGTAGCTGATCCCTGTAAAATTCTGGCGGCCAAATCCTCCTGTACGTCTTCTGACACCAAAAAGCGGATAAAAGCGGCTGCACCTTCCACATTTGCACTTCCCTGATTTACAGCCAGCCCGAAAACACTAAGAACATGCCCGCTTTCTCCGTTTTCTGCCGGAAATCCAATATACACTTCCTTGTTCTGAAACATGGCTGCGGCAGCCCGCATGTCATCCGGACGCATCAAATACATAATTGCTGCTGCGGCTTTCCCTTCCGATGCAGACAGATATGCGTTCTCTTTTGTTCCTTCCGTATCTGCATACCGGTCAGCAAACAAAAGAAGCTCCTCCGCCTCTCCGGAATCCAGGTGACAGATACGATTCTGCCAGTCTATTAATTGGCTGTTCGCTTCTGACTGAAGGCCTAAGTAAAAAAATAACTCGTCGGTCTCCATTCCCGCTATGAAACAGTCTGCATCACTGTTTTCCATACATTTCACAGCCTCCTGAAGCGTCCATTGTTCTCTGCCGTTTACAAAATCCTGATTTGTAACCAATGTAGTTATGGTATATTTATAGGGCGCCGCATAACGCCTGTTTTCTATTACACCTGACTGCCATGCGGAAGCTAACATATCCTCCTCATAATCTGTAAAATATTCTGTAATGTCTGCTAAAAAACCTGCACGCACTCCATCATCTATCCCAATGACAGATCCCTCCGTTAAAATATCGGGTCCCTTTCCCGCCGCAAGTTCAGCCCGTATTCGATTCCGGAAATCCTCAAAATCCTCCCCCTCATCCGGCATACGGAATACTATTTCATATTTTTCATTTTGCTGATTAAACATAGCTGCCGCCTGTTCTTCATATGCCTCAGGAACGGTAACGGCCCACTCCAGTGTTTCTTTCTGTTTTGCCGATTTTGCATCCTCTTTCTTTTCTTCATGCATCTTCCAGATCTGCCAGCTTTCATCGCTGCAGGCAACCAAAAGAACATGGGAACCATCTTCCTTTGCCCAGGCTCCCTGTATGCCATTTTCCGCATGCATATACTTAAGAGGCTTACGTGCATTGTACATTTTATCATAATAAGCCGCATCCTGTGAGAAATCGTATAAAAGATCCATAGTTCCCTCTTTCAAGGAAAATTCTGAAATATACTCGCTTCCGTATAAGTACCCTTTCTCTTCTGTAATAAAACAGAGGATGTCTCCTTGACTGGCATGTATATCCATAGATGTCAAAAACACTTGCTTTCCATCACGGGAAGCGATTTGAATACCGCTGTATCTTCGTCCTGATATTGCCGGATCATAGGACGCTTCGGCAGGATAACTCATATATATTATTCCGTTCCGTTCGTTTTCTGCAACAGTCGTACCATAATACCCCTCTTCCCGTTCCAGTTTGCCGCTTATTGTATTATCCGTACCTATATTAATACACTTATTATCATCCCATACCCAAATATCCCCTTCTTTTCCTCTCCACCAATGAGGATATTTTTCTGAATCTTCCGTCATCAGAAAACTGCTGTCTATTTCACTGACCGCCGTCCCTGTTTTTTCGTTCCATGTTCCTATATATGTGCCGTTTCTTCCTTCCAACAAAACCGCAAAACCGTTTTCTGTCATAAGGCTGGAAAAGTAAGTCCATGGTTCGCAAAGCTCCCCGTCCAGCCAGTCTTCCGGCGCAATAAAAGTGTTTATCCATTCTGTGTAAGGCGCTTCCAATTTCTGTACGCAATGTCCTTTAAAATATTCTTCTTCCGATACAGATTCATCGCTGTTAATAAAAGTAACCGCCCTATAGACAGTTTCTTTAACAAGAAACCACTCGTCTGTAAATATTTCTGCTCCCTGGGGAATTAACTCCTTTAACGCAGCATCTTCATCCGGCAGCGCCAATTCGTCGATCACCCATTTTTTTTCCTCCGGCAGAGTTTCCGGTATTTCTGTCTTCACATCGTCTTCCTTCACTACGTCATCATGCCGGCTGTCCTGCTGTGCAATTTGCTCCTGACGATTCTGCCCGCAGGCTGACAAAAACAGACCCAACATGATAATGATGACCAGACTTCTCTTCATAATATACTCCTCCCATACTATGTAAAGGATGTCAGGTGTTCAACCCTGGCATCCTTATTTCTGCAGCTATTGAACTGTATGTGTTTCTCCGTTAAAATCACTTCCCGTTGAAAGAACCGCACCACATTTTGTGCAAACTATCTTATAATCCTTAAATTTCTGTTCCACTTTACATTTTTTACCTGCATGCGTATGCTCATAAGTATTGGTGTGTGATCCGGTATTTATTTTTACGCCCTGATGAGTATAACAATTTCCATTTGCAGAGGCCTGCGTCGTTAGTACGCTTCCGCAAAATGTAATTCCCAACAAAATCAAGGCAATATATTTTTTAATATTTTTCTTCATAGTATTTTGTTATATAATGATGCATTAATGGTAAATACATCAACTGCTCCTTTCTTTTATCATATAATAGCCATAAATAACACCCTGAGAAAGTCAAATCCCGTTCATAGGACGTTTGACTCATTAGAACAAAGTTGGAAATTTCTGTGTAATCACTACTTTGAATCTCTTTTTCATCCCAATAATTAACCGACTATATTTCAAGCAGTTACGGAAACGCAGAATACTCATAGGTTCCAAACTTATAAGATCTGATTGAAATTCAAACAACCTTACCCTCTCTTGACAAGGGGCGTGTATGCCCTTGTCAAGAGAGGGTAAACGTTGTATATAGAATACCGGAAAATTCCATCTATGATTAGTATACAAAAATATTAATTCTTCACTCAAATCTAACTGTCTGGTTAAGCTTATAACAGAGTATTTAGTTTATTTCTACTTATATTTTATTAACGTTCAAATCCATTTATGACTTATAGTGTCCAACGGAATCACTTCCTTTTCCTTATATTTTTACCCTATGCCATCCAACTTTGATAATTATATATTATAATATAAGAATATTTTAGTCAATATTTTTTTTACATATACTTTATTCTTCGTCCACCGGTTTCCATGCCTTTCCAAATCGCGTATCCTTAAATAAAGTCATTAATCCGGTAATCTGTTTTAACCGCAGAATTTCGTCTTTATCCATTCCCAGATGTTTAGCGATCCAGGCGTCGCTTCTGCCTATCTCGCTCAATTCCTTAATAATATTGCTCATAAGATCCACATCGTGAGAACCTCTTGCGCGGTTATGCCGGATTGTACTCGCCATACGATGATCAATCCCTTTGTTTATTACCGAAACCGGAAGCATGCCTTTCTCCCGCTCATAAATGTCTTTATGCTCCAAAATAACCCGGTATCTGTGAAAACCGTCCACAATCACATATTTGTCCGAATCCATATCGTAAAAACAGACAATAGGCATTGTATAACCGTCTTCCTTAATGCTCTCGTAAAGCAGCTGCATTTCCGGCGGCGCTACCGCATTGGGATTATAGTCATTGGCAACAATTTTTTCCACCGGTACAGATTTCACTTCGTATACGGGACTTTTATATTCCATATTTTATTTCCTCCAGACTTTTGTATTTCTTTTTCATATAATCGATTTTGATTTGGTCTTCTTTCTGAATACCGAATCCCATGGAGCGGCAGTTATGATCATTTTTCAGGATACAGTAACACATGCGTTTCCATGACGGTATATCTCTGCAAGTTTTGATATTATCCGTGTGATCGGGGATTTTTCCTAAAAAAATAATTCTTGACTTGCGGTCTATTGTGTAATTGGATACTCCGTTCCTTTGAATCCGGTATCCTTTATCCGACAGCTCCTGAATGGTTTCTTCCGAAAGTCCGCCGCCGGTGTCATGCCAGAATCGAATGGAGGAATTAAATTTTTTTACATAATTATTCCGGATTCTGGCGGGAAGCGTATCCAACAGGAAATATGTATAAGACTTCCATGTATGCCCTGGCGGCAGGGACAGTTTCCGATATCCCATTGCTTTCGTCCTGCCGTAAATAGACGTAAAATTAGCGCCGTTTACACGTCCCACAAGCTTCGCCCACGTACCCGGCTCCAAAACCCGGTATAAATTCAATGAATCCGTAGCCCAGTCGTTAAAGGGCGACGCAACACGCATCTGGCTCGGTTTCAGTCCAGCCTTATAATACATATCATACAAACGATTGTAAGAATACCCGAATTTAAAATAGGCCGTCCACACATCGGAGGTAGTCCAGTCATATAATGGCGAAGCCGTCCAGATGTTTTTGTACTGCCCCGTAATCCAGCATTGTTCTTTATATCCGTATTTTTTATTTACAAAGCCGCTGTACCTTTGCAGCGATTCCGCCGCGCGCAGTCCTAAAAGACAAACCGTTTTTCCGTCTCCGTGAATCTCCCCATACCATTTCCCAAACTGTTTTGCCAGATTTTCCTGAGGCATGCGGTATTTATACAAATAAAAAGGATTATTCGACTGATTGATCACATAGGCTTTATCCGGCATGGAACGAATCCAGATTTCTTCTTTTTTATCATCCCACGGATACCAGTACATCTGATAATTGCTTAACGCCGTACGCACCGCCATAGGAAGACAGACCCAGTAAGGCTCAATATGCGGCAGGTATTCCTCAAAGGTTTTTTCCACATATTCGGTCGTCATCTGATACTGTGCTTCAAAATCCTGATGAAACACACCGATCGTTTTCTGATAATCATGTTTTTTATTGTATTCCATGACAAGATGAAGCAAAAGGCCGCTGTCCTTGCCTCCGCTGAAGGAAACGTAAATATTATCAAATTCCTGAAAAATAAAATCCATTCTTGTCTGGAACGCATCGTAAACGCTTTGTTCCAAATATTCTCTTTTCATTTGTATACTCCACTCCCATATTCATTTGCATATTATTTAGTTTACGTATTTTTATAAAATATGTCAAATTTTTCCAATTTTTAGTTTTTTATTATGCATCCTTATTCCTATATACAGACCTTTATTTTTATGCTAAAATTTTATTGATTTGAATTGAGAATAATAGAATTTCAAAAGAATATTCCCTACAGCCACGGAGGATTTTTATGAGGTTATTAAAGAGATTTTTTTACATTCTGACGGCGCTCATTATAATACCGACTTTTATTTTCATTGGTGTTATCATCTGGCTATACGCCACCGGAAACAAACTCCGGCTCCCCCTGCCGGAAAAAAGTACGGTTAATGATTTCCTGCTCGACGCACCTATAAGAACAGAACCCGTTTATTCCGGGGAAAACCCGGAGAACAATCAGGAACCTGCCGGTATACGCGGGTATATAGAAATTTCCAAAAGCGATCTCGCCGCCATGACTCCTTCCCAGTATCTGTCCTTTTATGAACAAAAGCTGAAGGACAGTGATTATCTCTGGTTCTCTTTTGTCTGCCCTGACGGTTCCGGACTGTTTATCCCGGACTGTGCCGACGGTTCCGCCTGTTTTTGCAGCCTCAGCCGGAATGGACGTCAGGAATCAATATACGGTTATCTGATCATAAAGGATGGGGAATGTATTTATCAGGAAACAAAATAAACCAGCATGGGTTACCGGTTTTCTAAAATATTTGTCGATGAATAAAACTTCCATTTTGTATTGTTATTATGTATAATATAACATGTAAAAGGGGTTGCGACGGTGTTTATCAAGTATAAATATCGTCGCTTTTTAATTTAAACGTCGGGAATACTATAAAAAATTTTTTAAGAAATTTTTTTGATTTATTGAATAACATATGAAAAGAGCGGGAATATTATAAACAGTCAATGGAACCCCCTCCTTTGATGAAACGGCGGATGCCGCATACAAATGATAAGTGAATACTTATCCTCCCCTTAGGAAGCCTCCAGGAGTGCGGAAGCCGCATTTTTGGGGGCTTCCGCTATTATTGCAAAAAACTTTGAAAGTACTGGTAATATTGCTTTCCTTTACCGTCTTTCCGCTGTTTGCCGGAATGACATATTCGCTTTCAGTCCCTGCCAGTTCTGATGCCCGCACCATTCTGTTTCACATCTTCTTCTTGAAAGCCACAAGATAACCGCAAATTTTTAAAAATGCCAAAAATGGGCGCAAAAAAACAGGAAACCTTTTCTTGATTT
>CAJUNP010000013.1 GCA_910587935.1 uncultured Lachnospiraceae bacterium
TATTTTACAGGCTGGGGTTTGTCGAAATATTCGGTACAGGAATTACACGGATAAAGCAGCTTTATGAAGAAGGATTGAAGCAGCCGGATTTTGAAGTGTCGGAAAATACAATTAAGATTGTACTTCCGGTTTTTGAGAAAAACCTGAATTTAACGGAAGACGAAAGAAAAATATATAAAATTTTGAGCAAAACAATGCTGAAATCAATTAGCGAAATTGCTCCTTACGCCCCGTTTGGTAAATCTAAGACAACACAATTACTGAAAGAGATGGCTAAAAAAGGCGTTGTGAAAATTGAAGGCAGCGGAAGGGGTACTAAGTATGTGATAAAGT
The DNA here is from genome assembly GCA_910587935.1 of uncultured Lachnospiraceae bacterium. Taxonomy (GTDB): domain Bacteria; phylum Bacillota; class Clostridia; order Lachnospirales; family Lachnospiraceae; genus MGBC143606. The sequence continues at coordinate 334 of CAJUNP010000013.1, forward strand.
AAATGAGAAAGTAAATGAGAAAGTAAATGAGAAAGTAAATGAGAAAGTATGAAACGATTTGCGAAAATACTTTGGAAACACAGAACTTAGGAACAGTCCCAAAAACTGTAAAATCAAGCATTTGAGAAGATATACAGAACATATAAGGAGTTATGGAAAAATGATAAAAATACTTTTCATCTGCACCGGCAACATCTGCCGTTCCCCCATGGCAGAGTTCCTGTTAAAAGACATCGTACAAAAGCGCGGCCTCGCCGACCGCTTCCAAATCGACTCCGCGGCCACCAGCAGCGAAGAAATCGGCAACCCGGTTCACCGGGGAACCCGCAGCAAACTGAATTCCCTGGGAATCAGTACCGCCGGCAAATATGCCAGACAGATCACCCCGGCAGACTATGGACAATACGACTACCTGATCGGTATGGACGAATGGAACATCCGTAATATGCGCCGCATTTTTGGAAACGACCCGCAGCAAAAAATCTGCCGCCTGTTAGACTTCACCGATGCGCCCAGAGACATTGCCGATCCCTGGTATACCGGCGATTTTGAACAAACCTATCAGGACATCATGGAAGGCCTGGAAGCTTTTTTGAAAAAAATTCGTCTATAGCTCCTAAAATCGTATCGGACACAAAACGCAATAATAATTTATTGTAAAACAATAAAAATATATTGACAAATGCAACACGCGGTGGTATTCTTTGGAAAAGATACTTTTAACATACAAAACTTAAACCAAGGAGCCGCAATGAATCTTGAATTAATTAAAAAACATCTTCTTTCCATATCCTTCCTTCTGTCTGTGGCGTTAGGCTTTTTAGGAGCCCTCTTTCTTTGCGCCGAGAACTTATTTTACCGGCCGGAGGAGTTATTTTCGTTTCTTTTTATAGCAGTTCTGGGAGGAATCTTTTTTGTATACCCATTTATCTTAACGACGCTCAACCTGCTTTTTCTGGTCTTGCCCATGAAAGATCCGGGCTGGATTCGGAGAGCGCGTCACATTGAGTATATAACCGTTTTGCTGGGCGCGCTTTACAGCTTTTTGGCACATATCCTGTATGAGATTCAGTACAATGCGGACTGGGAAGAAGTCCTGATAAATAACCAGGTGCATACGCCGGTCTGGACCGAAGGAATTCCCACCGTCTTTGTTCTATCCGTAATCGGCATGCTGGGATATCTGTTCTTATCCTGTATCTGCGTCCGGAACGTGCCGCCGCTTGTTACGGTTCTGGCAATGGCCGCTATGTACATCGGCGTGATACAGTGTATTTTGTGGATTTTGCAGATTATCAGCGCAGAATATTTTCTGCTCTGCCTGTTTCCCTTCAACTGCATTATCCTGGCTGCCAAAACCATTCGAAGACTTATATGGGAATGGGAGCAGGATCAGCAACGGGAAATCAAATCTTTTGGCAGTGTGTTTCTTGACAAATTGAACCAAAAGCTTGTCGGCAGTAATACCTGGCCTGTTGCGGCGTTTTTAATGATGTGGCCCCTTTTAGGGATCAGCGTCGGTATCCTGGTGCTCTTCGGACAGCGGCCGGATGCGGTGATCCGGGCATGGACGGAAACCAGCGACTGGAATCTTTCCCACCGTGTGGCGCCCCAGAATATCTATTTTGACGAACACTACCTCTGCACCGTTGCAGCCGGCGGACATGAAGCAATCGTGAAACCCATCCGGCTCGGCGAGCGGCACGGCCATCCGGTAATCGTGAACAGACAGCTTTGCGTGGCAAACGCCTTTGAACAAATTTTGGAAGAAAAGATGCCCCGATTTCACCGATATGTTCGTCATTTTTATGATACCTATGGATTCCCCATTGCCAAAAGGATCCACTCCCCCTGCCTGGCGGACATTATTTACGTTATCATGAAACCCTTGGAATGGCTTTTCCTGATGGCGCTCTATTTCACCGATGCCTGCCCCGAAAACAGGATTGCCCTTCAATACATTCCCCCAAAAGAAGCCGCCCTTCTTCAAAAGAAAATCAAGGGCAAAAAAATCTAACAATAGAGAGGTACAACCTATGAATCAATCCAATCTTTCCAAATGTCTGAAAGGCGTCGTACTTGGCACAGCCGCTATCGGCGCGCTCGTTTACGGCTACATCCTTCCCGTATGCTGGCGTATGGGTACGGCACAACATACCACGCTGGGAGGACAGACCTACTGGATCAGAATGATTTTCCTGTGGATTACGGCAGTTCCCTGCTATCTTGCCCTGATCGATGCATGGAAGCTGTTTACGGAAATCGGAAAAAACAATTCCTTCAGCTATGACAATGCAAAATACCTGAAAAACATTGCCAGACTGGCATTTCTTGACACGGCCTACTACTTTGCAGGCAATTTGGCGCTGTTTTTGCTAGGCAGAAATCATCCCGCCGTTCTCCTGGCTTCGCTCCTGATTGACTTTGTGGGTATTGCCGTGGGCGTTTTAAGCGCGGCTCTTTCCCACCTGGTGTATAAAGCCGCAGCCCTTAGAGAAGAAAATGAACTGACAATTTAAAGAGAGCCATGCAGAGGATATAACCATGATCATTATAAATATTGACGTCATGCTGGCCAAACGTAAGATGAGTGTGACAGAACTGTCGGAAAAAGTGGGAATTACCATGGCCAATGTTTCCATTTTGAAAAACGGCAAGGCAAAAGCCATAAAACTGGATACCCTGAATAAAATCTGCGAAGCCCTGAACTGCCAGCCGGGTGATCTGTTAGAGTACCGGACGGAACCGGAGACCTTCGAATAATCGGGGAAGTCTGTCCTTTTCATTGCGGAAATTGCCGGGCATGTGCTATACTGGAAAGCATCAAGCTAAAAGGACGGGGTAACCATGTTTACGAATTCGGATTTAAAGAATGAGTGCAGCCGCACTTTTTATCAGAGAGGAAACGATTTGTTCCGTATGGGATATGTGGATAGCCTGTCCATGCTCCCCCATGAGGATCTGGAGCAGCTTGTAACCGTCCGGGCCAAAGTGCGGGGCAGCAGCCGCAATCATTATGAGATAAAGCTGCAGATCGATGAAGAAATGGGTATTTTGGATGACTATACCTGCACCTGCCCTGCTTATTACAGCTATGATTCCATGTGCAAGCACTGCATTGCCGCAGCTCTTGCATACATTGCGAAACGCGGCCGGTTGGAAAAGTGTGACAAGAGTGTCATAAATGAGGTCGGATACACAGAATCCATGGAGACCGTGCCTGCCAGACAGGCGCTTTTTTCGGGAGGCGTTTTTGCTCAGGCAAAACACTCCCGGCTGATGCAGTATTACGATAAGCGGTCCAGACTGTCTCTGACACAGACCGCCTTAAAAGGAAAAGTGGAGCTGATTCCGGAGCTGACCGTGCGCTTTAACGAGATTCTTGTTTCCTTCCGGATCGGCGCAGACAAAAAATACGTATTAAAAAGTATTCCCGATCTGGTCTGCGCCGCAGAAAATTCTACCGAAATTACGTACGGAAAACAATTATCTTTTGTTCCGGTTATGGAATGTTTTACTCCGGAAGCCCGCAGGCTCCTGCGTTTTCTGACGGCGGAAAAAGCACAGGAGACAAGCGGCGCGCGTTATGCCGGATATTATTCGTATTCAGCGGCCGCCGCCGACAAACGTTTTATTTCCCTGAAACAATCCAATATAGACGCGTTTATGGAGGCCCTGTGGGAGTCTCCCGTGCAGGTATGCTTTCAGGAACGGCAGACGGAGCCGTGGCTGCTGAAGGATTATGACGAGAACGAATGTAAAGAATCGCTTTCAGTCAAAGGATTTCCGGGAGGCGCCGTTTTAAAAGGGCAGCTTCCCTATGTTACCGCCGGCATCCGTTTCTTTTACCTTTGGGCGGACGGCTGCATATACCGGGTAAACCGGGAAGAAAAAGAAGAACTCCTGGCTTTTTATCAGAATGTAGGAACCCTGGGGAATACACAACTGACAATTGTGTCGGAAGAACTGCCGACTTTCTGCAGAGAGGTTCTTCCTTTTCTGGAAGAAAACTTTCAAGTATCAAAAGAAAATTTTAATGCCGAACTGTACCTGCCGCCCAAGCCGGAATTTGAAATTTATCTGGATTCTCCCGAAAAAGATATGATTACCTGCCGGCTGTTTGCCGTTTACGGAGAAAACAAATACAATGTTTACGCCAACATGAGCGGCAGGGCCATGCGGGATGAAGCGGCCGAGATCCGCATGGGACAGGCCGTGGCGGAGCATTTTCAAACATATGATGCCGTAAACCACAGAATGATTCTGGACAAAACGGAAGACGGCCTGTACGAGTTCCTGACGGTCTCTATCGGAGAACTGCGGAATCTGGCCCAGATTTATATTTCCGAGACCATTCGTGGGATGCAGGTATATGCGGCTCCGAAGGTAACGGTGGGAATCAGCCTTTCCGGGGATCTGCTGGAGTTTTCCGTGAACGCGGAAGAAGAAAAACAAGGAAACGGGAACGGCGCTTCTTCCGGAATAACCTTCACCAGAGAACAGCTGGCGGAGATTTTGACCCGGTACGACAGAAAACGCAAATATTTCCGGCTCAGAGACGGTATGTTCGTCAACATGGAGGGAAGCGGCCTGGAAACCCTTTCCCACATTCGGGAGACCCTGCAGCTTACGGAAAAGGAGTTAAAAAGCGGAAGCGTTCTCCTGCCCAAGTTCCGGGCCTTATACCTGGATAACGAACTAAGGCAGAATATCGGACTACATACGGTTAAAGATAAAAATTTCAAGTCACTGATCCGCAGCATGAAAACCATAGAAGACAATGATTTTGAAGTGCCGTCTTCCTTGGGGAATGTTCTCAGAGAATATCAGAAACAGGGATTTTTATGGATCAAAACCTTAGAGGCCAACGGATTCGGAGGAATCCTGGCGGATGAAATGGGACTTGGCAAAACGCTTCAGGTCATTGCCTTTTTGCTTTCCGGACAGGAGGAGGGAGAAGAGCGGGAAAGCCTCATTGTCTGTCCGGCTTCCCTGGTTTACAATTGGAAAACCGAGTTTGAACGTTTTGCGCCCGGTATACGGGCGGTAACGGTGACGGGAACGGCAAAGGAACGCGGAGAATTGATTGAGAAGGAAGAAAAAGCCAGAATTCTCATTACATCCTACGACCTGCTGAAAAGAGACAGCGAGGTTTACGAACATAAAAAATTTGCCTGTCAGATCATCGACGAAGCCCAGTACATTAAAAATCATGCCACCCATGCCGCAAAAGCAGTCAAAGCGGTGCAGGCAGGATTTAAGCTGGCGCTTACGGGGACGCCTATCGAAAACCGCCTCAGCGAATTGTGGAGTATCTTTGACTATCTGATGCCGGGATTTTTGTATGGTTACCAGCGTTTCCGTGAAGAATGGGAGAGCCCCATTGTACAGCAGTCCGATGCGGACGTAACTGGCAGACTGCGCAAAATGGTCAGTCCCTTTATCCTGCGGAGACTGAAACGTGACGTTTTAAGAGATCTGCCGGATAAGTTGGAAGAAACGATGGTTGCCGGACTGACCGGAGAGCAGGAACAGCTTTATGCGGCCCATGTGCAGCGTATCCGTATGCTGCTGGAGGATAAGACGGAAGCCGAATTCAACAGCGGCAAACTGCAGATCTTAGCGGAACTCACCAAACTGCGCCAGATCTGCTGTGATCCCGCGCTGCTGCTTGAGGGGTATGAGGGCGGATCAGCCAAGCTGGAGCTTTGTCTGGATATCCTTAAAAACGCTCTCGACGGCGGACACAAGGTATTGATTTTTTCCCAGTTTACCACTATGCTGCAAAGAATTCAGGAAAGACTGAAAGAAAACGGTATCCAATATTACAGCCTTACGGGAGCCGTCCCCAAGGAAAGCAGGGCAAGAATGGTAGAAGCCTTTAATAAAGATAATGTTCCTGTTTTCTGCATATCCCTCAAGGCGGGAGGAACGGGACTGAATCTGACGGCCGCCGACGTGGTGATCCACTACGATCCCTGGTGGAACATTTCCGTACAGAACCAGGCCACAGACCGGGCTCACCGGATTGGGCAGAAGCAGGCGGTTAATGTATATAAATTGATAGCGAAAGATACGATAGAAGAAAAGATCTTGAAGCTCCAGGAAAAAAAGAGCGCTTTGGCGGAGGAAATGCTGGGAGGAGAAGAGATCAAAGCGGCTTCCTTTAAAAAAGAAGATTTGCTGCAATTATTGGCCCGTTAAAGCGTTTTACACAGAATATTCCGGGGAAGGCCGCCGTATTTGAAAGTGGTCTTGACAATCTGATAGCCAAGCTTTCGGGCGTTTTGGAGACTGAACCGGTTTTCCGGATGAATTGTGCATAATAGATATGCATAACCCTGCCTGATACAGTCCGCTTCGGCCTTCTCCATAAGCCTGGCCTGCAGTCCGTTTCCCCTGTAGTCCGGCAGGATTACCGCCGTATCCATATGAACGCTTTTTAACAGGTCTTCTTCGGAAAATCCCAGATCGTGTCCCAGATTTTCTTCGGAAAGCCCCGGTACGGTAACCATAAAAATGCCGGCAAGGCGGCCGGTTTCGCTTTCTTTTGCCGTATAAACAAAAGCTGTTTTCTCCTGAAAACGTTTCATTATGACATCATCGTCATCCATGGCAAACCAGGTTTTATCCGGCATATCCTGCCGGATTTTTTTAATAAATTCGATATAAGAATACATGGTATCTTTGGATAAAAGTTTATTTTTTTCTATATCAAACTGCATAAAAGAACAATCCCGTCCCGTTTTATTTTAGATGCGGGCCCCGTTGCCGGATTTCGGATCAGGGCTTTGTCTCTGGTAAAGCTTCTTCGGCAATTTTACGCTTTGTTTCCTTAACACATGCATCCTGCAGACATTCTAAAAAGGGAAGTCCCTGAACGCTCTTTGCGGCGTAGGTCTGCTGCAGTTCGTATTCCAGGGGCAGCCATGTGCCAATATCCGATTCATTGTGCTGAATCACCGCTTCCAGCTTATCAAGCGCTTTGTAAACGCGTGCTTCCTTTGTTTCAAGGGCGTCCATTTCCGCAAACATTGCGGAAAGTTCCCGGTAGAGTGAATCAGGCAGGATGCGCAGAAGTCCGTCGATTGCCTGCCTTTCCGCGGCTTCGTGCTCCCCGGTCTTTTCAAAAGTAGGAATATCGCCCGTAACGGCTTCTCCGATATCATGAATCAGACACATTTTAATGACTCTGTCCATATCCACGTCCGGGAATTCGTCACGGATCAGAAAAGCCGTCACAGCGGTCCGCCAGCTGTGCGCGGCGACGTTTTCCTGAATTCCGTCGGCGGTTACACAATGCCTGGGAACGGATTTCAGTTTCTCTATTTTATTCAAAAAGGATAATAATGTTTCCACAGATAAATCAGACATAAATCATACCCGGCGCTTTCTTTTCCTTACTAAAATACTTCGATCTGACACATTTTCATGGTAGTAAGAGCCGCTTCATGGCTTTCCGGTGTAACGCCGGCACAGCAGGAGCCGTCTACCTTGACGTTAATTTCGGGCATAGCCGCCTTTACAAGCAGCGCATTGGAAACGACGCATATGTCGGTACAGAGTCCGATTAACTCTACCGAAAAAGCTTCGCCGGCAGAATCCATAGAACGGTATTCTTTTGTCAAAAGCTCCATAAGCGCAGTAGAACCAAAAGTGGGTTTATGTACTACGGTTGCTCCTGCAAGAGCCGCTTTCAGGTCTTCCTGTAACTCCCAGCCCCAGGTTCCTTCCACACAGTGTACGACGGGAAGGTGTCTTCCCTCATTGGTTTCCAGATAATTCGACTGATGGGTATCCATTGTGACATAAATGTCTTTTATATCATAAGTGTCAATTTTGTCAAGTACTTTCGGAACAATCCGGACAGCTTCCTGCGTTCCCAGAGAACCGCTGATAAAATCATTCTGCATATCAACTACAACTAAAATTTTGCGCATAAGTAAACTCCTTAAGAATTATCTTCCGATAGAATTTCCGATACTTTTTCCGTGGTCTTCCCTCCGTCAAGCTCATCACGAATAATATAACAGTCATTGGCGCTGCTGCCGGCGCGTTTTTTGCCGAGAGCGGCAGTGCTGCATCCGGACAAAATTTCCATGGTCAGGATAAACAGAATAATAAATGCTGTAATAATGAAAAAACGGCTGTTGTTCCAGATTTTGGTGCTGTCTTCTCTCATTGCGATCCTCCAGAACACCCAAACGGTGAAAATATAGTTGCTATTATTTAAAGCATATCACGAAGAGCCCCGGTTTACCACTTAATATTTTCTTAATATTTCTTCAAGAAAAGCAAAAAACGACGCATTTCTGCGTGAAAGCGTCGTTTTTTGTTGTAATAATTTTTTCATATTCTGACTTAAACAAACTTAACGGCCGTTCCGTAAGCCATAACCTCTGCAGCTCCCTGCATAACTGCAGCCGAACTGTACCGAAGGTTGACTACGGCGTCCGCTCCGAGCCCTTCCGCTTCCTCAACCATACGCTTGGTGGCAAGGGCTCTTGCGTCGTTCATCATCTCCGTGTAAGCTTTTAATTCGCCGCCCACAAGAGTTTTAAAGCCCTGCGTGATATCGCGGCCTACGTTTTTACTCTGAATCGTGCTTCCTTTTACAAGACCCAGCATTTCCAGATTTTTACCTGAAATGTAATCAGTATTTACTAAGATCATCTTCTTCACCGCTCCTTATTTCATGTATCCGTTCTATCAGAACGAAAATACACACGCCTGCGAGGAGAAGCGGAATCAGTCCGAACAACAGCTTTAAAATAAAGGGCATGGGCATCCATGCGCAGACAGCAAAAAATCCAACATAATACAGCACAAGGATTACCGTGATAACCACGGGCGCAATCATTTTATTGCGGTGAGTCTGATTCATAAACATCCTCCTGACAAAAGCGTCGTCAACTGTTACCGTAATATTATAGCACATGCCGTATACTCCCGTAAAGTGTTGCTGCGGTTTGTCATATCGCGTATTTTCAGGACAATTTTCAGCGGTTATTTTCTTTTTCGCGGTACTTTTTTTGGCGCATGTCTTCTCTCAAAAGATCGTCCAACTCGGGTTCTTTTTGTCTGCGTGACTGAAACAGTCCGATCAGAATGCAAAATGCTGCCGGAACGGCGCTGATCCAGAACGCCCATGACGGCGCTTCAGGATCGGCCATGGACCAGAATAAATACGGCATATAAAGTAACATTCCCACAAGAACCAGACGAAATCCTGTTATATTTTTCATATTACTCATCCCTTCCGGGCATAAAGAGCCCATTATTGTCTGCGTATATGATTACCCTCAAAATCTTTAGTATACAAATCCATATACAGGGTCACTTCTTTTAAGTTTTTTTGCCGCCTATGGTATAAGGAATATAAACGACGCCATGCTGGTCAAAGCTGATAACCGATTCGCCCTCGTTTAGGGAGTTTGGCGTCACTCTTCGGTAGCGCCGTTGTAAACAGGATCTGCATGATAACATGAAATACGGGTAACCTGGCCGGTAGAAGGTATGGCCGTACGGATGCTTTGTATATGGACTCATTATTGCATGAAAAAAGAAATGCGTCAATGTTGCGAATGGGAATACACAGTGCTAAAATTAAAATATAAATTATGTATAACAGGAGGACGCAGAAATGGCACTGATTCAGGCAAATATTTTTTCGGAATGTCTTATGAGAACCATTCCCGTTCACGCCGTGATCCCTTCGGATAAGGTTGTGATGCCGGGGGAAGGACCAAAAAAGAAAAAGAACTTCAAAACCCTGTACCTGCTTAACGGACTGATGGGCAATGACACAGACTGGGTGACGGGCACACGTATCGAACGGTGGGCAAAAGACAAAGATCTGGCTGTTATTATGCCGGGCGGAGAGAATCGTTTTTACATAGATCAGGATATTCCCGGTCAGAAGTACGGCGAATGGATTGGCAGGGAACTGGTGGAGCTGACCAGGGCGCTTTTCCCTCTATCCGATAAAAAGGAGGATACCTTTATTGCAGGACTTTCCATGGGCGGTTACGGCGCGTTGGTGAACGGACTAAAATATTCCGATACCTACAGCCATATCGGAGCGCTTTCTTCGGCGCTGATTCTGGATACGGTTGAAGCGTCTTCCTATGACGCTCCATGGATTACCACGAACCGGTACTATTTTGAACATGTCTTTGGAGACATTGGTAAACTGAGGGGCAGCGATAAGGATTATGAAGCCTTAATCCTGCAACTGAAAAAGGAGAATCGTGAGATTCCGAAACTGTATATGGCTATCGGTACGGAAGACGAACTGCTCATTGAAGCAAACCGCCGTTACAGGGATTTTCTGGAGGAACAGAATGTGCCTGTAGAATATGTGGAAGCGCCTGGCGCCCATGAATGGGATTTCTGGGACTCTCAGATTAAGAAGGTACTGGATTGGCTGCCTTTGGGCGAGGTCTGTGAGGGACTTAGCAGCGGGCATGTTCAGGTGGATAAGTAATAACAAACAACAGCCTCGCAGATCCCGGCAATACTCAGATTTCCGCGAGGCTGTTTCCGGCTTCTATTTTTTCGCCTTTGCCTTGGCGGCCGCGTCCTTTAAACTGACGGCATTTCCTTTCACCACAATTTCCGGCATACTGCGCAGGAAGCTGGAAATTCGGCTGTATCCATAGTCCTTCAGGTCAAAATCAGGATATTTCTTTTTCAGATAATCATAAATAACCGAGAGGTTATCGATAGTTCCGCCGTTTTTCTCAATCATTTTGATAATCTTGTCATGAAGCACTACTGCATTCGCTTCCAGGACACTGACGTTATAGCTGGAATTTTCTTTGGAGATTTCCAGCTTGGGGCACTTATCGCGGATAAAAGTCATAAGCTTTGTGTAACCGTAGTTACGCACGTCAAAATCTGTAAATCTGCTGTTTAAACGGCTGCCGATTTCGCCCATATAGGTGGGTTTTCCGTTGTTTTCATTTTCATTGACAATGGCAATGATCGCATCTTCAATTTCACTGATGGAGGTCATCGTGTTAGATTTGCTGGCGTCAGCAATATCGCCGGCAGCGGCGCTTGAGGCCTGCTCCGAAATCAGGTTAAGACGGATGAATTTATTACAGGCTTTCGTCAGAGCCGTAGGCGTTTTCGATTCTCCCATGCCGATCACATACATATTGGCTTCCCGAAGCCGCATGGCAAGCCGCGTAAAATCGCTGTCGCTTGTAATCAGGCAGAAACCGTCAACATTGCCGGAATAGAGAATATCCATAGCGTCGATCACCATGGTCATATCGGTGGAATTTTTGCCGGTGGTATAATTAAACTGCTGAACCGGTGTAATGGAATTTTCCAGCAAAACCTCTTCGTTCCAGCCGTTATTTTTTGACCAGTTCCCATAGATCCGGCGGTAGGACGCAAAACCGTACGTTTCCAGTTCGTTAAATATAATCGGTGCGTACCTGGAACTTACGTTGTCTGAATCGATCAGCACGGCAATCCGCATTTTTTTTTCTGTAATGTTCATAACAACCTCCATATTTATCAAAAGTAAAGAAATCAGTCCAGACACATGACAATGATCCGTCTTGGCGTAGTCTGCGCCGGAATACTGCGGGTGGTGGTGGAGTAATACACTAAAAGCCAATTATTTCCGGGGTTACAGCTGAACGTTTGTCCGTTGCAGGTTGTAACCATGGTGGAAGATGCAATGTTTAATTTTAAGGTATTGTCGCGGTTGACAAGATTCTCATCAAAATACATTAAATCAACAAATTCCTGCGGTGATTTCTGAGAAATAACCAGAGCCCTGTATTGAGGCGGAAAAATCAGGGGAACCGGCGCGTCGGCATCGTAGAAAGCAATGACAGACATTCCTTTTCGCAGACGAAGATTATTAACGACATAAGTGTCGGGTCCCAGTATCATATTTACGATTCCGTTTCTGGTAACGATCGAAACCTCAAGGGTGCAGCACTGATCCGTGACATTGGTAACGTTCTGGACCAGGCCGGTGACAGAAGCATAATTCTGAACAGCCATATAAGGCTCCTTTCCTAATTCTTTTCTCTTATTTTATGATAAGAAAGCTTCTTAGTTCGTCAGTTCCCGCTTCATTTTCATAAATACAGGCACATACATCGCCATAGTAAAAAGCATCATAACAATGCACATACCACAGAATAAGTTTACAAAAAAATCCGACATATCCGTTACCGTGACAAAAATCAGAAGCGCTGCAAAAATCAGAGCGGCGCACACCTTTCCAAACCACATGGCTCCGTTTAACATTTTTCCCCGTCTTAAAAACAGAATACCCATAATGCCCATAAATCCTTCCTTTATAACGGTGAGCGCAACTAAAATCCAAAGCTGCGGATAGCGGGAGCAGAGACAGAGCATGACTGCAAAATGCGTCAGCTTATCTGCGACAGGATCTAAAGCTTTCCCGAGACGTGAAATCATATTAAATTTTCTTGCAATTTTTCCGTCCAGAAAATCGGTCTTGGTATTAAAACTCCTGTTCCATTACTGTGTCTGATTATAGCATATTTTTAGTAAATATGGTGAATAAAGATATAAAAAAGTTAAATTTTAAAATGTTTTCTATGCAGCCTGATAAAAATGAGATATAATAGTGAAAATAACACTAAAATTTCGTTTTGTAGCAGGAAGGAGAATTAAATCTATGTTAAAGCGATTGTTAACTGTTGTTTTAGCTGGCTGTCTGGCGTTTGATGCGGCCCCGATGACGGCTTTTGCAACAGAAGCGCTGCCTGTCGTGACTGTGGAAGACAGCACGGAAGAGGCGGCGGAGTCAACGGAACAGGAAGAAGACGTTGAACCGGCGGATATTTCCGGAAACGCCGCGCCGGAAGACGGCGGGGAGTCTGCCGGGGAAGCTTCCGGTGAGGAAGAGTCTTCGGAGGAAGAAAGTATTCAGGAAGAAAATCCGGAGGAAACCGGGCCGGAAGAAAGCATACCGGCGGAGGACATCATTCCGGAACCGGATGCGGATATTCCCGCGGAAATCTCTGAAGAGAGCGGTATGGCGCCGGAAGACGCCGATGTCTTTCTGGAGCTGGCCGAAGATACGGGGAGTGATGTAACGCCCCTGAAATATGGCGAAACCAATTCTGTAACGGCGCCCTATGACACGACGAATTGGTATTCTTTTACGGCTCCTGAGGACGGGTATTATGATTTCTATGCCAGTGCGGCGAAGTCTGAAATATCGTCTTATGCGTCTGCCTACTTAGATTTGTATGATGCTGTGGATGGCAGACAGTTAGCGTCTGAATATGTAACCTCTTCCGCGCCTGGCATATTGGCGGGTGATTCTTTAATGAAAGCGGGGGATACCCTGTATTTGAAGACATACCACTACAGCAGCGGCAGCGGCGATGTAGCCGTCAGCTTGGATGTCAGGAAACGAACCACATTTTTGACGGAACGGGAGGACGGAAGCTATTCTTATGAGACGGAAGATTATAAGCTTCTTATAGAACCGGAAGCAGGATATTACAATCTTCGTTTCCATATCAGCATGGCGCCTCCGGAAGGAAAAACACTGGGGAACTATTCATTGCAATGCAGTGCGGTTAGAATGGGCAGTGGGATAGAACGCAGTGCAGATTTCAGCGCACTTTACCCTGACAGAATCATTGACATTCCGGTAGAGACAGGAACAGAATACAAAATACAGCTTATTCTGAAGGATTCTGAAGGAAATAGTCTGGTATTATCACCGGAAAACGGTAGTCTCGTAATGTGCACCCAGTGGACGGAAGAGCGGCTGGTTGTTGTTGACGAGAACACAAGATCCGAAATGAACCAAATCGTTTTTGATATTGACACTTCCGACTATTTAAAGTGTTACTATGCTCCTGCGGACGGCTCCGAGGAAGAAAAGGAGAAGAGTTCGTATAAAATCGGGCGGTTTGAATGGTCCTTTTCAAATCTGCAGCCGGATACGGAATATTATTTTCAGTTTACCGATCAAAACGGTACGATGCTTCTGGAAAAAAGAGTATCCACCAGTGCGGGTACAATGAAAACGGAATACCGTGCGGAGGCTTATTTAAATGATTCCGGGCAGACGGAATTATCTCTGGAGGCGGATGTATCCGGTTATGAGGGGAATACAGGGTTTGCGTATCTGTATTATGAATATACCGATGCATTAGGAAGAAAACAGTCGGGTTCACAGTATAAAGATCTCAGTGAGATTGCCGATGGCCGCTTTACAATAAATAAAAATATTACGGATGCGGTGTTAGAGGCGGATAAGCAGTATGATATTACCGTATGGATTAAGTTGGGAGATTTAACTTTCAAAAAGGAAATAAAGACAATTACTGCTCCTGCCGCGGCCTTTGATCCGGCGAATCTGGGCTTTAGCGTGGAAGCCGATTCGGAACAAAATACCGCGGCCGGTTATACGGTACAGTTACCGGCGGAGTCACGCGGCAGTATCGCAGGGAATATATTTTACAGACCGTGCGGCAGTCAGGAACCGTACCGCTCTAAGACAGTTACGCTGTCTTCGGCGGATACATATGTGTCAGGGACAATAAGTGGCTTGCAAGCCGGTGGTAAATATGAATTTATTCTCTTTTTGGGCGGTGTACGGAAGGAACAGACAGTAACGCTTAAGGACGGCAGCCTGAAGCTTACGCAGATTGGCGACGGGGAAACCAATGCGTTTGACCTTGTGCGTACCTGCAGGGTGGAAAGCGAGAATCCGGAAGAACTGGCTGAAGAATATTATTTAAACCTTGCTTATTGGTCAGGCAGCTCTTACTCCGGTCTGGGCAGTCCTGTTGTTTTGAATGCGGAGAATCAATATCAGGCGGAGATAAAGACCACTTCCGGCAAAATGTTGGAGCCGGATACGGATTATCATTTGAGATGGACAGTCAGTACGACACAGTACGGATCGGCAGTATGTACGCTGTATGAGACCGTGCATACAAAAAAAGCGGAACTCGTATGGGAGTCAGTAAAAAGTTTCTATAACGAACAACAGTACAAGATAAGTTTAAAAGAAGAAGATACGGTCAATTTCGGGGAATCTGCCGGTAAAAGCGTATATTTATACGCATATATGAGAAAAACCGGTGAAACCGGCTATCGGAATACGGGAAAAAGCGTATATTTGTCAGGAGATAATAAATATAGCGGTACGATCAGTTTCCAGGGACTGACGGAAGAAACTTCCTATGATATTTCTTTGCGCAGCAATTCCGGCAGGGAATATGACGCCGTGTCATTTACGACTCCGAAGGATACGAGAAATCTGTATGTGAAGAGCGAAAAGCCGGGAATTCATAAAACCGAAATTAATTATGCGATGGACGGTATTGACCAGGGAATGTCCGGCTATGTATCTATTTACATCCGTGAAAAGGGCGCGCAAATCTGGGAGAAATCCGACAGTAGTTATTTTAATGGCCCGAGTACATATGAAAGGTATTTTAATATCACCCGCTACAATGAGGCGGAGTTAAAAGAGAATACGGTTTACGAATATCAGATGGGATTTGGCGGCAGTTACAATACGCCGTTGGCAGAGCTTGAAAGAATCGTTACCGGAGAATTTTTAACGGGAAAAGATACACGAAGCTTATCGGGTGCAGGTATATCGGCAGGTTACCGGAAAGCGGTCGTAAGCGCTCTCTTCAGCGGCGGAGATATACCGGACGTATATTCGTATATTTACTGTTTTTACAAAGAAAAAGGGAAAGCAGACTGGAGCCGGGCCGGCAATTATGTATATGGGACAGGCTATGCTTCCCTCGACTGCAGTTGGAATTTGAATTCGTTAAAAAGCGGAACAGCTTATGATTATGCAATTGTAATTTCGGAGGACTGGAATTGTTATAGTCCCGATACGGTAGAGGAAGGAAACCGGAAGATTTCAGGCGGATTTAAGACGAAAGAGTGCGGGTATACTCTGAGCTTTGCTGTGGATCAGAGTAAGACTACCAACAGCAGGGCGGTGGTTGGCGTTACCGCGGGCGGCAGCACGGAGGATTCAAGAATTGAAGTTTCTCTCACCTTAAGCGACGGCCAGCAGAAGAAAATTACTTTAAAGCAGGCGGAAGATTATAAGAAGGACGTTGTTTTTACAGACCTGCTCGGCGGAAGGGAATACACGATTGTCAGCGCGGCAGTCAGTGTAAAGGAAGACGGCAGTCTGGTAACGATCGGGGAACTGCCCTGCGATTATAAATTTACAACTCCGGAAGCACAGATACCGGATACCGTTACCTTGTCTGAACAAAATATTACCCTAAATGCGGCAGGCGGTCAGAATTATCTGGAAGGATGTAATTGTATTACTCTGAAAGCAGACGTAATGCCAAAAACAGCCGCCGCGGATTTTGTATGGAGCAGCAGCGATGAAACAGTGGCCGAGGTATCAGCGGACGGAACGGTTTACGGCGTTGGAGTCGGCAATGCGGTGATTACGGCCGTGTCCGCTTATGATACGTCAATTAAGGCGTCCTGCGAAGTAACCGTTAAAAATTATGTAATCGGTTATCAGGATGAGCCGGGAGCAGTTCAGACCCTGGAAAGCTTTACTTATAATTGGAAGCTCTATAAGGGTTCTTCCATAAAGGGAATCGGATATTATGAGCAGGCCGCTGACGGAAGCCTGACGCTTTTGCAGGATTATACGGTAAATCCCGTAAAAAGAAATATTGTTTCCTGGAAAGATGGAAATCTGTTTGCGGAGAACACCGGTTCAACAAGGATTATATTTGAAAAAGACGGCTGCCGGGCGGCATTTACGGTTACCGTAACCGCTGCCGGAAAAGGCTTTGGAATTATTGATTTTATAAGCGGCAATAATGCTTATCCTGCCGTAAAGACGGAAAACGGATATATTTTGGCGCTTGCGGACGGAATCGATTACCGGGCAACGGGAAAAATCAGTCCGGAGCAGAGTTTCCAGCCCTATGACTTTAACTGGAGCTCATCCGACCCGGAGACGGCTAAGGTAAGCGGTGCAGGAATTGTAACGCCCTTAAAGGCAGGCGCGGTAACCATAACGGTAACGCCGAAAACGTTTCTTGCCGACGAACCGTACATACAGGAAAAAGTGGAAGTAAAACTGGATATTCGGGAGCTGCCCGCGGGAGCGGATAACCTTAGCATGTATGCGCTGGCAAATGTAAGTAAAAAGCTTGGCGACGTAAAGTTCCCGAAGGATTGGGAAAGCGGCTGGAGCTGGAAATATCCGGATACGCCTCTCGTAACTAACGGCGTCAATAAGGAGTCCTACGCTTTTGAAGCGGTGTATGGCGGCGACAGGAATTATCCTGTGGAAAAAACGATTAATATATACATCGGGAAAATTACGGCGGTATCCGTAAGCGAAATAGGAAACGGCCATAATCAGGTGCTGGAAGCAGGCGGCAATGATTCGATAGAGCTTGCGGTCAGTCCCGTTTATCAGGGAAAAATTTCAAAAGACGAGTATACGGTAGAGTTTCCGGCGGTGCAGGGTCTTACCGTTACAAAGAATGATGAAAACGGAACCTGGCTTGTAACAGCGCAGAAAAAGGGAAATTATACACTGAATCCGGTTATTAAGTCGGGTGATACAGTGCTTGCAAAAACAAGTTATAAAATCAAGGCAGTGGAAGAAAAGCAGGTTGGTTCCATAACCTTTACGACCGATACGGAAGGTGTGACAATCGACGGAAATACGGTTATATTTGATGCTTCCGCAGACCGGAAGGATTTCATCCTGCGTGCGGAGGTTAAGGACCGGTACGGAGAAGACATACAGACAGCGTTACAATGGAAGACCACGGATAAAGCGGTGGCAGCGGCAGCCCCTGAATCAAAAGACAATACGCATACGGCAAAGGTCAGTGTGAAAGAAGAAGGTCATGCCGTGATTATGGTGAATGCGAAGGATGCCGCCGGACTGCGTGCGGAACTGAACGTGGAAATCCGGAATCATATGCCAAGAATCGATACGGATAAGGCGGTTGTAAATATTGCTTATGATTATTCGTCCAATGAAGGAAAAGCTAAGGCGGTAACGGCAGGCGCAGTGGAAATTGTACCGGTATATGGAGAAGCGGTCAGCAGCGTAAGACTATATGATCAGAACGGGGACAATGAAGTAACCGATTTGAAGATCGACCGTTACAACGGATATAAATATCTGATTGAACCGGCTGAGGCTGAGATCCGTACGGGGGTTTATGACTGTACTCTGCGTGTGCAGACGACCAGGGGAACGGTTTATGATTATACATTGAAAGTAACCGTTGTGGACAATGCGCCCACCGTTTCCGCAAAGATGGGAAGCCAGGCCAACTTATTTTTCACATACACAACGGGCCAGATCGATCTTGCCGTATCCGGCAGCAACAGAGTCAGGGCGGTAAGCTGGGAAGATGCTTCCGCCGGAGCGGGCAATGGATTTACGATGGCTCCGAGATATCGGTCAAGCGGCAAAATCAGGAATTATGTCCTTGTATCGCAGCAGAATATTAAAATGCAGCAGGGAAGTCTTGTCGATCCTCTGATTGCCAAAGGAAAACTGACGGTCAGGCTGGAGGGTTACAGAAAAGAATATACATTTGATAACTTTGAAATCAAGTACCAATACAAGAAACCGGTTCTTGTTACAAAGAGCGCATCCAGTTCGATTGCGCCTGCGATCGGGTTGAACAGCGGCCGTTTCTATTTATTTGACAATACAAACAAAAGATATTTATATTATCAGGATTCAACTGCAAGTTACTGTTTTGACGAAATAGAGTGCGACAGTACAGATATGGAATTCAGAACATCCGTTGGCTCCAGTGAGGTAAATTACACCTATAGCGGTGAGGAAGGTACGAAAAAGCTTACGCTAACCGTGGATTCCGAATACTGGCGGGAACCTCTGAAGGCAGGCCATACTGTTAAAGCTGCGGCGCCGAAGGCTTATTTATCCACGGGACGTCTGACTTATAACACAGCGGTAAAAAGTACGGCATCCGTATATGTACACTTAAAAAATATGAATTCGATAGACTGTACGGATATTGTGATTGAAGGAGCCAATGCCAAATCGCAAAAGCTTCTGGATGACGATTTGTTTGTAATGACCGCGCAGGGCAATCGGATTGAGGTAAAGCAGAGTCAGGCGGATTTGATGAAATCTGCGGTTCCCAAGGGAAGCTATAGCTATAAAATAACGCCTTATTATGGCGAGACGGCATTAAATACCATGAAGCTTACAATTAAGGTTGTGGATAAACCGGTTACCGCCAAAATAAGTCCGAAAGGAAGCCTGGATCTGGCAAACGGAACATTCTCTTCGTTGAATTCGCGGAAAAATGTGGTAGTAGTCGATCCCAAGTTCAGTAATATGAGCGACGGATGTTATGTGTCCGATTATAAACTGACAGGAGAATACAGCGAATATTTTGATTTGGATTATGATTATCAGAATACATCGCCGTACGGTTATCATTACTATATCAGCATCCGCTCGTCAGGAAAGCTGAAAGCTGGGCAGACCTATAAGCTGGCGGTGCAATATACCGTTACGACAGGCAGCGGCGAACGGTTTACGGTAACCAGTAATACGTTTAAGATAAAGCCGAAGCAGTCGAAAGCAAAGGTTAAAATCGTGAATAATAACCAGACCCTGTATGCGGCATCGGAAATGTCCAGAAGCTATTCGTTGTCTGTTCCGGCATATTATACGATAGAAAGCGCGTCAGGCAGTCTTGACTGCAACAAAGACGGAAAAGCAGATATTGTGGTAAGCGGAGGAAGAACTCTGACGGTGCGCATTACCGATCAGGACGCAGTAGGCGCTTCCGTAAAGGGAAAGGCTTACAGTATTCCGGTTACGGTCAGACTGCAGGGAAGAGACGGCATCAGTATGGATGTAAATATAAAAGTTAAGGTTAAGATTAAACGTTAATAGGCCATAATTAAAAAGGAACCGTATTGTTACAGACAGTACGGTTCCTTTTTGGCTAAAAATATCAGCGTTTATCAAGCGGTAAATCATTATTAATAATTTCAAATTCCTGAACGCCGATATAACCGGGCCCGATTTCATATTTGGGGAAAACAACAACCGGATTGCCGGCCGCGTTTATATAAAACTTTGTCGTTTCGTCCACGGTGGTGAATCCTTCCGTAAAACTGTCCCCGTCGTTTCTTCCCCAGTAGACATATTCGTTTTTTTCAATCCGTTCTTCAATCTGTTCATTAATGGCGGCGTTGGCAATCTGCACATAGTCGTCGCCCAGGATATCCTGCAGCGTGAGGCTGCGGTTATTTTTCAGATCCAGATTGTAATATACCCGTTCTTCGGAATAGGCCGCCCAGCTCTCGGAATTATAGAGAACCAGAGAAAGATAAGGACCGTATTGATACTTTACGTCATAGGTTACCGTAATATCTATAGGATGTTCGTTCCACTCTTCTTCGGTTCCGCCCGTTTCCAGAAACGCTTGTTTATATTCTTCCACCTGTGTTTTGGCAGTTTCAATATAAGTATCTACAATCTTCTGAATTTCCGCGTTGATATCGGCGATAAAGTCTTCCGTTTCCTGACTGGGGGCGGAGGATTCTCCGTTTTGTATGGTTTCGTCTGTATTTTGCTGAATTTCCGGAACTTTTACCGTGATGTTGGCGATATCTTCCTTTTCCGTATAAGAGCGAACGGTCAGAACCCTGGAAAGGGCGCCAAGCACCGGAATATCCGAAAGCGCTTCCGCAAAAGCCTGGCTGGTATTCAGGCCGATGGTGGCTGCCGCAAGCAGAGCGGCGGCTATGCTGCCGGTATATTTAATAATTCGCATGGCCTTCTGTTGCCGGCTTCTTTTTAACAGCTTCCTTTTATTGACGGAACGGATGGATCGGCTGACCACGTCCGCTAACTCTTCAGGTATTTGAATCCGGTCGTAAATCTCTTTCCCGGAAGCCATGGTTTCAAGATCTGTAGTATATTTTTTCATTTATGATGCCTCCCTGATTATTTTTTTAAGTTTGCGCAATGCGGAATATAAACGGGATTTAACAGTATTCAGATTGACTCCGGTAACAGACGACACTTCCTTAAGCGTCAGTCCTTCAAAGAAATGCAGCAGAATTACCGTCTGCATTTCCTGTGGAAGCCTGTGAATTTCCGCGTACAGGGATAATCCTGTCTCATAAGCGGATTCGTAATAGACCTGTTCGTTTAAATCGGCGGGTTCACAGAGAATCTCACGTTTTTGTTTTCTCAAATAGGTAAGCGCTTCATTTACCACAATCCGATACATCCAGGTGTTCACCGCATCCGGGTTTTTCAGAGAACCGCAGTTTTCCAGGGCCTTTACAATTGCATTCTGCACAATGTCCAGCGCCGGCTCTTTTTGGTTTACATAATAGTAAGCCAGCCGGTATAGTTTATTTTGATTTTCCAGAATATATGCAACTATCCTGTCGTAAGTTTTCTCAGACAAAAGAGAACCCTCCTTTTGCGAAATATCTATAACGTTGTCATAAGTCTGAGTATAGCACATGGGATACCTCCTATCCATCTTCTTTCTGTTCACTTCATCAATGTGCGAGCTCTTCATCATTGCTTTCACTATATAGATGCCCGCAGAGGCAAAAAAGTTTGGAAAATATTTTCAGACATAAAATAATTGCTAAAATATCTGTCCCGTTATAAAATTGGAAAGAAACAGAACGTAAGAAAATTGTAAGAAAAAGTCTGCTTTTTTTGTAAGAAAAGGCGTTTATAATGAAAATCAGGAAAGGAACCGGTCTGACAGAGGTCTTGGGTACAATTATGGAAAAAGAAAGAATTTTGGTAGTGGATGACGACAGGGATATCGTACAGACCACCAAGCTTCAGCTGGAAAAAGAAGGATTTGAAGTGCTGTGTGCATACGACGGCATACAAGCGCTGGATGTGCTTACTGCGGAGAGTGTACAGCTTCTTCTGATCGATGTCATGATGCCGCGCCTGGACGGTTTTTCAGCAATTATGAAGGTACGTGAAAAAAAGAATATACCGATTATCATTATGTCGGCCAAGTCCGAAGACAGCGACAAAATACTGGGACTTTCCATCGGGGCGGACGATTATATCAGTAAACCCTTCAGCGCCAGGGAGCTGGCGGCGCGCGTGAAAAGCCAGCTCAGGCGTTATTTGAAACTGGGAGGAGTGTACGCCGCAAGCGACGAAGTCCGGAACGGAAGGCTATGCTATGATTTTACGGCGCACATCCTGACGGTGGATGAAGAACCGGTGAAGCTGACCGGTACGGAAACAAAAATTATGGAACTGTTAATGCGTCATCCGGGACATATTTTCCCGGCTGAAGAGATTTATTCCCGGGTCTGGGGAGAACCCATCGCCTATAACGGAGAAAGTACGGTTATGGTACATATCCGCAGGATACGGGAAAAAATCGAGATCAATCCGAGCGAACCGGAATATTTAAAGGTGGTGTGGGGCATTGGATACAAAATTGAAAAAAAATAAACAAATCAGGGCAATGGTGTACCGGGCGGTTTCTTTTGGACTGCTTATTATGACAATTATGTCGGCGACAACGGGATATAAGGCGATTTACGAACTTTTTGTAAATCAGAACGACCAGATCCTGTTAGGAGATATAACCGGTGTTACGGAATTTCAGGAATATATCTGTAAGGTTTATAACGACGGATTAATGGCGTTTGCGGGAGTCGGCGACGACAAGGGGTATCCGCTGCAGGACGGCGGCGGAATCAAAGACCAGGCGACCATTGATTTTTATGATGCGGTTGCACAGAATCAGGGAGACCTGCTGTATTATGTGTATGATCACAATTATGTGGAATCAGAGAATGAATACAGCAGCCAGCTGCATACGAATTTTGAGACCCCTATATTTTCCGAATATGACGGGCACTTGCTTTTGCCGGATAATGTCAGATTATTATTTTACAGAAGCGGTCCGGAACAGAAAATTACTTTCAGTACTTACCTGAATTTGGATCAATTCAATTATTCCTATAAACCTGACGAACGGAAAGCGCAGGATCTTGATTTTGTGCTTGCCATGAAGTCAGACGATATCCTGACAGGAAACGGCGTTTTGCGGGAGATGCAGAAAACGGCGGATACATACCGGGACCAGTTAGTCTTTCTTGCGGTCAGTGCGGGACTGCTTATCGTATCGTGGATTTTCTGCCTGGCTACATTGCGGACAGGGCGGGCAGCCAAAAAGAATATGGCAGAAGTATCCGTAAGAATTCTTTTCGAGATTAAGGCAGTGCTGTTTGCGGTTATTATAATTGCTGCCATTCCTTCCGTCGGTCATCCTTTTACCTACGTAGGAGAGAGGGACCTTGTCAGAGTGGGACTGCTGGGAGCATGCCTGTATCCGATTCTGGTTGACTTAAAGAGGAACGCGGTCCGGCTGTGGCAGTGTTGTATTCCTGTCTTGATCTGGCAGTATATAAAAGACTGGGGAGAAAGTCAGACATGGAAAAAGCGGTTGGGCGTTTATGCGGGGGTTACCGGTGCGGGAGCGTTGTTTTGCGGGACCGTCAGCGCGGCTCTTCTGTTCAGTCTGCTGGATTCATTAAAAAATATAACGGATGCCGGTATGTTTATTACCATGTTTCAGGCCGATACGGCGCCTAAAGGCGGAGCGTACATAAGACTGTGTGGGGCATTTTGGTTTGCACTGGCGGCCGTTTTACTCCTTGCATTCAGCATTTACCACCTTGCCCATTTCATGACGGAAGTTATGGCGGTGACCGATAAGTTATCAGACATCCGCAAAGGGAATTTGAAGGAGCCGCTTCCGGTGGTGCAGGGGACCTTCCTGGCGCAGACCGCAGAGGATGTAAATATGCTGGAAAGCGGTATTGAAACCGCGGTGGATCAAAAAAGCCGCGCAGACCGGATGAAGGTGGAATTGATTACCAATGTTTCCCATGATCTGAAAACGCCGCTGACGTCCATTATTAATTATGTAGATCTGCTGTGTGAAGAAGAAATGAGTCCGGCGGCAAAAGATTATGTGCTGGCGCTTAAGGATAAATCCTATAAACTTAAGTCCATGGTACAGGATGTATTTGAGGTTTCCAAGGCATCTTCCGGGAATATGAAGATGGAAATGGTGATTCTGGATCTTGGAAAACTCATACGACAGACGCTGGCGGATATGGATGAACGGATTGCAGAAAGCAATCTCACTTTTAAGATCAACCTGCCGGCGGAGCCTGTTTATATTGAAGGAGACGGAGAAAAGCTGTACCGTATTTTTCAGAATCTTTTTGTCAACGCTATTCAGTACTCACTGGATTATTCCAGAGTGCACGTGGGACTTACGGTGAAAGATCAAGCGGCCGTGGCAAGCGTAAAGAATACCTCAAGGGGAGAGTTGAATTTTGACACGGTAGAGATTATGGAGCGTTTTGTACGTGCGGACGCATCGCGTACCGGCGAGGGAAGCGGTCTGGGACTGTCGATTGCGAAGAGCTTTGCGGAAGCCTGCGGCGGTGAATTTGAGATTGAGACTGATGCGGATATGTTCACGGCGATTCTTCGGTTTCCGATTGCGGAAAAACCGGCAGGGCCAGAAGAAGAACAAAAGACAGAAGAATCTGTGAAAGCTGAATAATAAAAATATCCTGCCGGAATTAACGGCGGGATATTTTTAATTTTAGACTATCGTTTTTCGGAAAAAATGGTATAATACAATAGAGACAGAATTTATTGACTTTCATAAGGAGGATCACCGTGGGATACAAAGGAATTTCTAAATATATAGCGGTATCTTTAGGTATGATGCTGTTTTTATCGGGGTGCCAGGATGCCGGAACAAAAGCGGACAATGAGAGCAAACTGGAAGAGTCGTCGGAAGACGTTACGGATGTTGAGGATTTTGATGCGGAAGAATATTTCAATTCGCTTTTAGAAAAAAATAAAGACAATTATGAAGATCAGACGGAATCGGCAGGCGATCCCGGCGATTCGGTGCAGCAGCCGGATGCTTCCTCAGAACCGGAACCGGATCAGGATACTGATTCCGGTGTGATTCAGGTGGGGAATCTGAATAAAGACAACGGATACATGGAAGAGATCCCCATGGGCCAGAGCTGCAGTGTGGATTTGAATAATGACGGAAAGGTCGATACCGTTACGTATAATGCCGTATCATCGAGTGTGGCCGAATATGGTACGACTGTGGACCGTTTTGTTATTAATGACGGGGATTACCGCTATACGCTTTATTTAAGTGATCAGGGGATTCATATACAGGATCCGGATTTGGCCCGGTATTTTATAACCGATATTAATACAAGGGATTCTTATAAGGAAATTGCTATTTTAGACCATGGCGCTAACGGAATTCCCTACACATATTTTATACGTTTTGTGGGAAGCGGAACGTACTGTCTGGGGTATGTGCCATATTTCCCGGATGATGAGAACTTTAAAATAAAAGGAGACGGAAGCATTGAGTCCTCGGTGAATCTGAACCTGCTGCAGAACTGGCGCGCTCCGGCTGTATGGCTGTCAGGTTCCGATCAGCTGCTGACCTCCAATCTCAAAATGCGCACGCCGGATGTTTATTATCCATACGAGGATCAAAACGATGAAGAAGTTACGCTTCTTAAAGATATTAAGCTTTATGAGAGACGTGATTTGAAATCAAAGACTGTGGATTTGAAAGCTTCCGACGATGCCATAACCTTTACCCAGACGGATAATGCACACTGGGTCAAGGTTAAGAGTGACGGCGGAAAAGAAGGCTGGATGTACATGGAAGATAAAGATACCATTGTGAGCGGGGGTAAAAAGTATAACCGCCGGGATGTGTTCAAAAATCTGTTGTAGAATAACTTGTTTAATCGCAAGAAATAGGAAACCGGCCTATTTTTCCTCACACACCTGAAATATGTAGAACTTCAGATAATAAGATTCATCCGCAGCCCACAGAATCGGATGGTCGCAGGCCTGTGTCCGGAATTCCGCCTGGCGCAGCCTGCGGCGCGCGCTCCTGGCCGCTTCCTGTATCGTTTTGGCAAAAAGAGCCGGGTCCATAAAATGAGAGCAGGAACAGGTTGCCAGAAAGCCTCCGTCTTTTACAAGCCGGATTCCCCGCAGATTTATTTCGCGGTAACCCTTTACGGCGTTTTTAACGGAATTTCTTGACTTGGTAAAGGCCGGCGGATCTAAAATTACCACGTCGAAGGTTTCGCCCTTTGCCTCCAACTCCGGCAGCAATTCAAACACATCGGCGCATAAAAACTTAACACGGTCCTGAAGATTGTTTAAAGCGGAATTTTTCGAAGCCTGTCTGACGGCCGTTTCGGAAGCGTCCACACCCAGCACTTCCGCCGCCCCCGCAATTCCTGCGTTTAACGCAAAGGAGCCTGTGTGCGTAAAGCAGTCCAATACCCTTTTTCCCCTGCAAAGCTTTTGGATGGCCGCACGGTTATTTTTCTGGTCGAGGAAAAAGCCGGTTTTCTGGCCGTCCATAACGTCCACCATATACCGGACGCCGTTTTCTGTAATTTCTACATTTGTATCGAAAGGATCGCCGATAAAACCCTTGAAGCGTTCCATCCCTTCCAGCAGACGTACTTTTGCGTCGCTTCGTTCGTAAATTCCGCGGATTAAAATTCCGTCCGCAGCCAGAACTTCTTTCAGGCAGTCAAGAATCACAGGCTTGAGCCGATCGATTCCCAGAGCAAGAGATTCCACTACCAGCACGTCTGAAAATTTATCGACGACGATACCCGGCAAATAGTCGGCTTCACCGAAAATCACCCGGCAGCAGGAGGTATCTATGGTCTGTTTCCGGTATTCCCAAGCATTTTTTACACGCGTCATAATAAAACCGCGGTCGATAACCGTGTCCTGTTTTCTGGAAAGAAGCCGGACGGTGATTTTGGAGCGAGTGTTAATAAATCCATACCCCAGAAAATATCCGTCAAAGTCACGAACCGTAACGATATCTCCGTTTTCAAAGCTTCCTGCAACAGAGTCAATTTCATTATCATAGACCCAGGCTCCTCCGTTTTTAAGGGTTCGGCCTTCGCCTTTTTTTAATGTTACAAATACATCGTACATGGAGATTCCTTTCTTAAAGCAGATTAATACCCTTGTCAAGAGAGGGTAACAAGACTTTATTAATTCTATTACAGGAATGTAAAATAGGCAATACATATTCACCTGTTATTTATCCGGACAATGAGCAGATAAACCTTGCAGTAATTTAATAAAAAAACTATAATTAAGAAGGAATATAAGAAATAGGGGCAGGGTTATCGGCTATGCAAAAGATATTAGTAGTGGACGACATGGAAATAAACCGTGAGCTGCTGCGGGAGATACTGGAAGAAGATTACATTGTGGAAACAACGGAAGACGGAGAGAAAGCTCTCACAGTATTGCGGCAGCGCCATAACGAGACGGCGGCGCTTCTTCTGGACCTGAGGATGCCTAATAAAGACGGATTTGCGGTTCTTGAAGAGATGCGCGAGAATGGGTGGATCAACAAAATTCCCGTGCTTATCATAAGCGGCGAACACGCCGTTGAAGTTGAGAATCAATGTTTTGAACTGGGGGTATCCGATTTTATTCACAAGCCTTTCGAGTTTTCCATTGTCAAAAACAGAGTGAGGAACGCCATCGAATTATCTGCCAGTAAAAAGCGCCTGCAGCAGACCGTGGAGGAACAGGCCCAGACCCTGAAGAAACAGTCCCAGATCATCCAGATGCAGGCGGAAAGATTAAGCAAGGCCAAGCCTTTTAATAATCTGATGATGGAGTACCGCTCTGTGATTATGGAAGTGGAGACACGGCTTAAGGTGCTGAATGCGGTATTTTCCGAAGAATATAACCGGAATCCCTTTGAATCCATTAAGAGCCGCTTAAAGACGCCGGAAAGTATATACAAAAAGCTGGAGAAAAAGGGTTATCCCGTTACCATGGAGAATATAAAAGAGCATGTGGAAGATGTAGCGGGTCTGCGGGTGATCTGTTCTTTTCCCGACGACATTTACCGACTGGCTGATTTGCTGGTGAAACAGGACGACAATATTTTGCTGCGGGAAAAGGATTATATTAAGACGCCTAAGGCAAACGGCTACCGCAGCCTGCATTTAATTTTGAATGTGCCGATTTTTCTGCCTCATGAGAAGAAATATATGAAAGCCGAAGTACAGTTCCGTACGATTGCCATGGATTTCTGGGCCAGCCTGGAACACAAATTGAAATATAAAAAGGACATAAATGAGACCGACGAGATAGAACAGAGACTGAAGGCCTGCGCGGATTCCATAGAGGTACTGGATTACCAGATGCAGGATATACGGGACAGAATATACAGTAACCCCCGATGACCGGTTTGCATCCGGTACGAAGTCGGCAGAAACCGCCGCACGGATTTCCTGAATCCATGCGGCGGTTTTTGGTCAGGCGACAGGTATTTTAAGAACCTGGCCGATATTCAGCAGATCTCCGGTTAATCCATTCAATTTCTGAATTGCGCTTACCGTTGTTCCATATTGCCTGGAAAGCAGCCATAAGGTGTCTCCCGGCTGAACCACATGGGAAATATAGGAACCGCCGTTTTGCATGACGGGAACCTTTAACACCTGACCGATATTCAGCAAATCGCTTGTTAATCCGTTTAATTTCTTCAGCGTATCCACCGTTGTCTGGTATTTTCTGGCGATAAGCCATAAACTGTCGCCGGCTTTCACCACATATTCCATAATTCCGGAATCGCTTCCGGAGGGAGGAACGGTCTGTTCGATTCCCAAATACGTTTGATACAGTGTCCGCCAGGTAAGAGGGCCTACGATGCCGTCGGGATTTAACTGCATAAGCTGCTGGAACGCGATGACCGCCTGCCGGGTCCCGCTGCCGAAAACGCCGTCCTGGGCGGGGGCGGGGATTCCGGGGTAATATTCCGAGATAACGTTAAGCAGATACTGCAGGGTAATGACGTCGGGGCCTCTTGAACCCTGCCGCAGAGTGCTTGACGGCGGCACGGTACCGATTCCGAGAGAGTTTCCTTCGCTGTCTAATTCCGCAAGACGGGTAACGGCAGTATACAGGCTGGATATTTTGTACCAGGTGGACTTGCCCACGATACCGTCAGAGGTCAGATTAAAAATACTCTGAAATCTGCGTACGGCGTTTAGAGTACTGTCGCCAAACCTTCCGGCTTCGTCCGTAATCACGGGAATGGCGGGATAATTACGCCGGATTCTGTTCAGATACGTCTGGATTGTCTGTACGTCCAGTCCCGTACTGCCGATTTTTAAAGGGGTTCCCGGATAAGAAGATAACACGTTGGTGATTGCGTTTGTCTCGGCAATTTCTATGTCGTCCGGGTAATAGGAACGCAGGATCTGTATGGGGGTAAGTCCCTGATTTGCCAGGGTAACGGTTCCCCACTGGGACATTCCCTGACAGGATACGGAAGTGCCGTTGCAAAAGGAAGTAAAATACGGAGCGTTTTGCCCACGCCTGCGGACATACTCGTTAAAAATCAAATCTACGATCCTGCTGATGGAATCGTAGATGGGACGGCCATACACAAAGTATTGGTCATAGGCGGTGCTGTTTGTAATATCAAAGTTATAACCGCGGCTTTTGTACCATTCCGTATAAACCCGGTTTAAGGCGAAGGTAATGATCGCGTAAATATTAGCGGTCAGAGCAGGAACCGGCCAGGTGGGATAAATCTCGCTGCTGGCAACATTTTTTACGTAATCAGGAAAAGAAACCTGAACATTTGAAGCGGAAGAGTTCGGAGCGCCCAGATGTACCGTGATGGGATTGGGAATTACTACCTGGCGCAGCACATAAGGGGAATCAATCGTTCCCTGCTGGCTGCGGGGCGTTTCCATGGCCACCGCCGGTTCCCCAACGGAAATTTCGGCCTGCCCCGGACTGCGCTGTGCTTCCTGCATGGGAATAAGGGCCATCGGAAGCCGGGCCGTTTCACTTTCAAAAACAGGTATATCCGAAACATAAAGGGAATTAAAACCTGCCGCCTGAGCCAGTACATTATAGCTTGTATAAGGGGAGCCGGAAAAGTATGGATTTGTGGAAAAATTCCTGCTGACCGTTTCTAAAGGAACGGACGGCGTTTCGCCGTTTTCGTCGGTGGTCAGCCGATAGACGGTGTTACCGGAGGCATCTGTGATTTTAATCTGTGCGCCGCCAAGAGGCAGAGCGTCGTGGGCGGTTCGTGTCTGTATGCTTAAAAAACCAATAGCCATGAATTTCATCTGCTCCTGTTTTTATAGAATATAAGTATGTGTAAGATATAAAAATAGTTACAATTTATAAGATTTCCCAACATAAAGTTGAAAAAATCAGGTATATCCCTTATAATGAAAAAGACTGACGGATTTAATTTGCGATAGAATCGTAAGGAGGTAATATTGTGGCTCTTTTGGATGAATTAAAGGAACTGCATGTGGATGTGGAGCAGGCGTTGAGCTCTCTGGGAGGAAACAGCCCTCTGTATGAAAAGCTGATTTTTAAGTTATCCGCTATGATCAGGGATTATGAGGTTACGGATGGATTTGAAGATAACGATTACCAGGAAATAATGGAAAAGGCCCATGCCCTGAAAGGAGCGACCGGGAACCTGGCCGTTACGCCTCTTTACAACGGTTATTCGGATATTGTGCGCCTTTTAAGGGAAGAACGGCCAAAACAGGCGAAGGAAGTGATCAGGACGATGCTTCCGGTTCAGGAAGAAATAATTCGGTGCATAGAAAAATACAGGTAACTTTTGGCAGTTTACATCGGAGGTTTGAATGAATAATAAAAAGACAATCCTGATTGTTGACGACATCGAGATCAATCGCATGATCCTGGCAGAGATTTTTGGCGACAGTTATCATATTGTTGAAGCGGACGGCGGCCGTAAAGCGATTGAACTGATTAACGCGCGTGAGGATATTTCGGCGGTTCTTTTAGACCTGCTGATGCCGGATATCAACGGTTTGGAGGTTTTAAAAGATATGAACCGGAGCGGCGCCATTAAGCGCATACCGGTTTTTCTGATTACAGCGGCGGACAGCCGGGAAATGTTAATGGAAGGTTATAATCTCGGCGCTATCGACGTGATAATGAAGCCTTTTATGGCACATTTCCTGAAATGCAGAATCAGCAGTGTGATCGAACTGTATGAATACAGAAAAGAACTGGAAAGTGTCGTACATAAGCAGACGAAGCGTCTTCATCAGATGATGCGGTCCGTGATCGAAGTTCTGGCTACGGCCGTCGAGTTTCGGGACTGTGAATCGGGAGAACATGTAAAGCGGATCTGCGGACTGACCAGGACCTTAATGACGGAAGTGAGCAATATGTACCCGGAGTACCGTCTTTCGGAGGAAGAGATCGATAAGATCGCCGCATCTGCGGCGCTTCACGACGTAGGTAAAATTTCCATTCCCGACAGTATTCTGAACAAACCCGGCAGGCTTACCGCGGAAGAATTTGACATTATGAAACAGCATACGGTTAAGGGATGTGAGCTATTATCCAGTATCCCTGATATAATGGAACTCGGAGTTTACAGCTACGGATACGATATCTGCCGGCATCATCATGAACGCTGGGACGGAAAGGGATACCCGGACGGTCTAAGCGGAGACGACATTTCCATATGGGCGCAGGTGGTTGCGGTAGCGGATGTTTACGATGCGTTAACTTCTCCCAGGGTTTATAAAAAAGCGTTTTCCCATGATACGGCTATGACCATGATATTCGGCGGCGAATGCGGGGTATTTAATCCCAAGATACTGAAGGCCATGGAGCGTGTCATGAATAATCAGAGTAAAGAAAATTAACGGTGAATCCGGTATGCGCCGGATTTCAGGGAGCGGTGGAAGATGAACAAAAACGGTATAAGATTTTTAATAAGCAGTTTCATAGTATTTGTTTGTACCTGCATTCTTGTTTTTATTATGCTTGCCGTATTTATGACAGGCAGAACGGATCGGGCCATTCAGGATCTGAGTCAGATTTATCTGGCGGAAATCAACGAACAGGTGCAGCAGAAATTTCGAACCACGATAGATCTTCGACTGGAACAGGTTGAAGGGACGATACAGAGAACGCCGCCCGATTCGGAATTAAGTGAAGAAGAAATTCGTAAAGAACTGCAGATCAGCGCCGAAGTAAGAGGTTTTGACTGGCTGGCTTTCTGTATGGGCGACGGCGCCGTGGATACAATTTGCGGCAAGGAGGTTGAGATTGAACGTGAAAAGCTGCAGGAAAATCTTGACCAAGGGGATTACATCATCGTTTGGGGAACACAGTCCCAGGATAAACGGATGCTTGTTTTCGGAATACATGCGCAGTACCGTCTGGAGAATGGAGAACAGAGCGCCGCGTTAATCGCTGCCATTCCGATGGAAGATATGGCGAAAGTCCTGTTTGAAAACAAAGGAGATTCAAAAGTAACCTCACATCTGGTTGATTATAACGGTAATTTTATTATCCGTAACGGAGACGCTTTTCGGGAAAGCTATTTCGAACGTCTGCTGGCAATGGTCGATTCATCCCAGGGAAAAACTGCGGATGATTACATTCGGGAAATTCAGGCTTCCATGGACGCGGGAGAAGATTATATAGCCACCGTATCCACGGAAAATGAGAGCAGTTATCTGTCTTGTACAAAGCTTTCGCTGGATACGGACTGGTATTTGATTAATGTTATACCGGCTACCGTTTTTGGAGATGTGGTTAATGATTTGGACAAAATGCGGAGCATCGTAATGCTGGCTTCCGTTATTGTGATTTTGCTTATAATTTCGTATATTTTCTATAGATATTACGAGCAGACGCGGGCGCAGGTTAAAATGCTGGAAGAGTCCAGGGAAGAGGCCAGAAGTGCCAGCGCGGCTAAGAGTGAATTTCTGGCAAGTATGAGCCACGATATCCGTACGCCTATGAACGCTATTATCGGAATGACAGAAATAGCCAGAAAAAATGTCGAGGATCGTGACCGGATAGAGGAATGTCTTGGAAAGATTATGTTATCCAGCAAGCATTTGCTGGGACTGATTAACGATGTTTTAGATATGTCCAAGATTGAGAGCGGTAAAATGACGCTGAATATGACGCCTGTTTCCCTGCGCGATACGATGGATGACATCGTTAATATTATAAGGCCGCAGGTCAGATCCAGAGAAGAGCATTTTGACGTGTATATCCGGAATATTATTTCAGAGAACGTAATCTGCGACGGCGTACGTTTGAATCAGGTGCTGCTGAATCTGGTTTCCAACGCGGTAAAGTTTACGATGGAAGGCGGCAAAATAGATATTTATATGAATCAGGAGCCGTCCGAACGCGGGGATAACTATGTAAGAACACATTTTAAGGTAGAAGATAACGGAATAGGCATGTCCGAGGACTTCCTGAAGAGAATTTTTGATACGTTCGCGAGAGAAGAGACGGGAGCAGCGCGCAATATAGCAGGAACCGGTCTTGGAATGTCCATTACCAAAAGCATAATAGATATGATGGGCGGGACGATCGAGATACAAAGCGAGCTTGGAAAGGGGAGTTCCTTCCATGTGGTTCTGGATCTGGAAAAAGCTGATGAAGACGGCAGACATATGACGCTTCCGTCATGGAAAATTCTGGTGGTGGACGATGATGAAATGCTGTGTCTGAGCGCCGTCTCCAATTTGGAAGAGATGGGGGTTACTGCGGAATGGACACTGTATGGAGATGATGCCATCCGAAGAGTAAAGGAGCAGTACGATAACGGCGCCGGTTACGATTTTGTTCTTGTAGACTGGAAGATGCCGAATATGAACGGAATTGAAATTGTCCGCGCAATCCGTAAGTCTCTGGATAAAAAAGTACCCATTTTTCTGATGTCTGCGTATGACTGGACGGATATAGAAGACGGACTCGCTCCCGAGGATGAAGTGGAAGGATTTATCAGTAAACCGTTGTTTAAATCTACCTTGTACGCAAAACTGAACCACTATATGGATAAAGAAGAGGGAGAAGCGGATGAGCAGGATGAGCCCGCGGTAGATTTTGGAGGAAAGCACATTTTAATGTCGGAAGATATCGACTTAAACTGGGAAGTGGCTTATGAAATTTTATCGGAATTCGGATTAATTATAGATCGTGCGGTAAACGGAAAAGAATGTGTGGAAATGTTTGAAAAAACGGAACCCGGCTATTACGACGCGGTTCTTATGGATATCCGGATGCCGGTTATGAATGGCTATGACGCTACGATGGCAATCCGTGCGCTGGATCGTCCGGATAAAAATCTGCCGATTATAGCCATGACTGCCGACGCTTTTTCCGACGACGCACAGCATTGTCTGGAGTGCGGCATGGACGCGCATGTTGCCAAGCCCATCGACATACAGGAATGTATACGGATTCTGAGTAAGTATCTGAATCGGGATTAACCGCCGGGAAAGGTACGGGGATACAAATGACGAAAAAGAAACTTGCACTCACCATTATTGATCGTTTAAAACAGGAATATCCCGACGCAGGGTGCTCCCTGGAATATAACCAGGCATGGAAGCTGCTTGTCAGTGTCAGGCTGGCTGCGCAGTGTACGGACGCGCGTGTGAATGTGGTAGTTCAGGATTTGTATGAAAAATTTCCAAGTGTGGAGACCCTTGCATCGGCGGACGTAAAAGAAATTGAAAAGATTGTCAGACCCTGCGGTCTGGGAAACAGCAAGGCCAGGGACATCAGCGCCTGCATGAAGGTTTTGCGTGATCAGTATCAGGGTAATGTTCCGGAGGATTTTGAGGCGCTTTTAAAGCTTCCGGGCGTGGGACGCAAGAGTGCGAACCTGATTATGGGCGATGTGTTTGGCAAGCCGGCTATTGTAACGGATACCCATTGTATCCGACTGACAAACCGTATGGGGCTGGTGGATCATATAAAAGAGCCGGCAAAGGTGGAAAAAGAGCTTTGGAAGATTATCCCGCCGGAGGAAGGCAGCGATTTCTGCCATCGTCTGGTTTACCACGGAAGGGATATATGCACTGCCAGAACGGCGCCGCACTGTGACCGCTGCTGTTTAAAGGATATATGCGCCAGGGAAGGTGTAGCATCGGATTTACCGGCAAACGGAAAGGGAAAAACAAAATAAATGGAAAAGACATATAAGCAACGGTATTTGGACGGAGAAATCGAATTTGAAACAATCGATGATTATAGCTTTACATGGGGGACGGGAGATGATCCCCGGACACTCTGCCAGTACCTGGGATTAAACGAAGAAGAAGAAGACGCGTGGATCAGTATCGGGGAAGATGCGCTGCGAGACCTTTTAGACAGGCAAAAAAAGTAATAAAAAAGGACTAAATCCTGATTTCCAATGGATTTAGTCTTTTTTTCGGCGTGAAGCCTTAGAAAATCTCTTCACGCTAACTTTCACAGGTCACATGCATCCCCAGCCGTTTAAATGTATTTTCATCTACCGAAGAGAGCAGAACCGTAGAATGTACTTCACAGCTTTTCAGTTTGGGAAGCTGATTCAGGGCCTTTAACGCTTCAGGATCGTTGGCGGCGCTCATGGAAAGCGCAATTAGAATTTCATCCGTGTGAAGTCTCGGATTTTTGCTGCCAAGATACTGTGTTTTTAATGTCTGGATCGGCTCAATGGCGGAAGGTGCTACCATATGAAGATCGGGATCGATCTGCGCTTCATATTTCAGGGCGTTTAACAGCGCGGCGGCCGAAGAACCCAGCAAATCCGAGGTTTTTCCTGTAATTAAGGTTCCGTCGTTCATTTGGATTGCAACTGCCGGGAGTCCCGTTTCCTCAGCGCGTTTTTTTGCGGCGGCAATTACCTTGCGGTTTTCAATGGTGATATCGGCCTGCTGCATAAGCAGTTCCAGTTTATAAATAATGTCCTTTGTGCCAAGCCCCCGTTTAAAATCGCTCAGCGCATGATAATAGCGCCGGATAATTTCCTGCTTGGATGCCTCACGGCAGACTTCATCGTCAACAATACAATTTCCGGCCATGTTAACGCCCATATCCGTAGGAGATTTATAGGGACTTTTGCCGGCGATCCGTTCAAACATAGCGTTTAAAACAGGAAAAATCTCAACGTCCCGGTTATAATTTACGGTAGTTTCTCCATAAGCTTCCAGATGGAAGGGATCAATCATATTGATATCGTTTAAGTCGGCCGTAGCCGCCTCATATGCAAGGTTTACAGGGTGTTTTAAAGGCAGATTCCAGATGGGGAAGGTTTCAAATTTGGCATAGCCGGCTTTAACGCCTCTTTTGTGTTCATGATACAGCTGAGAAAGGCAGGTAGCCATTTTGCCGCTTCCGGGTCCCGGCGCCGTAATTACGACAAGCGGTCTGGAAGTTTCCACATATTCGTTTTTGCCGTAACCCTCGTCGCTGACGATTAAAGGCACGTTGCCCGGATAACCTTCTATAGGATAGTGAAGGTAAGAACGGATATGCAGGTTTTTTAATCGGTTGCGGTATTTGTCGGCGGCAGGCTGACCGGCATACTTTGTAATGACGACGCCGCCCACTTCAAATCCCATTTTTTTGAATACGTCTATCAAACGGAGCAGATCTTCGTCATATGTAATTCCCAGGTCGCCGCGAACCTTATTCTGCTCGATGGATTCCGCGCTGATAACCAGAATGATTTCGGTCTGGTCACGCAGTTCCAGCAACATTTTCAGCTTACTGTCGGGCTCAAAACCGGGAAGGACTCTGGACGCATGAAAATCATCAAAAAGCTTGCCTCCAAATTCCAGATAAAGCTTATTGTCAAACTGTTCAATTCGCTCCCGGATGTGCTGAGACTGCATTTTCAGATATCGACTGTTGCTAAAACCGGTTTTCATACGTAAGTCCCCCTTGAGGTCAAAATTTAACATTCCCCTATTATACAATGGATATTATAGAAAAATCTACTGTTTGCGCCAAAAAATTTAGAAATCTTTTATATATTTGAAAAAGTTTTATAATTAAGTTATTGATTTTATAATTTACAGTCTCTATAATGAAAGAAACGTGCAAAAGCGCGCTTTATGAAAAGAATATCTGGAAATGGAGCATGTATGGATAACAATAATCTGAATGAATATGATAATGGGAACGGATATAACGGCGGCCAGAATGGCCCCGGCAAAGGCGGACCGGGCCAGGGCGGTCCCGGCGGCCAGAACAGAAAGCCGAGCTTAATGTTTATTCTGCTTGTAGCGCTGTTTACCCTGATGATGGTAAGCTTTTTATTGCGCTTTTTTTCCTCCGGCAATAATGCCAGTGAGATTACCTGGTCTGAGTTTCTTGCAATGGTGGAAGAAGAAAAAATAGAAAGCGTGGAGATTTCTTCCGATTTAACCCGGATTACCATTTACACGAAAGAATCAAAGAAGGAAGATTCGAATCTTCCCGACTGGTACATTTACGGCAATCTTATGTCGGATTCCCGCGACGTATTTTATACGGGATATGTGGATGATGAAGAACTGATTCCTTACCTGAAGGAGCAGGGCGTAGAGGTATCCAGAGAAATACCGGATAATTCAGGGATGCTGCTTTCCATCCTTCTGACTTATGTACTGCCGGTTATTCTCGTACTGGTATTTTTCAATTTCATATTCCGGAAAATGTCCGGCAGCGGCGGACCTATGGGAGTCGGGAAAAATACGGCCAAAGTATATGTGCAGAAAGAAACAGGCGTTACCTTTAAGGATGTGGCGGGCGTTGATGAAGCAAAGGAATCGCTGGTCGAAGTGGTGGATTTTCTTCATAATCCCGGCAGATATACCAAGATCGGGGCAAAGCTCCCCAAGGGCGCATTGCTGGTGGGACCTCCCGGAACCGGTAAAACGTTACTGGCGAAAGCCGTCGCAGGAGAAGCGGGCGTTCCCTTCTTTTCCCTGACCGGTTCGGATTTTATAGAGATGTACGTGGGCGTCGGAGCATCCCGTGTCAGGGATTTGTTTAAGGAAGCTAACAAAAACGCTCCCTGTATCGTATTTATAGACGAAATCGACGCCATCGGGCGAAGCCGAGATTCCCGGTACGGCGGCGGTAACGAAGAAAGAGAACAGACCTTGAATCAGCTGCTGTCTGAAATGGACGGTTTCGACAGCTCCAAGGGCGTTTTGATTCTGGGGGCTACGAACCGTCCCGAGATTCTGGATAAGGCCCTTTTGCGTCCCGGACGGTTTGACCGGAGAATCATTGTGGAAAGTCCGGACCTGAAAGGACGTGTTGAGATCTTAAAGGTACATTCCAAAGACGTGAAGATGGATGAAACCGTAGATTTGAATGCGATAGCCCTTGCTACCAGCGGCGCCGTAGGTTCGGATCTTGCCAACATGATTAACGAGGCTGCCATCATCGCGGTTAAAGATAAAAGAGACTTTGTAAGCCAGAAGGATCTTTTTGAAGCCGTAGAACAGGTTCTTATGGGCAAGGAGAAAAAAGACCGTGTTATGAGCCAGGAGGAGCGTAAGGTGGTGGCTTATCACGAAGTTGGCCATGCTCTGATCAGCGCATTGCAAAAGAATACCGAGCCGGTACAGAAAATTACCATTATTCCCCGAATGAAGGGCGCGCTGGGATACGTTATGCACGTGCCGGAAGAAGAAAAATTCCTGGAGACGAAGATTCAATTGGAAGAGAGACTGGTTTCGCTTGTAGGCGGCCGTGCCGCGGAAGAGATAGTCTTTCATATGGTTTCCAGCGGCGCGGCTAACGATATTGAGCAGGCTACTAATATTGCGCGGACTATGGTTACCCGTCTTGGTATGAGTGAGAAATTTGGACTGATGGGACTGGCTCACGTAGAAAGCCAGTATCTGGAGAAAAGAGCCGTTTTAGACTGCAGCGAGGCAACCTCCGCGGAAGTCGATGAAGAGGTTAAGCGGATTCTGAAAGAAAGTTATGATACGGCGCTTGCCTTACTCCGCGAAAATATACCGCTTATGGAAAAACTGGCAGAACACCTTCTTGAAAAAGAGACGATTACCGGCAAGGAATTTATGGAAATATACCGCCGTGAAAAAGGCCTTCCCGATCCGGAAAAAGAATCCGGGGACAACAGCCCCGAGCCGGAAGAGACAAAAGAGCAGCCGGAGGAATCTCCATCTGAGCAGAGCGAATCCCCTTCCTCACAACAACAGCCGGGAATTTTCTCCAATACTGTCATAACCGATCAGGACAACCGATAATATCATAATAAAGGAGCGGTCAATA
Organism: uncultured Lachnospiraceae bacterium; assembly: GCA_910587935.1. Classification (GTDB taxonomy): domain Bacteria; phylum Bacillota; class Clostridia; order Lachnospirales; family Lachnospiraceae; genus MGBC143606. The sequence continues at coordinate 39,563 of CAJUNP010000013.1, forward strand.
TCCATAAGGTACAAAGAGGATATTGGCCGCCTTTACAGGTGCGGATATGTTTAACGTGGAAGACGAATTAAAAAAATTACCCCATAATCCCGGCGTCTACTTAATGCATGACAAAAACGACGCCATTATTTATGTGGGAAAAGCTATCGATTTGTTTAACCGGGTTCACTCTTATTTTCGGGCGGGAACAAAAAAAAGTCCGAAAATTCAGAAGATGGTGACCCAGATTGTACGTTTTGAATATATCATTACGGATTCGGAGCTGGAAGCGCTGGTGCTGGAAAACAATCTGATCAAAGAGCACGCGCCGAAATACAACACCATGCTCAAGGATGATAAAACCTATCCGTATATTAAAGTGACAATGGGAGAGGACTATCCGAGAGTCCTTTTTTCGCGCGTCATGAAAAAAGATAAATCCCGGTACTTTGGGCCTTATACCAGCGCGGGCGCCGTAAAAGACACGATTGAACTGCTGAATAAGCTCTTTATGCTCAGGACCTGCAGCCGGAATTTGCCGAAGGAAATCGGCGCAGACAGGCCCTGCCTGAATTATCATATCAAACAGTGCCTTGCGCCCTGCCAGGGTACGGTTAGCAGGGAAGAATACAGGGAGCGCGTTTCACAGGCTCTGGATTTTTTAAACGGGAATTACAATATACTGTTAAAGGATCTGGAAATTAAAATGAAAGACGCTTCCGCCGCTATGGAATTTGAGGAAGCCATCCGATACCGGGACCTGTACAACAGCGTGAAACAAGTGGCCCAGAAGCAGAAAATAACCGACAGCAACGGAGAAGATAAAGACATTCTCGCGTTGGCCAAGGACGAAGAAGATGCGGTGGTGCAGGTATTTTTTGTGCGCGACGGGAAACTGATCGGGAGAGAGCATTTTTATATGACCCACGTTGCGGATACGGAAGAAGAGCAGATTCTTCTCGATTTTGTGAAACAGTTTTATGCGGGAACTCCGTATATTCCCAGGGAACTTATGCTTCAGATGCAGATTGAAGAACAGGAAATTCTGGAAAAGTGGCTTTCCGCCCGCAAAGGAAGCCGGGTATATATCCGGATTCCCAAAAAAGGAAGCAAGGAAAAACTGGTGGAACTGGCACGGAACAACGCGCATCTGGTATTGAGCCAGGATCGGGAAAAGCTGAAACGGGAAGAGGGACGCACCATCGGCGCGGTCAAAGAGATCGCCTCGCTGCTTTCCCTGGAAAATATCAGCCGGATGGAAGCTTTCGACATTTCCAATATTAACGGATTTGAAAACGTGGGTTCCATGGTGGTTTATGAAAAAGGAAAACCCAAACGCAGCGATTACCGCAAATTCAGAATCCGTACGGTTTCTGGTCCCGATGATTACGCCTGCATGAAGGAAGTGCTGACAAGGCGTTTTCTGCACGGCATGGAGGAAGCAAAGAAATTAAAGGATAAAGAGATCGACCAGGAATTCGGAAGCTTTACCAGATTCCCGGATCTTCTTCTGATGGACGGAGGAAAAGGACAGATTAATATAGCGTTGGAGGTATTGCAGGAGCTTCACATTACGATTCCTGTCTGCGGAATGGTTAAGGATGATAATCACAGAACCAGGGGACTATATTATCAGAACAGGGAAATACCTATGGATACCCGTTCCGAGGGCTTTAAGCTGATTACCCGAATCCAGGACGAGGCACACCGTTTTGCCATCGAATACCATCGCTCCCTGCGCAGTAAAGGACAGGTAAAATCCGTATTGGACGATATACCGGGAGTAGGGCCGGCAAGAAGGAAGGCGTTAATGAAAAGCTTCCCTTCCATTGATGCCATTAAGGCTGCGGGCGTGGAAGAACTTTTGCAGATCCCGGAGATTACCCAGGCGGCAGCGGAAGAAATATATCGCTTTTTTCATAAAGAACCCACTTGTTCACAGGATGCGGGTGTGATACAATAAATAATCGGCAGAAGTGTGCATATTTCCATAAAGAAGGAGAAGAGTTATTATGGCAAGTGTCAGTTTGATGAGAATTATCGACAAAATGAAACTGGAAAACCTGACGCCCGAAATAGACATCACGGGAATCAAAATTACACAGCCGGACATTAACCGCCCGGCGCTGCAGATGGCCGGATATTTCGAACATTTTGAGGCTACGCGTCTCCAGATTATCGGGTTTGTGGAGTACACTTACATGGCGTCTATGGAGGAGGAACGCAAAAGCTTTATCTATGAGAAGCTTCTTTCCAACGATATCCCCGGAATTGTATTTTGCCGGGAACTGAAGCCGGATCCCAAGTTTATGGAAATTGCCGTTAAAAATAAAGTTCCCGTGTTAACGACCAAAAAAGCAACGTCCGCATTTATGGCTGAGATTATCAGATGGCTGAACGTTAAGCTGGCGCCCTGTATTTCCGTACACGGCGTATTGGTAGATGTATACGGGGAAGGCGTACTGATTACCGGCGAGAGCGGAATCGGTAAGTCGGAAGCGGCGCTGGAGCTTATCAAGAGAGGACACCGCCTGGTTACGGACGACGTAGTGGAGATCCGCAAAGTCAGCGACGATACCCTGATCGGAACGGCTCCTGATATTACCAAGCATTTTATAGAATTACGAGGTATCGGTATTGTTGACGTAAAGACACTGTTCGGTGTTTCCAGCGTAAAAGACACACAGAATATCGATCTTGTTATCCGGCTGGAGGACTGGGATAAGGATAAAGAGTACGACCGGCTGGGGTTAGAAGAAGAATATACGGAATATCTTGGCAATAAAGTGGTATGCCATAACATTCCCATCCGTCCCGGACGGAATCTTGCGATTATCTGCGAGTCTGCCGCCGTTAACCACAGGCAGAAAAAGATGGGTTATAACGCGGCCCAGGAGCTTTATACCAGGGTGCAGAATTCGCTGGCGAGACGACGCGATGAAGAAGATGAAAGATAAATCAGTTAAAAACGGAAGGAAGGGTAAAAATATGGGCAAATATGTATTTGGTGTAGATGTCGGCGGTACAAGCGTGAAGCTGGGGTTGTTTGACGTAGAAGGAGAGCTTTTGGATAAATGGGAGATACCCACCCGTACCGAAAACGGCGGAAGTGCGATTCTGCCGGATGTGGCGAAAAGCGTTAAGGCAAAAATTGCGGAAAAAGGAATTGCTGTGGCGGACGTGGCCGGCGTGGGCCTTGGCGCTCCCGGACCGATCGATGCACAAGGCGTTGTTTATAATGCCGTGAATCTTGGCTGGGGCGTTTTCAGTATTAAGGACACCCTATCGGAATTGCTCGGACTTCCGGTTATGGCCGGTAACGATGCGAATGTGGCGGCCCTCGGAGAAATGTGGAAGGGCGGCGGACAGGGTTATAAAAATGTCGTTGCGGTCACTCTCGGCACCGGAGTGGGCGGCGGAATTATCGTAGAAGGAAAGATTCTTACGGGTTCTACGGGAGCCGGGGGAGAGATCGGCCATATTCATGTGGAGGACCGGGAGGAAGAAGCATGTAACTGCAAGAACTTCGGATGTCTTGAACAATACACGTCTGCAACCGGTATTGTAAGACTGGCAAAAAGGCGTCTTGCAATGGACGACAAACCCAGCGCCATAAGAAGGGATAAAATCAGCGCCAAGACCGTCTTTGACGCAGTGAAGGCGGGCGATGAAGTTGCAATGGAAGTGGCGAAACAGTTTGGCGAATATCTGGGAAAAGGACTTGCAGCGATTGCGGGCGTTTTGAATCCTGAAATTTTTGTAATCGGCGGCGGCGTATCCAAGGCAGGGGAAGTGTTATTTGATTACATAGTGCCTCCGTTTAAAAGAACCGTATTCCAGGGCTGCCGGAAGGTAGAGTTTGCATTGGCGACCTTAGGGAACGACGCCGGTATTTACGGCGCTGCAAAGCTGGTTCTCGGAGAATAAGCGGTAAAGTTCCGGACCGTCCGGAATAGAATAAATTAATAACAGGAGAACCGGGGTTAAAAAAATGATTAGTACGACCGTACAGGGAATTTTGGCAGGCTTTGTACCCGAAGAACATATTTTAATACAGGAACCCTTAAGCAGACACACTACCTTTCAGGTGGGAGGCGAGGCGGACTGCGTGATTCTGATCGAAACGGAGGAAGAGCTGAGCGCGTTGAACAGGTATCTGAATCAAATCGGCCTGCCTTATTTTGTGTTGGGAAACGGAAGTAATCTTCTGGTCAGTGATCAGGGATTTCACGGTATCGTTTTGAAAACAAAAGGAAATTTTGAAAAAATCAGTACAAATGGCAATAAAATAACGGCCCAGGCAGGTGCGCTGCTTTCCCAGATAGCGAAAGAAGCATGTGAACAGGGACTGACGGGAATGGAATTTGCAGCCGGGATTCCCGGAACCGCAGGAGGCGCCGTAATTATGAACGCGGGCGCTTACGGCGGAGAAATGGCGCAGGTGGTAGAACAGGTAAGACTTATAGGCCAAAGCGGCGAAGTTTTTACCATGACTAATGCGGCCTTGGAATTCGGATACCGCAAAAGCGCCATTAAGAATCTGCCTTTTATCGTAACAGAGGTTACTTTTGCGCTGCAAAAAGGAGAACCGGAACAAATCAGGGCTAAAATGAACGAGCTGGCGGCGGCGAGACGTGAAAAACAACCGCTTCAATACCCAAGCGCCGGAAGCACATTTAAAAGACCGGAGGGATATTTTGCCGGCAAATTAATAATGGACGCAGGTTTCAGAGGATACAGTCTGGGCGGGGCGCAGGTGTCCGAAAAACATTGCGGTTTCATTATAAATAAGGGTAATGCAACGGCGCAGGATATTTCGGATCTGATCCAGGAGGTTTCGGAAGGCGTATATGAGAAATTCAGGGTAAGACTGGAACCGGAAGTGATCAGAATAGGAAGTTTTTAGCAGGACAGGAAGACATATGAGATTCGTTATTGTAACCGGAATGAGCGGCGGCGGTAAGAGTACCGCGTTAAAAATGTTGGAAGATGCGGGATTTTATTGTGTGGATAATCTGCCGGTATCTCTGATCAATAAGTTTGTTGAACTGATTGCCACTCCCGACAGTGAAATCAGCAAAGTGGCCCTGGGGCTGGATGTCCGCACGGCGCAGTCTTTTTCGAAAGTAGAAGAAGTTTTAACGCATTTAAAAGAAAGTGGTTATGTATTCGAAATTCTATTTATGGAAGCGTCGGAAAGTACGCTGATTAAAAGGTATAAAGAGAGCAGACGTGTTCATCCCCTGAATCTTGACGGCAGGGTGGAGGACGGTGTCAGAAGAGAACGCAAAATACTGGAGGGAATTCGCAAAAAGTCGGATTATGTCATTGATACGACAAGGCTTTTAACCAGAGAACTGAAAGAAGAACTGGACCGTATATTCATTAAAAATGAAGAATATAATAGCCTCATAATTACAATCCTGTCCTTCGGCTTCAAAAATGGAATTCCGGGAGATGCGGATCTTGTTTTTGACGTAAGGTTTCTTCCGAATCCATACTATATTGATGAATTAAAACATAAAACGGGGAATGACCAGGAGGTCCGGGATTATGTTATGCGTTTTCCGGAAGCGGGAGAATTTCTGGACAGACTTACGGATATGATGAATTTTCTGATACCTGCGTATGTTAAGGAAGGAAAGTATCAGCTTGTGGTAGCCATTGGCTGTACGGGGGGCAAGCACAGAAGCGTTACGCTGGCGAGAGAATTATACGGCAGACTGAAGGATAAAGGTAATTATGGGTTAAGGCTTTCTCACAGGGATGAAAGCTGACAGGTACATGAAGAGGTGTGGACATGTCTTTTTCTTCGGATGTAAAAGAAGAACTGACCAGACATATGGGCTCGGCAAGGCATTGCCAGATCGCAGAATTAGCCGCGGTCCTGCATTATGGGGGTCAATTCGGACAGACAGAAGATAACGGGCTGATCATTGGTTTTCAGACGGAAAATCCTGCAGTTTTAAGAAAAGGCTTTACATTATTGAAAAAAACATATAATATAGAAAATGTTATGGCGATTTATGGTGACGAAAAGCAGAGCATTTTAGCGAAGTTCGGTGATTTGGCGGGACCGGTGAATCCGTTACTGCTCAAAAGCGCATGTTGTAAACGAGCATTTTTAAGAGGCGCTTTTCTGTGTATAGGTTCCATGAGCGATCCCAGTAAGAGTTATCATCTTGAATTCGTATGTGTAAAGCTTGCACAGGCCATGCAGCTGCAGGAGATTTTGACCGGCTTTTCCATAGAAGCCAAAATTGTCCGCAGGAAAAAGTATTATGTGGTATATGTAAAGGAAGGGTCCGCGATTGTAGAGCTTTTGGGGATTATGGAAGCGCATGTTTCTCTTATGAGTTTTGAGAATCTTCGTATTTTAAAGGAGATGCGTAATTCCATAAACCGCCGGGTCAATTGTGAAGCGGCGAATATTTCAAAAACGGTGAATGCATCCACAAAACAGGTGGAAGATATTATTTTGATTCGTGATACCTGCGGATTTGGCCGTCTGCCGGAGCATTTGAGACAGATGGCGGAAGTGCGGCTGGAACATCCGGATGCGACGCTGAAAGAACTGGGCGAATTTCTAAATCCCCCGGTCGGCAAATCAGGAGTGAACCATAGACTCCGCAAGCTAAGTGAATTTGCGGATGAAATAAGAGCGTAAAGCCTGAAGGAGGAAAATTATGATCAAAAAGTCTGTAACCATCAATTTGGAAAGCGGTCTGGAAGCGAGGCCCATTGCTTTGCTGGTGCAAAAGGCCAGCCAGCACGAAAGCAGTGTGTACATTGAAACCGGCGACAAAAGAGTGAACGCGAAGAGCATTATGGGTATGATGAGTCTGGGATTGAACAGCGGCGAAATTCTTACGGTTATTGCTGAAGGAGAAGATGAAGATGTAGCGGTAACCGATATTGAGAAATTTTTAAGCGGTGCAAGCGCATAGAAAATTACAGAAGTTTTTATACAAAAGAATCGGGGCATCGCAGGATGTCCCTTTTTGATTCATAGTCAGAGCGTAAACGGAGCGTTATATATGGAGAAGAAGTTATTGTTTATATATAATCCGAAGTCCGGAAAGGCACAGATCAAAAACAGACTTTCCGATATTCTGGATTTATTTGTGAAGAAGGGATACCTGGTTACGGTGTATCCTACCCAAAGAAGAAAAGATGCCGTGAAAGCCGCTATGGAACTGGGAGGCGTTTATGACCGGATCGTATGCAGCGGCGGTGACGGAACACTGGACGAGGTAATTTCGGGACTCATGCAGGGAGGGCACCAGGTTCCGGTAGGGTATATTCCGGCGGGAAGTACGAATGATTTCGGGAACAGTCTGGGAATTCCCAAGGATATGCTGCAGGCGGCGGGGACCGCCGTGACGGGAAAGGAATTTGCATGCGATATGGGAACCTTTAACGACAGCATTTTTGTTTATATTGCAGCGTTCGGAATTTTTACGGATGTTTCTTATGAGACGAAGCAGGAGATGAAAAATGTGCTTGGACATGTGGCGTACCTGCTGGAAGGGATGAAAAGGATTCCGGCGATCAAAACGTATGAGATGGCTTTTTCTTACGACGATATCCGTATAGAAGGGGAGTTCCTTTTTGGAATGATTACCAATTCCGTATCGGTAGGGGGATTTAAGAGGATTACCGGTAAAAATGTGGTGCTGGATGACGGCGTTTTTGAGGTGACCTTAATTAAAAAACCTTCCAATGCCATAGAACTGAACCGGATTATTACGGCGCTAATGAATAAGGATATCGATTCGGAGTGTATGTATTGTTTCCGGACAGGACACCTTAGCATTGAGACCGATCAGGATGTACCATGGACGCTGGACGGAGAATACGGGGGCAACCCGAAAAAAATAGAAATTTGTAATTTGAGAAGGGCGCAGGTTATTATGGTGCCGCCGCGGGATAAGGAAGTTTAACAGGAACTTTGAAACTTCATGAAAGTTTTACCAAATACTTATTTCTTTTTTTTTCTTAATGAGTTATAATATTGCTCAGAAAAAGCAATTCTAATTACAACTGGAGGTAATGAATATGTTAGTATCAGCAACTGAAATGCTTAAAAAAGCAAAAGCTGGCCACTATGCGGTAGGTCAGTTCAACATTAATAACTTAGAGTGGACAAAGGCAATCCTTTTAACTGCTCAGGAGAACAATTCTCCCGTTATCCTTGGCGTATCCGAAGGTGCAGGCAAGTATATGGGCGGTTATGACGCGGTCGTAGGCATGGTTAACGGTCTGATCAAGGATCAGAATATTACCGTTCCCGTAGCGCTTCATCTGGACCACGGCAGCTATGAGCACTGCTACAAATGTATTGAAGCAGGCTTCTCATCGGTTATGTTTGACGGTTCCCATTATCCCATCGACGAGAATGTAGCCAAGACTACCGAGCTTGTTAAGGCAGCGCATGACAAAGGAATCTCTATCGAAGCGGAAGTTGGTTCTATCGGCGGTGAAGAAGACGGCGTAATCGGTATGGGCGAATGTGCAGATCCTAACGAATGTAAGGCAATCGCAGATCTGGGCGTAGATTTTCTGGCAGCAGGTATCGGTAATATCCATGGCAAATATCCTGAGAACTGGAAAGGTTTAAGCTTCGAGACGCTGGATGCGGTTCAGCAGCTTACAGGGGAACTTCCTCTGGTTCTTCACGGCGGTACGGGTATTCCTACCGACATGATCCAGAAAGCAATCTCTTTAGGCGTAGCGAAGATTAACGTAAATACCGAGTGCCAGCTTGCATTTGCAGCTGCTACCCGTAAATATATCGAAGAAGGCAAGGATCAGCAGGGTAAAGGTTTTGATCCCCGTAAGCTTCTTGCACCCGGTTTTGAAGCAATCAAAGCAACCGTAAAAGAGAAAATGGAGATTTTCGGATCTGTTGGAAAAGCTTGAGACAGGTTAGAGAACAGATTGTTTCCTGGTTAAGAGACAGTAACCCCTGCAGAGATTATGGTTTGGGGCGATAAGGAAGCAATTTCAGATTAGGCGGTATAGCCCCAATTATAAGGGCTGTACCGTCTTTTCTTGCGCTCTGTGAGCGCAATTTTTTTCAAATCTACACAATAGATTCAAATTTCTCTGTTACAATTACGATTAGGAGGTGCGCTATGAGTAAAATCTTAATTGTTGAGGACGATTTATCGATACAGGCATTACTGCATGACTTTATACAGGAAGCCGGATATAGTGTTGCTTTATAACATATAGATTTATTTTACAGGCAGCGCCTGAAAATTATCAATATGACATAGAAGATGCTGAATGGTGGATTTGCTTTTTGCCCAGCGATTTATCGAGAGAAAATAAGGAATACGCTTATATTTGGCTTGAAAGTACGGATAATGAAATACGGAATAGCTATGAAAATGAGTTTGAACTGCACTTCTTTCAGTCTGACGGACAGGAAGTAAGTTTACATGATATTAACCAGCCGATCGACGGGCATATCACCGATTTTGATAAAATTGAAAAAACCAAAGCCTATACGGTTACATTTGCCGACAGTGATTCGCTCTATACTCTATTGTTGACAAGAAATCCTGCTAAACATACGCAGACAGAGGAAGCTATACAAAAAACACTTCCGGCGCTCGGTATTGTCGTTTTAGCAGGCTCGATCATTTCAGCTTTCTTCTATTCATGGTATATGACTGCACCCATTAAGAAAGTGAGCAAACTTTCAAAGCAAATGGCAGATTTGGATTTTACCGGATGGGATTGTATATTGTGAAAACGATCCTTAATTTGCATGGTGCAAAAATTGAAATTGCCAATACTGTTCCAGGTGTTATCGTTGACCTGCAGTTTTAGCGCTTATATTAAAAAACATATTCAATTCAAAGTAGATTCAAGTTAGGACGGTATTCTTTAACTGTACCCGGAAAAAGTAACAAAACCGTTGTTCACAGAAAGGAGATTCTACTATGAAAAAATGTTTACGCATCATCTTTGCCACCTTCTTAACGGTAAGTGCGCTAACAGGGTGCGCAAGCCAAAGTAATTTGGCTTTGCGAAATTCTTCGCCCGAACAAAGCAATGCTGCCGTGCAGAGTAGCGAATCCAATGCAAAATTACTTGAATGGTCTAAGTGAAGAAGAAATCGTGGATGGCGATATCAAAAAAATGCTTATAGACAAGTCGGATGAACTTGCAAATAGCTTGTCTACCGAAAATATGAAGCTATCGCCTTGCGAAGTTTATTTGATTGAAATCCACAATGCAGGAACAGAAATCACCAAATAAAAAGCAATCGCCAAATTATCCCTGAAAAGGGAGGATGCCAGGTAAATAGAATTTACCTGGCATTTATTATGAAAAAGTTATTTATATCAATAGCTTGATAATGTCGTTTGAAATGAAGTGGTTTTATTTGATATATTTAGTATAGGAGATATTTTTGACAAAAGAATGGAAAGGGATTGAAGTTTTATTGAATGATTTGTAAATAAAATGTGAACAGGGAACAAGATGCAATGTATATTTTTTGCAAGTAAGTTGAATTAAAAAAATGAAAAAGTGCAGTTGAATTTGATTTTATATCAGTATAAAATTAAATTGATATGAGTTATCTTCACTGTAATTCCATTGTAATAGAAAGGTGGAATGAAGTATGGAAGCCAAAAACAGCAATAGCATATACCGGTTGCAGCCTAAGTTTCTGGTCAAGGAAGAGCAAAAAGCGCAGGAAGAAAATAGAGAACCCATTATCATCCCTCACTTCAGTAATTCAGGAGATAATGGGTCATGCAAACACCTCCATAGCGATGGATATATGTGCCAAAGCTACGGAGGAAACTGCTTAAAGCTTCTCCGGTTCAGGATATTCCACTCCGAAAGTCTCGACGGTAACCGTCTGCATTACTTGATTTTCAAGAGGTCTGTCGGAATAATCGGTAGGCGTTTCAGCAATACGGTTCACCACTTCCATACCTTCTATTACCTTCCCGAAAGCGGCATACTGGCCGTCTAAGTGCGGACTGGTTTTGTGCATAATAAAAAACTGGGAACCGGCGGAGTCCGGCATCATGCTGCGGGCCATGGAAAGAACGCCCTCCGTGTGTTTCAGATCGTTGTCCACGCCGTTTGCGGAAAATTCTCCCTTAATACTGTAACCGGGGCCGCCCATGCCGTTTCCTTCCGGGTCGCCGCCCTGAATCATGAAGCCGCGGATAACACGGTGGAAAATCAGACCGTCATAAAAATATTTTTGAATCAGGCTGATAAAATTATTGACGGAAACGGGTGCAATTTCGGGATACAGTTCCGCTTTGATTACATCCCCGTTTTCCATAGTAAAAGTTACAACAGGATTTTGTGCCATATTATTTCTTCCCTTCTGTTTGGTTATATAATACTCATAATAACCATTGTAACGGAAAATAGCGGGAACGTAAAGCTAAAGTATACAAAAGGAGCGCCATGTTACGAAACGTTATAATTATTTTTGATAAATGTTATATGTCTGGTTTCAATACAAAGTATGAGTCTGGTCTGGAGCAAATCAGACAGGAAATGCAGCAACAGGGAATTTCTCTGCAGTGGCAGGCTGCCGCAGCGGGGGAAGATCTGGCAAAGGAAAGCCAGGGGTGCCTGTATATAACCGACAGCCCTGAAATTTTTGAAGCGCTTAAATTAAAAGGCTTTTATGCAGCGGCATTAATGCATGACGGGAACGGCGGCGTGTCGTTTCAGGGAAATTGTTATATTCTGCAGGGATTGGAAGGAATGGAGTATGCCTATCTGGAGGATGTTTACCGAAGGCTGGCGGGACAGCCATGGGATATTTTGGAGACAGGGAGGCTTAAGGTAAGGGAGAGCACAGTGGAAGACGTGGACGAATTTTACAGGATTTACAGGGAACCGTCCATTACTTATTACATGGAAAATTTGTTTGAACAGCCGGACATGGAAAAGGCTTATATAAAAAATTATATCCGGCAGGTCTACGGATTTTACGGTTACGGTCTCTGGACCGTGCTTTTAAAAGAAACAGGGCAGGTGATTGGACGCGCCGGATTAAGCGTAAGGGACGGCTATGAATTGCCGGAGCTTGGATTTGTAATCGAAACGTCGCAGCAGAGAAAAGGATATGCATACGAAGTGTGCAAAGCCATTCTTAATTATACTAAAGAAGAACTACAGTTTGGCGCAGTGCAGGCACTGGTTCAGGAAGAAAATAAAGCGTCGGTCAGTCTTTTGAACAGGCTGGGATTTACGTATCGGGAGAAAGTGTATGAGGAGGGAACGGATTATCTTTTATATGTGAAGACACTGGACTAAGTAAAAAATTGCAACATAAAAAATTGCATGTTGAAAATAGTATTGACATTTCCTGTTTATTACGGTAAAGTAAAGCTACCGTGATAGCAGGACGCTGCTATATATCAGTAATATTTCTTATATTTATCAATTTATTAATTCTGAGTTCTATGGAATTCCGGCTGTATCAGCCTAGTTTCAGTATTTTGTGCCGTTATATAATTAAGAGCATGTAGACAACAAATGGGTAATTTTATTTGGGAGGATTACTATTGAGGGGAAAATTAACAAAGCATTGGAGGCAGGAGTTGAGATGCCTGCTTGAAGACCAGCGAAAGACCGAATACTTTGTGAAAAAATTATTACGCCGTATTTTTGAAGAAGATGTTATTTTATGCGGCCTGCGTACAAGTACACCCGAAAAAGAGAAAAAATTGGCCGATACCGACGCGGTGGTTCTGAAGCTGACTGTTTTAACGGGCCGGCAGGAAAGAGATATACTATTAAGAATCTGTGAAGAGACGGCGGACAGGGAATCCGCGACAGCTGTTATCCTGCATTATTACTGCGTGGAAGCGCCGGCGATTCTGGTTGACAGCGGTACGGCGGAGATCCGTGTAACCGTTGATTCCGAATTGGAAGACCTGATTTGGCAGACCGCAGATCATTAATAAAAATTAATATTTTCAATATGAATAAAAGCCATGCTTCTGCACACAATAAGTTTGTATAAACTTCAAGGAGGCATGGAAATGACAAACATCTCAGAATTAGAACTTCAGAATTTACGTCATCTGATCGGCGGTTTTGACACCACCCACTGTAAGATGAAAGAGTATGCATCCTGTGCGCAGGACGCAAAAGTAAAACAGTTTTTTGAAAAAGGCGCACAGTCGGCACAGGAAAACAAACAGACGCTCATGAAATTTTTGCAGTAAAGGAAGGTGTAAAGTATGGAAATGCAGGAAAAGACAATGGTAGCCGATACCCTGACCGGTATCAACGGAGAATTGGTACGTTACGCAGAGATGATCCCCCAGACGGAGAATAAAGAATTGAAACAGACATTGAAACAGTTCCGCATGGCCTGCGAGCAGTCACAGGAAGAACTGTATCAGATCGCAAGGGACAAATCATACTACGTTCCGGCGCAGAAAGCGACCACAGAAGAAGTAGAACACGTAAAAGGACTTTTTACTTCTAAGACTCTTTAAAAATGAATGCGTAATATAGAGTAAGACGAAAGAAAAAGGCAGGGCTCATTTTCGACAGGAAGGTGGGCTTTGTCAGATACATAACTACAAGTAGCCAATTATTGTCTTTTTTTGGTTTTTTTGGTTTATTTTTAAACAACCTCTTGTTTCGTGGGAAAACCTTTGCTACTATAAAGTCAGAACCTTTAACCGGTTAGTAAATAAAGATAATGGAGGGACGAATTTTGAGAATTTATAAGGCGAAAGATTATGATGAGATGAGCAGAAAGGCTGCTAATATTATTTCGGCACAGGTTATTTTAAAGCCGGACTGTGTTTTGGGACTGGCAACCGGATCTACGCCGATTGGCACCTATAAAAAGCTGATCGAATGGTACGAAAAGGGAGATCTTGATTTTTCCGAAGTGACCAGCGTGAATCTTGACGAATACAAAGGACTGGATAAAGAAAACGATCAAAGCTACTATTATTTTATGCATACGAATTTCTTTAATTACGTTAATATCAGTCCGGACAGCATTAACCTTCCTAACGGTATGGAACCGGACAGTGATAAAGAGTGTGCAAGATACGATGAAGTGATTCGTTCCGTTGGCGGCGTGGATCTGCAGCTTTTAGGACTTGGCCATAACGGACATATCGGTTTTAACGAGCCGGCGGAAGAGTTCAAAAAAGGAACGCACTGCGTTGACCTGCAGGCAAGCACGATCGAAGCTAACGCAAGATTTTTCGCAAGCATGGATGAAGTTCCCAAACAGGCGTATACTATGGGAATCAGAACCATTATGTCTGCAAAGAAGATTCTTGTAGTTGTAAGCGGCGCAGACAAAGCGGGCATTGTTAAAAAAGCGTTTACCGGCCCTGTTACTCCTCATGTGCCGGCGTCTCTCTTACAGATGCACTCGGATGTAACCGTTGTCGGTGATGCGGCGGCATTGTCAGAATTGGATATCTGAGGAAAGGATATTTTATGATAATCAAAAATGTTAAAGTATTTCAGGATAACGGAGTTTTCGTGCCGGGAGAGATTTATATTGAAGGTGACAAATTTACCGATTCATCTGACGGCGCGGGGCAGGAAGTTATTGACGGGAACGGCTGCTATGCAATTCCGGGTCTGACGGATGTTCATTTTCATGGATGTGTGGGTTATGACTTTTGCGACGGCACAGTGGAAGCCATTAAGGCAATGGCCGAATATGAACTGGATAACGGCGTGACCGCGATTGCTCCCGCAACTATGACTCTTTCCGAAGAAATGCTGACGGAGGTTGCCCGCGCGGCAGCGGCTTATGACGGCAGGACAGGAGCCGACCTGGTGGGAATTAATATGGAAGGCCCTTTCATTTCCATGGAAAAGAAAGGCGCACAGAATCCCGCGTATATTCATAAACCGGATGCGGCAATGTTCAGGCGTCTGCAGGAAGAATCGGGCAATAAATTTAAGCTCTGTGCCATTGCTCCGGAGGTAGAGGGCGCAATTGATTTTATCCGTGAACTGAAGGACGAGGTAGTGCTTTCCGTTGCCCATACCACTGCGGATTATGATACGGCTAAGGCAGCGTTTGGCGCAGGTGCAAGACAAGTAACGCATTTGTTTAACGCCATGCCTCCGTTTACACATCGTGCGCCGGGCGTTGTTGGGGCGGCTTGTGATAATGAGGAAGTAAAGGTAGAGATGATCTGCGATGGTGTGCATATGCATCCATCCGTAATACGTACGGCCTTTAAGATGTTTGGCGACGACAGGATTATTATGATCAGCGACAGTATGATGGCCACCGGCAAACCGGATGGAACCTATGCCCTTGGCGGACAGGATGTAACGGTTAAGGGCAACGTGGCGACGCTTACGGAAGGCGGCGCAATTGCAGGGAGCGTTACAAACCTGATGAACTGTGTCCGTTATGCTGTAAAGGAGGCCGGAATTCCTCTGGAAAGCGCGGTTAAGTGCGCCGCTGTTAATCCGGCGAAAGCGATAGGCATTTTTGACAGATATGGAAGCATTGCCGCAGGAAAGTATGCGAATGTCGTACTACTGGATCAAGATTTGAATATTGAGCATATCATTAAGAGTGGAACAGTTGTGAAATAAATTTGACTGATATCTCCAAGAATATAATACAAAAACTGCGTCTGGTTTTGCCAGGCGCAGTTTTTGTGTAATGATATCGGCTATTTGCGATGTAATCCTTTTGAGACTGCCAGTACTGTATGAAGCTGCGTATCATCCAAGTATTTTAGTTCTTCCAGAATTTCGTTAATTAAAGGCGGGTTTGTAACATCCGTGTCAAAAAAATCTTTTGGTGTAATATCCAGATATTCACAGATATAGAAAAAGGCAGCCATGGAGGGAAAGGCAAGTTTGTTTTCAATACGGTTAATATAACTGCAGTTTTGTCCGATAGCCAGGCTCATTTCTCTTGCAGAAACATTTTTCTGCATACGTAAAAAGGCGATTCTGTCAGCAAAAAAATCTTCATACATAAATATCACCCTCCTATAAGTTATTATATGCTATAACTCTTTTGAAATCAGATATTGAAAATAGTAAAATAGACGAAACAAGATATAGTATGACCTGAAGTGCACAATTTAAGATATCAAATCATTAAAATAACATATTCCGGAAGATGGTACTGCATGACATCATATAAATTAGAAAATTTACTATGTGGGCAGAAGGGGGTATTGTTATGTTAAATTATATTTGGGCATTTATGATTTTGGTGGGAGTTCTTTTCGGAGCGGTCACGGGAAAAATGGAGGCTGTTACAAACGCGGCAATTGATTCGGCAGGAGAAGCCGTTTCCTTATGCGTCACCATGCTTGGTGTTATGGCTTTATGGGTAGGACTTATGGAAATTGCCAGGAATTCCGGCCTGATTGCTAAGATGACCCGGGGGATACAGCCTTTTATTTCTTTTATGTTTCCGAAAATTCCCCAGGGTCATGCGGCAAGAGAATACATTTCGACGAATATTATTGCGAATGTTATGGGATTAGGCTGGGCCTGTACGCCGGCAGGATTGAAGGCCATGGAGGAGCTGGCGAAGCTGGAGGAGGAGAGGGGGACGCCGGGATATGTGTCGGCAGGGGAAGGCATTTTTGCAGACGGAAAGAAAAAGGGGAACAAGACAGGTAAGAGCGGCGTTGAGTTGCCCGTGGTGGCAAATGGAAAGAGCGGCAGGGTTGCCAGCAATGAGATGTGCACGTTTTTGATTTTGAATATTTCTTCTTTGCAATTAATACCCGTGAATATGATCGCGTACAGAAGCCAGTATGGGAGCGTGAATCCGGCGGGGATTATTGCGCCGGCGATTGTGGCGACGTTTGTCAGTACGGCGGTAGCGGTGGTATATTGTAAGGTGAAGGATGGGAGGCGGAGAGTTTGAGGACTTTCCGCTTTATTCATTAGTTATATCCCAATGTTTTATCGGATACATATAAGAAAATATATGAGAAAAACAAGGTATAGCATATATAAAATTATGATATTATTGGATTATATATTGCCATTGACATATAAAAATTAGAAATGTATAATAGCATAAAATATTGGAAAGGACTAATTGGATGAATTATCAAAATATTATTGATGACTTTATAACAGAATATCCAGATTATAAAAGTGATGTAATGAATTTTACCGAATATCTGGAAATACATTGGGGAAATTCTTTGTCGGGAGAACCACTCCGTATTTTACTTAAGGGTATAGACGTTGAATTTATATTACAGAGCCTGATTTATAATGTGGAAGATATACAGCGATATAAGAGCAAGACAAAGGCTAAACGGTATGCCACCGTGGTAGGATTGCTTTTTAACTACATCCGAAAGACTACAGATATTGCAAACCCTGAATTATATGATGCAATTTCGTTTAACCGCCTGCGGGAAAATTCATATATGAAACGAATGATGGCATATATTGAGAAATGTGATTTGCTTGCGGGTATAGTTGAGCAGGAACCGTTGACGTTTATGCAAGCCGAAGAACTTTTGGCATGGTCAAATGAACAGCTTGAAGATACAGAATGGGGAGGGGCTACGGATCTTAAGAAGGCAATGGCGGCTATCGGAATAAAGATGATGATGCTTTATGGGATCACATATCGTGAATTGAGAAAAATCAAATGGGAGAATTTCGATGAATATTATGGTTTTATTACAGTAAATGGTTTTGAACTTCGTTTGCCGCCCAAATTGTCAAGGCAGTTACAGCAAGTGCAGAAATTTGTTTTTCAGAATCATGTAAAGAGCAATGAGGACTTGCTTTTTACGGATGGGAATGGAGAACCGTGGGGGGAGATAACATCTTCTTCTGGAATTCCCGACTATTTAGGGACTTTGATAGAAGTTACAAGTGTAACCAGCATTGTCAAGTATGGAATAGGACAACTTCTCAAGGCTGGGTTAAGTGATTCTGTTATTAAAAAAATAACAGGTGCAAGTGATAAACTGATTCAAGGGTGTCTCTTGACAGAGGATGATGAACTCAAAAAGACTATAAATAATAAAATTGTTATGGCAGAGTTATATTATGAGTTTTGAAGAAGATAGAGCAGACAGGGAGAGATAAATCTGTGGATGAAAATAAAGGTGAAGTTTTAATCTATCAGTCAGAAGACGGATTAACCAATGTCGAAGTAACTGTACGGGATGAAACGGTTTGGCTTTCCCAACAACAAATGGCAGAGCTGTTTCAAACGTCGAGAACAAATGTTGTAGAACACATAAAACATATTTTTGCAGAAGGAGAATTAGACGAAGCCTCAACCTGTCGGAATTTCCGACAGGTTCGGCAGGAGGGAACAAGGCAGGTTACAAGAGAGATACCATATTATAATCTGGATATGATTATATCTTTGGGATATAGAATAAAGTCTCTTATAGCAACGAGATTCAGGAAATGGGCAACAGAACGTTTAAAGGAATACATGGTTAAGGGCTTTACGATGGATGACGAACGCCTTAAAGGCAATGGTGGAGGGAATTATTGGAAAGAGCTTTTAGACCGTATTCGTGATATTCGTTCTTCGGAAAAAGTGCTTTATCGTCAGGTTTTGGATTTATATGCCACAAGTGTAGATTATGACCCCCATAGTGAGGAGTCGATTCGTTTTTTTAAAATAGTACAAAATAAGCTTCATTTTGCGGCACATGGACATACTGCGGCAGAAATAGTTTTTGAGCGTGCTGATGCACAAAAACCTTTTATGGGATTGACATCCTTTTCAGGAGAGTTACCTGCTCTTAAAGATATTGGAATTGCAAAGAATTATTTAAAGGAAGATGAACTAAAGATACTAAATAATTTGGTATCTGGTTATTTTGATTTGGCGGAAATTAATGCGATTGAACATCGCCCAATGTACATGAATGATTATGTTGAACAGCTTGATTCGGTATTATCGTCAGGAAATAGAAAAATACTCAGTGATGGTGGCAGAGTAAGCCATGCTCAGGCAATGAAAAAAGCAAAAGAAGAATACCAAAAGTATCAGGCAGCCACAATTTCTCCGGTTGAGGACGCTTACCTAAAAACAGTAAAAATGGCAGCTAAAGCAGCAAAACAGCAAAACAGGCTGGTAGAAAAAACAAATACTGATGGACGATAATGATGTTATTTTTAAAGTTCGTGTCATTAACTTGACACAAGGGGGGCTGAAGGCGATGGAGGAACTGGCGAAGCTGGAGCAAGATAGAGGGAATCCGGCGTATTTGAGTGATAGTAAGAGAACGGGTGGAAAGCAGGAGCGTATTGCAAGTAATGAAATGTGTACATTTTTGATATTAAACATTTCATCGTTACAGCTGATCCCCGTTAATATGATTGCTTACAGGCAGCAGTACGGGAGCGTGAACCCGGCGGGAATCATTGCCCCGGCAATTATGGCGACATTTGTGAGTACGGCGGTGGCAGTAGTATACTGCAAAGTGAAAAATAGGAAAAAAATCTAAATAACTTATAAAAATCCATTGATGTTGCAAAAAAATATGATACAATATTACTAATAAAAATTATTTATTTGCATTTTCCACAAACGAAAAATCAGGAGATAATTTATTGTAATTAATATGATTGCACACATTTCAGAAGACGGACTTAAAAGAGAAGAATCTGTAGCGGAACACACCGAAAAGACCAGATTGTTATGCGATCAAAAAGGGAAGCGGTGCGGTATTTCCCAGCTTATGTCATTATGCGCAATTTTGCATGATATGGGAAAAAACAAGCGCAAATTTGACGAATACCTGCGTGCGGATGAAAAAGTAAGACAAAAGTTAAAAGGCAGCATTGCCCATGCTTCTACAGGGGCAAAGTATGTCTATGACCTGCTCCGTGACGATACCGCCAACATGCGGTTGATGACAGAGATGATTTCTTATGCGTCAGCTGCGCATCACGGGTTATTTGACTGTGTGGATCCGGAATATACCGATAGATTTTCAAAAAAATTAAGTGCGGTTGACGATTATGATGAAGCTTGCCGCAATGCAAAGCGGGATTATCTGGATGCGTATGATCAGGATCAATTATTTGCGGAGTCGTTTTGTGAATTTCAAGCTGTTTTGGAAAAAATTAAAATCATATATAACGAACTTAAGCCTGCGCTGTTATCTAAGGGCAATCGAGATATAAAAGAACGATTATCCGGCTGCAGGCTCTTTTTGTTTTCCTGTTTGCAGCGCCTGATTTTATCCATATTAATTGATTCGGACTGGGAGGCAACCTCCGATTTTATGGAGAATGTGGACACAATGTCAAAAAAGCCGCGTTTTCCTGTAAAAGAGCGCTTTAAAAAAGCTGGGGAAAATTTTGCGTCATATATGCGGAAAAAACAGCAGTCCATAAATATTTCCGGACTGACGGATAAAGAAAAAATCATTTTTGAAGCAAGAAATGCGCTGCAGGAGGAATGTAGACAGTTTGCAAAATATCCTGCCGGGATATACTGTCTGCCTGTCCCTACCGGCGGCGGAAAGACGCTCGGCAGCCTTGCGTATGCATTGGAATACTGCAGGCTTCACCCCGAAACGGAACGCGTTATCTATGTGTCTCCATATATCAGCGTTACGGAGCAGAATGCGCAGGTATTCCGCGAAGCCATAGGCAATGACGACTGGATATTGGAACATCATTCTTCCGTTGTCAGAAATGAAAGGACAGAAGATGAGGATTACAAAACCGAAAAGCTGTCGAGGTATGACATAAACTGGGAAGAACCGTTTATCTGTACAACATTCGTTCAGTTTATGAATACGCTTTTTTCGGATAAAAGCGAGTCCGTACGGCGTATGCACAGGCTTGTCAACGCGGTTGTCATTATCGATGAAGTGCAGTCGATGCCGTTAAAATGCGTACATACTTTTAACTATATGATTAACTTCCTGAATAAAGTATGCAATACGGATATTGTTCTGTGTACCGCGACGCAGCCGGCTTTAGCGGAAACCGAGTGCCCTGTCTGTTACGGAAAACCGCAGTACATGATTAAAAATGTTGCCGACTGGTTTTATAAGTTTGAACGGGTCAGGATACATACGCCCGGAATAGACGAAAAGTATACCTTTAAGAGCCTCGGGGACGAAATTCTGGAAAGGACAGAGCGGTTCAAATCAATTCTTGTGGTGCTGAATACGAAGTCGGCGGTGAGAAAGCTGTATGATATATTAAAAGCGCGGGGGATTCCTGCGGAGTATCTTACCACAAACTTATGCGCCGAGCACAGAAGCGATAAGATTAAGTCCATAAAAGAAATACTGGAGAAAAAGCAGAAGCCGATTGTTGTAGTCAGTACGAATCTGATCGAGGCGGGCGTGGATATTTCCTTTGAATGTGTATACCGTTCTATGGCGGGGCTGGACAGTCTGGCACAGACGGCGGGACGGTGCAACCGAAACGGCGAACTGGATTATGGGACAATCCGCCTGATTCAGCTTGAGGATGAAAAAACCGGAAATATGGAAGAATTACAGCAGAATATCAGGGCGGCGGAAAACGTTCTATACCAGTTTGAGAACAGCGATAAGCGGGAAAGCCTTCTGATGCCCGGATGGATGGAAACATATTATCGGAATGTGTACTGTAATATGTCGGACACAATGAATTTTCCGATCAAAAAACTGGATACAAATATACTGGAACTCCTGTCGGCCGGATTTGGTACGCCGGGAACCATGGGAGACAGGAAAAACCAGATGAATCAGGCGTATAAGACCGCGGGCCGGGAGTACCGGGTGATAGACGACGATTCATTTGGCGTAATTGTGCCATATAAGAAAGGGGCGGAGATTATTGAAGCCATTCAGACGGCGGCGGATACGGCGCAGATAAAAACACATATAAGAAATGCCCAGAGGTATACGGTAAACGTCAGGGGAAGCCAGTTGAAAAAATTCAGCGGACTGATACAGGCGGTAAGCGATTCCGTACCGGGCCTTTATATGGCGGCCGCGCCGGGATCGTACAGCCTGGAATATGGGATTACGCCGGAGTGGGAGACCCTTATATTTTAACATAAAGAGAAAGGACGGGTGAAGCATGGACAAGCCTAATATCATTGAATACAGCGTATTCGGGAGATATGCATTATTTACGGACCCTGTGTCTAAGACAGGCGGAGAAAAGTGCAGCTACCAGATACCTACTTATCAGGCGCTGAAAGGAATAACGGAATCCATATATTGGAAACCTACCATAACGTGGATTATTGATGAGTGCCGTATTATGAGTCAGATCCGGACGGAATCGAAAGGAATGAGACCGATAAAATACGGCGGCGGCAACGATTTAGCCTATTATACCTATCTGCACAACGTGGAATATCAGGTAAGGGCGCACTTTGAATGGAATGAAAGCCGGGAAGATCTGGCACAGGACCGCAATGAAAATAAACACTACGACATTGCCAGAAGAATGGTTGAGAGAGGAGGACGGAGGGATATTTTCCTGGGCGCGAGAGAATGTCAGGGATATGTGGAGGCCTGTTCTTTTGGGGAAGGAAAAGGAGCGTATGACGGGATGGATATGTCCTACGGCATCATGGTGCATGGCATCACATATCCGGACGAGGCTGTCAGAGAAGAGGAAAAAGGAAAAATGACGGTGCGGCTTTGGAACGCACAGATGAAAAACGGAGTTCTGCATTTTCCGCGTCCGGAGGAATGTACGATCCGCAAGGTTCTGCGTGATGCAAAAGAAAAGCGGTTTGTGCCGGGGCAGAACTTCAGGGGATTACAGGAATTTGAAGGAGGTGAGTTATTTGGCTTTGCTAAAGACTTTGGCTGATACCTATGATGTCTTTGCCGACCAGGCGGGAGCCGATAAGAACGGGCAGCCGGTGTTGCTGCCGATTTCCCATTCGACCTTTAATGCCCAGATAGAGGTGGCGATCGATCAGGATGGTAATTTTCAGGGAGCCAAAAAGCTTGAAAAGGGCAGGGATGTGGTGACAATTATCCCGGTCACAGAAGATTCGGCGGCCAGGAGCAGCGGCATTGCGCCGCATCCACTGTGTGATAAGCTCTGTTATGCGGCGGGAGATTATACCCTGTATACGGGCGATGATAAGGAAGCGTATTTTGAGGCCTACATTGAGTTGCTGCGGGATTGGGCGGAATCTGAGTTTACACATCCCATGGTAAAGGCGGTATACCAATATGTAAATAAGAAATTGCTGATACAGGATCTGGTAATGAGTAAAGCGTTGGAATTGGACGAAGACGGTAAGCTCACGGATCACGTTAAAATACACGGACAGGGACAAACGGGAGCTAATGTACGGTTTGTAGTCCGAGGAAACAGTATGCCGCAGGAAGTGTGGAAGAATCAGGAGCTATATAATAGGTACTGTGAATATTATAAACAAAAATCAGAGGGAAAGCAGCTGTGTTATATATCCGGCGATATTGTATCCTGCTCTGACAAGCATCCGTCCA
Organism: uncultured Lachnospiraceae bacterium; assembly: GCA_910587935.1. GTDB lineage: Bacteria > Bacillota > Clostridia > Lachnospirales > Lachnospiraceae > MGBC143606. The sequence goes on from CAJUNP010000013.1 coordinate 62,992, forward strand.
AGATCCGTAACAGCGGCGATAAGGCAAAGCTGTTATCGGGAAATGATGAATCCGGTTTTACATACCGCGGAAGGTTTACTTCAAAAGAACAGGCGGTTACGGTCGGATATGACACGTCCCAGAAGGCGCATAACGCGCTTCGGTGGCTGATTCAAAAGCAAGGGTATACGCGTGATGAATCGGCGATTGTCTGGTGGATGACAAACCGGGATATGCAGCTTCCGGATATGATGAAGGACTCCGTCAACGCATGGCAGGCGGTAGACGACTTTGACTTTGACAATATTGCTTCCGATGAGACTGTAAAGCGTGATACGGGTAAATATTTTGCGGAGCAGTTTAACAATGCGGTAAACGGTTATGCCGGAAAGGTCAGGGTGGATGACCGGGTTGCCGTTGCCGCTCTGGATGCGGCGACAACGGGGCGCCTTTCGGCCGTGTACTATGATGAAATGGGCGGAAAGCAGTATATCGATGCAATACTGAACTGGCAGCAGCATTGTAAGTGGCGCCGTACCATTAAATTGGGAAGGACGGAAGAAAGTATAAAAAGAATTACCTGCGAGTGTACGCCGTCCCCCAGGGATATGGCGCTTGCAGCCTTTGGTGTACAGAGATCGGAATGGCTGGAGGCGGATGGGAAGCTGCTTCGCGCAACGGTTAAACGGCTGCTCCCATGCATCACGAAAAAGGGAACGCCGATTCCCGAAGATATGATTAAAGCGGCGGTGCGGCGGGCGTCCATGCCGCAGACAATGAGCGAATTTGTCTGGTATAACGACGTGCTGTGCGTTGTATGCGCAATGATACGGTATAAATATGAGCAGAGAGGTAAAGCAATGGAAAATTTTTTGAATGACAACGAAAACGATCGAAGCGTTCTTTTCGGGCGGCTGCTGGCAGTGTATGATTTTATGGAACAGCAGGCAATGTTTGAATATGACGAAAACGGCAAGGTGAAGGAACAGCGGACAACCAATGCAAAGCGTTACTGGAATGCGTATAGCAGCAGGCCGGCAAGAACGTTAAAGGCAATCAGACAAAATCTGGTTCCTTATGAAAAAAAGCTGAAGGACTACAATCGGAAAAGGTTTGAGGATTGGGCAGGCGGCATTATGATGCGCATGGACAGAAATATCTATGATAACACGCCCCTGTCGGAACTGTATTTACCCGCATATTATCAACAAATGGAATGGATGAAAAACGAGTATTGGAAAAAAGGCGAACAGGAGTCTGCGGACTGACAAACGAAAAGAAAGGCGAGGATAAAAGTATGAGCGAATTTACAAACAAAATTGATTTTGAAGTTTTGGCAATGGTTAAAAATGCGAATCCCAACGGCGATCCGTTAAATGGTAACAGGCCGCGCGAGACCTACGACGGATATGGAGAAATTTCAGACGTATGTATTAAACGAAAAATCAGAAACCGACTGCAGGATATGGGTGAAAAGATTTTTGTTCAGAGTGACGAACGGTCTGACGACGGGTGTAAGAGTCTTGCGGACCGGGCCAAGAGCAACGAACTGATGCAGAAAGCGTTAAAGGAAAAAGATAAAGAGACTTATGCAAAGGCGGCCTGTGAGACATGGATCGATGTGCGCAGCTTTGGTCAGGTGTTTGCATTTAAAGACGACAGTGTATCCGTCGGCGTAAGAGGTCCCGTATCGGTTCATTCTGCGTTCAGCGTATTGCCGGTGTCCATTGACAGTATGCAGATTACCAAAAGCGTTAACAGCGAAACGGAAAAAAGCGGAAAGAAATCCTCCGACACCATGGGAATGAAACACAAAATATACTCGGCTTTATACGTTATAAAGGGAAGTATCAACTGCCAGCTTGCCGAAAAGACAGGGTTTGGGGATGAAGACGCGGAGAAAATCAAAGAGGCGCTTCGTACTTTGTTCGTAAACGACAGTTCGTCCGCAAGGCCGGACGGAAGCATGGAAGTTTGCAAGGTATACTGGTGGAAGCATAATTGTCCTGCAGGACAGTACTCATCGGCAAAGGTCCATAAGCTTGTAAGGATTGAGGCAAAAACGGATGATCCCAAGGAGTTTGAAGATTACGAAATAAAAGTAGATTCTCTGCCGGATCTGGCTTTGGAAGAAATAGAAGGTATTTAATTATGTATTTTGAAGAAGACTATCTGATGCTTTCCGGGATACAGCATTTTGCTTTTTGCAGAAGGCAGTGGGCGCTGATACATATCGAACAGCAGTGGACTGATAATTACAGGACAACCGCTGGTGAACTGATGCACAAAAAAGCCCATGACGCGGGTTCCTTTGAGAAGAGGGGAAATTTACTGATCGTCAGAGGAATGAGAATTACATCCCGCGAACTGGGCCTGAGCGGACAGTGCGATGTTGTCGAATTTCGTCAGAATGAGAAGGGTATCGATTTATTCGGGTATGATGGGAAATGGAGTCCGAAGCCTGTAGAATACAAGCATGGTGTACCCAAAGAAAATAATGCAGATGAACTACAGCTGTGCGCACAGGCAATATGCCTTGAGGAAATGTTTCAGACACAGATACCGGACGGAGATTTGTATTACGGTGAAAACAGACGCCGCAGTCATGTGGAATTTACGGACAGTTTGCGGGAAGAAGTAAAAAGGGCGGTAAAGGAAATGCACGATTTATTTCAAAGAGGTTATACGCCCAATGTTAAGCCTGCTAAGAAATGCAAGGCGTGTTCCCTGGAAAATCTGTGTGTTCCAAAGCTGCAAAAGGCAATAAGGGTCAGGGAATATATCAGACAGGGTATTAAGTCAGATGATTAAATGTCAAAAAGCGTTTTCAGACAGAATATACAGGGAGTGTTAATGTGCGGAAATTACTGAATACTTTATATGTTATGACAGAGAATTGTTATTTGACTCTTGAAGGCGAAAATATCGTGATACTGGATGGTGAGAAAACACTGGGGAGATTCCCGCTTCACACACTGGAGAATATCATATGTTTTACTTACAAGGGGACAAGTCCGGCGTTAATGGGGGCCTGCGTGGAACGGAACACAGGAATCAGTTTTTTCTCTCCGAGAGGAGCGTTTCTGGCGAGGGCTGTCGGAAAGGAGTATGGGAATGTACTGCTTAGAAAGGAGCAGTATCGAATCTCGGATGATGATGACAGAAGCGTTTTGTACGCCAGAAATATGATAATCGGCAAAGTTTTTAACAGCAGATGGAGTATAGAGCGTACATTGCGTGATCATGCATACCGTGTTGACGCCGGGAGACTTAAGGAAATATCCAATATTTTATATAATACGCTTCCCAAAATAGACAATACGCTGAAAAAGGATGAACTTCGCGGAATAGAGGGAAAAGCCGCAGAGCAGTACTTTTCGGTATTTAACGAAATGATTTTGAATCAGAAGGAAGATTTTGTATTTAAGACAAGAAACCGCAGGCCGCCGACCGATAATATAAACGCGCTGTTATCGTTTGCCTATACAATACTTGCCGGTGACTGTGCTAATGCGCTGTCCGGCGTCGGACTGGACCCGTATGTAGGCTTTATGCATAGCGACAGACCGGGGAGGGCCTCTCTTGCGCTTGATCTGATGGAGGAGTTAAGGCCGGTTCTGGCGGATAGATTTATACTGACACTGATTAATACAAAGGCAATTCAGGCTGCTCATTTTGAAAAGCAAAAGGATGGAGCCGTTCTTTTAAATGATGACGGCAGAAAAGTATTTTTTAACGCATGGCAAAATCACAAAAGAGAAATCATAACACATCCGTATTTAAAGGAAAAAATTGAATGGGGTCTGGTTCCGCATGTACAGGCCCTTCTGCTGGCGCGTGTGATACGGAAAGATATAGATGAGTATCCGCCGTTTTTATGGAAGTAGGTGTTTAGATGTTAGTATTAATTACATATGATGTTTCTACCCAGAGTGCGGCAGGAAAGACCCGGCTCCGCAAGGTTGCGAAGGAAATATTTGGGGTACTTACTTAGCAGGGGATATATGGGAAAGACCCGGCTCCGCAAGGTTGCGAAGGAATGTGTTAATTACGGACAGCGCGTTCAAAATTCCGTGTTTGAGTGCATTTTGGATGCTTCACAGCTGTTAATGTTAAAAGACCGGCTCACAACGCTGATTAACGATAAGGAAGATAGTCTGCGCTTTTACTATCTGGGAAATAATTATCGAACAAAAGTGGAACATTTTGGAAGCAAGACTTCTTATGATGCTGAAGGAACTTTGATGATATAATAAACGCCAGTGTAAGAATTGGACGGCACCTGGCAGATAGCAAATGGCAGTCAGAAAGCACAGACACATGATCTGGTGTGACTGGTGCGATTAGCAAGTGAACATGCAGTAGTAAGGAGTTTCGCACCATATAAAAGGGATGTTATATGATGAATTTAAAAAATAAGTGTCTAGGATGATAAGATTTTTGTTGATATTGAATAAATAAAAAGCTTTATTTTAATAAATATAAGTTATTTTTGCCGTCACTCCCTTCGCGGGAGTGTGGATTGAAATCCGCCTGCCCCGGTTCCTGCGGCGTACCTGTCGTAATGTCACTCCCTTCGCGGGAGTGTGGATTGAAATAAGAGCCAGCAGACAGGGAAAGTGGTAGAGGCGAGTCACTCCCTTCGCGGGAGTGTGGATTGAAATTATTCACAGGAGAACATAGAAGAGCTGGCAGACAGCGTCACTCCCTTCGCGGGAGTGTGGATTGAAATATAGCAAACGGCGTTTTCCCGAAACCCAGCGACGGGCGTCACTCCCTTCGCGGGAGTGTGGATTGAAATTTATCTTTCCTGCTGCTTATGCCCCTCTACGCTGCCGTCACTCCCTTCGCGGGAGTGTGGATTGAAATCCCACGTAAATATCAGCTATGGCAAGCTCCCATATGTCACTCCCTTCGCGGGAGTGTGGATTGAAATTGGAAAGCGCGGGCGATATAGTGATCGCGCTTGTGTCACTCCCTTCGCGGGAGTGTGGATTGAAATATATACCTTAAAATATCGGTACTCGCCCGGCTCAGTCACTCCCTTCGCGGGAGTGTGGATTGAAATACGTACCACGGGTAATTGTAGCAATTCACGGCACGCGTCACTCCCTTCGCGGGAGTGTGGATTGAAATCGTATTCCGGGTTAAGGCTGCTGCCGTAGGCTTTGCAGTCACTCCCTTCGCGGGAGTGTGGATTGAAATACGTAGGAAATCTGGCAGAGGTACAGAGGGCTATTTGTCACTCCCTTCGCGGGAGTGTGGATTGAAATCGTAAAAACGGCAACGGCTGACCTGTACGCAGACGAGTCACTCCCTTCGCGGGAGTGTGGATTGAAATAATCTGCTTGCGCCGATCACGGACAATAACAAACGGGTCACTCCCTTCGCGGGAGTGTGGATTGAAATAATTTTTGCGTAACATTTTAAACGACATGGAAGTGTCACTCCCTTCGCGGGAGTGTGGATTGAAATATATATATTTGGCTTATTGCGTGCTGTAGATTTGGGTCACTCCCTTCGCGGGAGTGTGGATTGAAATCTGACTATTGCAATATAATTTTTGAGGAATTCATAGTCACTCCCTTCGCGGGAGTGTGGATTGAAATAGTTTTTGCGCAATATACTTAAGGACATGGAAGTGTCACTCCCTTCGCGGGAGTGTGGATTGAAATCAACTTATACGTGATCTCTGTGTGCGCCAATAATGTCACTCCCTTCGCGGGAGTGTGGATTGAAATCTTGTGATAGGTGTCGGCTTGGAGATACGTGTTGGGTCACTCCCTTCGCGGGAGTGTGGATTGAAATCAGATATCCAAAAAACGGTATATTAGATATCACGTCACTCCCTTCGCGGGAGTGTGGATTGAAATTCCCGTCTTGCCATATGCCGCACATTTGATAAAGTCACTCCCTTCGCGGGAGTGTGGATTGAAATATACAGCAGATCAAGTATATATAGACATAACTCGTGTCACTCCCTTCGCGGGAGTGTGGATTGAAATGCAATATCCCTGTCCACTACCCCTGTTTGAGTCAGGTCACTCCCTTCGCGGGAGTGTGGATTGAAATCAATTTTTACGCAACATATTAAAGGACATGGAAGTCACTCCCTTCGCGGGAGTGTGGATTGAAATTTTAAATCCCACAAACGGCAGAAAAAGTGTAGCGTCACTCCCTTCGCGGGAGTGTGGATTGAAATTCAATAAGGTAATATTATACAAAAAAATTTAGTAGTCACTCCCTTCGCGGGAGTGTGGATTGAAATAGCATGGTATTTACATCCCATCCTACACATGTCATGTCACTCCCTTCGCGGGAGTGTGGATTGAAATATTAAATGTGTGGCATACCGTAAAACGGGGGAAAGTCACTCCCTTCGCGGGAGTGTGGATTGAAATTCTTTCTAACTGATACGATGTGGTCAATGCATTACGTCACTCCCTTCGCGGGAGTGTGGATTGAAATTCCGATTGATGATACTATGCCTTTGGGGGATATGGGTCACTCCCTTCGCGGGAGTGTGGATTGAAATATCATCCACGCCCTTGAGACATGTTTTTTTATACGTCACTCCCTTCGCGGGAGTGTGGATTGAAATTAATTCCCTCTAGATCGGAAGAGCACACG
>CAJUNP010000014.1 GCA_910587935.1 uncultured Lachnospiraceae bacterium
CGAGCGTTTAAGCTGGACCTTTGAAGAGGTGGACAGCAAGCTGCAGAATATTATGGTGAATATTTTCCACAGCATGGACGATGCCGCGAAAAAATACGGCAAAGAAGGCAACTATGTTGTAGGCGCTAATATTGCCGGATTTATGAAGGTTGTAGACGCTATGACAGCGCAGGGAATTGTTTAATATTAATGTTGAATAAGCGGAAAAAATAATGGGAATGCCGGATTGGACTGAAAATGGTCTGAGTCCGGCATTTTCTGATTATAAGGTATGGTGTGACCGTTATTTAATTTGAAAAGGGCAGGAATATGTGTTACAATCATAATACTAATATGGGGGAATTACATAAATGAGGAAAAAGAAGGGAAAACAAAAGGTATTATTATATACTATCAGAAATCAGAAAAAATTAATAAGAAATGCTAAAAAAAGAGTGAAAAAAAGCGCGCCCGGATGTAGCGGGAATACTATAGTAGTAGATGATTTTTTAGGAAGCGATTATAACAGGGTAATAAGACACCTTAATAATAAGAATTTTCATCCGAAGAAAAAATTTCAGAGAGGGGAAGCGTATCAGAGAATTGAGATACCGGAAGTATTTTCAATATCTGAAAATGCGGAGGCGGCAATTGAATTATTGCGAAAAACGTACTCGCTTTGCAGTAACAGGAAAATCAGAGAAATTAAATTTGATCATTCTAATTGTAAGAGCCTGGGTTTGTCTGCAAGCACTATCATGGATATTATTGTTCTTGCGGTAAACAAATATCGTGAAAAATCAGGGGATCCAATAGATTTTTCAGGCGATTTGCCGCGCGATAGAAAAGCAAGAGATATATTGTTAGCAAGCGGACTTCCATATCATTTAAAGGCAGACAGCCTTATGCAGTTTGATAAAGACCACGTTGAAAGATTTGAAACGATTAAGGGGGTACACAGCATATCGGCTAATAAGGCGGATGAGACGGCTACGAAATTGACAATATATTTTAATAAGTGTCTTAAAACCCAGAATTTGGAACTAAATAATGAAGGAAAAAGAGTATTAGGAAGAATGTTAGGGGAAGTAATCAGCAATTGTGAAATTCACGGCGGAGATTCCTCTACGTGGTATACACAGGGGCATTATCAAATAAAAGAAGATAATTCATACGGTGAAATGCAGTTACTTTTTCTGAATTTGGGAGAAACTATTTACGAAGGCTTGAAGAATAAGTCTACCAGTGCGGAGACTAAACAGAAATTATGTTATATTATGAAAAAGCAAAGGCAATATATTAACAGCCGCTGGGATGAGGAAATGATATATACAGTGTTTGCTCTTCAGGAAGGAATAAGCCGATTACGTGATAAGAGAATTAACGGATATGAGGGTAGAGGTTCCGGGACAGTAAGCATGATTGAAATGTTTAATGACATTGGAGAAAGTCAAAGCGGTTTAAAGCCGCAAATGTCTATCGTGTCAGGCAGCACCCAGATAGTATTTACGGATAATTATAAAATGAAGCCGGTAATGTTTAAAAATGATGCGGTATTTGAAACGGGAGAAAAGCAAATAATTGCATTTAATGATAAAAACGATATATATGCGCCGGCAAATCCGAAAAATGTCATTAAAATGAATCAATATTTTCCGGGAACTGTAATATCGTTAAAGTTTTATTTGGATAGCCGGTATATTATCAGTAAAAAGAAAGAGGTCAGGTAAAAGTATGGAAAAAGAAATCAAAATATCAGCGTACAGAAATAACGGGGCGAAAATATTTACAGGACGTGACAAAGGAATAGAAGCGCGAGAGGCTCTTAATTTAAATAGTCTTGACGAAGAGACCGAAGTAGTCAGGGTCCTTATACCATCAGATACATGGGGAATCAATCCTTCTTTTTTTGGCGGAATGTTTGAAGGGAGTATAAAAAAATTAGGTACTAAATTTACGGACAAATATCAATTTTGGTATTCAAATGGAGATGAATTAAATGAAAGTATGAAAAGGGATATTTCTGATAATATTGCGTATGTCATTAGAAATATAAGTGTGGTGCAATGAGTTTCTGGAGTATATGCGGCGATTTATCCAATGTCGTTGCAACAGGTCTCGCAGCGCTGAGTATTGGTCTTACACTTGCAGACCGCAGGAAAGAGCGTAAGCATGAAAGGAACCGAAACATTGTTGAACAAAAGCTGCTTTGGTATAACGAAGTGGTTTTAAAAGATATTATTAAAAGTCTGAATGAGTTTGTAGATGGCGCCACAAGGCAGTTGGAGCACTGCAAAGAACATAGCGATAAAAATACAATTGAAAGCGATTTAAAAGAAATTTATAGTTCAATAAATGACCGGTATAAGTCTGTAGGAGAAAGAATATCCTTTTTAAGAACATTTTCCATGTTATTATACAGAGAATGTGACGATAAGCTGCAGGGGATATTTGACATGTATTCTGATATAATTAATGAAGCAATACAAAGGAAACATATTTTTTATATAAATATTTACGAAATTCAGAGAAACAAGCAGGCTATATTTGCCGCTTTATATAAATGGGCGAACGATTTCGTTGAATCGGAAGAATAATATATTAAGCGTTAGAAAAACTGTACAGTCAGACCATATTTTCCCAGGTATAATTTAATAAACCAGTTACAACATAAAAATGTCCATTCACAACAAAAGGTGTTAACGGCATAACGAAACACACCGATATAATTTACAGCTAAGGACAGCGTTAGTATTTCAAAGGATTGAAGAAACAGGCTAGCGCTGTTTTTTGTGAAACAAATGTTAAACGAGGGGTAGTATGGTCAGGATTGCGGTTTATGGTAATGAAAAGGAAATTGGCCAATGCGTCAGGGAATTTCCAGTAAATCAGGACGAAAAATATGAATTGTCCGTTTTCAGGAGTCAGGAAGAACTGCTTGAAAATGCGGGGGAACAGGATATAATACTGTTAAAGGCGGAACGTATTTCCGGGCAGTCTGCAGAAACAGGAATTTCTCTTGCGGAAGAGATCCGGCAGCAGTGTGAAGACGATAACAAAAAACAGCCCATCCTGATTTTTACGGCAGACAGCGCCGAGTATGTGTTTGATGCGTTTGACGTGGATGCCTTTCATTATCTGGTGAGGCCCTTTTCAGAAAACAAAATCCGTCAGGTTTTGAGAAAAGCGATGGATATCGTTATGAAAGGCAGTAATTCCAGTCAATATCTGATTATCCGTGCCGACAATCACAGCTATAGAATTCCGGCGGGAACGATCTATTATATTGAAAGCGAGAACCGTAAAGTACGCGTTGTAACAGGTACGGAAAGCTATACTTACTATGCCAGACTCAGCGATTTGGAAGAGCAGCTGAGGGACAGCTTTTTCAGGATTCACAAAGGATATCTGGTAAATCTGAAATACATTCGGGAATTTGACAAAACGGATATAACGCTTATGAGCGGAGAACATTTACCGGTTTCCAAATATAAATATCAGGATTTCCTGAAAGCCTATTCAGGCCATAAAAAATCGACATTATCAAAAGAAAGAAGAGGTGGGAAAAAATGAAAATCGGAGGCGTATACAGTTCCAAAATTGCCAGAGCAAGGCTTATAAGCCAGGCGAGAATGAAATCGGCGGGAAGGGCGAAAAAGTTTTCCGGCAGCAGAATCAATACCGGATTATCTTCCGGTTCTTATATGGATCAGCTCCGGAAGGGGCTGACATCCAAAACGGGAAATACAGGCGCCGCTTTAAGTAACCTGCAAAAGAAAAGTAATTATACTTCCCTTATTAGCTCGGCGGAAAGTCTTAAGAAGCATGCGGATAAACTTCTTGACACAAAGGAAGAAGAAAGCCTGTTTACGGAAGAAAAGAAAGAGCAGGCGGTTAAAGAAATTAAAGGCTTTGTGGAAGACTATAACCGTATGGTAGAGCGTCTGCAGCGGGTTGGCACCACCGTATCCAGCCTGTACTTAAAACAGCTTCAGGGTCATGTAGCAGACAATAAGGATCTTTTGCGTGAGCTGGGAATCACCCAGAATACTACAGGCACTTTGAAGATTAATGAGGATAAGCTGAAGGAAGCGGATCCGGAAAAGTTAAAGAAGTTATTCGGCACTGACGGAGGCTTTGGAGACAAAATAAGTTCCTGGGCGGAAAAGATACAGGCCAACGCGGAAGCGAATCTGGCAGGTTACTATGGGAATGAGAATCTTTACGGGAATAATTATAATCGATACGGGACGAATATCAGCGGATACGGCGGGGGCTTTAATACCCGCGGTTAGGATCATACAAAAAGGCTGTGGAAAATATCCACAGCTTTTTTTATAAAATATTTATAGGATAATCATTGCAGGTTTCTTGACAAATTCCCTGAAAAGGACAAAAATGAAAATAGAATTTTAGCGGGAAGGATGTGTTGTATATGATTATGGATATGGACAGTGTTTTAAAACAGATGAACGACTTATTTGCCGCGTGTCAGATTGAGAGGATCGAATTGTTCCTGGAGGAAAATATCGAGCGTGCTTTTGCCATGGGCGACGGCAATGCGGCGATCCGGCTGATTAATGAGATGATGGGATATTTGCGGGATACAGGAAAGAACGATAAGGCGCTATATTACTGCGACAGGGCGCTGAATCTGGTAAAGCAGATGGGGATAGAAGGAACGCTGAATCACGGCATAACGCTTTTAAATGTGGCCAATGCATACCGCGCCGCGGGTAAGCTGCGGGAATCAATGGTGCAGTATCAGGCTGCCGAAAGGATTTTTGAAGGCAAGCTGCCGAAAGATGATATGCTTTATGCCAGCTTTTACAATAATCTGAGTCTGTTGTATCAGGAAATGGGCGAGTTTGAGAAAGCCTGCGCCTGTCTGGAGGAAGCCCTTGCAATCGTGCTTACGAAGGAGGATAAACGAATTGAGGCGGCTGTGACTTATACGAACCTTGCCGCATCCTTGATGCAGATTGGAAAAATGGGCGAGGCCGTTGAAAATCTAAAAAAAGCCTTTTCCATTTTTGATATGGACGAAGAAAAAGATTTTCACTATGGCGGCGCTCTTGCGGCCATGGCCCAGGCGCAGTATCTGATGGGAAATCTGGAAGCGTCGGAGGCGTATTACGGCATGGCGCTGCAGGAAGTGAAAAAGCATACGGGAGAAAGTCAGTCTTATGCCATTATTCTGCAAAACCTCAACGAAGTAAAGAGAGCGATGGAAAATCCGCCTCAGGTACAAAAACAGTATGCAAAGGGAATGGAGCTTTGTGAAGATTTTTACAGGGAATACGGCGCGCCCATGATTCACATGCATTTTCCGGAATATGAATCCATGATTGCCGTAGGACTGGCGGGAGAAGGATCGGAATGTTTCGGGTTTGACGATTCCGTATCGAGGGATCATGATTTTGGCCCCGGATTCTGTATGTGGCTGACGGATTCCGTTTATGACGAGATCGGGGAGCGCCTGCAGGAGGAATATGATAAACTGCCGACAACTTATATGGGAATTACCAGGCATAATACGAAAAAGGCCCAGAAGCGCGTAGGCGTTTTCCGAATCGGAGAATTCTATGAAAAACTTACCGGGAATCCTGATATTCCCTCTTCCCGAAATCAATGGCTGTTTGCCGAGGACTATCAGCTTGCGGCAGCCACCAACGGCAGGGTGTTCCGGGATGATCTGGGCGAATTTTCACGGATCCGGAGCGGTTTGTTAAAACATTATCCGGAAGAAGTGCGGGTGAAGAAAATAGCCAGAGAGGCGGCTCTGATGGCGCAGTCGGGGCAGTATAATTATTCCCGCATGTACGGAAGGGGCGAGCGGGTAACGGCGCAAATCGCTCTGTCGGAATTTATGAAGCATACCATGATGATGGTATATCTGTTGAATCACCGCTATGCTCCTTTTTATAAATGGATGCACAGGGGAATGGAAAAACTGGTAATTCTTCCGCAGATCGGAGAAATACTGAATCAGCTGGCGGGAATGTCCGTAGGAGACGAGAGGATTCCCGAGATGATTGAATTTATTGTAGCCCTGATTATACGGGAGATGAAAAAGCAGGGACTGACCAGTGGGGAAGACAATTATCTGGATCACCATACGGACAATATTTTAAGAAGTATTCCGCAGAAGGAGAAGGGAGAAGCGTCTTTTAAGTCCGCTTTGGTGAATGAACTGGTAAGCCTTGAATGGCAGGCCTTTGATAAGGTGGAGAATCTGGGAGGAAGAGCGGACTGCCAGGATAACTGGTCTACTTTTTCCATTATGCGAAAGAGCCAGTACTTTACATGGACCGAGCCTATGTTAAAGAGTTATATTCATGATTTTCATACGGCCAGCGACAGAGGCTGGAATCTGATTACGGAAAAATATGCGAGGATGATGGAAAGCACCGATCCGGAAAGGTATCGTTCCATAAAGGACCGGCTGCCTGTTATTCCGCCGGATAAGCAAGAAATCATAGAAGAGATTGTAAAAATCCAGGTAGGATGGATGGAAGATTTTGCGGCCCGCTACCCGAAAGCCGCGGGAAATGCAAGAAGTATCCATACCGAAGAGGATCATGCGTTCAATACATCTTACGAGACATATCTGCGGGGGGAGATCGGAACCTATTCCGATAATACGCTGGATCTGTACGGAAGATTTATTGCTGATTTATGTATCCGGGAAGAAAACCTGGCGGAGATGACCATGCGCAACACCGCTTTCTTGTACGGCTATGGTTCTTTGGAAGAACTGGAAGAAAAATTGTGACGGATGTATAGAATATGGAATTTGGTAAAGAATTTTAAGAGAAGAGGTGATAAAAGGAGGTTTATCATGGCAGTTTCTTTTAAAGAAAGCGAAACCAAAGACAATCTTATGCGGGCCTTTGCAGGAGAAAGCCAGGCAAGGAACCGGTATACATTTGCAGCGGGACAGGCAAAAAAGGAAAATCTTTACGTAGTGCAGGCTGTTTTTGAGTTTACTGCAAACCAGGAGAAAGAACACGCGGAAATTTTTTATAACCATCTTTCCGAACTGGCGGGAGAAACGATTCATATTGACGGCGGTTATCCCGTCGATATCACGCAAAGCGTCAGCGAGCTTTTAAGAAGGGCGCAGCATAATGAGTATGAAGAACATGATCCCATTTATAAGGCGTTTGGAGATAAAGCCATGGAGGAAGGATTTCCGGCAGTAGCTAACTCTTTTCACATGATTTCCGAGATTGAAAAGCTTCACGGAGACCGTTTCGGGAAGCTGGCAGAATGGATGGAGCAGAACCAGTTGTTTTTATCGGACGTGAAAACCGGCTGGATGTGTTTAAACTGCGGTTATGTATTTGAGGGAGAAAAAGTTCCTGAAGCGTGTCCGGTCTGCCAGCATGACAAAGGGTATTTTGTGAGGCTGGAATTTGCGCCTTTCACCGATCGTTCCTTTGGAACGGCATAACGGAAAAATTTACAAATAAGGATGCCTTCGGTTTTATGCCGGAGGCATTTTTACGATAAAAATTTAACCGTTTTTGCGAAATGTGTGTTAAAATGGATATCATGATATGGTAATACCGGCAAAAAAGATACAAAACCGATACAGATATGATTTAAAAAAGAATCGTACATATTTTATACGAGGGGGCAGACCATGATAAAGGTTTTAATTGTAGACGATGAAAAAGCGATTGCCAATCTGATCGATGTCAGTCTTACCCGGGCGGGATACCAGTGCGATTGCTGTTTTGACGGATTGACGGCAGCTGATAAGATTGAAAAAAACAGGTATGATATTATTCTTCTGGATATTATGCTTCCCAAAGTGGACGGTTATGAGCTGTTGGAATATATAAAGAACTATAACACGCCGGTGATTTTTTTAACCGCTAAAACTTCGGTGGAAGATAAGGTTAAGGGGCTCCGCATGGGGGCGGAGGATTATCTTGCAAAGCCTTTTGAGATTGTGGAATTAATTGCACGTATTGAGACGGTGCTCAGAAGATATCATAAAAATGAAGATAAACTGGAAATCGGCGGACTTACCATATGTCCGCTGTCTCATAGCGTTTCAAGGGACGGCGAGGAAATTAATCTGACGACAAAGGAGTATAATCTGCTGTTGTTTTTCATTCACAACCGGAATATTGCGCTGCTGCGGGAGGTTATTTATGAACGCGTATGGGAAAAAGAATATGAGGGCGACAGCCGTACCGTAGATCTGCATGTTCAGCGTATGGGAGGATAAAATCAAAACCATTTATAAAGTAGGATACCGATTGGAGATTTAAGACGGCATATGAGAATATCTACAAAAATTTTTATTTCTACCGTACTTGCCATGATAATCAGCTTCAGCATAGCCGGATTCGTTCTGCTTTCCGCTTTTTTTAAATCCGGATACGAACAGGCGGTGCGTGCGGCGATAGACAGCAACTGGCTGATTTTAAATTCTTTTACAAGCTATATGCGCAGTCAGACCGCGCCGGATACGGAGATTACGGATGAGATTATAAAAGAGAGCGTAGAGGCTGTAACAGATATGTTTACCGAGGACGGAATCCGTCTGCGTGTTTATGGTGAAGACGGAACGGTTTTTTATTCCAATATAGATATTCCATTTCAGGAAGAAGTCAGACAGCAGCTGACGGGAACGCAGATTGCCTGCTTATCGGTGGAGCAGGATAACCATCATTACATACAGGTTTCCAGCAGTATGACGGCGGAAGACAGACGGATTTATATGGACAGCTTTCAGGATGTGACGTATCTGTACCAGACCAGACAGAAGCAGCTGACGATTTATAACCGGGTGATTCTGGTTTTGTTTTTTGTATACAGTGTGATCAGCTTTGCCATGGCGCGTTTTCTGGTACATCCCATCCGGTCTATTTCCCGGACGGCTTCCAGAATCGCGGATGGAAATCTGGAGTACCGGATCAGGTTAAAAAGCCAGGACGAGTTTGGCGAAATGGTATATAATTTTAATCGGATGGCGGACAGTCTGGCCGGAAAAATTGAAGAGCTGGAGGATGCGGCAAGGAAGCAGGAAGAATTTGTAGGGAATTTTACCCATGAATTGAAGACGCCGCTGACATCTATTATCGGCTATGCGGATCTGATGCGTTCCGACGAATCTATTTCGGAGATGAATCTGATGTGCGCCAATTATATATTCCAGGAGGGAAAACGTCTGGAATCCCTGTCCTTCAGACTGCTGGATTTGATTGTATTAAAAAAACAGGAGCTGCAGTTAAAAAGCGTCAGTGTGATTCCCCTGCTTAAAAGTATTCAGGCCACGGTTCTTCCTATTTTAACCAAGGAGCGCATACAGATTACCATGAAGGCCCAGAAGGGCAGGATCATGGCGGAACCGGAGCTTATTAAGACGGTGATTATGAACCTGATCGATAATGCGCGCAAGGCCATGAACGGCCATGGGAAAATTGTACTTTGGGGTACGATGGAGGCGGATTTTTATGTGATTACGGTGCAGGACAACGGAAAAGGGATTCCGAAAGCGCAGATTGATAAGATAACGGAGGCGTTTTATATGGTGGACAAATCCCGGAGCAGGGAGCAGGGGGGAGCCGGTCTTGGACTTGCCATCTGTCTGCAGATTGTTCAGCTGCATGAAGGAAGCATGCAGTTTGAAAGTGAAGAAGGGAAAGGAACCAGAGTCACGTTAAGATTAAGGTTGGCGGAGAAATTGGCATGAGATGGAAGAAAGTGAAAATGGCGGGAGTCTTACTGTTCTTTGCGGCTGTTGTAGCCGCCGGTTTCTTTTTACCGGGCATGGCGCTTAGGTGGCAGGATCAGAAGATGAAGAATCAGATAAAGTATGAAACGGTGGAAGAAGTGGTGCTGCAAAGCGGCGATCTGTTTCCGCTGGAAGAAAAACTTAAATTATTTTCGGGTTATGATTCAAATGCACAGGTGGCGCTTATAAGCAGTGCGGATACGGAGTCCTGGGAGCTGGAAGAAACGATGGATCAGGCGGCGTACACGGAATATGAAACGCTTAAAGACTTGGGAATTCTGCCATGGGACTGGCCCGAAGAAGAAGTCGGAAGGATCGGATATTTAAACAGGGAAAAATATTTTGTTTTTGATAAAAACAATCCGTCCAAATCCATGGTAGTATGGACGTATTTATTCCAGGCGGCTCCGGATAGGGAGATGTTGGTGGTTTTAAATGTGGAACAGGACAGTAAAAAGGCGTTGGGATTTATGCAGCAGGATATGGAATTAAGGATTGACAAGACAAGGTATAATTCTTATATTTCCGAAGATGCTATAAGAGATTTCGGCCAATATCTGGAAATGGACATTGCAGGTATGGAAAGACGGGATTTTTCCACAGGCGAACGGCAGTATACAAGTTATGAGAATAAAAACGGAGTAGTACAGGAAATTATAAATACAAAGTCGGAGCTGGAAGCTCACGAGACGGAATACGAGGCGGTTTACCCGGAGTCCATGGGAGAACCATGGCAGCAGAGGGAATATCGTGTTTTAATGCAGCCTCAGGAAGAAGACAGCGATGAGTCTGCGATAAATTACCGCATAGCCGTGAGCGGATACGGATGCATATTTGGGGAGGAGATAAGTATTATCTATTAAATTTGTGGTTGACATTTGCAGAAAAGTCTTATATACTTAACAAAGCTCAAAAAAGACAGCACTCTTCATGGCGAGTGTTGTTTTTTTTATGGAAGGCGTCCCCGTCCGGCGGGGATAAGGAAAGGCATGGTATAAAATGAAGTACAAAGAATCAGATTTAAATCCGGAATTATTACGTGCAATTGAAGAGATGGGATTTGAAGAGATGACGCCCATTCAGAAGGAAGCGATTCCGGTTTTGTTAGAGGGGAAGGACGTAATCGGGCAGGCACAGACCGGTACTGGAAAGACGGCGGCATTTGGTATTCCGCTGGTTTTGAGGATGAATCCGAAGGACAGAAGACTGCAGGGAGTGGTGCTTTGTCCGACGAGAGAACTTGCAATTCAGGCGGCCGACGAGATCCGGCGGTTTGCAAAATTTATGCATGGAGTCCGTGTTCTGCCTGTTTACGGAGGACAGGAGATTTATAAGCAGATTAAGGCGTTAAAGGGCGGCGTACAGATTATTGTAGGAACGCCCGGAAGAGTTATGGATCATATGCGGCGGCGTACGATACGGATGGACGCAGTCCGTATGGTAGTGCTGGATGAAGCAGATGAAATGCTGAATATGGGATTTCGGGAAGATATGGAGACGATCCTCAAAGAAATTGACGTGGATCATCAAACCGCTTTATTTTCGGCGACGATGCCTCAGCCTATTCTGGATATTACCGGCACATACCAGAAAGAAGACGCCGTTATGATCCGGGTGGTAAAGGAAGAACTTACAATTCCGCTGGTGGAGCAGACGTATTATTTTATACGTCGGCAGTATAAGGAGGAAGTGACGGCAAGACTTCTGGAATATCACGCACTGCACCGTTCCCTGATTTTCTGCAATACGAAGAAAATGGTGGATGAGCTGGCTGATAATTTGAAAAAACGGGGATTTTCAGCGGAAGGACTGCACGGAGATTTATCGCAGCACCAAAGGGACGTG
The DNA here is from genome assembly GCA_910587935.1 of uncultured Lachnospiraceae bacterium. GTDB lineage: Bacteria > Bacillota > Clostridia > Lachnospirales > Lachnospiraceae > MGBC143606. The sequence continues at coordinate 11,579 of CAJUNP010000014.1, forward strand.
GTTATGAACCGTTTCCGCAGCGGCAGTCTGGAAGTCTTAATTGCAACGGACGTAGCGGCAAGAGGGATCGATGTGGATGACGTGGAAGCGGTTATTAATTACGATATTCCGCAGGACATCGAATATTATGTGCACCGGATCGGAAGAACCGGCCGTGCCGGGAAAGAGGGCAAGGCTTTTACACTTGTGTCCGGCAGAGAAATTTATAAGATCCGTGAGATCGAAAGAATCTGTAAGACAAAAATGAAGGAGGAAAGCGTTCCTGCCGCCGGAGCCATTACTTCCTTAAAGGCAGGTAAGATTTTGCAGGAGGCGGAAGCGTTGCTCGCAGATCAGAAGAGTCTTAAGAAAATGAAAAAAATTCTTGAGAAATACAGTGAAGAAGGCGGGTATGAGCTGCTTGATTTAGCGGCCGCATTGCTGCGGATACAGACTGGCGAGGAAAAAGAAGAAATTGAAGATTTGTGTGAACCGGTAAGGAGAAGAGAACGGGGACAAAAAGAGCGCTCCGGTATTCGCGGACGCAAAGGCGGAGAAAGCGACAGGAGACGGAAAGCGGTCGAACCGGGAGAGAAAAAGCACAATCAGGACAAACGGAAAAAGGCCGGAAAAGGTTTTATGATGGAAAAGCCGCAGCGTCCGGAGAAAGCAAAAAAAGCGGGTAAGGCAAAGGATGCCGGGAGTCTGTATTACTCTGCGCTGAGAAAGAAAGGGAAAGAAAAAAATCAAACGCAGCCGGTCACACAGCCGGGACGAAGCGGTTTTCGGAGAGAACGCTCCGGTATTTCGCGATAGTTTCAATTTTTTTATCAAGTGTGATTATTTTATAAACTATGGAATTTGTATGTTTTCAATTGTATGATAATGGAAAGGCCGTTTTGGGTATGGCCTTTTCATTTTTAATGTGCAGGGAGGTATAAAATGAACGGCAGAAAATCACAGTATCTGTTTCGGAAGTGCTTATCGCTGCTTCTTTTGCTGTCTTTAGTTATGAGCGGTTGTTCCAAAGGAAATACAAGTCCTACGGAGCCGGAGAAAGAAGCGAACACGGCAGAGGAAAATACGCTGGAAACGGATGTTAAAGAACAGGAAGACAATGATCCGGAAGACGTAGATAAAAGCGTTTATATGGATTCCACGCAGGATATCGAGACAAGAATAGAGGCTTTACTTGTGCAGATGACGCTGGAAGAAAAGGCGGCGCAGCTGGTGCAGCCGGAGCAGAACGTTCTTGCCCCGGAGGATGTGAAAAAGTACGGAATCGGTTCGGTGTTAAGCGGCGGCGGTTCGGCGCCGGCGGCGGGCAACGGCATTTTGGACTGGCAGAGCAGAATTAATGAACTGAAACAGGCGGCGCTTGACAGCCGTTTGGGGATTCCTCTGCTTTACGGCGTAGATGCCGTGCACGGAAACAATAACGTATATGGCGCCACTGTTTTTCCCCACAATATCGGTTTGGGGGCGGCCGGAAACGAAGAACTGCTTGTAAAAATCGGCAGGGCGACGGCAGAAGAAGTGCGCGCCTGCGGTATTCAGTGGACTTTTGCACCGACTCTCGGAAATGCGCAAAATGAGCGGTGGGGCAGGACTTATGAATGTTTCGGCGAGGATGCATCCTATACTGCCCGGATGGGAGCCGCTTATATCCGTGGATTTCAGGGGGAGAAAGGAAGCGGAGAGTATCTGAATGAGACGCATGTGCTTGCCTGTGCAAAACATTATATTGGCGAAGGCTATACGACAGATGGCGTTAATCAGGGGAATGTGGAAATGACGCCGGAGGAGTTTGACGCTCTTATGGAAAGCGGCCTGCTGGACCCCTATACGGCGGCGCTTGATGAAGGAGTCCGGACCGTAATGGTATCGTTTAACAGTGTAAACGGCGTAAAATGTCATGAAAACAGACATTTGATTCAGGAGGTTTTAAAGGATCAGCTGGGATTTACCGGTCTGGTAGTCAGCGATTATAACGGCGTTCAGCAAACCAGCGGGCTGACTTATAAAGATCAGATAAAGCTGGCGCTGGAGGCGGGCATCGATTTGTTTATGGAGCCAAGCGCATGGGAGGAGTGTATGAAGTCTGTCATCCGACTGGCGGAGGACGGAGAGATCAGTATGGATCGTCTGGATGATGCGGTGCGGCGGGTTCTGCGCGTTAAGTTTGAAGCAGGCTTGTTTGAGGAAGAGATCGGAGGAGATACGGAACAGGCTCTGCTTGAAAAATTCGGAGGAGAAGAACACCGGGCGGTTGCAAGAGAGGCTGTTCGGGAGTCTTTGGTTCTTTTAAAAAACGATCAGGTTGGAGAAACGGATGCTTTGACGGCTTTACGGGAGGCAAAAAACATTCAGGTGACCGGACAAAAGGCATATGATCTCGGTTCCCAGTGCGGCGGTTGGACTATCAGCTGGGAAGGCCATGCAGGCAGGATTACGCAGGGAACTACGATTATCGAAGGAATTGCCGAGATAACCGCGGATACGGGGATTACCCTTACACACAACGTGAACGGAGAGGTGGACGAGACAAAGGATGCGGTAATCGCGGTTTTCGGGGAAGGCCCCTATGTGGAAACAGGCGGTGACAGGACCGTAACCGGATTGAAAATTTCGGCGGATGACCAGACGCTTCTGGAAGGTCTGCGGGAATCTCTTGCAGCCAGGAAAGACGATATTCCGGCAGTCGCAGTTATTGTTGCGGGAAGACCGCTTCCCATTGCAGAATATCTGGATCTGTTTGACGCCGTGATAATGGCATGGCTTCCGGGAACGGAGGGCGCCGGCGTTGCGGATGTTTTATTCGGGGAGTATGATTTTACCGGAACGCTTCCGATGACATGGATGATCAGTCCCGAAGATATTCCTTTAAAAATGGAGGCCGCTTTAGACGGCAGTCCGCTGGATGAAGAAAAGGTACTGTATTTTGCCGGTTACGGACTGAATAAATCGGGCGCTGTGATATCTTTGATTAAGTAGAAAACCGTAATATTTTTATACCGCTTGTTCCTGTCTCGCAAAAGGGCACAGGGACAGGCGGTATTTTTTAAGACAAATGATTGACCCTTAAGCACCCTGCGGGTATAATATAAATGTTGTCAACAGTTACGGACGAATGTACGGGAATGGAGATCGGCATGGAAGAGATCAGACTGAATAAATATCTGGCGGAATGTGGAATCTGTTCCAGGAGGGATGCGGACCGGCTGGTTATGGAAGGAAAAGTAACGGTAAACGGCAAGGCAGCCGTAAACGGACAGAAGGTTACCCCAAATGATGAGATCCGAGTGAATTCCAAGCCGGTAAAAAGAAATGATAAAAAGACGGTTTTGTGTTATTATAAACCTGTAGGCGTAACCTGTACAGAACGGGACGAACATGCCAAATATAAAATAACGGATGTTATAAAATATCCTGTCCGGATTACTTATGCGGGGAGACTGGATAAGGATTCGGAGGGACTTTTGATCCTTACGAATGACGGAGACCTGATCGACCGTATGATGCGGGGAGCCGGCCGCCATGAAAAGGAATATATCGTTAAGGTAAATAAAGAGATTACCGGGAATTTCCTGGAACGCATGAGCGCGGGTATTTATTTAAAGGATTTGGATACTGCTACCAGAGAATGCAGGATAGAGAAAGAGGGAAAGTTTACCTTCCGGATTGTGCTGACTCAGGGCGTGAACCGGCAGATACGCAGGATGTGCCGGACGCTGGGCTATGAAGTACGGATGATAAAAAGAGTCAGGGTCGTGAATCTTACCCTGGATGGGTTAAAGCCGGGGCAGTACAGAGAAGTTAAAGGGGAAGCGTTGGAAACCTTATACCGGCTGACCGGTTTCGGACAGGGGAATCAGAAAGGTGAAAATCGGAATGAATGAACAGGAAAAGCTTATACGTATCAGGGATCTGGTTGAAAAACTGAACGAGGCTTCCAGAGCATACTATGCGCAGGACCGTGAGATAATGAGTAATCATGAATATGACACTCTTTATGATGAACTGGTCTGCCTGGAAAAAGAAACAGGTGTTATTTTGTCTAACAGTCCTACTGTTAACGTAGGATATGAAGCTGTAGATGAACTTCCTAAGGAACGTCATGAAAGCGCTATGCTTTCTCTGGGAAAAACGAAAAGCAGGGAGGAACTTCAGGACTGGCTGCAGGATCAGTCCGCAGTTTTAAGCTGGAAGCTGGATGGTTTGACCATTGTGCTGACATATCATGAAGGAAAACTTGCAAAAGCGGTAACCCGGGGAAACGGGGAAATCGGAGAAGTTATCACCAATAACGCCCGGACTTTCAAAAACCTTCCGCTGTCCATTGCCTTTAAGGGGCAGCTTGTACTCCGGGGAGAAGCCGTAATCGGATATGAGGATTTTGAGAGAATTAATCGGCAGATGCCGGAGACGGCGGAAAAATATAAAAACCCCAGAAATTTATGCAGCGGTTCGGTGCGTCAGCTGAATAATGAAATTACCGCAAAGAGAAATGTCCGTTTTTTTGCTTTTGCTCTGGTAAACGCGGAGGGTCTTGACTTTCACAATTCCAGATCGGCGCAGTTTGACTTTTTAAAAGAGCAGGGATTTGAGGTTGTAGAACACGAACTGGTAAACCGGGATACAATACTTTCGGCAGTGGAAAGCTTTGAAGAGAAAATTGAGACGTATGACATTCCTTCGGACGGCCTGGTTGTAAGCTATGAGGATCTTAAGTACAGCGCTTCTCTGGGAAGAACCGCCAAATTTCCGCGGGATTCCATTGCTTTTAAGTGGGCGGATGAACTGCGGGAGACTACGTTAAAAGAAATAGAATGGAGCGCCAGCAGAACCGGCCTGATTAATCCGGTGGCCATTTTTGAGCCGGTGGAGCTGGAGGGAACCACGGTAAGCCGGGCCAGCGTACACAATATCAGTATTTTGCGTGGGCTGAAGCTGGGACTTGGAGACAGAATCACGGTTTATAAAGCGAATATGATTATTCCGCAGATACATGAGAATCTCACGGAAAGCGATTCGGTGGAGATTCCCGAAGCCTGTCCCGTCTGCGGCGGCAGAACGGAAATCAGGCAGGTGAACGACGTAAAGTCTCTATATTGTACCAATCCGGAGTGCGCGGCCAAAAAAATCAAGGCGTTTACTTTGTTTGTAAGCCGGGATGCGCTCAATATGGACGGCTTGTCGGAGGCCACCCTTGAAAAATTCCTTGACCGGGGATTTCTTCATGATTTTTCGGATTTGTTTCATTTGCAGAAATTTGAGGATGAGATTATACAGATGGAAGGTTTTGGAGAAAAATCCTTCCGGAATCTTATAGACAGTATCGATGCGGCGCGGGATACAACGCTTCCGAGACTGATTTACGGACTGGGAATTGCCAATATCGGCGTGGCCAATGCCAGGATGCTCTGCCGGTATTTTGACTATGACCTGGAACGAATGCGCTGCGCAGGCGCAGAAGAACTGAGTGCGGTCGAAGGAGTGGGAGAGGTTATTGCCGCGGCTTTCCGGGATTTTTTTGCCGCGGAAAAAAATCAAAAGGTTCTGGAGAGACTTTTACCGGAACTGCGCCTTGAGAAACCGGAGACGGACGGGAACGCGGAAAGCTTATCGGGAATGAATTTTGTGATTACGGGAAGCCTTGTGCATTTTCCGAACCGGGAGACCTTAAAGGAAATAATTGAAGCGAAGGGCGGTAAAGTAACGGGCAGCGTGACAGGAAAAACCCGTTGTCTGATTAATAATGACGTTACCTCCATGTCTTCTAAGAATAAAAAGGCGAAGGAACTTCAGATTCCGATTATAACGGAAGAAGATTTTATGAAAGAGTATCTAACGGAAAAAAATGAAAGTGGAGATTAGACCTATGCCAATTAAAACACAGCATGATTTACCCGCCAGGGAAATTCTGGAGAATGAAAATATTTTTGTGATGGATGAAAGCCGCGCCATTCACCAGGATGTAAGGCCGCTTCAGATCTGTATCCTGAATCTGATGCCGATTAAGCAGGACACGGAGCTGCAGCTTCTCAGGGCGCTTTCCAATACCCCTTTACAGGTGGACGTAACCTTTATGAAGATGAACAGCCACGTATCTTTAAATACGTCGGCTACGCATATTAACAAATTTTACGATACCTTTGACCGGCTTAAAGATAACAAGTACGACGGTATGATTATTACCGGCGCGCCCGTGGAACAGATTTCTTTTGAAGAAGTGGATTACTGGGAGGAGCTTTGCGAGATTATGGAGTGGACGAAAAGCCATGTGACCAGTACGCTTCATATCTGCTGGGGAGCGCAGGCAGGTCTGTATTATCATTACGGGCTGGATAAGGAAATGCTGCCCGAAAAACTTTTCGGCGTTTTTGCGCATAAAGTTGCCAACCGAAAGATTCCGCTGGTAAGAGGTTTTGACGATTATTTTATGGCGCCTCACTCCAGGCATACGAAAGTGTCCGCCGAATCCATACACAATTGCAAAGAACTTACGGTTCTGGCCGAATCGGAGACCGCGGGGGTTTTTCTTTGCATGGCAGGAGAGGGAAAGCATATTTTTGTCATGGGACATCCGGAGTACGACAGGGTAACGCTTCATAACGAGTACATACGGGATCTGGAAAAAGGTCTCCCGATTCATGTGCCCGTTAATTATTATCCTGACGACGATCATACGAAGAGGCCGAACCTACAGTGGCGGGCCCATAGTAACGGGTTGTTTACGAACTGGCTCAATTATTATGTGTATCAGGTTACGCCGTATGAGTTGTAGCATATACCGCATAGTAACAGAAAACAAGAAGAGAGACTTATTATTGCTGCCTCTGTCCGGATAAAACAGATGTTCAATTTCACTGTTTGTCAGAAACCGTGTTGCGTAAGCAGCGTGGCATATAGGAAGGATTTTGATCAAGGAAAGATAGAAAAAGTATATTGTGAAAAAGCATTAGCATATGTAAAAGCATTTTTTTAATGAATGGGGATGAAATAATATAAATATGGAATTAAACAAACAAACCGCAGAACTGGCGCTGGAAAAAGCCTCCGAATCCAATCCCGGGGCATGGGTGGATCATTCCCGGTATGTAGCCGAGGCCTGTAAAAATATCGCTTGGCACTGCAAACATTTATCTGCCGGGCAGGCATACATTTTCGGACTGCTTCATGATATCGGGCGCTATGCCGGAGTGAGTTCGGAAAAGCATCTGATAGACGGATATCGTTACTGTATGGAGAGAGGATGGGAAAAAATGGCGCAGATCTGCATTTCCCATGCGTTTATGATACAGGATATTAATACTTCGATCGGTAAGTTTGATATGAACGATGAGGATTATCTGTTTATGAAAGAATTTGTCGAAAATGCTGTCTATGATGACTATGACCGTCTGGTACAGCTCTGTGACTCGCTGGCTCTTCCGACGGGATTCTGCCTTCTGGAAAAAAGGTTTGTGGACGTAACGCTCCGGTACGGTATCCACCCGGCGACAATCGGCAGATGGAAGAAAGTTCTGGAGATTAAAGAAATATTTGAAAAGGAAATTGGCCGTTCTGTTTATTCGCTGCTTCCGGGCGTTGTGGAAAACAGCTTCCGTTAGACAGGCAAAAAAGAACGGCAATGGATATTTAAATAACTGGAGGATACAACATATGAATCATCAAATCGGCGTGCCCTTGGAGGGACTTGCGGAATTAGGGCGGATTGCGGCGGCCCAGGGGGCAGTATTATTAAAAAATGAAGGACAGGCGCTTCCTCTTAAAAAACAGGAAAAGGTATCCGTTTTCGGCAGGATACAACTGGATTATTACCGCAGTGGAACCGGTTCGGGAGGCGCTGTCAATGTTGCTCATGCAACAAACCTTTTAGACAGCCTGCGGGAAGGAAAGCGGGTACAGGTAAACGAAAAGCTGGCCGGGATCTATGAGCGTTGGATTGCTGAACATCCTTTTGACAACGGAGGAGGCGGCTGGGCGGCTGAACCCTGGTGTCAGGAAGAAATGCCTCTTACGCCGGCGATTGTAAGGGAATCGGCGGCTGAATCGGAGAAGGCTTTGATTGTTTTGGGAAGAACCGCCGGGGAAGATCAGGATAACAGCTGCAAGCCGGGGAGCTATCTGCTGACGGATCCGGAAAACGATATGATCGATCAGGTTGTACAGAATTTTTCTTCTGTGATCGTAGTGCTTAACGTTGCCAATATTATTGATACGAGCTGGCTGGAAAAGCCGGAGTGGAGCGACAAAATCAAAGGACTGATCTATGTATGGCAGGGCGGTATGGAAGGAGGCCGTGCGGCGGCCGACGTTTTAACGGGCATTGTGACGCCGTGTGGAAAGTTATCTTCCACCGTTGCTTACCGTATTTCCGATTATCCTTCGGACGCTAATCATGGAGACCCGGTTAAGAATTATTATGAGGAAGATATCTACGTAGGATATCGTTATTTTGAAACCTTCTGCCCTCAAAAGGTACAGTTTCCCTTCGGATTCGGTCTTTCCTATACGGACTTTGCCATCGGGGCCGCAGAGGGGGAAATAGGTGAGGATTCTCTTGTACTGGAAGCGGAAGTGGAAAATACGGGAAGTCAGTATAACGGAAGAGAAGTCGTGCAGGTATACCTGGAAGCGCCGCAGGGACGGCTGGGAAGACCGGCCAGAGAACTGGTCGGATTCGCCAAGACGGGAGTTCTGGAATGCGGCGGCAGACAGAAGGTACAAATCACGGTTCCCTGGGAGCGTATCGCAGCTTATGACGACAGTGGAATTACGGGACATAAGTCCTGCTATGTGCTGGAGCCGGGAGAGTACCGTTTCCATTTGGGAAACAGCGTAAGAAATACGAAACCGGTAAGGATAGCGGGAAAAGAGTGCCTGCTGTTGGAAGAGACGAAAGTGCTTCGGGAGCTGGAAGAAGTCTGCGCACCGACAGAAACAATGCGCCGGATAAAACCCGGCGGAAAAAAAGAGGACGGCACTTTTGAGCTTACTTATGAGGAAGTTCCCCGGCAGACCGTTGATATGGAGAAACGGATTGAGCAGCGTCTGCCCGAGAACCTGGCCATAACCGGAAACAAAGGGATCACCCTGCAGGATGTGGCGGCAGGCAAAGCGTCCATGGAGGCGTTTATCGCACAGCTTACTAAAGAAGAACTGGCGGCAATTGTGCGGGGAGAAGGCATGTGCAGCATAAAGGTGACGCCGGGAACGGCGTCTGCCTTTGGGGGGATTACGGAAAGCCTGCTTGCTTATGGAATTCCGGCAGGCTGCTGTGCGGACGGTCCTTCCGGAATCCGCATGGATACGGGCGCGTATGCGACGCAGCTTCCCATCGGCACTCTGCTGGCGTGCACTTTTGACGTACCCATGGTTCGGATGCTGTTTACCTGGCAGGGAAAGGAACTGGTGCGTAATGAAGTGGATACGCTGTTAGGACCCGGAATCAACATTCAAAGACACCCTTTAAACGGAAGAAACTTTGAGTATTTTTCGGAAGATCCGCTTGTGACGGGCGCGTTTGCAGCCGCTATTACCGAGGGGATCGGCAGGAGCGGAGCAAAAGCTACAATTAAACATTATGCCTGCAATTCACAGGAAAGCCACCGATTTGTGATAAACGCGGTTGTGTCCGAACGGGCGCTGCGGCAGATTTATCTGAAAGGCTTTGAAACGGCGGTGCGGGAAGGAAAAGCGGCGTCCGTTATGACGGCTTATAATGCCATCAACGGCCACTGGTGCGCTTCCAATTATGATTTGAATACGACGATCTTAAGAAAAGAGTGGGGATTTACCGGGATCGTCATGACGGACTGGTGGGCAAGAATGAATGATGTGGTTTGCGGCGGTCCGGAGAGCAAAACCGATACAAGAGATATGATCCGTGCGCAGAACGATCTTTATATGGTAGTTCCCAACGATGGGGCGGAAGGAAACGTAAACAAAGATAACACGCTGGAATCCTTGGAAACGGGACGGCTTACCGTCGGAGAATTGCAGCGCAGCGCGGTTAATATCTGCCGGTTTCTGATGCGGGCTCCCGCGTTTTTGAGAAAACCGGAGTGGAAGCAGCGGCGGGGAGAAATAAAAAAATATGCAGCCAGAACAGAGGGCAGCGAGGATCGGCAGAGGGTTGGTATAACCGGAGTAAAAATTCATGTTTCTACGGAAGATACGGACAGGGTTTGCTTTGAAGTTCGGGAAGCCGGAACCTATCAGGTGATTAACAGTATTATGTCAAAAGAAAGCAGCGTGGCTCAGATGGTTTGCAAGGCAGAATTGAACGGGACGCCCCTGGTTACCTTCCAGACCAACGGCACCGGCGGACGTTTTATCCACCAGCAGCTTCTTCAGGTGGAACTGGAAAAAGGTTTTTATGAGCTGAAGCTGGAGTTTGTAAAACCGGGGATGGTGGTACAGAGTATGGATTTTGAAAAGGTATCGGCAAATTAATAAAAGCAGGATTTATGACGCTCAAGATGTCATGAATCCTGCTTTTTTGTTTAGGACTGGTGAAGATTTTTCTGCGCCGTGGAAAGCATCAGCTTGATCCTGTTTAACTGGTTTACTTCGCTGGCTCCCGGATCATAGTCGATGGCGACAATATTGGAAAGCGGATAATGTCTGCGCAGTTCCTTGATAACGCCTTTGCCCACCACATGGTTGGGAAGGCAGCCGAAGGGCTGTGTGCAGACGATATTATTGACGCCGCTGTGAATCAGTTCTATCATTTCTCCCGTTAAAAACCAGCCTTCGCCGGTCTGGTTGCCGATGGAGACAATTTCCTTCGCGTTGTTAACGGTATCCGTAATATGGGCGGGCGGCGTGAAGTGCCTGCTTTTTTTCAGTTCGGAGGAAGCCGCGCCGCGCAGCCTTTCAATGCCCCAGATTCCAAGTCTGGCAAAGGCGGCGGACTTTTTGCTCATGCCCAGATTTTCCGCTTTGTAAATCTGGTTGTAAAAGCAGTAGAGAAGAAAGTCGATCAGGTCGGGAACTACCGCTTCCGCACCTTCCGCCTCCAGCAGTTCCACAAGATGGTTGTTGCCGGCAGGGGAAAATTTTACAAGAATTTCGCCTACGATGCCTACGCGGGGTTTCCTTTCGTCCGTAATTTCTATTTGATCAAAATCTCTTACGATCTGTCGGCACATTTTATTAAATTTAAAGAAACTTAAGTGTCTGCCGGATACAAAATCCTGTACTTTTTCCACCCATTTACGATGCAGGGTATCCACGCTTCCGGGTACTTTTTCATAAGGGCGCATCCGGTAAACGCAGCGCATAAACAGATCTCCGAATATGGCCGCATAACCTGCGCGGATACCCATCTGCGCATTGACTTGGAAGCCGGGATTGGTTTCAATTCCGCCAAGATTCAGGGAAATGACGGGAATCTGTTCCATATCCGCTTTTTTCAGGGCGCGGCGGATAAAACCGATATAGTTGGTCGCCCGGCATCCGCCTCCTGTCTGGGTAATGATAATGGCCGTTTTGTTTAAGTCGTATTTCCCTGAAAGCAGCGCCTGCATAATCTGGCCCACAACTAAAAGTGAAGGATAGCAGGCGTCGTTATTTACGTATTTTAATCCCACGTCCACGGAGTGCTTATTGTCGTTATCGAGAACCACAAAATTATAACCGCAGGCATTAAACGCAGGTTCTAAAAGCTCAAAATGAATGGGAGACATCTGCGGACAGATAATGGTATAACTTTTTCGCATTTCCTCCGTAAATTTGACCTTTTCAATGGCGGAGGAACGAATCGTGCGCCGCTGGCCTTTCTGTTCTCTGACCCGCAGGGCGGAAAGCAGAGAGCGGATTCGGATTCTTGCGGCTCCAAGATTGTTCACTTCATCAATTTTCAGACAAGTGTAAATCTTATCAGAGCCGGATAGGATATCGTTTACCTGATCCGTAGTTACGGCGTCCAGGCCGCACCCGAAGGAATTCAGCTGGATTAAATCCAGATCTTCCCGTGTTTTGACAAAGCTTGCCGCGGCGTAAAGCCTGGAATGGTACATCCATTGGTCGGATACGATCAATGGGCGTTCCGGTTTGGCCAGGTGGGAGACACTGTCTTCCGTCAGCACGGCGATATCGTAGGAAGTAATCAGCTCCGGAATACCGTGATTGATCTCCGGGTCGATATGATAGGGACGCCCGGCGAGGACAATGCCGCGTTTATGATTTTCCTCCATATATTTCAGGACTTTTTCTCCCTGAAGCTGAATGTCTTGCCGTGAGGCGGCAAGCTCCGCCCACGCTTTTTTAACGGCGGCGGTAATTTCGGCGGCGGGCAGTTCCTTAAATTCCTTAATCAGGGCGTGGGTAATTGTGTCTACGTCCCTAAAGGACATAAAAGGATTGCAAAACCGGATTTCTCCCCGTCCGATTTCTTCTACGTTGTTTTTAATATTTTCCGAATAAGACGTAACGATAGGGCAGTTATAGTGATTGTTGGCGTCCTCAAATTCGTTTCGCTCATAAAACAGAGCAGGATAAAAAATGAAATCAACCTTTTCATGAATCAGCCAGCTGATGTGCCCGTGGGCCAGCTTGGCGGGATAACATTCGGATTCGCTGGGAATGGATTCAATGCCCAGTTCATAAATTTTATGGTTGGAACTGGGAGAAAGAATAACCCGGTATTGAAGCTCCGTAAAAAAGGTATACCAGAACGGATAATTTTCGTACATATTTAAGACTCTCGGAATTCCTACGGAGCCCCGTTTTGCCTGGTCGGCAGGAAGCGGTTCATAGGAAAAAAGCCTTTTTAATTTGTATTCAAAGAGATTGGGAACGTGGTTTTCGTTTTTTGTTTTGCCAAGGCCCCGTTCGCATCGGTTGCCGGAAATATACTGGCGTCCGCCGGAAAAGCGGTTGATGGTAAGACGGCAGTTGTTGGTACAGCCCCTGCATTTTGCCATACTGGTGTCGAACTGCAGATGGTTGATCTGATCGATGGTAAGCATCGTAGTCCTGTAATCTTTTGTATAACGCTCCCTGGCAATCAACGCCGCGCCGAAAGCCCCCATGATTCCGGCGATATCCGGGCGGATGGCTTTGCAGTCCGCAATTTTTTCAAAGCTTCTGAGTACGGCGTTGTTATAGAAAGTGCCGCCCTGTACCACAATGTTTTTACCAAGTTCGGAAGCGTCGGAAACCTTGATCACCTTAAACAACGCGTTTTTAATGACGGAATAGGCGAGTCCTGCGGAAATATCGGCTACGGAAGCGCCTTCCTTCTGCGCCTGCTTTACCTTGGAATTCATAAATACCGTACAGCGTGTGCCAAGATCAATGGGATGGGGAGCAAAAAGCGCCGCGTCCGCAAAATCCTGTACGTCGTAATTTAAAGATTTGGCAAAAGTTTCGATAAAAGAACCGCAGCCGGAAGAACAGGCTTCATTCAGCTGTACGCTGTCAACGGTCTGATTTTTGATTTTAATGCATTTCATATCCTGCCCGCCGATATCCAGGATACAATCCACATTGGGATCGAAAAAGGCGGCGGCGTAGTAATGGGCAACGGTTTCAACTTCTCCGTCATCTAAAAGAAAAGCGGCTTTCATCAGGGCTTCCCCGTATCCGGTGGAACAGGAGCGGACAATTTTAACATCCTGGGGAAGAAGTGAGTATATTTCCTTTAAGGAACGGATCGCCGTCTTTAAAGGACTTCCGTCGTTATTGCTGTAAAAAGAATATAAAAGAGAGCCGTCCTCGCCTACAAGAGCCACCTTGGTGGTGGTGCTTCCGGCGTCGATACCCAGGTAAGCGTTGCCGCGGTATCCGCTTAAATCGGCGCCTTTTACCCGATGGCTGTTATGGCGTTCCCTGAATTCATTGTACTCTTCTTCGCCGGAAAACAGAGGTTCCATGCGCTCCACTTCAAATTCCATTTTGATATCGCCGCTTAATTTGGAAACCATTTCTTCCATAGTAAAGGCAACATTTTCCTTTGCATTCAGCGCGGAGCCGATGGCGGCAAAAAGATGGGAATTTTCCATATCAATGATGTGTTCGCTATCCAGTTTTAAGGTTCGGATAAAAGCCTGTTTTAATTCCGTAAGGAAGTGCAGGGGGCCGCCCAGAAAGGCTACGTGGCCGCGGATTGGTTTCCCGCAGGCCAGGCCGCTGATTGTCTGGTTGACAACCGCCTGAAAGATGGAGGCGGATAAATCTTCTTTTGTGGCTCCTTCGTTAATCAGGGGCTGGATATCGGTTTTTGCAAATACGCCGCATCTTGCGGCAATGGTATATAAAGAATGATATTGTTTTGCATATTCGTTCAGACCGGCGGCATCCGTCTGGAGAAGGGAAGCCATCTGGTCGATAAAAGAACCTGTACCGCCGGCACAGATTCCGTTCATGCGCTGTTCCACATTGCCGCCTTCAAAATAAATGATTTTGGCGTCTTCTCCACCCAGTTCAATGGCAACGTCCGTTTTGGGCGCAAGCTCTTTTAGCGAGGTGGCCACGGCAATCACTTCCTGCACAAAAGGCACCTGCAGATGGTTTGCCAGAGTCAGTCCGCCGGACCCGGTAATCATGGGATGAACATGCAGATTCCCAAGAGCGTCGAAAGACTGCTGCAACAGTGTAAGCAGCGTTTCCCGGATATTGGCGTAATGTCTTTTGTAATCGGAAAACAACAATTTATGGTCTTCATCCAAAATTGCGATTTTAACGGTTGTAGACCCGATATCAATTCCCAGGGTATACCGCATAGTATTCATAGAATCGCTCCTTCTAAAATCGTAAGTTTCTTTGTAGACATTCTAAGACATTATACGACAGCAAAGTCAAAAATGCAATCAAAGCAAAAAAAGAAGTTGCTAAAAAAATCCTAAAGAGAAAAAGAAAACTTTCTTAATTTTGTTAAAACTTACTGTTTTACGCATCCTGACATTTACTTTCCGGGCATGGAATGGTAGAATAATACATGTGTTTACACAAAAGAAGACAAACCTATGGGTAATTTTATTATAGAGGAGCGCGTTTCATGAGTAAATTTGAGAGAAAGTTTGGAAAGTATGCAATCAGGAATTTATCCCTGGCGTTGGTGATGTGTTATGCGGCAGGATATGTGATTCAGTTAATTAACCCCGGTTTTGTGAACTGGCTTACGCTGAATCCGTATCTGATACTGCGGGGACAGATCTGGAGACTGTTTACCTGGATTCTGATTCCGCCGTCTACCGGAAATCTGTTTTTTTTGCTTATCATGTTGTTTTTCTACTATTCTATAGGAACGACGCTGGAACATGTATGGGGAACCTACCGGTATAATGTATATTTGTTTTCCGGGATGCTGTTCACGATTTTGGGAAGTTTTCTGTGTATGGCGCTTTGTTATCTGTTTTATGGGGAAGTGATCGGAAGCTTTGGCGCGGCGGCATTTTTTCAGAGCGGGGCGGCGTATTTTTCAACGTATTATGTGAATATGTCTATTTTCCTGGCGTATGCGGCTACATTTCCCGAGGCGCAGGTGCTTCTTATGTTCATTATTCCCATCAAAGTAAAATGGCTGGGTATCGTATATGCGGTTATGCTGCTGTTTGATTTTATTCAGGGAACGGGAGCCGCATCAATTGCGTCGCAGCTTGGATTTATTGATCTGTTCTACCGGGTTGCACTGGCGGCGTCGCTTTTCAATTTCGTTGTGTTTTTCTTTACTTCCAGAAGAAGAATCCATATGTCGCCAAGACAGGTGAAAAGGCGGCAGGAATTTAAGAGCCAGGTACGTAAGAATCCGGGAGTTACCAAGCATAAATGTGCGGTCTGCGGAAGGACGGACGAGAGTAATCCGGAACTGGAATTCCGGTTTTGCTCAAAATGTAACGGGAATTATGAATATTGCCAGGATCATTTATTTACCCATACACACGTTACGGGACATTTTGGCAATTAAGAAGGAGTTTGGAATGGAAATGGAAATTCGGTTTGCCGGGGCGCTTCAGGATATAAAGGAACTGGCAAAAAAACAGGGCGGAGTCATAGAAGAAGAGCAGATTAACGGAGCTTTTGAGGCAATCGGTTTTAAGCTTGACGAAGAAAAAAAGCCGTTGGTATACGATTATCTGAAAAAAAGCGGAATCGGAATCGGAGAAGCCGCAGATCCTGAGGATTATATGTCCGGAGAGGAAGCCGATTATTTAAAGCGGTATCTGGAAGAAACAGAGCAGCTTGCAAAGCTGACGGAAGGAGAGAAAGAGGCAGTTACCTTATCCGCCATGGCGGGAGATAGGGATGCGCAGAATAAACTGATCGAAATTTATCTGCCATATGTGGCGCAGATAGCGAAGCTGTACGCGGGGCAGGGCGTATATTTGGAGGATCTGATAGGAGAAGGCAATGTGGCGCTTGCCATGGGAGCCGGTATGCTTGGCTGCCTGGAAAAGCCATCCGAAGCGCAGGGGATGCTTGGCAGAATGATGATGGAAGCAATGGAGGCGTATATCAGGGAGAATGTCGACGCGTCGCGGATAGACCGGAAGCTGGTGGAAAAAGTTAATTATATTGCCGAGGCGGCCAGAGAACTTGCGGCGGATCTGGGCAGAAAAGTGACGCCGAACGAACTGGCGGAGGAAAAAGGGATTTCCGTCAAGTCGATTCTGGACGCGGTGCGAATCAGCGGAGATAAGATTGAAGATATAGGGAGTACAGTAAGCAATGGAACCGAATATTAAGACGTATGATGACTATAAATATGTATTGCAGGACGCGGGCACTTTAAGTCTGGGCGCAAAGTATTCTTATGCGGAGCTGATGCATGACGAGGATATACCGTTTAAGTTTAAGGTGATTGCGGAAAAGTACCTGGGCAGGGATCTGGAGCCTGAGACGACTCTGGAAAGCCAGATTTATTATCTGGCAGGAGAAGGCTTTGCGTATGAATGTTTCATTCAGTTAAAGACAAAGGTAAAGTTCAGTATGCTTAAGGAAAAAAGAGGACTGTTCGGTAAAGATACGAAAAGGTATGCAACACAGGTAATGCCTTTGAAAGAATTTGTTTTAAAGCAAACGGAATGGAAAAAGGAGCGGGAAGTATTCATTCAGGAAATCATACTTTCAAAGCTGGCGTTGATGACTTTTTCTGTGTAAATTGCTGTCAGAATGGGAACGGTGTTACTTTTCAAACCCACGCCAGATTTGGCATAATAATCTGCCGGTGTTATAGCATTATGCTTTGGCGCCGGCTTCTTCTTTTGCTCTGGGCGGACGCTTCCGTCCATATAATTTCGGTACTGGGGTGTGGATACCGTTTCAAAACCCATGTGCATAGAAAAGCCTCTTTATGAATGGACATCATTGAGCATTTGCCGCGGGGAGAATACATATCCTTAATCCTGTACTTTCTGCCTAAGCCTGGCGTGGGTGTAAAAAGTAACGGAACAGCAAAAAAAATGTCAAAAAAAATAAAAAAACAATTGCATTTTGTGTTTTTTTCTGTTATCATTAACTTGTGGTAAAGAAAATAGCAAATGGTGTCAGAACCACATAGCTCAGAAGAGTTATTGAATATTGGTAAAATTCCCCTTTTACACTGAACCGGTGAGAATATTTATATTCAAACCGGTTCTTTAATTTATATTATTACATTTTCTGCGTAGAGATGTTGCCAAAAAAATAACTAAAGCGTATTATCATTCTGCTTCATCAGAAATTCTTTGATAAAATTTCATAACAGTGGTAAGATAACATTAATATGAAAAATTTCGGAGGGTTTGGCACTATAAAAGTGGCGATGCTCCCATTGATACACCGGGCAGGAATGGAGGAACATAATGAAATTAGAAGAGTTAACTGCTTATGAGATATTGGAAAAAAGAGAGATTGCGGATCTGAATTCCATGAGCTATTTAATGCGTCATAAAAAAACGGGTGCAAGGCTTGCGCTTCTTTCCAACGAGGATGAGAACAAGGTGTTCTATATCGGTTTTCGGACGCCTCCTGCTGACAGTACCGGCGTACCGCATATTCTGGAACATTCCGTACTGGAAGGATCGCAGGATTTTCCGGTAAAGGATCCGTTTATCGAACTGGCAAAGGGAACGCTGAATACATTCCTGAATGCAATGACTTATCCTGATAAGACTATTTATCCGGTGGCAAGCTGTAACGATAAAGATTTTCAGAATCTGATGCATGTTTATCTGGATGCGGTATTTCATCCTTTCATATATAAACAGAAAAATATTTTTTTACAGGAAGGCTGGCATTATGAACTCAAGTCCGAAGAAGACGAGCTGACCATAAACGGCGTTGTTTACAATGAAATGAAAGGTGCGTTCTCTTCGGCAGACGACGTTTTGGAACGGGAAATATTGAATTCCCTGTATCCGGATACGGCTTATGGCTATGAGTCCGGCGGAGACCCGGACGTAATTCCTTCTTTGCGGTATGAAGATTTTCTGAACTTTCACCGCCGGTATTACCATCCGTCCAACAGCTATATTTACCTGTACGGCAATATGGATATGGCCGAAAAACTGGATTATATAGATAAAAAATATTTGTCGGATTTTGAATTTCTGCCGGTGGATTCCGTCATAGAAAAACAGAAGCCTTTTAACGAAATGCAGGTTGTTACGAAGGAATATCCGATTGGCGAGGAGGAGAGCGTTGAGGAGAATACGTATCTGTCTTTAAATTTCTCCGTAGGCGACAGCCTTGACAGAGAGCTTTATATTGCTTTTCAGATCCTGGATTATGCTTTATGTTCCGCACCGGGCGCCCCTCTGAAGGAAGCCCTGATTCATAAGGGCATAGGGAAAGGCGTGTACAGCGCTTATGAAAACGGAATCTGTCAGCCTTATTTCAGCGTGATTTCCAAATGTGCGGGAGCGGACCAGCAGGAAGCGTTTTTATCGACGATTGAAGAGGTGTTGGCGAAACTGTCGCAGGAAGGTATCGGGGAAAAAGCGCTTACGGCGGGACTTAATTATTATGAGTTCAAATATAGGGAGGCGGATTTCGGCTCTTATCCGAAAGGACTGATGTACGGCCTGCAGGTATTGGACAGCTGGATTTATGACGATGCAAGACCGTTTATCCATATTGAGGCAAATGAAACCTTTGCAAACTTAAAGAAAAAGATTGGCAGCGGTTATTTTGAAGGACTGATCCGTACCATGCTGCTTGCAAATCCCCATAGAACGCTGGTGCGGCTGATTCCGAGACAGGGGCTTACCGCAGTCAGAGAGCAGGAGCAGCAAGACCGTCTTGCGCAGGTAAAAGCGCAGATGAGTAAGGAACAGCTTCAGGAAATCATACGGGAAACGGCAGAGCTTGAGCGGTGGCAGGAAGAGGAAGACCGGCCGGAAGATCTGGCTAAGATTCCCCTTCTGACAAGGGAAGACATAAAAAAAGAGGCGAATCATTTCTGCAATGACCTGAGGCAAGAAGAGGGTACAAAAGTACTGTTCCATCCTCTTTTTACCAATGGGATTGCTTATGTGCGGCTGGTTTTTGATTTAAAGGATATACCGGAAGAAGATTTTGCGTATATGGGTCTGTTTAAGGGCGTTTTGGGACTGCTTAATACGCAAAACTATTCTTACGGAGAATTATTTAATGAGATTAATATTGCTACGGGTGGGATGGCCTGCGTTAATAATGTTTATACCCAGGTCGAAGACCCCGGCCAGTATAAGGTTACGCTGGAGCTTAAAACGAAGGTTTTGTATGAGAATCTGAAGCAGGCGTTTGATCTGTTTTATGAAATCATGTTTACGTCTGTGTTTCAGGATAAAAAGAGGCTGAAAGAAATTATTTCGGAGGCAAGATCAAGGCTGCAGGGACAGATGATGAGCGCCGGTCATTCCGTAGCCGTGAACCGGGCGCTGTCTTACTTTTCGCCGACGGCCGTATTAAATGAAGAATTAAGCGGGATCACCTTTTTTAAGAGAGTTGAGCAGTGGGAAGAAAACTTTGAGCAGGAAAGCGATAGAATCAGCACAAAACTGCAACAGCTCGCCAGGCAGATTTTCCGGAAAGAAAATCTGATGATCGACTATGCGGCGGAAGAAAAAGCTTATCCTTTGCTTCTGCCCTGTATCCGGGAGCTGAAAGAGAAACTTTATACCGGAACCGTGGCGAAGGGACAGTTTGAGCCTGTGCCCGTGAAACGGCAGGAGGGATTTAAAAGCTCTTCTCAGGTGCAATATGTGGCATATGCTGGTAATTACCGGAAAAAAGGATTTTCCTATACCGGCGCCCTGAAAGTTTTAAAGGTTATGATGGGATATGATTACCTTTGGAACCAGGTTCGCGTAAAGGGCGGCGCTTACGGCTGTATGTGCAATTTCGGAAAATCGGGTGACTGCTATTTTGTGTCATACAGAGATCCCAATTTAAAAAATACGTTGGACATATACCGGGAAGCCCCCGGTTATATCGCTGGATTTCAGGCGGATGAACGCACTATGACACAATTTATCATCGGCGCCGTCAGTGAGATGGATATGCCCATGAATCCTGCCGCAAAAGGATTATATTCCCTGAGCGGCTATATGACGGGCGTTACGGAAGAAATGCTGCAAAAGGAGAGAGACGAGGTCCTGTCCGCGGATGAAAAAGATTTGCAGCACTGTGCCGCGCTGCTGGCTGCAGCTTTGGAGGACGACTGTCTGTGTACAGTGGGAAATGCGGGGGAAATCGAGAGGGAAAAAGAATTGTTTGAAAGGGTAGTTCCGTTATTTAAATAAATTTCCATAATATTCTTCTTGTAAGCCGTATCTTAATCAGTAAACAAATTTTGTTTTTGACAACAGGGAGGGTAATAAAATGAAAAGGACAAAAAGAACAAAAAGAACAATTCTCAAAAAGAGCGCCTGCTGTGCCGGTATGTGCCTGCTGTTTGTAACATTGGGGGGATGCGGTTCAAGCGCCAAATTTGACGCCATGGAAACGACAAGTCCTTCTATTATGGAGGAGGCTAAAGACAGTTCTGCGGATTTTTCTTATGGGTACTATGAGAACGGCATGACGGACGAAGGAGAATATGCGGAGGAAGCGCCGGTGGAGCAGGAAGAAGCCACAGGCGCTGAGACGGGCGTTCCCGATACTACCAGAAAATTAATTAAAACGGTGGATATGAATGTGGAGACCCGGGATTTTGAGGGGCTGATCGGTCTTTTGGAAAAAAAGACCGGGGAACTGGGAGGATACATAGAGAATTCCAACGTCTATAACGGAAGCAGTTACCGGACCTATAAGGAAACACGTTATGCGTCTTTGGTTATCCGAATTCCGAAAAATGAACTGGACGGGTTTATTGAGGATGTAAAAGGCGCTTCCAATGTGGTTAACTGCAACCAGAGCGTACAGGATATAACCCTTACATACGTGGATCTGGAAAGCCACAAAAAAGCTCTTGAAACGGAACAGAATCGTTTGCTGGAGCTTTTGGAGATGGCAGGAACGGTGGAGGATATGATTACCGTTGAGAGCAGACTTTCGCAGGTACGCTACGAACTTGAAAGCATGACATCCAGACTGCGCTCCTATGACAATCAGATAGATTACAGCACCGTGCACATGGAGATCAGCGAAGTGGAAGAACTGACGCCGGTGAAAGAGGAGACATCATGGGAAAGAATGACCCACGGTTTTGCCGGCAGTGTAAAGGATGTGGGAAGAGACATCCGTGAATTTTTTATACGTCTGATTATTAACGTGCCTTATATTGTCGTATGGGTTATCATATTAGGCGCAGGCGCATTCCTTGTGATCGCACTGGCGAGACACAGCATGAAGAAGAAAGTAAAGAAAACACCCGTGGAAAAAGAGACGGAAGAATAAGAAAGGGACGGCTACATGAACCAGGCATACAAATGCGGGTTTGTCAATTTGATTGGCAGACCGAACGTGGGGAAATCCACATTGATGAACCGGCTGATCGGACAAAAAATCGCGATCACGTCAAAGAAACCGCAGACTACAAGAAACAGAATCCAGACGGTCTACACTTCACAGGAAGGACAGATAGTTTTTCTGGATACACCGGGAATTCACAAATCAAAAAACAAATTGGGCGATTATATGGTTCATGTAGCCGAACGGACCATTTCGGAGGTGGATGTGATTCTATGGCTGGTAGAGCCTACGGATTATATCGGGGCAGGTGAAAGACACATCATTGAAACCTTAAAAAAAGCCAGGACGCCGGTTATATTGGTTATCAATAAAATTGATAAAACGACAAAAGAAGAGTTGCTGCGTTTTATAGACATATACAGAAAAGAACTGGATTTTGCGGAGATCGTTCCGGTTTCCGCATTAAAAGGGGAGAATACCGCAGAATTAATCCGCTGTATTTTCCAATATCTTCCCTATGGGGAGGCTTTTTATGATGAAGATACCGTTACGGACCAGCCGGTGCGCCAGCTTGTGGCGGAGCTGATCCGGGAAAAAGCCCTCAGACTTCTGGAGGAAGAAATACCGCATGGGATCGCCGTCAGCGTAGAGCGCATGAAGTACCGCAAAGAGATCGTAGACATAGACGCCACGATTATCTGTGAGAGAGATTCCCATAAAGGAATTATAATCGGAAAAGGCGGACAGATGCTGAAAAAAATCGGTACCGCGGCGCGCCGGGACATCGAGAATCTTGTGGAAATGCAATGCAATCTGCAGCTTTGGGTTAAGGTAAAAAAGGATTGGCGTGACAGTGATTATCTGATGAAAAACTTTGGATATAATCAGAAGGATACCGAATAAAAAAAGGAAGAAAAGCGAACCCTAACAGTATCGAAAATACAAATGGGGGCGCAGGATGAAAGAATCAAATTACTGGAAACAATTTATAAGTACGGGAAGCATTAAAGATTACTTAAGCTATCGGTTCGCATGTGCGGAAAGCGAAAAAAGGGATTTGGGAGAGAACTCTTATGCGGGAGTTTGTGATCGTAACAGGGATGGTTTTGAAGGCGGAGCCTATCGGGGAATACGATAAGCGCGTTGTTATACTGACAGGAGAAAGAGGGAAGATTTCTGCCTTTGCAAAAGGAGCCAGACGGCCGGGAAGCCGTCTGATGGCAGCAACCAACCCTTTTTCTTTTGGGCAGTTTAAACTGTATGAGGGCAGAAGTTCCTATAATATTTCCGAAGCTTACATCCGAAATTATTTTGAGGAACTGCGTGAAGATTATGTGGGAGCCTATTACGGATTGTATTTTTTGGAAACAGCAGATTATTATACAAGAGAAAATAACGATGAAATTATGATGTTAAAGCTGTTATATCAATCTTTAAAAGCTTTGTTACATAAGAAACTCCCCAATGAACTGGTTCGGTGCGTGTTTGAATTAAAGGCGGTTGCCGTAAACGGAGAATTTCCGGGAGCGCCCTCGGGAGACAATTTTCAGGATTCCACTCTGTATGCGGTTGATTTTATTGGGAAAGCTCCTATAGAAAAGCTGTATACGTTTCTGGTATCGGAGGAAGTGCTGGAAGAATTGCAGCATATTGCGGCGGATTTCTGCCGCAGATTTATAGACAGAAAACTGAAAAGTCTTGAAATATTAGAAAGTCTTTGTTGAAAAACCAGTTTAAGTCAGATATAATAAAGTCTAGCCGCAAAGCAGGCGGTTTTTATAAGGAGACATACTATATGCGTAAATTATGGTTGGCATTGCTGACACTTTCCATGCTTTTTTCCATGGCGGGATGCGGACGGGAACAGGCCGCGCCGGTAGCCGGGGTGACGGTCGAAAAAGACGGAACAATCACTTCCGTGCTTATGGATTCTTTTGAAAAGGAGTTTTATGATCTGGAAGATCTCCGGGATATGATACAGCTGGAAGCTGCCACGCACAATCAGGAGAAGGGCGGAGAACGGATCAGACTGGAAAGTCTGGAAATGAACGGAAGCAATTGCGTTGCGGTCATGAAATACCAGTCCTTTGAAGATTATGCGGAATATAACGAAGTTCCGTTTTTTTCAGGAACCGTAGAAGAAGCCGAAGACGCGGGCATTAACCTTTCCGTTACGTGGCTGCAGGCAGGAGGCAATGCGTCCATGCAATGGAAGGAAATTGAGGCGGCTCAGGATTACCGTCTGGTTGTCTGGTACGGGGACATGCCGACGGCAGTGCCGGGCAAAATCCGTTATTATTCCGATAACCTGACGCTGGCGGACGCCAAAAAGGCCAAACCGGCACAGAGTGATACGGCGGAAGGGGAGTCAGGACCTTTTTACGTAATATACAAATAAATGAGGAAGAGGAGTTTTCATATGGAAAAGACAATGGACAAAATTGTTGCGTTAGCAAAGGCAAGAGGATTTGTATATCCCGGTTCCGAGATTTACGGCGGATTGGCGAACACCTGGGATTACGGGAATCTTGGCGTAGAACTTAAGAATAATGTTAAAAAGGCGTGGTGGCAGAAGTTCATTATGGAGAATCCCTATAATGTGGGCGTAGACTGCGCTATTTTAATGAATCCCCAGACCTGGGTTGCCAGCGGACATCTGGGAGGATTTTCCGATCCCCTGATGGACTGCCGGGAGTGCCATGAGCGTTTCCGCGCGGATAAGATTATTGAAGATTTTGCGGCCGAAAAAGGCATTGCTTTAGACGGAAGCATCGACGGCTGGACCCAGGAGAAAATGAAGCGGTTTATAGATGAACACCAGGTTCCCTGTCCTACCTGCGGAAAACATAATTTTACGGATATCCGCCAGTTTAATCTAATGTTTAAGACCTTCCAGGGAGTTACGGAAGACGCGAAAAATACCGTATATTTAAGACCGGAGACTGCGCAGGGAATTTTCGTTAATTTTAAAAACGTACAGAGAACCTCCCGTAAGAAGATTCCCTTCGGAATCGGCCAGATCGGGAAATCTTTCAGAAATGAGATTACACCCGGCAACTTTACGTTCCGCACCAGAGAATTTGAGCAGATGGAACTGGAATTTTTCTGCGAACCGGATACGGATCTGGAGTGGTTTGCTTACTGGAAGTCCTTCTGTATTAACTGGCTTAAGACACTTGGCATGAAAGAAGAAGAAATGCGCGTCAGGGACCATGATAAAGAAGAACTGTCGTTTTATTCCAAAGCGACTACGGACATCGAATTTTTATTCCCCTTCGGCTGGGGAGAGCTGTGGGGAATTGCAGACCGTACCGATTACGATCTGACGCAGCATCAGAATGTTTCCGGCGAAGATTTAAGTTATTTTGACGACGGAAAAAATGAACGATACGTTCCTTATGTAATTGAACCGTCTCTGGGAGCCGACCGGGTGGTGCTGGCGTTTCTTTGCGCGGCTTATGACGAAGAGGAGATCGGAGAAGGGGACGTTCGTACCGTTCTTCATTTCCATCCCGCGCTTGCTCCTGTTAAAATCGGGGTTCTGCCTCTTTCCAAAAAGTTAAACGAAGGGGCGGAGAAGATCTTTACGGAGTTATCCAAAAAATATAACTGTGAATTTGACGACAGAGGAAATATCGGAAAAAGATACCGCCGTCAGGATGAGATCGGCACGCCGTTTTGTATTACATATGATTTTGAATCGGAGAACGACGGCTGCGTAACGGTGCGTTTCCGTGATTCCATGGAGCAGGAGCGTGTGGAAATTGCAAAACTGGACGCATACTTCGCGGATAAATTTACTTTTTAATTGAGCTGGAGGAACTGCCATGAAACCGTATGGTGTGAATGAATTAAGAAAAATGTTTTTGGAATTCTTTGAGAGCAAGGAACATCTTGCCATGAAGAGTTTTTCGCTGGTGCCCCATAATGATAACAGCCTTTTGCTGATTAACTCCGGTATGGCGCCTTTGAAACCGTATTTTACCGGTCAGGAGATTCCGCCCAGAAGAAGGGTGACAACCTGCCAGAAGTGTGTCCGCACCGGCGATATTGAAAATGTGGGCAAGACGGCAAGACATCTGACCTTTTTTGAAATGCTCGGCAACTTTTCTTTCGGCGACTATTTTAAGCGGGAGGCGATTGCCTGGAGCTGGGAATTTTTAACGAAAGTTGTGGGGATGGAAGAAGAACGGCTTTATCCTTCCATTTACTGTGAGGACGAAGAGGCTTTTTCGATCTGGACGAATGAGATCGGCGTTCCGGCGGAAAAAATTACCCGTTTTTACCGGGACGAAAACGGCAAATGCGATAACTTCTGGGAACATGGCGCGGGTCCCTGCGGTCCCTGTTCCGAAATTTATTATGACAGAGGCGTAAAATACGGCTGCGGGAAGCCCGACTGCAAGGTGGGCTGTGACTGCGATCGTTTTATGGAAGTGTGGAATAACGTATTTACGCAGTTTGACGGAGACGGTTTCGGCCATTATACGGAATTGAAACAGAAAAACATTGATACAGGCATGGGACTGGAGCGCCTGGCCGTTGTCGTGCAGGATGTGGATTCCGTATTCGACGTGGATACCATGAAGGCCATCCGCGACCGGATTTGCGGGCTGGCAGGCGTGGAATATCAGGCGGATGAGGCGAAGGATGTATCCATCCGTTTGATTACGGATCATATACGGTCTTCGACTTTTATGATCAGCGACGGAATTATGCCGTCCAACGAAGGCAGGGGATACGTATTAAGACGATTGATCCGGCGCGCCGCAAGACATGGAAGACTTCTGGGAATTGAGGGCGGATTTCTTGCAAAACTGGCGGAAACGGTAATCAGCGAGTCAAAAGACGGATATCCGGAGCTGGAAGAAAAGAGAGATTTCATTTTAAATGTCCTGGCTCAGGAAGAAGACAAATTTGACAAGACCATAGACCAGGGACTTACCATCTTAAATGAGATGGAAGAGAAAATGGAAAAGCAGGGAAGCAGGGAGCTTTCCGGCGAAGATGCGTTTAAGTTGTATGATACGTACGGATTCCCTGCGGATCTGACACAGGAGATTCTGGCAGAAAAAGGATTTGCCTTTGATCAGGCGGGGTTTGACGCCGCTATGAAACAGCAGCGTGAAAAGGCAAGAAAAGCACGTAAGGCGACGAATTACATGGGAGCCGACGTGACGGTTTACGAATCCATCGATCCTTCCGT
Source organism: uncultured Lachnospiraceae bacterium (assembly GCA_910587935.1). GTDB lineage: Bacteria > Bacillota > Clostridia > Lachnospirales > Lachnospiraceae > MGBC143606. The sequence continues at coordinate 38,592 of CAJUNP010000014.1, forward strand.
AACTACGGAGTTTGTAGGATATGACAGACTGGAACATACGTCCGTGATTACCGTTCTTACGACCGGGGAAGAGCTGGCGGACGCATTGACGGACGGACAGGCCGGTACGGTTTTTGTGGAGGAGACTCCCTTTTATGCCACGATGGGCGGACAGAATGCGGATGTGGGAGTGATTGTCTGCGGTGAGAATGAGTTTCGTGTAGAAGATACGGTGAAGCTGTTAGGCGGCAAGGTTGCGCATATCGGTAAGGTAACCAAAGGAATGTTTAAGGTAAAAGATACCGTAACGTTAAAGGTAGATGCGAAAAAGCGTCTTGCCACCTGTAAGAATCACAGTGCAACCCACCTTCTGCAAAAAGCGTTAAGGACCGTGCTGGGCACCCATGTGGAGCAGGCGGGTTCCTATGTGGACGGCGAAAGACTGCGTTTCGATTTCAGTCATTTCACTGCTGTGACGCCAGAAGAGCTGGTACGGGTGGAAAGCCTTGTAAACGAAAAAATCCAGGAGGCAATTCCTGTTACGACGCAGGTTATGGGTATTGAGGAAGCCAAAAAATCCGGCGCTATGGCGCTGTTCGGGGAAAAGTACGGAGAAAATGTCCGCGTTGTTTCCATGGGTGATTTTTCCACGGAACTTTGCGGCGGTACGCATGTGGGCAATACCGGCGCGATCACAACTTTTAAGATCCTTTCCGAGAGCGGTGTGGCTGCAGGCGTAAGAAGGATTGAAGCGCTGACCGGAAACGGTGTGTTTGCATATTATGAAAAGCTGGAAGAGGAGATCGGGCAGGTTTCCAGAATTATGAAGACCACGCCGGATTCGCTTACCGAGAAATGTGAACATCTGATGGCGGAACTGAAGGCGCTGCAAAGCGAGAACGAAGCTTTAAAGAGCAAAGCGGCAAAGGAAGCGCTGGGAGACGTCATGGACCAGGTCGCTTTGGTGAAAGGCGTGAAACTTCTGGCTGCCAGCGTAGACGGTGTGGATATGAACGGCCTGCGTGAATTGGGCGACCAGCTGAAAGATAAACTCGGCGAGGGCGTAGTGGTTCTTGCTTCCGGACAGGACGGTAAGGTCAATCTGGTTGCAATGGCTACGCAAGAAGCCATGAAAAAGGGCGCCCATGCCGGCAATCTGATTAAAGGAATCGCTTCCTTTGTGGGAGGCGGAGGCGGAGGCCGTCCGAATATGGCGCAGGCAGGAGGTAAAAATCCCGCCGGAATACCGGAAGCCATGAAAGAAGCGGCAGCGGTTTTGGAAGGTCAGCTTGTTTGACGGGTTTTTAGACCGGATACATCATAATCTTCATGATTATGTGAAATTTTGTCAAAAGAAGAAAAAAGTAGATAAAAAACAGTTGACGAGCGATAATTTTATGATATAATAATACTTGTGCATGCGGTTTTTTACTGCTACGCATAATTAACCCAATCAGTCAAGTTACTTGGAAGGGACTGAAGGGAGGTCAGGTGTACATGTCAAACGTAATCGTAAAAGAGAACGAGACTTTGGATAGCGCTTTACGTCGTTTTAAAAGAAGCTGTGCTAAGGCAGGAATTCAGCAGGAGATTCGTAAGAGAGAGCATTACGAAAAGCCAAGCGTAAAACGTAAGAAAAAATCTGAAGCGGCAAGAAAACGTAAATATAACTAAACATAATAAAGTCCTTGGCCAGATGACCGGGGACTTTTTATGATTTATAAGGAGAAACATATATGTGGACGAAAGAATTTTTCGGAATGGATGTGTATCATATTGTTACGGCCTTTTTTGTCTATAGCGTTCTTGGATGGCTGGTGGAATCAATTTATATGTCCTTTTGCAACCGGAAATTAACGAACAGAGGTTTTGCAAAAGGTCCGTTTTGCCCGATTTATGGTTTTGGGGCCGTGATCGGTTATATTGTTTTGCATCCCTTAAAGGGTAACGTAGTCTTGTTATATTTTACGGGAGCGATTCTTGCCACCGTATTTGAATATCTGGTCGGCCTTGCCATGAAGAAAATTTTCGGCATTGTCTGGTGGGATTATAACAATAAGCCCTTCAATTATAAAGGGATGATTTGTCTGGAAAGTACGGTTGCATGGGGATTTTACGCGATTATTATTGTCTTTTTCCTGCACAAGGCAGTTCTTTCGCTGATTGACAGTCATCAGGTGCTGTTTAATCGGAATCTGATTCTGGTTTTATACGGCCTGGTTGCCATCGATTATGTTTTTCAGATTTGCCGTGCGCTTAATATTGATCTTAAGGAAAAGATAGAAGATAAGTACATGGCGATTAAAGCCAGATGGTATTAAAGGTACGGTCATTTTAAGATATCTTAAAGAAGGGAAAGCAGTCGTGGGAAGCGGTTTCTTACGGCTTCTTTCCCTAAATTATTTAACATATTTATCCCCTTCGCAGTCATACTATAATAATAATAAAAATAGTTGTGGTGAGGGAACGGTGTGAAACGATTTGGGTTCAGGTATATCCGTGTTCTGCTGTGCATTGTACTTACAACCTTGATTCTGGCCGGAGATATTCTGCCGGTGAAAGCCGGGGTAGAGATCTCGGCGCCTTCCGCTATTCTGATCGAGGCGTCTACGGGGGAAGTGATTTATGAATTAAATTCTACGGAACGCAGGAGTCCCGCCAGTATTACAAAGATTATGACGTTACTGCTGATCTTTGAAAAGCTGGACGAGGGAAAAATTAAACTTGGAGATTTGGTCGTAACAAGCGCATATGCGAAGTCCATGGGAGGCTCTCAGGTCTTTTTGGAGGAAGGAGAGACTCAGACGCTGGAGACTATGATTAAATGTATTGTGGTGGCTTCCGGGAATGACGCCAGTGTAGCGGTGGCGGAATATATTGCAGGAACGGAACAGGATTTCGTTGTAATGATGAATGAAAAAGCGGCTAAGCTTGGCATGAACGATACACATTTTGAGGATTGCAGCGGACTTACGGATTCGGATAACCACTATACTTCCGCAAAGGATATTGCGATTATGTCAAGGGAACTGACGACGAAATATCCGGCAATTTTTGATTATACGAAGATCTGGATGGAAGATATTACGCATACTACTGCAAAAGGGAGCAGCACGTTTACTCTGTCCAGTACCAATAAGCTGTTGAAACAGTACGAATGGACGACCGGCCTGAAAACGGGTTCTACAAGCAAAGCAAAATATTGTCTGTCCGCAACGGCAAGCAGAGACGGAATCGATTTGATTGCCGTGGTGATGGCGGCGCCTGATTATAAGGCGCGTTTTAAGGATGCGGTGACGCTTCTGAATTATGGTTACAGCGTCAGCCATATGTATGTGGATGAGAACCGTGACGTTTTGCCGCCGGTTGGGGTGAAAGGCGGAATCGGAGAACAGGCGGAAGTTGCTTATGAAGGCGCATTCCGTTATCTGGATATTCAGGGAAGGGACTTGTCCGCCGTGGAAAAAATCATCAGCCTGCCGGAGTGCGTGGAAGCGCCCGTAAAATGCGGAGACGCTGCAGGAGAAGCGATATATAAGCTGGCGGGTGAAAAAATCGGAAGCGTTCCGATATTATTTAAAGAAGATATAGGGAAAGCGGGATATAAAGATTATCTGAAGAAAACATTTTTTGAAATTCTCTTGTAGGAAACGTTCTGTTTCCCATACGGAATGTGGCGGAGAGATAAAGAAACGGCGTTAATGTAGAGGAAAAAAGATGAAATATTTATTGGCGGCAGTTCTGCTACTGGCATTATTTTTTATTGTAATTATGGTTTATGACGTAAACCGTTTTGTGATACCGCGTTATCAAATTACGTCGGCTAAGCTGAAGAAACCTTATCGTTTTGTGGTGTTGTCGGATCTGCATAACAAACAGTTCGGAAAAGATAACGAAAAGTTGGTTGCAGCCATAAAAAGGCAGTGTCCCGACGGGGTTTTTATAGCGGGAGATTTGATTACGGCGAAACCCGGACAGAAGACCGGATCTGCAATCCGGCTGCTTCGGAAAATTGCGGAAACATATCCGGTTTTTTACGGGCAGGGTAATCATGAATACCGTTTGGAGCTGTATCCCGATGTGTATGCGGATATGTATGACTCGTTCCGAAAGGGACTTGAAAGCTGTCATGTAGAGCCTATGAAGAACTGCCATGCGGGACTGCCTGAATACGGAATTACCGTATACGGAGTAGAAATTGAGCGCAGATTTTACCAGAGACTGAAAACAATGCCTATGGAAAAAGAGTATCTGAAAAGTCTTCTGGGAGATCCGGACCGGTCGCGCTTTAATATTTTAATCGCGCATAATCCGGAATATTTCAAAGAATATGAAGAATGGGGGGCGGATCTTGTTCTGTCCGGACATGTGCACGGCGGCGTTATGCGTCTTCCGTTTTTGGGAGGCGTGATTTCACCGTCGCTGCGTTTGTTTCCGCAATATGACGGCGGGTTTTTTGAAGGGAAAAGCGGACGAATGCTTTTAAGCAGAGGGCTGGGAACCCATACTCTGCCCATCCGGATTTTTAATCCCGGGGAACTCCTTGTAGTGGAATTGATTCCGGAGAAGTAACGACACAAGATGTAGTATATGAACTTATGTTCTGGTTGAAAATATAGTGTTTTTCCTGTAAAATAAATACGGCTTTTTGAATAACATAGAACCGGAACTTAATTGTAAAGAGGTATGACTATGTCTTTGTCGGTAAAACTGGAAGTGTTTGAGGGACCTTTGGATCTGCTCCTTCACCTGATCGATAAAAATAAAATTGATATCTATGATATTCCAATTACGGAAATAACGGAACAGTATCTGGATTATATCCGCCGGATGGAAAGAACGGATATGAATATTATGAGCGAATTTTTAGTGATGGCGGCGACGCTTTTGGATATCAAGTGCAAAATGCTTCTTCCCAAAGAGATTAATGAAGAGGGCGAGGAAGAAGACCCGAGAGCGGAGCTTGTTCAAAAGCTTCTGGAATATAAAATGTATAAATATATGTCTTATGAACTGCGCGACAGGCAGGTGGACGCGGAAAAAAATTATTTCAGGGAGCAGATGCTTCCGGGAGAAGTAGCAGCGTACAGACAGCCGGTGGATTATGAGGAATTGATTGGGGACATGAACCTGCACAGGCTTCATGAAATTTTTAAGTCGATGGTCAGGCGCCAGGTGGATAAGATCGATCCGATCCGGAGCAAATACGGAAACATTCAAAAGGACGAGATTGATCTGGACGCTAAAACGGTGTACATAGAGGATTATGTGAGAACACACAGAACGTTCAGCTTCCGCCGTTTGTTGGAAAAGCAGAGCAGCAAAATGGAGATTATTGTCACATTTCTTGTTATTCTTGAAATGATGAAAACCGGAAAAATCTGTATTGTTCAGGAAGATATTTTTGCGGATATTTTAATTACTTCCAATGAAGCCGCATAAGGAGCAGAACGCAGGAAGAGGGGAATGAGGTAAAAATATGGAAAGACAAAAAGCCGAGGCGGTCATTGAGGCAATTCTGTTTACCATGGGCGATTCCGTGGAAATCGGCAGGCTTGCGGATGTCATCGAAGAGGATAAAAAAACAACCAGGGAAATTCTTGCGGATATGAAAACGCGTTATGAACGGGAAGACCGCGGCATATCGATTATGGAACTGGAGGATAGTGTGCAGCTTTGCACGAAAGCAGAACTGTATGAGTATTTAATCAAAATTGCAAAGGCTCCCAGAAAGTTTGTTCTTACGGATACGGTCCTGGAAACCTTATCGATTGTGGCTTACAAACAGCCGGTTACGAGAGTGGAAATTGAGAGAATCAGAGGAGTAAGCTGTGATCATGCGATTAATAAGCTTTTGGAATATAATCTGATTATGGAGCTTGGGCGGCTGGATGCGCCGGGAAGGCCGCTGCTGTTCGGAACGACGGAGCAGTTTTTAAGAAGTTTCGGAGTGAAGTCTTTGGAAGAGCTTCCGGAGATGAATCCGGTACAGATCGAAGAATTTAAGCAGCAGGCGGAGCAGGAAGCGCAGCTGCAGCTGAACATTTGAAAGAAGAGTTTGAATCATGAAAGGTGCTTTTCCCTCATATATATATGTGAGGGAATTTTTTTGAGGGAAGAGCGCCGTGAAAAAAATACGAATATTTTTAAGACCCCAGATTTTTAAGCTATTATGTATGTGTTTTTCTTTGGCTATATTGATCGCTTTGTGCATGATGCCGGGCAGAATGGCGGAAGAGACAGGCGGCGGCACGGTTTATACCGTATCCCAGGGGGAAGCGCGAAAAGAGGATGTGTCGTTACAATTGTACGCACAGGCGGCGGTGCTGATGGATGCGGATTCCGGCAGGGTTCTGTATTCAAAAAACGGAGATGAAACGCTTCCCATGGCAAGCACAACGAAAATATTAACGTGTATTCTGGCATTGGAAAGGGGTAATCCGGAGGATGAGGTTACAGTGTCCGCCTATGCGTCCACAATGCCGAAGGTAAAGTTGTATGTACAGGAGGGAGAGCGTTACAGGCTGCAGGATTTGCTGTATTCATTGATGCTGGAGTCCCATAATGATTCGGCGGTGGCGATTGCGGAACATATCGGCGGCAGTGTGGAAGGTTTTGCGCAGATGATGAATGAAAAGGCGCTGGAAATCGGCTGTGAAAGTTCTTTTTTCCTGACGCCCAACGGACTGGATGCCCAACTGAGCGAAAACGGAGCGTTCCATTCCACGACGGCTTCGGATCTGGCCAGGATTATGGCGTATTGTGTAAACGAATCGGAAAAGAAAGAGGAGTTCTTACAGATTACGCAGACCCAGGACTATGCGTTTACAAACAGTGAAGGACGCAGCTTTTCCTGCCATAATCATAATGCGCTTTTGACTATGATGGAAGGCTGCATTTCAGGGAAAACAGGTTTTACGAATAAAGCGGGGTATTGTTATGTGGGGGCGGTGAAGCGGGATGAGAGAACTTTTACCGTGGCGCTTTTAGCCTGTGGATGGCCGAATAACAAATCTTATAAATGGGCCGACTGCCGGACTCTTTTCGGGTATGGATTTGAAAAATACCAGTACCGCGACGTATATGAAAAGCAGGAGTTTGAAAAAATTCCGGTGACGGAGGGAATTCCCATGGAAAACGATCCTTTTCATGAAGCGTTTGTAGAGATCAGTCAGGGAGGCAGGGAAGAGGAACTTCGTTTTTTACTGAAGGATACGGATCAGGTGGAAATCCGGTGTTTCGTTCCGGAACGCCTGGAAGCGCCTGTCACAATGGGAACTGAAATAGGAAGCGTGGTCTATACCGTAAACGGTGAAGTCATGAAAACGTATCCTGTAATTACGATCGGAGAAGTCGCCAGACAGGACCAGGCATGGTTTACAAAATATATTATAGAAAAATTTCTTTTATGAAATATGTTGTGTTTTTGACTATAAAAAACGTGAAAATGTACTGTATTTTCGCGTTTTTTTCAATGCGTCAAAAAAGTGAAAAGAAAATAGAATTTTTACTAGGCGATTTGAATTCTTTATGCTATACTAATAAAGTATGCAAATTATGGAGATAGACTGCCCTTTTTGACATACTGCAAAGGGGCGGGTCTCATAAAATTGTTATCATTATTTAATATAAATGGAGGGCTGAATTAATGAGTACTACTTCACAAGCGAGTCAAAGAATTAACGCTTTACTCGATGAAAACAGTTTCGTTGAAATCGGTGCGCTTGTTACGGCAAGAGCGACGGATTTTAATCTGAAACAGACAGAAACTCCTTCTGACGGTGTAATCACCGGTTACGGAGTAATCGGCGGCAGTCTTGTGTATGTGTATAGCCAGGATGCGTCCGTATTGGGCGGTTCCGTAGGCGAAATGCATGCGAAGAAGATTGCAAACCTTTATGATCTGGCCATGAAGACAGGCGCGCCTGTAATCGGCTTGATCGATTCTGCCGGACTTAGATTACAGGAATCAACGGACGCTCTGAATGCATTTGGAGAGATTTACTTAAAGCAGGTGAACGCTTCCGGTGTAATTCCGCAGATTACAGCTATATTTGGAAGCTGCGGCGGCGGACTTGCCCTGATTCCCACTCTGACTGATTTTACTTTTATGGAAGAGAAAAATGCGAAGCTTTTCGTGAATGCACCCAATGCGTTGGACGGAAACGTAGTGACCAAATGTGATTCAGCAAGCGCGCAGTTCCAAAGCGCACAGAGCGGCATTGTGGATGCAGTGGCAGATGAGGCAGGGGTTCTGGCAGGAATCCGCCAGCTTGTTTCCATGCTTCCTTCCAACAACGAGGAAGATAATTCCTATGCGGAGTGTACGGACGATTTAAACCGTGCGTGTGCCGAACTGGCTAACTGCGCAGGGGATACGTCGATTGCTCTTTCCGCTATTTCAGATAATCATGTATTTTTTGAAGTAAAGGGCAGCTATGCGAAAGACATGGTTACCGGTTTTGTGAAACTCAACGGAGTAACCGTCGGCGCCGTGGCAAACCGTACGGAGGTATACGACGAGAACGGAGAAGTTACGGACAGATTCGACGCGGTATTATCTTGTAACGGATGTTATAAAGCAGCTGATTTTGTGAATTTCTGCGACGCTTTCGGTATTCCCGTTTTATCCCTGACCAATGTAAAAGGATATGAGGCTACCATAGGCAGCGAAAAGGGAATTGCAACGGCGGTTGCGAAGCTTACATATGCGTTTGCCAATGCAACGGTTCCCAAAGTCAATGTAATTATCGGCAAAGCTTACGGCAGCGCTTATGTTGCCATGAATTCCAAGGCAATCGGAGCCGATATTACCATGGCGTGGCCCGAGGCTGAAATCGGAGCTATGGACGCAGCGCTGGCAGCTAAGATTATGTATGAAGGCCAGGGCGCCGATGTGATCAATGAAAAAGCGGAAGAGTATGCGAAACTGCAGAATCATGTGGTAAGCGCCGCTAAGAGAGGATATGTGGACCAGATCGTGGAACCGGCAGACACCAGAAAGTACATTATAGGCGCTTTTGAGATGCTGTTCACAAAGAGCGAAGACCGTCCCGCAAAAAAACACGGAACAGTATAAGAAAGGGTGATACTTAATATGAAAAAAATTTGTGCAATGTTATGTATGATTACCTGTATCTTCGGTCTGACGGCTTGTGGAAATGACGGAGAAGTGAGCGAATCGACGAAAGTCAATCAAAGAGCGGCTGAGGTACTGGCAACCAATGTGCTTGCACCCATGTACAGCCAGTTTATGGTTGAAGGAGAGGCAGACGCATTTATAGAAGAATATACGGCCGATGAGGCTGCATATGTTATGGAAGCGGGCCTGTCGTCGGTAGCCATGCAGATTGGTCTGGAAAAGATCAGCTTTAACGGCGCCGGTGTGCTTGGTTCCGTTTCATCTTTCGGTTCCGGATACGATACAATTGGAGCGATTGTAGAGTACGGACAGGCTTCAAGCGTTGTGAAGGATGATGAAATTGTTGTTACCGTACCGGTAAAAGGTGAGAAAAAAAGCGGTTCGGTGGAAGTTATATTTACGAATGACCTGTTTCTGAAGGTGCAGGCATGTTCTCTGAATGCAGAAATGTCCACAGGGGAAATGATGCAGAAAGCGGCGCTGAATACGCTGCTTGGTATGGGAACCGTATTCTGCGTACTGGTGCTGATAATGGCGATCATTTACCTGTTTGGAATCATCCCCAAACTGCAGAAGAAAGCAGCTGATAAAGCCGCTAAGAAAGCGGCAGGAGACGGTCAGAGCAAAGCGCCTGTGGCAGCGCCGGTTGAGACTGTACAGGAAGAGCTTACGGACGACTTTGAATTGGTAGCCGTAATTGCAGCGGCAATCGCCGCAAGCGAGAAAGCGGCAGGTACGGACGGTTTCGTTGTACGATCCATCCGCAGAGCGAACAGACGTTAATAAAAATGGAGGAAATAAAAATGAAAAATTATACCATTACCGTAAATGGCAACGTATATGATGTTGTAGTAGAAGAAGGCGCATCAACAGGCGCGCCTGCAGTAGCGGCTCCCGCAGCTCCCAGGAAAGCTCCCGCGGCAGCGCCCGCTTCCGCAGCGGCTCCCAGGGCAGCCGGCGCAGCAGGAAGCGTTAAGGTAGAAGCAGGCGCGGCAGGCAAGATCTTTAAGATCGAGGCAAATGTAGGACAGGCAGTTAAGAAAGGCGATGCAGTCGTAATTCTGGAAGCAATGAAAATGGAGATCCCGGTTGTTGCTCCTCAGGATGGTACGGTAGCTAGTATCAATGTAGCGGTTGGAGACGCTGTTGAAGCGGGCGCGCTGCTTGCAACATTGAACTAATTATTACCATGGGATCGGACAATTGTCCGATCATGGGAGAAAACAACAGGAGGTCAGAAAATGGATTATATTTTTACAACACTGGACAACTTAATTCATCAGACAGCCTTCTTTAACCTGACGGTTGGTAACTTTGCGATGATTCTGGTTGCCTGTGTGTTCCTTTATCTTGCTATCGCAAAAGGGTTTGAGCCATTGCTTTTGACTCCGATAGCATTCGGTATGCTGCTTGTTAATATTTATCCGGACATTATGCTTCATGCGGAAGATGCGTCAAATGGCGTAGGCGGTTTACTGTATTATTTCTATATCCTGGATGAGTATGCAATCCTGCCTTCCCTGATTTTCATGGGCGTAGGCGCGATGACGGACTTCGGTCCCCTGATTGCCAATCCAAAGAGCTTTTTACTCGGCGCCGCCGCACAGTTCGGTATTTTTGCCGCTTATTTCGGCGCTATGTTTCTGGGATTCAATGATAAAGCGGCCGCGGCTATTTCCATTATCGGCGGCGCAGACGGTCCTACTTCCATTTTCCTTGCCGGAAAATTGGGACAGACCGGTTTGTTAGGCCCTATCGCCGTGGCGGCATATTCCTATATGTCACTGGTTCCCATTATTCAGCCGCCTATTATGAAGCTGCTTACAACCGAAAAAGAAAGAAAGATCAAAATGGAACAGCTTCGTCCCGTAACCAAGCTGGAGAAGATTCTGTTCCCCATCGTTGTTACGATTGTTGTATGTCTGATTCTTCCGACTACGGCGCCCCTTGTAGGTATGCTGATGTTAGGTAACCTGTTCCGTGAGTCAGGCGTAGTAAGACAGCTTACGGATACGGCGTCCAATGCATTGATGTACATTGTAGTTATCCTGCTTGGTACATCCGTAGGCGCAACCACCAGCGCAGAAGCCTTCCTGAACTGGGATACGATTAAGATCGTTATACTGGGTCTTGTTGCGTTTGCATTCGGAACGGCGGCAGGCGTTCTGTTCGGTAAACTGATGTGCGTTGCCACAAAGGGCAAGGTGAACCCGTTAATCGGTTCCGCAGGCGTATCCGCGGTGCCTATGGCGGCTAGGGTGTCACAGAAAGTCGGTGCGGAAGCGGATCCTACCAATTTCCTGTTGATGCATGCAATGGGACCGAACGTAGCGGGCGTTATCGGTACTGCCGTGGCAGCCGGTACATTTATGGCAATCTTTGGAGTATTTTAAGTAAGGGCGAAAACGCCTGATTTGAAAATAATAGGAGGAAAAAGGAAATGTCAGAACAGGTTAAGAAACCGATTGGAATCATGGAAACCGTTCTTCGTGACGCGCATCAGTCTTTGATTGCGACGAGAATGCCTACCGAAATGATGCTCCCGATCGTTGAAAAGATGGATAAAGTTGGTTACCATGCGGTAGAGTGCTGGGGTGGCGCAACTTTTGACGCTTCCCTTCGTTTCCTGAAAGAGGACCCGTGGGACAGATTAAGAAAGTTAAGAGACGGTTTTAAGAATACAAAACTGCAGATGTTGTTCAGAGGCCAGAACATTTTAGGTTACAGACCTTATGCGGATGATGTGGTAGATTACTTCGTGCAGAAGTCAATTTCCAACGGTATCGATATTATTCGTATTTTCGATTGTCTGAACGATCTTCGCAACTTACAGGAAGCGGTTAACGCAACCAATAAGTTTAAGGTACAGGAAGGCAGAGGCCATGCGCAGATTGCCCTTTCCTATACGTTAGGAGACGCTTATACCCTTGAATATTGGGTAGATATGGCGAAAAAGATTGAGGAGATGGGGGCGGATTCCATCTGTATCAAGGATATGGCAGGTCTGCTGGTTCCTTACAGGGCGGCCGAACTGATTAAAGCCATGAAAGAAGCTACGAAGCTTCCGATTCAGTTACACACGCATTACACTTCCGGCGTGGCAAGCATGACTTACCTGAAAGCCGTAGAAGCCGGCGCCGACGTAATCGATTGTGCTATTTCTCCTTTTGCAATGGGAACTTCACAGCCGGCAACGGAAGTTATGGTGGAGACCTTTAAAGGAACTCCCTATGATACTGGATATGATCAGAGTATTCTGGCTGAAATTGCCGATTACTTCAGACCTTACCGTGACGAGTGCTTAAAATCAGGACTCCTGAATCCGAAGGTTATGGGCGTTGATATTAAGACCCTGTTATATCAGGTACCCGGCGGCATGTTATCCAACATGGTGAGCCAGTTAAAAGAACAGAATGCGGAAGATAAATATTATGACGTATTAAATGAGATTCCCAAGGTTCGTAAGGATCTGGGCGAGCCTCCCCTTGTAACGCCTTCTTCCCAGATCGTTGGTACGCAGGCTGTGTTTAACGTACTGATGGGAGAACGTTATAAGATGGCTACGAAGGAGACAAAGGCAGTTCTGCGCGGCGAATACGGCCAGACTGTTAAGCCTATGAATCAGGAGATTATCAACAAGGTTATTCCCGGTGAGAAGAGAATCACCTGCCGCCCTGCCGATCTGATCGATAACGAGCTTGATAAGCTGGAAGGCGAAATGAAAGAATGGAAACAGCAGGATGAGGACGTATTGTCCTATGCATTATTCCCTCAGGTTGCTACGGACTTCTTTAAGTACCGTCAGGCACAGCAGGAAAAAGTGGATATGACCCAGGCTGACACAAAGAATGGAGCTTATCCGGTATAATTTTATGTAAAGACTGAAACACACCGGACTTTTACATCCGGTGTGTTTTTAAATAAAGGAGCAATGTTAGTGGTTATGTGCTGATATTTAGCCGGTTTGTAGATTGCCGCGTAACTAAAATTTTATTGATTTTTGGTATTTACAAAACTGGTAACCTTGCTGAATATTCTGAAAATATGTTCTTTGAAAAGCCTGTTTGCGCCATGGAAGCAAGACCATAGAAGGCAGGAGGGCCTCTGCCCGAGTGACTTCTGCTTTACTGGGCTTGCTGAAGTGTTTGGCGCAGCCAGGCTTTGAGGAGAACATATTTTCAGAATATTCTCACAGATTACCTTGTTTTGCAAAAACTAAAATGAAAAAGGAGACAACCATGTTAGAATTCAAATACGATACCCAGTTATTAATTGAAGGAGAAGACCTCGACGAGGATGTAATCAGCGATTATTTTACCGAAAACTTTAAGGGAGACTGCCTTTTAGCAGTGGGCGACGAGGAATTAATTAAAATTCATTTTCATACAAATGAACCATGGAAGGTATTGGAATATTGCGCTTCCCTGGGAGAAATCTATGATATTGTCATCGAAGATATGGACAGACAATCAAGAGGCCTGAAAGGATAATGTGAAAAACGGGAAGCCGAAAGAAAAGGAGAGCGTTATGACACCAAAACAGATCTATTATGAAAATGCAGCAAAAACCATTATTAAAAATCTTGAAAATAGGCAGATGGAAGGGTATTATTGCGCATCGTCACAACAGGCGGTGGAAAAAGCGCTTTCACTGATTCCTGCGGGGGCGTCCATCGGCTGGGGCGGTTCCATGACCTTGTCGGAAACGGGACTGTCAGATGCACTCAGGCGGGGGAATTATGTGATTTATGACCGGGATGCGGTTAAAAGCGGCGAAGAGCAAAAGAAGGTTTTTGCACAGATTTTTAGCAGCGATTATTTTCTTATGAGTACCAATGCAATTACCCTTGACGGAGAATTAATTAATGTTGACGGACGTGGCAATCGCGTGTCTTTTCTATGCTATGGACCGGAGCATGTGTTGATTGTGGCGGGTATGAACAAAGTGGTCAGTGATGTACAATGCGGTATTAAACGGGTTCATGATGTTGCTTCGCCTGCCAATACCGTGAGGCTGCATAAAGATACGCCGTGTTCCGTAACAGGAAGGTGTGCGGACTGTCTTTCGCCCGGCTGCATTTGTTCACAGACCGTGATAACGCGTTTTTCGATTGTGCCGGGCAGAATTAAGGTGATTTTGATTGGAGAAGAGTTAGGATATTAAGCGGCTTGACAAAGACTTGATTATTATTTAAAATAACAAGTGTTATAATTTTGCAAAAACTGATAAAAAGCGAGATTTTCCGGAATAAGAGGTAGGAATATGGCCAGAAAAGAATCCATTACCATAAATGACATCCTGGAGACTGCGTTTCAAATGACAAAAGAAGAAGGCTTTATGCAGGTGACGGCCCGTAAGGTAGCCGCCAGAGCGGGCTGTTCCACACAGCCTATTTTCCGTGTTTACAAAAATATGGAAGAGTTATGGCAGGCGGTGTATACAAGAGCGGTTTTGTATTTTCAGGAATATTTGAAAAGGGCGGAAAGCAGAAGCAAAACGCCTTTTGTAGATCTGGGTATGGCATATATTTCCTTTGCCATGGCGGAAAAGCATCTGTTCGAACTGCTGTTTGTATCTAAAGGCAGCGTACAGAAAGAGATGTACGAGGTGGTGAACGGAGCCGACGGCAATGTGGTTAAGGAAATCGCCAAAGCGGCCGCTCAGAACTGCAGGAATGCAGGCGATTTATTTATGAAACTGTGGATTTTCATACATGGAGCCGCCTGTATGAGTCTTACCGGAGACTATGATTTGAAAGAGGATGAGACGCTGCGTCTGTTAGAAGAGGCGTACCGGTCTTTTGCACAGTAAAAGGTTAGAATATATGGATAAAACGACAGACATTATTTCCAGAATCAATGAATTATATTCGAATATGAGTAAAGGGCATAAGCGTATTGCGCAGTTTATTATGGATCACTATGACCAGGCTGTTTTTATGACCGCAGCCAAATTGGGGGCGGAGCTTGGCATCAGTGAGTCTACCGTGGTTCGCTTTGCGTCGGGAATCGGATACGAAGGATATCCCGAATTTCAGAAGGCGCTGGAAGAATGGGTAAAGGGGCAGTTAAATGTCGTGCAGAAAATCGGTGTGAAATACGGCGGCAGCACCCAGTCGGAAATTTTAACCTCCGTGTTGACGGCGGATATTGAGAAAATTCAGGATACCATTGCCAATCTTGATCCCGTTGCTTTTGAAACGGCAGTGAATATCCTGCTTGGGGCGAAAGAAATTTACGTGGTGGGACTGCGAAGCTGCGAGCCTCTCGCGAGATTTCTTCACTTTTATCTGAATATGATCCGAGGAAACGTACACTTGTTAAGTACTACAAGCGTTACCGAAATGTTTGAACAAATGATACGTATTGACGAGGCGGATGCAATTATAGGAATCAGCTTTCCCAGATATTCCATGCGTACTTTAAAGGCCATGGAATTTGCGAATGACCGTAACGCGAAAGTAATTGCCGTTACGGATACCATTCATTCCCCCATGAACCTTTATTCTTCCTGCAATCTGTTTGCAAGAAGCGATATGGTATCCATCGTGGATTCACTGGTGGCTCCCTTAAGCCTGATTAACGCGCTGGTGGTCGCTTTATGCTTAAAACGTCCGGAAGACGTAAAGCATAACCTTGAAATGCTGGAGGAGACATGGAATAATTACCAGGTATATTTGAACGACGAAATTAACTTTATTGACGAACAGCCTATTTTGGATAATTCCTTAAAGAAGGATGAGAAGCGGAATGTATGACGTAATTGTGATCGGCTGCGGCGCAGCCGGTATGATGGCGGCTTTCGGTGCGGCCGAGGCAGGCAGAAAGACGCTGGTTTTGGAAAAAAACGAAAAAGCGGGAAAAAAGCTGTTTATTACAGGCAAGGGAAGATGCAATGTTACAAATGCCTGCGACAGAGATATCTTTTTTGAAAACATTATCAGCAACCCCAAGTTTCTGTATAGCGCATTTTACGGGTGGGATAACAGAAACGTGATGGATTTCTTTGAAAAAGCCGGGTGTCCTCTGAAAACGGAACGGGGAGAAAGGGTTTTTCCCGTATCGGATCATTCCTCCGATGTAATCGCGGCGCTTTTGCGGGAATTAAAAAAAGCGAAGGTTGAAATACGCTATAATACGGAAGTTAGGGAGCTTTGTCAGGAAGAGGGAAAAATAAAAGGTGTTTTACTAAAAGACGGGAATAAAATTCCGGCCGGCCGGGTGATAGTGGCGACCGGCGGTATGTCTTATGAATCCACAGGCTCCACCGGAGACGGTTACGCGTTTGCCGGTCAGGTGGGACATACCGTTACCCGCCTGGTTCCGGCCCTGGTTCCCTTTCATATCCGGGAAGAATGGTGCAGGGATTTAATGGGGCTTTCCCTGAAAAACGTGGCGGTCCGGTTAGCAGATGAAAAAAGGGAATATTACAGCGGGTTCGGCGAAATGCTTTTTACCCATTTCGGAGTCAGCGGACCGTTAATTCTGTCTGCCAGCAGTTTTTATGCAAAATATATTTACGGGAAAACTGCGGCGTTAACGATCGATCTGAAGCCGGCGCTTTCCACGGAACAGTTGGACAGGCGTCTGGTCAGGGATTTTGAAGCAAATAAGAACAAACAGTTTTCGAATGCGCTGGGCGGTTTGTTTCCGAACAGGCTGATACCAATAATGGTTCGTTTGTCCGGGATTCCGCCGGAGAAAAAGGTGCATGATGTTTCCAGAAAAGAGAGAGAGCAATTTGTGCACCGGATTAAAAATCTTTCTCTTACGGTAACGGGAACCGGAAGCTTTAAAGAAGCGATTATCACACAGGGGGGCGTTTCGGTAAAGGAGATCAATCCCTCTACCATGGAATCAAAAAAAGTGAAAGGCTTATATTTTGCGGGAGAAGTATTGGACCTGGACGCGCTGACCGGCGGATTTAACCTGCAGATCGCATGGTCCAGCGGATATCTTGCAGGCAGGTCAAAAGGAGAGGAAAGAAAATGAGTTATAATATTGCCATAGACGGGCCGGCGGGAGCCGGAAAAAGCACCATTGCCAAAAAAATCGCAAAAAAGAAAGGCATGATTTACGTGGATACGGGCTCTATGTACCGTGCAATGGCGCTTTATCTGATACGCCGGGGGATTAAGCCGGAAGAGGCGGAACAAATCGGGGAAGAATGTGAACATGCGGATATTACCATCCGTCATGAAAGCGGGGAGCAGGTCGTTTATTTAAACGGCGAGAATGTCAATCCGTATCTGCGGACGGAAGAAGTAGGGAATATGGCGTCGAGAAGCAGCGTCAACCCGAAGGTACGGCAAAAAATGGTATGTATTCAGAAAAAGCTTGCGGCCACCGCGGATGTCGTTATGGACGGCAGGGATATCGGCACCTGCGTATTGCCGGATGCCGACGTTAAAATTTATCTGACCGCCAGCAGTACGGTCCGTGCAAAGCGACGCTTTGAGGAATTGACGGCGAAAGGTGAAACGCCGGATTTTGACAGTATCAAAGCGGATATCATAGAACGCGACGAGAGAGATATGAAGCGGGAAATTTCACCCTTAAGACAGGCCGATGACGCGGTTCTTGTAGATACTTCCGAGCTGAGTATTGAGGAAGTGGTTGAAAAGATTTTAGAGATTACAGAGGAAAAGAGGTAATACGATGGAAGTAAGGCTGGCGGGCAAGGCTGGTTTCTGTTTCGGTGTGAAGCGGGCGGTGGATACGGTTTATGAACGGCTTGGGAAAAAGGGTCCGATTTATACATACGGTCCCATTATCCATAACGAAGAGGTGGTGAAAGAACTGGAACAAAAAGGCGTGCAGGTTCTTCATACGGCGGAGGACATAAAGGGCCTTCGGGAAGGAACCGTGATTATCCGTTCTCACGGCGTTACAAGACCGGTTTATGAACTGATAGAAAAACAGGGTCTGCAATGTGTGGACGCCACCTGTCCCTTTGTAAAACGGATTCACGGAATTGTGGAAAAGGAGAGCGGGGAAGGAAAAAGAATTGTGATTGCCGGCAATGCGTCTCACCCGGAAGTGGAAGGAATTGTCAGTTGGTGCAAAAACGGTGCGGATGTGATAGAAAACCTGGAGGAAGCGGAAAAATTCCTTGCAGGAGAGGGTGAAAATATCTGTATTGTAGCGCAAACGACATTTAACAACAACAAATTTCAAGATATAGTTGAAATTTTTAAAAAAAAAGGTTACAATGTTAATGTTGTGAACACTATCTGTAATGCAACGCAGGAGCGGCAGTCAGCGGCGGAAGAACTGGCGGCTGCGGCAGATGTAATGATTGTAATTGGTGGAAAGCACAGCTCCAACACCAGGAAACTTTACGATATCTGCTGTAAGGAATGTGCGCACACTTATTTTATACAAACACTGGATGACTTGCATTTAGAACTACCTAAATCTGTTCGGCTAGTGGGAATTACTGCAGGGGCTTCCACCCCAAATAATATTATTGAGGAGGTTCAAAATTATGTCAGAATTAACTTTTGAACAAATGTTGGAGGAATCATTTAAGACAATACATGCAGGAGAGGTAGTTGAAGGTACAGTCATCGATGTGAAACCGGATGAAATGGTTCTGAACATCGGATACAAGTCCGACGGAATCTTGACAAGATACGAGTATACCAATGAACCGAACGTCGACCTGACTGCCGTTGCAAAGGTCGGTGATTCCATGGAGGTAAAGGTATTAAAGGTAAACGACGGAGAGGGACAGGTTCTCCTGACCTACAAGCGTCTTGCGGCTGACAGGGGCAACAAGAGGATCGAAGAAGCCTTTAACAGCCAGGAAGTATTAAAGGCTACCGTGTCACAGGTGCTGGAGGGCGGATTAAGCGTGATTCTGGATGAAGTAAGAATCTTCATTCCCGCAAGTCTTGTTTCCGATACGTATGAGAAGGATCTTGGCAAATATGCAGGCCAGGAAATTGAATTTGTAATCAGCGAGTACAATCCCAAGAGAAGGAGATATATCGGCGACAGGAAGCAGCTTGTTCTTGCGAAAAAGGCCGAACTTCAGAAGGAACTGTTTGAGAAGATTCACGAAGGCGATGTTGTGGAAGGAATCGTTAAGAATGTAACGGACTTCGGAGCATTTATCGATCTGGGCGGAGCGGACGGACTGCTTCACATTTCCGAGATGTCATGGGGAAGAGTTGAGAATCCTAAAAAGGTATTTAAAGTAGGCGATCCGGTTACCGTACTGATTAAAGAAATTAACGGCAGCAAGATTGCGCTTTCCATGAAATTTGAAGACCAGAATCCATGGAAAGAGGCGGCGGACAAATATGCGGTTGGCATGGAAGTGACAGGCGTTGTCGCAAGAATGACGGATTTCGGCGCATTTGTGGAATTGGAGCCGGGTATCGACGCACTGCTTCACGTTTCACAGATTTCCAGGGATCATATCGAAAAGCCTTCCGATATTTTAAAAATCGGCGAGGAAGTAACCGCTAAGGTTGTGGATCTGAACGAAGCCGATAAGAAGATCAGCTTAAGCGTTAAGGCTCTGCTTGCACCGGAAGCGTCTGAAGAAGCGGATGAGGCAGCTGAGTCCGATGTTGAATCCGCAGAATAAAAAGCGGACGATCGGGGCGGTGATTCATGAATTATGATTATGAATATTTTAAAAAGGCTATTTTTGAAATGACCAAGGTCGATCTGAACGCCTATAAAGAAAAGCAGATGAAGCGGCGTATCGATACTTTGATCAGTAAAAATGGAATAGCGGGTTATAACGAGTATGTACAGACCCTGAAGTCAGATAAAGAAAGATTTGAGGAATTTGTCAATTATATAACGATTAACGTTTCGGAGTTTTACCGTAATCCGGATCAATGGAAGCTGTTAGATCAGGAGATTGTGCCGGAACTGCTCCGTAAGTATGGGCGTAATCTGAAGATATGGAGTGCCGCGTGTTCTACCGGAGACGAGCCTTATTCTCTGGTAATGGCGTTATCAAGGCATATTCCCTTAAGCCAGATTAAAATTCAGGCTACGGATCTTGATAAACAGGTAATTCAAAAGGCCAAGGTGGGACTTTATTCCGAAAAAAGTATTGTTTCCGTGCCGAAAGATTTAAAAGATAAGTACTTTACCAAGGTTGGACCGTCTTATCAGATTTCAGATGAAATAAAAAAGAGAGTGGAATTTAAAGAACATAATCTGCTTCGGGACCCGTATCCGACAGGATACCATTTGATTGTATGCCGCAATGTATTAATTTATTTTACAGAAGAGGCAAAATGCGATGTTTACCGCAAATTTCAAAAGGCGCTGGCGCCCGGCGGAATCTTGTTTATAGGCAGCACAGAACAGATTATTAACCACAAAGAGGTCGGGTACACAAGAAAGAATTCTTTTTATTACGAAAAGGCATAAACAGACAGGCAGTTGTATGTAATGATACAACTGCCTGTTTATTATCTTTCCCATAGCATATCCAGCAAGTGTTTAGCATAAGCCGTAAAGAGCTCTCTGTTTTTTTTCGTTTCTTCCGTAACTTCAAAATAGAACAGTTTGGAGTTGTAGTCTTCTTTGAAGAAAGGTTCCACAAGAACCTTCCACTGCGGAAGATAAGTGGCGTATTTCCTGGTATAGCATGTCGCCGCGGTAGCCTGCATGCGGTGTCCTTTATCGACAAATGATGCGACGGACTTATGTAATGCGATATCCTCGGCGGGAAGATAGTAATAATCTTTGTAATTAGCGTAAAAATATTTCAGTTCCGCTTTATAAAGAGGAACTTTAATGATTCCCTCCGTATCCGAAGCGGAAAAATAACATCCTTCAAAGCGGTCGGAAACGGCGGCCGGAAGAGGGGTTGGAAGCGTTAAGTTCATGATCAGTTCCTGTCCCATAGAACCGTTCACATCCTTATAATAATTGGCCTGAACCTTTTTTACCCGGATCTTCTCATGAAATAAGTCGTGGTAGGCCAGAATGGGAAGGATGGAAAGCATTCCGCGCATATCGTCGGCATTGTGGAGAAGAAGGAGTTTTTCGGAGTCGTCCGTAGGCGCCGCCGCGTAGTCGTGATAGACGCCAATCAGTTCTCCGCCGTTAAAGGTGTCGATTCGGTTGATTCCCAGAAACTGTTCCAGTGTTTGCTGTTTACAGTTGGGCAGACGCAGGAGCTGTTTGTAAGGTGCGGCGCGCCTGTAAAGGTCGATGCCCTCAAAGGGAGAAAAGTCCTGTTCTATATTGTACTGGGCACATTTTTGGAGGATAAACGGAAGGTCAAAGTTATTGCCGTTAAAATGGATTAAATGCGTGAATGGAGCGGCAAAGTCAAAGAAGGAGCAAAGCACCTCTTTTTCCTCTTCATAGGAAGCGGCAAGCCATTGGGTGAGCATCCAGACGGAGCCGTTATACCAGGCGCAGCCGATTAAATACAAAGAAGAGCTTTTTGCGGTGAAACCGGTGGTTTCTATATCCACAAAAAGGATTTTTTCAAGAGGAGCAATACGGTCTAAGGGATAAGTTACAATAAAATCGTTCAGTTCCTGTTCGATTGTTTTCATTGGCAGACACTCCTTTTTTGTTACTGTGCTTATCATATCATATTTTTGACCGGTTATGAATAAAAAATTTTCACAAATATTTAACGCGAATCAAAAAAATGGAGTAGTATTTTCCGTCGAAAAATAGTATATTGGTATAGTAGTGATTTAAGCTGAGGAAACTCTGTTTCAGATTAAAAAAATGAATGCAGGAGGAAGGCAGGGGAACTATGGCAAGATTAACTTTTATAGGTGGAATCCATCCATATGACGGTAAAAACCTGTCCAAAAACAAGAGGATACGGGACGTGCTTCCCAAAGGGGATCTGGTGTATCCCTTATCGCAGCATATCGGCGCACCGGCGGTTCCGATTGTAAAAGAGGGAGATCGTGTCCTGACCGGACAGAAAATCGCGGATGCGGCTGCATTTGTCTGCGCGCCCATTTATGCGACGGTTTCAGGAACGGTTAAGGCAATCGAACCAAGGAGGGTGGTAACCGGCGATAACGTGATGAGTATCGTTGTCGAAAACGATGGAAAGTACGAGGAAACGGACCCGCTTCCCGTAAAAGAGCTTTCCGCATATACGAAGGAAGAAATTATAGAGCGGGTAAAGGAAGCTGGTGTCGTGGGGATGGGAGGCGCGGGTTTTCCCACCTTTATCAAGCTTTCTCCCAAGAATCCGGAAAAAATAGAATATTGTATTGTAAACGGCGCAGAGTGTGAGCCGTATCTTACTTCCGATTACCGGAGGATGTTAGAGGAACCCGAGAAGGTTCTTGACGGTCTGCGCATCATGCTGAAGCTTTTTGACAAAGCCCAGGGAATTATTGCAATTGAAGACAATAAACCGGAGTGTATTGAGCTTTTCAGAAAACTGACGAGGAATGAAACGCGGATCAGCGTAAAGGCGCTGAAAACAAAGTATCCGCAGGGGGCGGAGCGGCAGATTATTTATGCGACCACAGGCAGGGCGATCCATTCCGGTAAGCTTCCGGCGGATGCAGGCTGTATCGTTGATAATGTGGATACGGTAGTAGCCATATGCCATGCGGTTATGGAAGGCAAGCCTCTTATGGAGAGGATTGTGACGGTAACGGGCGACGCCATTGCAAAACCCAGGAATTTCAAAGTGCGGATCGGAACCAATTATCATGAATTGATTGAAGAGGCGGGCGGTTTTAAGGAACAGCCGGTTAAGGTCATATCCGGCGGGCCGATGATGGGATTCGGTATTTTTGATCTGGATGTTCCTACCACGAAGACGGCGTCGGCCCTTCTTTGCCTGACCAAGGACGATGTATCCGCCATGGAGCCTACGGCATGTATCAATTGCGGCAAGTGTGTGGAAGTATGTCCCGGAAGAGTCGTGCCGAAGCTCCTGGCGGATTACGCGGAAAATTACAGGGAAGAGGAATTCCTTAAAAATAATGGCATGGAGTGCTGCGAATGTGGCTGCTGCAGTTACGTATGTCCTGCCAAAAGAACATTAACGCAGAGCATTAAGTCGATGAGAAAAATGATGCTGGCGAAGAAGAAAAAGTAGGAGGGAGAATCCATGAGTGATTTGATGAAGGTATCGTCCAATCCCCATATCCGGTCGCAATCCACTACCAGCAGCATTATGATGACGGTAATACTGGCGCTGCTTCCGGCTGCGGGGGTGGGAGTTTACAACTTTGGGCCGAAAGCGCTGATGCTGATTCTGATTACGGTCTTCAGTACGGTTCTGACGGAATTTTTATTTGGTTTACTGATTAAAAAGCAGACGGTGAGTGATCTTTCGGCAGTCGTTACCGGCTTGCTTCTGGCATTGAATCTGCCGGTGGGAGCGCCTTGGTGGATGGCGGTTTTAGGCGGCGTTTTTGCCATATTAGTCGTAAAATGCCTGTTTGGAGGATTGGGACAGAATTTTATGAATCCGGCTTTGGCGGCCAGATGTTTTCTGCTGATTTCTTTTCCCGCCATTATGACGGATTTTACCTGTGACGCCTATTCGGGGGCTACGCCTCTTGCTTTGCTGAAAGCCGGCGAAGATGTGGATATTATGAATATGGTCACCGGGCATACGGCCGGAACGATCGGTGAGACTTCCATGATTGCGCTGATTTTAGGCGCGTGTATACTGCTTGTTTTCGGAGTTATCGACTTAAAGGTTCCGGGTACATATCTTGTTACTTTTGTGATATTCCTGGGGATTTGCGGCGGACACGGGTTTAACCCGGCTTTTATCAGCGCGCATCTGGCGGGAGGCGGTCTGATGTTGGGCGCGTTCTTTATGGCAACCGATTATGTCACAAGACCGGTAACAAAACGGGGACAGTATGTATATGGTGCGATTCTTGGCGTGCTGACAGGAATTTTCCGTATTTTCGGGCCTTCGGCAGAAGGCGTTTCCTATGCGATTATTCTTTCCAATCTGTTAGTGCCATTGATTGAAAAATCGACGATGCCCAAAGCATTTGGAAAAGGAGGGGAACGTTCATGAGTGATGCGGCAGTGAAAAGACAGACGGCAAAAGGAAGCGGGAATGAAGCGGGAAGCATGCTTCATGATGCGCTGGTTCTTTTTATAATTACCCTGCTGGCCGGCGTGATTCTCGGATTTATTTACCAGATTACCAAGAATCCCATAGCGCTTCAGGAGGAGAAGAAAAAAACGGAAAGCTGCAAAGAGGTTTTTGTCGACGCCGTTTCTTTTGAGGAGTGCCCTGAATTTGACCTGGAGGAGGCTTCAAAGCACTTTGCACAGGCAGGGTATGGCGCGCAGAGTATGACGGACGTCGTGCGCGCGGCAAAGGGTGCGGACGGAGAAAACATCGGTTATGTTCTTACGATTACGACTTCGGAAGGGTACGGAGGCGATATTGTGTTTACCATGGGTATCCGGCTGGACGGCACTTTAAACGGTATTTCGCTGCTGTCTATTTCCGAAACACCGGGGCTTGGCATGAAGGCGGAAGAAGTGCTAAAGCCGCAGTTTGCAGATAAAAACGCGGCGCAGTTTGAGTATACGAAGTCCGGTGCAGTCAGCGACAGCCAGATCGATGCGATCAGCGGGGCGACCATAACCACAAACGCGATTACCAATGGAGTCAACGCGGGACTTGAGTATTTCAGAACGGTATTAAAGGAGGGACAGGGCAATGAATAAGGCAGGCGAGAGACTTGTAAACGGTCTGGTCAAAGAAAATCCCACCTTTGTGTTAATGCTGGGAATGTGTCCGACTCTTGCGGTTACGACCTCCGCCATGAACGGACTTGGCATGGGGCTTACCACCACGGTCGTGCTGGCGTTAAGTAATGTGATTATTTCCCTGCTTCGCGGGATTATTCCGGATAAGGTGAGAATTCCTGCGTTTATCGTAA
The DNA here is from genome assembly GCA_910587935.1 of uncultured Lachnospiraceae bacterium. Taxonomy (GTDB): domain Bacteria; phylum Bacillota; class Clostridia; order Lachnospirales; family Lachnospiraceae; genus MGBC143606. Next base: position 63,602 of record CAJUNP010000014.1, read on the forward strand.
TCATCGCATCCTTTGTTACGATGGTGGAGCTTTTGCTGCAGGCTTATATTCCGGCGTTATACGACAGCCTGGGAATTTATATTCCGTTGATCGTTGTTAATTGCATTATTCTCGGCAGGGCGGAGGCGTACGCTTCCAAAAATCCTGTCGTGCCGTCTTTCTTTGACGGACTTGGCATGGGGCTTGGATTTTCCTTTGCGCTGACCTGTATAGGAGCGCTCCGGGAACTGCTTGGTTCGGGAAAAGTGTTTGATTTTCAGGTGATGCCGGACAGCTTTGTACCCGTTGGTATTTTTGTGCTGGCGCCGGGCGCTTTCTTTGTATTGGCGGCTCTGACCGCATTGCAGAATTTAATCAAAATACGCAGTGAAAAAGCCGGAAAAGACGCGTCCAAAATACAGTCGGGCTGCAGCGAAGACTGTATGAACTGCAGGGATACCGGCTGCAGCAGACGATTTTACGGTGAAAAGGAAGAGATGGAAATTATCGATTTAAGGAAAGAGGAGGATGAATGATCATGGAACAGGTAAAGGATTTGTTGATTATACTGATTAGTTCTTCTCTGGTAAGCAACGTGGTGTTAAGTCAGTTTTTGGGACTGTGCCCGTTCCTCGGCGTATCAAAAAAAACAAATACGGCGGCGGGAATGGGAGTTGCCGTTATTTTTGTTATTACGCTGGCAAGCGCAGTATCCGGCGTTATTTATCAATTTGTTTTACAGCCCCTTTCCATCACATACCTGCAGACTATTGTATTTATTCTGGTGATTGCGGCGCTGGTTCAATTTGTAGAAATGTTTCTTAAAAAGTTTATGCCGCCCCTTTATAAGGCGCTGGGGGTATACCTTCCTCTGATTACGACAAACTGTGCGGTTCTTGGCGTGGCATTAACGAATGTGCAGAAAAAGTATGGAATTCTTTCCGGCGTTGTAAACGGCTTTGCAACGGCGGCAGGATTTACGATTGCGATTATCATTCTTTCCGGAATCAGGGAAAAAATCGAATATAATAAAATTCCGGAACCGTTTAAGGGAATGCCTATAGTGCTTTTGACCGCCGGACTTATGGCGATTGCATTTTGCGGCTTTTCCGGATTATTGTAGGAGGTGGCCGTTATGGAAATAGTATTGGGAATTTTAAAGGCGGCCGGCATGGTCGGAGGCGTAGGTTTGTTTATCGGCGTGTTCCTGGGGATCGCCGCAATTAAATTTAAAGTAAAAACAGATGAAAAAGAAGAAGCCGTCTTGGGGCTTCTGCCGGGAAATAACTGCGGCGGGTGCGGGTTCGCCGGCTGTTCGGGGCTTGCGGCAGCCATAGCCAAAGGAGAGGCCGCAGTAAATGCCTGTCCCGTAGGAGGGCAGCCCGTAGCCGATAAAATTGCGGCGGTGATGGGCGTGGAAACCGAATCGGGAATCCGAAAAACAGCTTTTGTGCGGTGTCAGGGAGACTGCGATAAGACCACGCTGGATTATGAATATACGGGAATTGAGGACTGCCGGATGCTTTCTTTTGTTCCCAACGGAGGAGCCAAAACATGTAATTACGGATGTCTGGGATTTGGAAGCTGCGTAAAGGTCTGTCCCTTCGACGCGATTCATGTGGAAAACGGCGTAGCCGTGGTAGACAGGGAAAAATGCAAGGCCTGCGGCAAATGTATAGAGGTCTGTCCCAAGCATTTGATTGAACTGATTCCCTATGACAGTAAATATGTCGTAGCCTGCAGTTCCGAAGATAAAGGCCCTGTCACAATGAAGGGATGTACGGCAGGATGTATCGGCTGCAGTCTTTGTGTGAAGGCATGTCCGCAGGGGGCTGTGAAAGTGGAAGCGTTTCATGCGGCGATCGATCAGGAATCCTGTATCGGCTGCGGCGTCTGCGCGGAAAAGTGTCCCAAAAAGGCAATTGTGGAAGTGAGATAAGAGTAAAACGAAGAGGATGATTCCGATAATACAGCCGGAATCATCCTTTAATATGTTGTATGGATTTGTTTGTCGTAAGTGATAAATATTGCTTCTATATCGTTCAGAGTATTGATATAAGCCGCAGCATCCTCATACCCCATGGTAAAGCAGGCGGTGGAGAGCGCGTCGCCGGTCAGGGAAGATTCGGACAAAATCGTAACGGAAAAAAGATCGTTTTCAATAGGATAGCCGGTTGAAGTGTCCAGAATATGATGAAACAGTTTTCCTCCGTGTTCGAAGTACCGCTCATAAATACCGGAAGATACGACGGAACTGTTGCGGACGGGAAGTGTCAGTGCGGAAGTGCCGGTATCGGAAAAAGGTTCCTGAATTCCGATTGTAAAAGGCTTACCTCCCGGTTTGGAGCCGAGAGCCAGGACGTTCCCGCCCAGATTGATTAAGGCGCCGGTTACGCCTTCATTTTGTAAGTACTCTTTTATTTTATCGGCAATATAGCCTTTGGCAAGAAATCCCAGGTCCAGTACGGCGCAGGGGTCCGAGAGTGTGACCCTATTACCGGAAATCTGTACGCAGCGGTAATCTACATGAGACAAAGCCTCCTGAATAGAAAGTTCTTCGGGCGGCGCCCCTTCGTTTTCCCTGTGAAAGTCCCACAGCCGGCTGACTGCGCCGATGGTAGGATCCACTTTCCCGTCCGTTAAAGCCGCATACTGCAAAGCCGTTTCAAGAAGCAGGATTGTTTCGGAAGATACGGAAACGGGAGAGCCTTCGGCATGATTTATTTTGTATATATCCGAGCCTTCTTTTGTACGGCTTAATAAATCTTCATAGTATTGCGCCAATTCAAAACAGGAGTCTAAAAGCGTTTCGTCCGCAGGTGAATAAATGGTTATGGAAACGACGGTATCAAAATAAAAGCCGGTCCGGGTAACCGGTTTTGAGCGGCTTAAGTAACAGCCCGAAAAAGAGCCGGCAAAAAGAAAAAAAGACAATATGCCTGTAAAGAAACGTTTTGTTACGGATTTTCTCATAAATTACAGCCTTTTCTGTTTTTGCATATTATAGCACGCTTAAGGCGGCAGGTAAAGACTGCCAGCAAGGACCCGCTTTACAAAACGCGTCCGGTCGGATAAAATATAAGAATACTATGCGAAAGGCAGAGATAAACTATGAAACTGGATGATAATTACGATTATGAATTTGATTATGAGGAGCATACCGGAAGAATAAATATGGGCGTTATGGTGATTGTAGTGTCGGTGTTTATTCTGGCGATTCTGGTAGTAGTGGTATTAATAAATCAAAAGCCGTCAGGGAAAAAGGTTCCCGTCAGCCAGACCATAGAGGAGAGTGAGACAGAGGAAGTAGACGAGTTCGGGTATCCTGCCACCTCTCAGCTGATAGAAGAAAACGGTCTGACGCCGGAGGATCTGGATTTTTGGGATATGTACCCGGAAGAGGGAGAATCCATGGAACCGGATGTTCCGGGCGAAGATGAAAAAAAATTGAAGGATGCCGAAAAGAAAAAGGAAAGCGAAGAGGAGGAAACGGAAACAGAAGACGGAAAAGACCCCATGGACGACGGAAGGCATACGTTAATCGAATACCGGGACGGAACCAGGGAGTGGGTCGTAATCAGCCCTTATCTTTCCAAAAATACATATGATTTTACAAAGCTGGTAAGCAGTGACAACCAGATGAAATATGTGGAAGACGGGAAAAGCATATCCTTTATCGGTGTGGATATTTCCAGATATCAGGGAGAGGTTGATTTCTATCAGCTTAAAGATGCAGGGATTGATTTTGTAATGCTGCGGGTCGGCGCCAGAGGGTATAGCAGCGGGGAGATTATGATGGACGAAACCTTTGCCGACAACATTCAGAAGGCTTCGGAGGCGGGACTGGATATCGGCGTATATTTTTATTCACAGGCCGTTACCCAGGAAGAAGCCGTGGAGGAAGCCAATGTGGTTATCCAGAGTCTGGGAGAGTATAAGCTGCAATATCCGGTAGCTTTTGATATGGAATATGTAGAAAATGATACGGCACGAGTAGAAGCGTTGTCCCGGGTGGATAAAACAAATATTACTAAGGCGTTTCTTGATACGATTCAGGCGGCGGGATACAGGGCGATGATTTACGGTGATAAGGAGTGGCTGATTAAGAGGATTGACCTGTCGAAACTGAACGCTTATGACATCTGGCTTTCCCAGGATGCGGAGATCCCCGATTATCCTTACAAATTTGCCATGTGGCAGTATACCACGTCGGCGCAGGTTAACGGAATAGACGGCTATGCCAATCTGAATATCTGTTTTATTGATTATGCCGCAAGATAAACCCTTAAAAAGGTATGGTTCAGGAAGAACCATACCTTTTGATTTTTTCGGAGATATCCAGACAGGAATAAATGTCGGCGTAGATCTTTGCGGAAAGGTTCTCAATATAATTGGGCGTATAATTTTTCTGTACGCCGTTTCTTTTAAGAATATCGATAGCTTTGTTGTAGGCAATGGCCGCTTCCGTTACCGTCGGATAAATGCCGATCAGATAAATGCCGTTGATATGGATGGACGCTTTATAGAGAGTCCGATTATTTCTGGTAATACGGGTCACGCCGTGATACGTGTTGAAAATCTGAATGTTTTCGTAACGCAGATCAGTAAAGTCTCCGTTTACAAACCGGTAATCCCTGCCTTCCACCGCATAATTTTTGATTCCGTAACGGTTTTTAATGTTATACTGCATACCGTAATCCGCCACAAAAAAATGTCCCTTCCGCTGCATGATTTTATGTGAAGAATAGTAAAACAAATCTTCCAGATCAAACTTTAGGGTAAAATCGGATGAAAGATAGTATTCAAAATAATTTTTCCGGATATATATGGGATTGGAAAAATAAATACCGTTATCCCGTAGATTCATCAGAGATATCCGCTTTTCAAAAAGAAGCGCCTGTTCTCCCTGACAGGACTCCGTATTTAAGGCAGGATCGCGTAAAATGATACAGGCTTCCGAATAAGCCTGATGGGCGAGCTCCATGGTGGAATAACTGCCAAGGCTGATATGTTTGCCTTTATGCGTTAATGAGGCACGGAAATAAGGAGAGCCGTCTTGTTTCTTTGTCGAATAAACGCCGGGTAAGTTGGAATTTTTTGTCATATTAGCTCCTAAAACATAGAAATTGAATATCCTAAGTATAACATTCACGGTAAAAGAATACAAATTTAGAAATATTTTTTGCACCTTCTGTATAAAATATTAAGGAAGTATTAAGTTTGATAGAAACTTTTAAACGATTTGTTAAGTTAATATTGCGATAAGAGGTGTAAACAAATGTACAAAAAATATATAGCTTTCCTGTTGCTTTTTCAGGCCGCAGTGTTAGTAACATTTTTAAATGTAAAAGGAATCGAACTCAACCGCATTATAGCGGCGCCGGCTTTCCGGCTGACCCTGGAGCAGATGCAGGAGGAAAACTGTGTGGATTACATGGGGATTCTTACCAAGGCGGCATCCGGGCAGAGAGTCGTGGATTATGGGGTGCTGGAGAGAGAATTTCTGTATGAGGTCGATACGGAGGATTATGACGCCCTTTTGAGGATTGTGGAAGCAGAGGCGGGCTGCGAAGATGAAACAGGAAAACTTCTGGTGGCAAACGTTGTACTGAACCGGGTCAATAATGAAAGGTTTCCGGATACGATTCAGGAAGTTGTTTTACAGAAGGAAAAGGGCAAGACGCAGTTTTCGCCGGTAGCAAACGGCCGTTTTTATACGGTTGAGGTAAGCGAAGAAACCATCGGTGTGGTAAACCGGGCTTTGTGCGGCGAGGATGTGTCGCAGGGAGCGCTCTATTTTGCCGCCAGAAAATATGCTAACCCGGAACGGATGAAATGGTTTGACACACATCTTACTTTTTTGTTTGAATATGGCGGTCATGAGTTCTTTTCATAATGATATTTTAGGGAAAATGCATTGCGTCTGTGAAAAACTTATGCTATACTCCTGTTTTTGACAGTTGAGAAAAGGTAAAAACCTCACAGCCAGCATAAATACGC
>CAJUNP010000015.1 GCA_910587935.1 uncultured Lachnospiraceae bacterium
TTTATCCCAATCTGGATTTCTTTATGCTGGAAGACTATGATTACCTGATTGACAATCATATGTGGAAGCACCGGGACGCCATCAGTTTTGTGCAGAATAATCTGGCTTATCCGCCGCCGCTGATCCACTATTTTGCGGGATTTGTTTTAAACAGCAGTAAAACCGGGGTGTGGAAGAATATTGACCAGGCTATTGTTGACGGTTTTAACCAGCAGTTTGGGGAGGTATATGTGTGGGCCTATGCGCAGGTGAAACGGGACGGCTGGCATCCGCCGGTTATCGTCAGCGCCACGCCAAAGCCGGGAAATTATGCCAAGCCCCAGACCGTGGTATTGTCAGGCCCGGCAGGAAGTCAGATTTCTTATACAACGAATCGGGCGTCCGTTATGTCAGCACGTGTGTCGGAAGCACACTCTATTCCTGTCAGCAGCAGCACAACCTTGTATGTAACAGCACAAAATGGCGGCAGGCAGAATGTATATGAGCTTCCGTATACTATTCCAATGCGGGAGGTTGCGTATCATCAGAGTATTATTGACGGAGACGCTTCCAAGTGGAAGGAAGACAGTATTCTTGCTGTGGGAAGTGGAAGAACCCATAACTTATGTGCAAGAACGGACAGTTATTGTCTGTATGTTATGGTAGAAGGTTCCGAGCTGAATACGGCAAGTCAGTTATGCCTGTATTTGGATATGGCAGGAAATTCCTTATCCGGTTTCCGCGAAATGGGATGGGTGAATTCCGGAATCGATTATATGGTGAAGAATGAAGAAATTTTCCGGTATACCGGAAATGGTACGGATTACAGTTGGGAGAAAATCGGAACGGTATCTTTTGCCAGAACTCCATCCTGTGCAGAATGGGCAGTCTCTTTTTCCTTAATAAACCGTACGCTTGCGCAGCCGCTGTATATCGGTTTTGGAAGGAATGACGGGGAATATGCTCCGATGCTGCAGAACCATCTGACAGAAGTAAACTGTCTGGAGGTGGGGACGCCTTCCGGTTCGACAGGGAGGTATGTTGTAATACCTAAAAAAGCAAAGATAAGAAGTACGCCAGTTGCGGATGAAACAGATGAAAACAAAATATTAACCATAGATTTTGGATGTAGAGTGAATGTAATTTATAAAGCAATAGGCGATGATGAAAGATTATGGGCGGCGGTAGAGTTAGATGACGGTATAAGAGGCTGGATTCTTGATGAACTTATTATTCCGGACAGACCGGTAGTGACGACCTTTGAAAAAGAGGTTGCTGCATATATAAATGAAGATAAATATATATTAACACCATTAGATGTCTGGGGTATGGCCGGGAAAGGCCATTATGACGAGAATCCATTAATGACAGCTGACGGTAAGTATAATATAGCTATTGGTCCCAAAGTAATGAATCCAAAATATCCAGATGATGGACAGGTATTGGAGGATGATTTTTTGGCTTTTACCAGGGACGTTGATGTGGAGATAAGAAATAAAGATACTGGAGAAATAAGAGTCCTGAATTGCTATGTATATGACTGGAAGGCTCATTCATATAATAAATATCCTGTGAAGGGACATTCAGAGGATGAAAACGATGTAGTCACCGTAGAAATTGATAGTGGTTTGATACAAACGGGTATTCGTTATCCTTATGCCACTAGAGGGAATGGGTGGGAGGAGTATACTTTTGGTGGTAATATAATAGAATTTTGTTCAGCTAATACAGGAACACTTGTTTGCAGTGATTATATACTCGAGAAGGTAATTGTATATTTAAAAGACAAAGGAAGTGAATAATATATAATGAAAAAGACAAAACGTCATTACTTATTCGTTTTAGCAATTGGGTTGCTTTTTTTGGCGGGTATATGTAGTATTTGTTTATCAATTGGTATGGAAAAGACAGAGTACAATGCAGATATTGTGAATAACTCAGAGAATTTCTTGATTAAAGGAAGTTTTTTGGGAGTTAGCTTGATGGAGTGTTTTTACACGGAATTATCCGAAACAGCAACGGAATATGTTGCTGTTTCGGATAATGTGCAAAATGAAGAAGGGTATCTGATATACGATTACTGGGGGGAATTTAGAGAAGAAAGAAATCTGCCGTATGCTGATGACGAAACCTTTGAATTTATTAAGGGAGTATATGCAGAAATAGATTTTAGAGGAGAGTTTAAAAGTGTAAATTCGGAAATATATGACGAGTATCGAGAAATATATCAAAGGTTGATTCAATGTGAAGTTCCTTTCCGGGATAAGACAACTGAGAAAGAGGTTTATATGACAGAACTGGATGGGTTTCGAGACAAGTATGATGTAAATGATTATAAATATTATTTTTTTGATGCGGATGAAGATGATTTGCCGGAATTGGGCGTAAGAAGTGATAGTGGAGAAACCTATATTTTTAAGTACAACCCGGATGAAGGTGAATACAGATTATGGTATTCGATGGGAAGTTTCTGGTATTTGCTGTTGGGAAGCAGAAAAGTTGTATGGCCGTGGGATGGTAAGTATTTATCGTTCTATCAGTTGGATCAAGATGGAAATGAGGAATGTGAAACTTTTTTCATGGTAAGAGACTTTAATGAAGAAGAAAGTTTATGTGTAGTTATGATACCCAAATATGCAGAAAAGGAACGTGAAGTTAAAGTGCCGGAGGAAATGAAAGTCCAGGGGATTTATACACGCAGTACAGAAGAGTGGTACTTTCGTGTAACTAAGGAGCAGTATGACGAATTGTGTCAACCCTATTGGGATGCATATGATTCAGCAGAGGAAGAAATAAAAGAGGTAACCTACACCTATGAGGATTTATTTGGTTTTGAATTTCTTCAGTAGTTGGAGTTTTGAGATAGGATTGTATGCTGTAGTGATAGTAGGATGACAATGGTGAAAAAAGTAAAAATAACCATTATAGCTACGATTCTTGTTATTGCGGCAAGGAACTGCATATAGAGTTGGAAGGCCGGATATAAGCACGGGTAGGGAAGCAGATCAGTATCTGAAAAGTGGAATTGGACATAGGGTTATAACGAGGAAACTTGCTGTTTAGGAGCAATTTAAATAATTTGAATGGTTTCAAATAAGGAACCCATTATCATCCCTCATTTCAGTTGCCACTTTTTTCGCGATACGTTTTGCACACGGTTTTGTGAAAATGAAACGAACATCAAAGTAATTCAGGAGATAATGGGTCTTGCAATTTAATATCTTCAAAGGGGTGTCTTACGCTGTTCTTCAAGATAAAAATTGACAACAATTTTGACAACAAATTTTATAAAAACCGTACTGAACAGTACCGTATAATACTTTTTTAAGAAAATTCTTAAAGCTTCTCCGGTTCTGGATATTCCACTCCGAAAGTCTCAACGGTAACCGTCTGCATTACCTCATTTTCCAAGGGTCTGTCGTTATAACCGGTAGGTGTTTGCGCAATACGGTTCACCACATCCATCCCCTCTATCACCTTCCCAAACGCCGCATACTGGCCGTCCAGATGGGGCTTGTCTTGTGCATAATAAAGAACTGAGAACCCGCAGAATCGGGGTTCATGCTTCTTGCCATGGAAAGCACACAGTATGTTACGCTGGAAAATATGCAGGCATTAGGATGGCAGATAACGGATGGGTTTACTTACACTTATGACAGCGCAGTTAACAGTAAAATTTTGATCTGATCCGCGTGACAGCATATTTGGATGAAGAAGAATAAAGGACGATTATGAATAGAAAAAAAATGACAGTAATCATTTTGGCAATATTTTTTTTGACTGTAGCAGGGGTATTGTATAAAGCTGGCAGGCCAGGCATCAGGATAAGCAGGACGGACTTTCCACGATGGAGCAGGACGGAGCTAAGTGAAAGCAGTGAGGCCGGGGCGGATGAAAGAACTGCGGCATCCGAAGAACCGGATGCGAATATCATCCAAAACCAGGCGGAAGAGCCGGAGAACCTGGAAGAAGCTGCGGATTCAGAGCCTTCCTGTCGGGTGTATGCCAATATGGCGGAATTGAGAGATAATAGGAATTTACCGTATGTCGATGAAGAGGTCTTTGGGATTATCAAAGCTGCCTATCTGAAGGTGGATTTTGAAGGTGAATTTGATAAAGGAAATCCCGATATCTATAAGGAGTATAGAGAAATATTTCAAAGACTGGTTCGTAATGAAGCGCCCTATCTGGATAGGAAGACTGGTGAAGAGACTTATCTAAAAGATTGCACGTCGTTTGGATATTCGCCTGAAACAGCGGAACTGGAATCTTTTGAATACATTTTTTTTGACATAGAAGGAGATGGTATGCAGGAATTGTTCATCCGTAACAGTGGGAGAAATGCCGCTTTTAAATACGATCCGGAAGAAGAAAAAATTATTTCGTGGCATATTGGATTGGATGGAAGCGACGGATCCTGGGGCCCCTGGGAAACATTGATTGGCACCGGAAAAGTACAGAATAACATACTTATGAAGGATTTTAACTATTATCAATATGATGAAAGCGAAAAAAAAGTTTGCAGCACCACTATTCTTTTTCAGGCGCTTAATAGTGAGAATATGGTATATCTGGTCAGAATACCTGAATATGCAGATCGCGAAGGGGAAGAAGTGCCGGAAAAAATAAAATCTCAGGGTTCTTTTGAGCAGAATAACGAAAAATGGTATTTTCGTGTAACAAAGGAGCAATATGAAGAATTACTGCAACTTCATTGGGATGCATATGAGGCGGCAGAAGAAAAAATAAAGGAAGTAACCTATACCTACGAAAAGTTTTTGGAGTAGGAACTGCTATGATCCGGGAGATGATTTAACATAAACTAAAAGTTTTCAGATTTGCCTCCTAACTGCATAGATTAATAGAATCAATCAGTCATAATTTCTTTAATTGATGTCTTCTTCATTTTTTGTGCATAGGCAAACATAATTGTTTCATACAAAATCAGAAAGAAAATCATGGAAAGAAAAAAGACCGGGACGTCAAATTTATACTCAGGGATACCTTCTACATCCTTAAATACGACCAATACCATTATTTTCAGCAGCATGTACTGATATACGGTGCCCAGGGCAAAGCCCAGATATGCCCAGGGCCGGTAGCCGTTAAGCACTGCCCGGGAACATTCGCCGGCCTGATATCCGAATACCTTCATCATGGTAATGGTTTGCCTGTTTGCCTTTACGACAGATGTAACCGCAATGAATAACGTGACGACTGCCAATATGATTCCAATAGTCATTGTCATAATTCCCATCATCCGGCTTGACAGCTCTTCCATCGAAAAAGACATTTGTGTCATTGCCGCAAAACAAAATACGGCAAATGTAATAAAAAATATCAGCGATTTACGCTGCCGTACATTACTTTTTTCTAATTCCTGCAAAAAGGTTCTGTCCGTGTCTTTTTTGGCAGGGACATGTTTTCGCACGGATTCTCCCCTGATCAGCCGCAGGGCCGGAACCTTTAACTTCCGGAAGCTATAGGCAACTGCCAGCAAAGCAAAAAACAGCGAGGGCATAAATATAAGGGCAGACAAAAGTCCCGGGTGAAAAGAAACGACGATATTCGGCAAATATCCGTCCTTATTTTGTATTTCGTACAGTTTCGGCATCAGCGCATGCGCACATGCATATCCAAACGCCGTTCCGGCAAAAACAGGCAGGCCAAAAACCCAAAAATGTTTTGCAATCCTGAATCTGGCATATCCCAGGGCTTTCAATATGCCTAATTGTTTTTGATGCGTGTCTATATAATGTCCGATATAAAAACAGAGTAACACGACTGTCGTCAAAAAAAGCAACCGCCGGATACTATGCTGACCACTTTTGAAGTTTTGCACTGGGCATCATAATTCTGGTTATGCGTTACCATTACCATTGTAAAACCCATTTCTTTCTGCAGCCTGCAAAGCAAATCCAAAACGTTTCTTCCCGTAGCCTCATCCAATGCTCCGGTGGGTTCATCCAGATACAGCACCTTGGGTTTTTTGGCCAAAGCCCTTGCAATGGATACACGCTGTTGTTCTCCGCCGCTTAATTCATAAGGATATTTTTTAATTTTGTTCCCAAGCCCCACGTCTTCGATCAGTTTGCGGTATTCCGGATTATGCGCCAGATCCGCTCCCATCCTGACGTTTTTATCTACGTTCAGATTGGGCAGTAAAAAGTACTGCTGAAAAACAAAACCAATTGTTGTTTTTCTGAAAAGCGTTATTTCTTTATCTTTCATACCGCTGATGTCCCGGCCGTCATACTGTATTTCGCCGCTGTCGGAAGGTTCCAGACCGGAAATAACGTTCAGCAAAGTAGATTTACCCGATCCGGACGCACCCAAAAGAACCATAAAATCATGATCTGCAATGTCTAATGTGATTCCTTTTAAAACTTCGGTTCTGCTTTCCCCGGCCCCAAAGCTTTTATGTAAATTTTTAATACTTATCATTTTTTTACCCATGCCTTTCCCACATGAGCCCTTCCCATGTGGGAAAGGCCTAAATACGTCAGGTTGAAAGCGTTTTTCTTTCAACCTTATACCCTTGTCTTTCATAATTTATGCCCTTGTCAAGAGAGAGTAACAGACCTTTAAATATTTCTGTTATTCTTTCTTCTATCTGCTCCGGCTTATAGCTGCATAATCCCGTGACAAGCATAGCCGCAATGCCGTGCGTATAAGTCCATAAATGCTGGTATAGCTTTTCGGCGGCGGCTCTGTCTAATTTATAAGGATTTTGTACGGATTGCAAAATCAAATCGTAATGATCGTCTATCATCGGCAAAACGTCCGCCACATCTTTGGAAGACTGCGGCGGCTGCATAAAAAGAAGCCGGAACAGCTCAGGCTTTTCTATGGCAAAGCGAATATAGGCAAGTCCCACTCCCTTAAACGCAAGCGGCTCTTTTAAACCTTCCGCAGCATATTTTCCGTATAATTCTTTTGCCCGTGCCCTAACACTTTCTTTGACTTCATCCATATTGTCAAATACGGTAAAGACCGGCCTTGCCGAGCTTCCCAGATAGTTCCCCAGCTCTCTGGCAGTTACGGAGTCAATTCCGCTTTTTTCTGTAATGGCTAACGCAGCATCCAATATTTCTTCTCTGGTAAATTTGGCCTTTGGCGGCATGAAAGATCTCCTTTTTAAACTATTTGTTTTAAAACATCTGTTTTAATATGGGTTCAAAATAATGATTTGTCAATAGACCGACATATAAAAATAAAATTACCAAACTTTGTTCTATTCCTCTAAATGATATTCCCTAAATAAATTATTTCTGACTTTTTCATCGGAAAGAAGTTTTAAATCCTGCTGCCTTCCATCCCGCTGCAGATATTCAACAAGCAAAGCAAGCATCTTTATTCCTTCTTTAATACAATTTTCCACGGCACTGTCAATGGCCTCTCTGATCGACATTTTGCGGCCTGTATTCTCTCTTACTTTTCCAATAAATATAGAATATTCCTCAAGCTTGCGGCACTTTTTCATAAGTTCCCGGTTCTGCCCGTAATTGATATTCAGCATGACAGCATGGCAGTCAATCGCTGCATTTTTTCTATCAATCCCTGCCATCAGTTTCCTTTACAAATCCGCAAAATAGAACAAACCCCTCAGAGGAAGATTCGGGCTATAGGTACTCTGATGTTCGAACAATTTGAGAAGAACGCTGCCCTTGCGTTCTTCTGTGTGAAGTTTTAGAATTTCTTAGTCTGTGTATTTTGCAGACTTAGAAATTCTCTTCACACTTCATTCCCATGTACGTCGCATCTTCCAGTGTATTGATCTCCATATCCTCGGGATTAGCATAGTCCGTACCGTTAACCGCATTATAAAGCTGCAACAGATCCTCTTTCTCCCGGAAAACCAGCTTGAACAGTCTGTCCTTATACTCCCTGTTTACATTATTTCGTTCATCTGTCATGTACTACCTCCATTATAAGTTTTTTTGTTAAATACTGCAATACTGAAATTTGGCTGATAACGCCGGAATTTGTAGAATCTGATGGATTCTGTTTCATGAAATATGAAAATTTCATGGATGATTTTAAAAAGCTGTCCGTATTCCCGAACAGCTTTATTTTATCGTAATATCATTTATTTGTCAAGCGCATATGACTGCGTAACGGATAATCCGGATGAATATTCATCTGTGATCCGATATGATTTTTAATAAATCATTCCCATACTTTTCAACCTTAGCAGGTCCAAAGCCGGATACTTTTAATAATTCTTCACGGCTCCCGGGCATCTTTTCAAGCAAATCATACATCGTGGCATCGTTAAAAATATAATAGGGTTTCAGTTTATTTTCTCTGCTTTGCGTAAGCCGGTATTCCTTCAGAGCCTGTATCAAATCTGTCCGTTCCGGTTTGCTTTCCGTCAAAACCGGTTTTGCAGCTTCTTCCTGAACTTCACGTCCACCTTCCTTATTTTCAATAAATTTCTGATATTTCAATGAATAATCCGACTTTGCCGGTATGGATTCGTTCTTGAAAAATGTGGCAAGCTCTTTCATAAAATCTACGGATAGTGTAGAAAGCTTACTTTCTTCATTGGTCTTTCTTATATATTCGATTAATGTGTCGTACCGGATTACTTTTTGTTTTATTTCTTTTGGGGCATACCGGTCGTATAAGACGGTCTCCGGATTTGCCAGGACTACGATGGATCTGTAGTTTGCTTCAAAATTTTTTTCAAAGGAAGCCTTCTGCAGGGCATTTTTCGTTTTGCCCCGCACAGCCTTTAGTACTTTTAAATGGCGTTCATTCTGCGTAACAGGCGAATAGATTGCCTTCTCTTTTCCCTGCCCCAGGAGACGTATAAAGGTACCTTTATTGTCAATCTTTATATTACCATAGAGATTTTTACACTCAATTACAAATATACATTGCCTTGTTATAACAAGATAGTCGATCTGTGCCGGAACGTCTCCGGCTTCCAGATGCAGATCGTGCAGAATCATCATATCCATGCCGCTGCTTTTTAACTCAAAGGCAATGTTCTTCTCTCCGATTTCGCCGTACCTGGCATATTTAATCTGTTTTTCTATCTCCTGCTTTACCGTATCGCCGGCTTTTTCTCTTAAAGCTTCCAGTTTTTTAATATATTCTGTCGTATCGCTGTCTTCTTTTACAAATACCGGTCCGATTTTTTTCTGAAAAAATCCCATGGTAATTCCCCCTGCTCATTCGTATGACTGTACTTTTACTTTTGTGTCTTTACTATCATACTATATTGGGGCCGGTATTGCAAAGTCTGATTTATTAAATATTAATATCCCACTTTTCTATATCCAGTACGCAGCTTCCGCCGTATGGAATAAATTCTATATCGTCATGCTGCAGATCCATAAAAAACAGGGATGTCAGCGTTTTTTCTCCTTCGTTAAAAAAAATTTCCACGGAATACAAATCCATCAAAATCCGCATTGTAACGGTGTCTCTGTCCGGATTCAGGTTCAGTTTTCTTTCATTTACGATATCCCTGATGCACTGCGCATATTTTCTGTCAAATATAATTGTTTTTTTTGCTGCGTCGTATTCAATACTGATATAATGGCCGCCGCCCTTTGCAAGCCGTATTTCCACAGAACTGCAGTTTATTTTTTTAATCTGTACAGTCAGGTCTATAACTCGGCCCCGTATATCTGCGAAGCAGGTCTTCTCTTTCAGACAAAAATTGTCATACCGGACTTTATTCTTTCTGAACTGTTCTATTTCTCTGGCCGGCGCCTGCCTGATGGTATGCCCCTGCAGTGACAGCTCCCTCGGAAATGTCATCATCCCGCGCCATTCAAATTCGGGAGGATAATTCTGAATATCCCATGACTGCATCCATGCAATCATAATTCTCCTTCCGTCCCCCGTCAAAAGTGTCTGGGGAGCATAAAAATCTGTTCCGAAATCCATGCAGCCCCTGGATTCTTCTATAAACGCACCGTTCTCTTCATAGCCGGTAAAATAAACGCTTCCGTTTCCGCAGTGATATTCTAATCCCTTTGCCTGCATATCCTGCGGGGAAATCAGCAAAACCTGTTTATCCCGGAGCTTAAAATAATCCGGACATTCCCACATCCGGCCTATTTTTTCCGTGGTCCGGAACAAAATACCCTCGAAGGTCCAATGAATCAGGTCCCGGGACGCATATTTTAAAATACGCCCTGTTTTGTCCCTGTCCTGGCTTCCTGCAATTATGTAATAAATATCGTTTTCTTTCCATAGCTTTGGGTCTCTGAAATTTTCCGGATCGCTGCCGGCGGGAAGCTGGCCGGCGCCAATTACCGGATTGCCGTTTTGCTTACTGTAATTGTACCCGTCTCCGGCAGCAATGCTCTGCGTCTGGCATACTTTTGTCCGGCCGTCCTCCTGCTTTTCAAAGCAAACGCTGGTATAAGCAAGAATGTGTCTGTCCCCGTCCTGTATTGCGGAGCCTGAAAAACAGCCCTCACAGTCATAATCCTGATCCGGGGCCATTGCGGCGGGAAGGTATTCCCATTGTACAAAATCACGTGTCTTCGCATGTCCCCAGTGCATGGGACCCCATTCCGCCGAATACGGATGATATTGAAAAAACAAATGGTATTCGCCTTCATAAAGAGAAAATCCGTTGGGATCATTGATCCATCCGGCCGGCGACCGCAGGTGAAATATGGGAAAGACAGCCGCATCCCGCAGTTTCTGCTGTTTCGTTTCATATTCCCGCGCTCTGGCAAGCGCACTGTTTTCTACTTGCATTTTTGCTCCTATCTGCCCGCTTCGGCAGGCGTACAAATTTACCCCTTTAACCCGGAAAGGGAAATTCCTTCCACAAAATATTTCTGTCCCAGAGAATAAATCAATATAAGCGGAATGGCCGAGATAATAATTCCCGCAAGAATAATCGAAATACTCGTATTGCGCATCAAACCGCTTAAAGCCGTCATTCCCAAAGGCAGCGTCATTTTCTCCGAACTGGTGATAAAGATCAGCGGACGGTAAAAATCATTCCATGAGGAGACAAAGGATAATACCGCCACGGTTACGATTGCAGGCTTAGTCATTGGCAGGATGACTCTGAACAAAATTGCAAAATGTCCGGCTCCGTCTAACTTTGCCGCTTCATCATAGCTTCCGGGAATGGATTCCATAAATTGTTTCATTATAAAAATTCCGAGAGGATTAATCAGCAGTGGCAAAATAACCCCCAGCCTGGAATCCATCAATCCAATCTGCTTATACAACATAAATATAGGAATTACCGTGGACTGCACAGGTATCATAAGACCGGACAGCAAAAGCAGAAAAATAATATTTTTTCCTTTGAACTGCAGCCTTGCAAAAGCGTAAGCCGCCATACATGTTATCATACATTGTAAAAGGGTTGCCGTTACGGAAACAAAAAAGCTGTTTCCGATAAATTTAAGCAGAGGAACCTTCCGGAATACCTGCACATAATTATCCACGTGAAACACCGTAGGAAAAAAGGACGGCGGAAGTCGGAAGGAATCAACCGGAAGACGCAGAGAGGTTGCAAGCATCCACATAAAAGGCAGTAAAACGATAAAACTAATCAAGACACAGCCGATATTGGCAAGCGCTGTAAATTTATTTTTTCTCATATATTTCCTCGTTTCTTTTATATCTACTCCGTATCGTAATTCACCCATTTATCCGACATTTTAAATTGAAAGATCGTAACTGCCATTATCAATATAAAAAGGAAAACGGAAAGGATACTCGCATAGCTGATATTTTGTGCCTGAAAGTTCCTGTAAATATAGAGGCTCACCGTGGTGGTGGAAATTCCGGGTCCCCCTCCCGTCAAAATATATGGTTCGTCAAAACACTGGATATAGCTGATCAGGGATAAAACCACCACCATAAATATGGTAGGCGTCAGCATTGGCAGGGTGATGTAGAAAAATTTTTGTCTGCCGCCGGCTCCGTCGATTTCCGCCGCCTCATAAAAAGAAGCAGGAATATTCTGAAGCCCGATTATATAATATAAAAAGGGCGTTCCGACAAACTTCCACAGACTGAAAATAATGATTGCCCAGAATGCCCAGGCTGACGAATTCAGCCAGGGAATTTTTCCAATCCCCAATTTTCCGAGAAAATAATTAAATACGCCAAAATCCGTATCGTACAGATAGGACCAGGCCGTTGCAACCGACACAGTCGTCATAATTGTAGGAATATAAATAATTACACGGTAAACGGCGGACATCTTTTTCCCTGTTCGATTCACCAGACAGGCCAGGCCCAGGCCAAAGATCACATGCATGGGAACAAGTACCAGCAAAAGCTTTAAGCTGCTCAGCATGACCAGGGGAACTTCTTTATCGCGGAAAAACTTTATAATGTTTGCCAGCCCTTTAAACTTCGGCGGAGAAATCAGGTTATAATCGCAGAACATCAAACAGGCGGAGGCAATCAGCGGGTAACCCACAAACAGGATAAAAAGAATCAGCGCGGGCGCTACAAACAAATAAGCGATGCGGTTTTCTTTTTTTACAGAATTCTTCCTTTTCTTTACGGACATATTGATTCCTTCTTTTCTTTTTCAGGGGCCGTCAGAAGACGGCCCCGTTAATATGCTGTTATGAATCTGCCAAAATGGCGTTTATTTCTTCTGCAGCCGCGTTCAGGCCGTCTTCCACGGACATCTCGTTTGCAAAGATCAGGGACATGTATTTATCAAATACCGCCGTTACATCCGTCAGTTCTGCCGGAGCCTGAATACTTTTTGCAACGTCGGCGCTTTCCCTCCATATCATTCCGTTTTCCGGGAGCATGGTGGGAAGGATTTTCTCCATGACAGAGATCCGGGAGGGCACGGAATCTGTTTTCAGGAATGTTTCCTGAGAAAATGTACTGGCGGAAAGCCAGGATGAAAACAGCATTGCCTCATAGGGATGTTTGGTACTGCTTAATACCGGGAATGAACCGGAGCCAAAGGAGCTTTGCTGTGTGGACAGGGCGGGCAGCGCCTGGATATCATAGTCTTCAAAATTGTTGTTTGCCAGGGAAGCAATCGACCATCTTCCGTTGCCGAGCATTGCAATCTGTCCGTTCATAAACAGGTTCGAAGTATCCAGTCCCGCGGAAGGGGCCGGCGCAACTTCATATTTATATACAAGATCATGCAAAAACTGAATAACCTCCACTGCTTCAGGCGAATTCAGGGTACACTCTGTCATTTCTTCATTCAGCACGCTTGCATTGTTATTATATAACCACGCCGTAACGGTAAAGTAATCCGTAGGCGCAACGGTGCCGTATACCTTTTCTCCGTCTTTTTCATAAGTAAGCGTCTGTGCAAGCTGCAGAAATTCGTCTTTATTCCAGCTTGTCGCGGGCAGTTCCACTTCTTTTTCCGCAAAAACATTTTTGTTCATAAACATAACGATGTTGTTCCAGTCCCACGCAAACCCGTATGTTTTTCCACCGATCTGAAACGGTGCGTTAATATTCGGATGAATATCGTTAACGCCCAGTTCCTCCATGAGCTCCTGATTTTCCGCAATGAAATCGTCAAAAGCCAGCGCCAGATCGTCCGCAACAAAGGACTGGATTCCTTCAACGGCCAGACGCGCCACATCGGGTCCCGTGCCGCCCGCAACCATGGTTTTCAGCTTGGTAATATAATCCGGCCAGGAGCTGAAGGGAATGATCACGTAATTCACCTTAATATTAGGATATGATTTGTTAAATTCCGCAATAAGGGTATCTAATTTTTGTTCGGCGCCGTCGTCGCTTGGATAGGCAACGGTAATTTCAACCTGTTCGGCGCTGTCCGGCTGCTGTTCATCCGGCTGGTCAGTTTCTGTCTTAACCGTATCGGATTTTGATTCCTCCGTGCCGGTTTTACTTTTTGCTTTGCCGTCTGTGTCCGAGCATCCGAACAATGTACCGGCCGCAAGCATGGTAATCATTAAAATGGATAATAACTTTCTTTTCATAAGTTCCTCCTTTGCATGTTATAAAATGTCAATTGTTCGTTCTTTCCTGTCCGGGAATTTCGGGAAGGGATTCGTCGGGAGCTCCTGATACCAATAAGCCACGCTGCAATAGTCATCACTGCGTTCAAACAGGCATAAGTGAGAATCCGCTTCACATCCTGCGGCTTTATAACAGGCTCCCTGCCTGCCGTAAAATGCTTCCGCCCATTTTCTTTCACCCGATCCCAGCTGCTGTACCGTAACCTTTATTTTGTTTTGAAAATATACAGGGTCAAAATGATGAAACCTGTACAGAGAATACAGTCCGTTCGCCTGATCTAATAAAGGGGCTCCCTGGTAAGGCGTGCAGGTTTCGTCGGTTCCCCATCCGCTGCCAATATAGTCTTCCAGTCCGGTTCCGCAGATAGTAGGATATTCTTCATCCTGATCCAGATAAAACTTCACTTCGCCCTCGCCCCACCATTCCTGCAGATGATCAGAATACAGGTTACGGATGCCTAATACGGTTCCGATGTAAACGCCTCTTCCCTGCACTCCGTCCAAAATCACATAATCCTTTTTGATGGCGCATGGGTTTTCCCTCCGGAACTGGGCGTGGAAATATCCCGCATTTTCGTCCAAACAGTCCCCGATCGTAAAATCGATCTGGTAAAAAAACATAGCCGCATCCGTGTCGGAATCATTTTCTATCGTGATCAGAGCCTCTTTCCGGAAGGGCATGGGAATAAAGCAGTTCAATCCCCTGGCGTCCTGCATCCCTACGTAGGGCGTTATCATTTTCCTCCGCTTTCCATGGGCTATTCCGAAAAAATCGCCGAGCGGCGCTTCCACACTGGGGCACGCCTGTCCATCCCAGTACATCCGCAAAATAATATTGCGCAGATGCTGCGGATGATCAGCCGGAATCGTACACCAAATTTTTCGGATGACGCCCGGCCCGCATTTATGCAGCAAAATTCTTTTTTCGCCGGCAGATAACGGTTCAATGCACGGACTTCCTTTTCTTCCGCCGTTTGTTCTTCCTCCTTGTCCGGATAAAGCTTCCGGGTTCTCAGCGGTCGCGGAAAAGCTTTTAATATTTTGTAAATAATAGTTCATTGTACACCTCGGATAAGATTTAAGTAACCGGTTTCTATTATCTTGTTACAAATTTAACTCCATTTTTATATTTTGTCAATACACGAAAGAAATAATTTAAATATTTTGGTTGTTTTTTATCAATTTCATAGCTTATAATTGGTAATTTACACCAAAGAAATCGGTTTCTATTTTAAAAAAATTTTACAGTGTAATTTACTTTTTAATATTAAAATGATATAATTTTATAATCTCCTCCAAGCGGGGATATATTCGGACTTAAGCGCCTTACTGTCAACGTTTCTGTCCTGATCATAAACAACAAAAGGAAGTTACAGCCGCCATGCATAAGAAAGCCATTACTTTTTCAGATATTTCAAAATATACCGGTTTATCCAAAGCGACTATTTCACGCTATTTTAATAATCCGTCTTATCTCACAAAGGAAAATGCGGATATTATTGCGAACGCCCTGAAGGAATTAAATTATCAGGAAAATAAGCTCGCTAAAATTTTTGCCAAAGGAAACAGTGAGATCATCGGCATTATTGTCCCAAACTTTTTTTATCAGTTTTACAGCCACTTTTTAAATCATGTTTTGAACACCTATGACCAGTATGGCTATAAATTTATTACATTTCTTGGAAATAATGATGCGGAAGCAGAAAAAAAATATCTGAATGAATTGTTGTCGTATCAGGTCGTAGGGCTGATAGAATTAAGCCACAATCTCCCGTCCGAATATTTTTCGCAGTTGGGCGTGCCTGTAGTATCCATAGAAAGAGAGGATAAATTTATCAACAGCGTCAACACCAATAATCTGCTGGGCGCAAAAATGGCTGTTGATTTGCTGCAAAAAAACCAATGCGACATTTATTTTCATATAAACAGTCTTGTTCCATCGTGCGTTCCTTCTTACGGGCGGATTCAGGGTTTTACGGATTCCTGTCAGGCAAAAGGCCTGCCCCATGAAGTCATACTCCGTCCTTTTTCCGATCTGTACGAAGAGACTTACAGGCGCTTGTATCAAATTTACCAGGATATAAAAAAGAAATATAACGGGCAGAAAAAGGGATTCTTTTTCTGTAACGACACGTATGCTAACATTTTTGTTAATATTTTGGTTAAAAACGGGGAAGATATTCCCCATGAATATCAGATTATAGGCTTTGATAATTCGCCAGATTCATCCCAGGCAATTATTCCTATTACTACCGTCAGTCAGGATATCCGGTCGATCGCCCAAAATGCAATGGACCTGCTCTCGCAGCAGATAAACAAAGAATCAGGCGATGATTCGACGGATTCTTTAAAACATATTATTATACAGCCGTCTTTAATTGAACGGAGTACAACGGATTAATTTTTTAGAAAATTATTTTTTAATCATTAAGTTTTCAGACATTTTAACCGAAATATATAATAACAAAGCAGATCGGATTTAGTCACTGTTCAAATACGCATCCAAGGAGGGATTGTCGCAGCAAAAGGATTTTCAAGTATTTTTATGGTGCATTCAGTAGCAGCTGTTCCTATGACCGGCAGGGTAAGGCGCGATCCCCAAAGATCCTGTTACCCGGAGTCAGGCAGTCAGAGTTCTAAAGGCAGTTTTGCACAGGTTCTGGAAAACGTTACACAAGAGGTTCGGGATGATTCTATTGACTGCCGCACTACCACATACGGGCGCGACAGCAGGATTCAAACCTTTTACTACCAGTCAAGGGCGTATCACTTCTGATTAATGAAAAAGAGAACCGCATCCGGCTTATAACCGAAAGCGGTTCTCTTTTTCATTTCAAAATTCACAAATACTGTCAAATTTTTTATTTTTCTTCCCATGTATCTCGCACATAAATCTGTTTTTTTACAATTGTAAACTTTACTGCAGCATTACCCGAAAAACCTCCTACCCCCTGAAGCTTAATACTTCCGCTCATTCCCGGTTTTATATTGGTTCCATAGCCGGAAATTCTGTAATCTCCGCCCTCTCCCGGGCTCCACGGTTTAAGCTTGGTCAATCCATATGCCGGCTCAGGGGTCTCTCCGGATTTCAAATCATCCTTCTTTGCCGTCAATACACTCTCGTCCGTTTCCTTATTCCTGCGGGCTTTTGCAACATCAGCCGCTTTTCCGTAATAAACCGTAAAGCTTTCAGGCCTGATCTGGCCGCCGGTATAAATATAGGGTTCCTCGTCATATACCACGTACACCGTACTTGCCGAAATACTGTACTGGTAAATACTCAACGGTATAGTAATGATCTCATCCTCACCACTGCCGCCGGCATAGACTCCTTTTCCCCGGATTTCCGCAAACGGACTGATTCCCCATACCGCTTCCACATCACTTTGCATATTATTAGAATATCTGACAATTTCATAATCTACGTCTTTTACCAGTTTATTCTTGCCGTCCTTCACGGTAATGGAAGGTTTATATTCTCTTTCTTCACCAGAATCGTCATCGGAATGGGAAACGCTGCTTTTTACAGACAATGACGTTATAGTTACTTCCCCATTCTGATATAATTGGTGCAAAGACGCGTTTCCGATATCAAAATATACCGTCAGTGTCTGTTCAAAGTTACCTTTTCCCTCGATCAGCATATATGCTTTGCCTTGAGAAACAGCCATATTATCCTTATATTTAACCGTAAAGTCCTTTCCCTCCGTAAGCACGACGCCTGTACTCCTCAGATACAATTTAAATTTGCCGGAAGGTTTTGCGCCGCCCTTATGGAATGGTATCGTATCAGTTAGAACCAGTTTCCCGTCCTCTTCCCGTATACCATCTTTACCGACTGCTTCCGTACTCAGTCCCGCCGCCTTAATCGCAAATTTCTTAGTAAAGCTTCCGCTATAACCGGATTCAGGATTAGCCTTAAAGGTAATGGATGCCTTGCCCTTCTTAACATTATTTTTGTAGCTGATCGTATAATCGATTCCGTACTTTAATGCTTCGCCGCCTGTTTTCGGTATAAGCTGTACGCCGTTTTGTGTCCGGGCCGTTCCGTTATAAATCATATCTTCTAATTGAACCGTTTGAAATTCTTTTTCTTTAAACGCTATACCTTTGATTTTATAGGTAACGCTCTTTGAACCTGCATAGCCGTTTTTACCTGTCAGGGTCATAGTCGCCGTTCCCACCGCGTGATTATTGGAATAGGTAACCGTATAATTTTCCTCTGAAACCGGAGTTCCACTGATTGTTACCCGGATATCCGGCTGCTCGATTCCGTTTTTAAGCTGTTCTTTATTTACGTCGGAAACTGTTTTCGTATAAACGACCTTGGCATTTTTCATCAGCTTTGCCTTCGGGGCAACATACAGCTCCTTTGTTACAACACCCGTATAATTTCCCTGACCGCTTATTGTCAAATGATAATTCCCCTCATTCATCGGCAGCTCGCCTTTTTGTGTGAGGCTTACTTGCGACCCGTCTTCTTTCTGAACCGTCAGCATATAATCTTTTCCAGA
The DNA here is from genome assembly GCA_910587935.1 of uncultured Lachnospiraceae bacterium. GTDB lineage: Bacteria > Bacillota > Clostridia > Lachnospirales > Lachnospiraceae > MGBC143606. The sequence goes on from CAJUNP010000015.1 coordinate 18,467, forward strand.
AACCAACGATTTTTTATTGTATTTCAGAGCGTTTACAATTTTTCCGTTCTTATTCGGCTTTGCCTCAAACTGATCCGTACATTTCAGCGTAAAGCCGGAAGCTGTCAGATCTGCCGGTTTAATGTGGAAATTAACGCACACAGTTCCCGTATAATTCCCTTTTCCCGTTATAATCACATAAGCCAGCTTATCGTTAAAGCCTTTGGAAGTATCGATGGTATTATCTTTCTGCTTTACTCCGATTCCTCCTGCCGGAACCTCGCCGTTTCCAAACTTCTTCGCACCCGTGTCAGCCTCCGTATTGTTCTTATACTGTACACTGTAATCTTTACCGTTTTTCAAAAGGATTTTGCCGTCCCCATCATAGACGGCAATCACCGGTTTAATTGCCTTGCCGGTATAGGTCTGGTCGGTAATTTCCTGAATGTGGAGAGAAAGACCCACATCTTCCATTACCTCCTCGGACCACCCTGCATACAGGGTAATATTGCTTTGTATAATATCCGTTTCAAAATCCCATTTTTTATTCAGAGTCTTATCTTTATACCAGTCAAGAAATACATATCCTTCAGCTTCAGGAGCAAGGGGCTTTTCCAACAAACTTCCGGCCTCTATGCCGGAGCGTATAATAGAGTCCCCATGCCCCGAAAAATCGTAAATTACCGTATAGCTTCCCGGTTCCGGAGCAGCTACTGAAAGAATCCCTTCTTTTCCGCTGATGCTGTAGTTATCAGTTACGTCTTTATCATTCCGGTTATAGATGCACACATTTGCCGTATCAAGCAGAATCGGATATTCACCCAGAGCCGTCACATTCAGCAAAGGGCAGCTTAACACCGGATTCCTGTAAATCACATCACCGTCGGCAAGCCCTTCGTCCACTATATGATAGCCATATTGTACAGGTACGGAATCGCCTGCATAAAGCTTAACAGAATCCGCCATAAACCCTATCGGCCTTTTGGAAATCGTAAAAACGGCAATATCCACAGACTCCATCCGGTAATCCATATTTTCATTCGAAATCCCTATGGCAACCTTATAAGCGCCCGCCTCAAAAGGCGCCTGATCGGAATCATATGTGGTATTACCGATTCCGGTATAATGGTAAATGAAAGAGCATTTAAGCTCTTGCATAAGCGCTTCGGGGTCTTCCGGGGCGCCTCCTGCTACTGATGCAACAGACAAGCCGCTAAGGTCAAGCGAAACAGGCGTTCCGTCATATATTTTATCCGCAACGGAAGCCGTTCCAGACAGAATAACATCCTCTTTTTGCATCAGCCTGATCTTAAGTACCAGCCTGACATCATTGTAATCGTCGAAAGAACCATAAATGACAACGATTGCCGGATCGGAATACTTATCTGCGTCACTCCAGATATTGCAGTTTAAAATATTACCTTCAAGTACAGGCGCATTTTTCAAAATGCCGCCGTAATCACACATGCTGTCATTTAAGACCAGGCGGAAACCTGTAGGTTTAATATCCTTTTCATAGGCACTATCCACTTTAAACAAGCTTGAAAGATCGATCTGCTGCATTGTACCCGGAACTTTATCCTCTTCAAGATAGACTTGAAATTCCTGCTGTGCCGGCGGTGCAGCCTTGGCAATTTCAAATTCAAAAGAAACTGATCCTCTGTAACGCTTTGAATTTTTGGCCGCTGTAATAACCAGACCGGCGGTCCCTGCATGAATATTATTAACATATGATACCGTGTAATCAGCCTTTTCTTTTAATACAATCGGTTTGTCTGAGCCCGGAAGGCAGACTGTCACCTTTCTTACTCTGGGCTCGACGGGCCTGCCCGTATAAGTATAGCTTGCAGACTCCATTTCCATCTGTATCTGTAATTCAGTATCCGATAACAGATACCGGCCCTCGGAATCGCTTGTATTGATTGTAATTTCCGACAGGTCCCGAATATCCTCCCCATTGTCCATTGTCAGGGTGTAACTGCCTTCTGTTTCCTGTACATTCACGGTTCCTCTATTGCTGGTGACTCCGTCCAGAACAATGCCATCGGCAAGCTTAAAGTTTATCGCCGGCATATCGCCGCCATATACTTCAATCTCTTTCTTATCCGCCGAAAGTCCGGCATGTTCACTGATAACATTTAAATCCAAAATATCCCCTTCGCTGTATGCAAGAGAGATTCTATGAGGTTCCATGGAAACTTTTACTTCCACGTCTGCATCCATATAAAGTTTATACACCCATTTTTCTTTACCATATAAGTCTGTTATGGTACAATCTGTTAATAATCCCCCAGGGTAAGCCAAGACATCCACATTACTCCATGCATAGGCGTCATCTCCTGGATCGCTCCATTCTACTTGAAAATAAATGATACTGCCTTCTATCATTCTGACGGGATTCTCACATTCCCATTCCTGCATCCTGCCGTTTTCGTCCAAAGTATATTGGATAATACGAACATCACCCGGGAAACCTGTAATAGTAAACTGAGCCTGCCGTAAAGGTCTCATCTCAATCTCTACCGTAGTATCACTATAGATCCGTTCCAAATGAAATATATAATATCCCTTTTCTGCCAGAATTTTTTCGCTTTCACTCATAGAATCCACACTGGTCTGATATTCAATTTGCCTGAAAACGTACTTTCCTTTTTCATCGTAATACCGCAAGGTTACGTAAGGCTTTTGTATTCCTTCAGCGCCTATATCGATTGCCTTTAAGTACAATGCCGTGTTTTCCGCATTGGAAACCTGAACACTCGCCGGCTTATTCTCGATGCGGGATGTACCGTTTACCACAATTACATCGTCAATTTCGGGGGAAGCATAAATAATATTCAGCCGATTTTTCTCAACAGGCACTATATCCACCGAAATCTCTTCGTCGCGCTGATATCCCTTCTGTGTGTCCGTCGGGCTTATTACGTATTGATTCACAGCTGCCTGCGGCTGTATGGTAACAGTGCAGTCTTCCTTTATATTAACGCCCCGTAAAATATATCCCTCTTCCGGTTCAATCGTTATAGTTAACTCATCCCCGGTTCCTTTTACCGCCAATACTTCATTATTTCCGTTTATGTCTCCGTTACTGTTTTTCAGAACAAAATGTTCTCCGGAAAGGCCGATACCGATACGGTATCTGTCTAAGACTATGCTTTCTTTCAGTTCACGCGGGAGTTCTGTAATCCCTGTTCCATCGGGAAGACGCCACTTGCTGTCAGAGTGCTCCGGCAGTATTACACTATAATAAGAAGGCAGATTCAAGGGAATCTTAATCTCTACAAGGCCTGTGCAGCCTGAAAACACCTCGGAAGCTGCCTGGGTGCTGCCCATTCTATTCAAATCCATACTGCTTAAATCCAGCCTTTTCAGACTGGCACAGTTTTTAAACATACGCGATATAAATTTTACATTGTGAAGGTCCAGACCAGTCAGATCTATTTCCTCCAGTTTGGTGCAGCCGTCAAAAAGACCGGACACATCTGAAACATCAATTGTATCCAGACCGGCCAAATCCACGCTGACCAAGGAACTGCATTCGGAAAACATATTACTGATATTATAAAGACTGTCTGTAATCATGCCTTTATAATTTATACTTGTCAAACTGCTGCAGCCTTTAAACAAGTTCTCCAGTGATACCACGTTTCTTATATTCATATTACTAAAATCAACACTGTTCAAATTGGTACATCGCTGAAACATGCCCCCCATATTCTTTACGCTGCCAAGGTTCATGCGGCTTAAATCTGCATTCGAAAGACTTCTGCAATCCTCAAATAAAGCTGTTATATCCGTTACCTGACTCAGATTCAAGCCATTCAGATTTATGTTCTCCAAGCTTTGACAACCCTTGAACATTGAATTCATATTCCCTACATTCCCGGTATTTAAACCGCCTAATTCCAAATCTTTCAAATTAACGCAGTCACAAAACATACTTGACATATCCGTAACACTACTTGTGTCCAGTCCGCTTAGATTTACACCTGCTAAGTTCTTACAGGATTCAAACATGGAAGACATATTTGTCACACTGCCGGTATTCAGTCCCTCTAAATTTATACTAATCAGCTGTTCACATTTATAAAACATCCTCGACATATCTTTTACTTTACTTGCATCGAAACCGCTTAAATCTACTTCTGTCAAATAAAGGGATCTTGCAAATAATCCGGTAAGTTTTGTTGCACCGGAAGACTTAAGTACCACTGATTTAATTTCACAACCGGCCTCGGGATACCATACGGGCAGTCCTTCATTGGTTCCTGATGTCCAAATAAGCTCTCCTGTACCTTCCACTACTAATTGTCCGTTTTCATCAAGAGTCCATGTTATTCCCTGCGCCGAACCGGAAACTGACCCCGTCGACGCCGTCGTTTCTGTTACGGAATCAAAAGAATGATCCTCCAAATCGGTTTCCTCTTCCGTTGTAACGACTCCCTCTGCCATTTGTTCTTCCCCGTCTGTCTCTTCAAACGTTTCCGGAATCTCAATCGGAACATCTTGTACAATGTCCGCTGCATATGCAATCGTCATCCGGAGAAAGGACACATCAATCATTGACACTGTAAGAAGTGCCACAAGAAAACTTTTTACCACTTTTTTCATGAAATACCTTCTTTCTTTAACTTTGCTTATGTATTTTCTATATTAATGCATTTAGTACAATTGCTTAATATAATTTTACTTTTTGGTTTATTTCCCTGTCAATATTTTTTAATTTATTTGCAGGATATTTTGCAAATCTGGTTTCACCGTATCTTATCAATCCTGCTGTAATGCAAACATTAATATCATTGACGGAAAAATAAAATAACCTTATACTAATTTAAAAAATATTATTCATTCGTGTGCCCCCTCCTGACAAGAGCTCACACGATCGATACACAGGAGAAATACATGGAAGTCTATTTTGAAGCAGTAAAAAGCGAAAAAGAAAAACCCGGAATTCCCATTCCCATCAACAAACAGTTTTTCTACGGAAACAGTCTGTGGGTCTGCCCTATGCTCTATGTATGCAAAAAGGGACTTATACTTGATCTGTGCAGGCAGTTTGACGCAAAGGAATATCAGGAATTTTACACGAAATGGGGAGAGAAAGCCGATTCTTTGGAACCGGCCGTGCAGGAACAAATAGCATATGAGAATCCTATGAACTTCGAGTGTGGGTTTACCCTTTCGGTGAACGGAAAAGGGGCCAAAAGCTGCGGATATTCAGGAAGCGCCTGGCAGCCTTATGTTTCGGAAGCAAAAGATCCCTTCATAGAAAAAGCAATAGAAGAATACGGCCTGTCCTGGGACTGCGGCTGGTATTTTTACCGCCTTTCATATCCTTTTTCAGGTCAAAAAGAAAAAGCCGTAAAAAATCTGTCTCTTTGCATTACTGCGCACAAGCGCCGGGTTTTTTTTGCGGAAACAATTAAAACCGTCGTAAACGGCGCTCCTTTTGACGCAAAACTTCGCAGTCCCCTGACCGAAGAATGTTTTACGTTTCACGTGGAGTCCTGCAAAATTGAAACATTACCGGAGAAAATAGCAAAAAAATCTTTTAGATTTCCGACAAATTACTGCCTTCTGCAATATGATATTACTCCCGAAACCGCCGAAAGTGAACGGCTTCTGGTTGAAGATGTCCGACCGTCGGACCCGCCGGTTATGGAGTACGACCTACAAAAAGAAAAGATAGCCTCCTGCGTTACAATCATTGGCGGCGCATCCGGTCCCACTTCCGTTTTTCTGGCGGGAACATTTAAAAACAGGAATAAAGAAGACGGCGACAGCTGGAAAACAGCCGCTTCGGCGCTGACCTTTGAACCGGTCACAGAAGTAACATGGAAGTTTTCCTTTGAGGTTGCTCCTTTTGAGGCGCAGGACTTTTGTCTGCTTTCAGAGGGGGATGCTCCTGCCGGAAACGCTGCTGTGGAAATACGGGAAGATCTGCTTTCCAACATAGACAAACTGCACACTACCGAATTAGGCATTGTCAGAATCAAAAAAAATCTTTCTTTAAGTACGGACGATGTTGTGAATTGGTGTAAAACGAAAATAAACCTGCCGAACGCCGTTATTACCCGCCGCGGAAAAAACTGGTATATTGAAATTGACGGATGTGTCATTACTGTAAACGCGCACAGTTTTACAATCATAACGGCACATAAGAAAAATTTCCCAGATGTGCCTGGTACATTTATATGCGTTGGAAGGCGCCATCCAAAATATGGAATTTAATAATCTGCCGGAAGAAAAGAAAAAAGAATTAAAAGAATACAGTGATTTCTTAAAAAGATAATGTTAAAATATAATTATAATCTACGCCCCTGAAGGGGCAGGACGGAGGATGAACATGAAGCAGGTAAGAACCCTGGAAATCAAACAAAGCGTGTTTGCCGACAATGACCGTCAGGCGGAGCTTCTTCGGAAAGAGCTGAAGCAAAAAGGCATTTTTTTGCTGAATCTCATGTCTTCCCCCGGCTCCGGCAAAACCACCACCCTGATGCGGACCATAGAGGCGTTAAAGGATACGGTAAAAATCGGCGTTATGGAAGCCGATATCGATTCCGACGTAGACGCCAGAACCATCTGTGAATCCGGCGCAAAGGTGATTCAGCTCCATACCGGCGGCATGTGCCATCTCGATGCGGAAATGACAAGACAGGGCCTGGAAGGACTGGAAACGAATGATGTTGAACTGGCTATTTTGGAAAATGTCGGGAATCTGGTATGCCCTGCGGAATTTGACACCGGCGCGTCCAAAAACGCCATGATTCTTTCCGTACCCGAGGGACATGATAAACCCCTTAAATATCCCCTTATGTTTACCATCTGCGACGTTGTATTAATCAATAAAATCGATGTCCTGCCCTATTTTGACTTTGACTTGGACAAATGCAGGAAGAACATTCTTATGCGCAATCCCAAAGCCAGAATTATTCCCATTTGTGCCAAAACAGGAGAGGGAATCAAAGAATGGGCGGACTGGCTGAGTGAAGAAATAAAAAGCTGGCGCGCCTGACGGACAGGAACGTTCATAGTCTGCGGCCGCGGCGAATAACATAAACAAAGGAAAAGGAGGTATCCGATGAAGAAACCATTAGACAAAGAGCTGTATCCCGATTACGTCTATCCGGAACACAAGCCCGATCACAGCGAACCGCCCCGGGAGAGCATTTTAAAGCTCGGCAAAATGATTACGGACCGAATTCCCCAGAAGCTCGGTATCAAAAAAATCACACAGGACGATCCGGAATATTGGGGACTTGCAGGCGTGCTGACCGATGAGGAAGCGGAAATTGCCCTGAAAATGGGCGTGCGTAAGCCCAAAACCCTGCAGGAAATAGCAAAGCTTACCGGAATTCCCGAACAGGAGCTGGAGCCGAAGCTTCAGGAAATGTCCGTGAAAGGAATTCTGGAATACAACTGGGAAAATCCCGGTCATGAGAAACAGTACCTGCTGCCCATGTACGTACCGGGTTCGGCGGAATTCTTCAACATGAACAGCAAGATTATCGAAGAACACCCCGAAGTGACTTTGTTCTTCGAGCATATGTCAAGACTGCCCCTGGAACACGTGACGCCTTTTGTAGGAGAAGGCGGCAACGGTATCGGTATGCATGTAATTCCCGTGGAAAAAGCCATAGAGATGGAAAACGAGTCTATTGACCTGGAGCATATTTCCTACTGGCTGTCCAAGTATGAAGGCAAATATGCTGCAAGTCCCTGCTCCTGCCGCCGTTCCCGTCTGCTGCACGACGAAGGCTGCGGAGACGACCCGGAGGGCTGGTGCGTAGCCGTAGGCGATATGGCGGATTATGTAGTAGAAACCCAAAAGGACGGACGCTATATTACTAAAGAAGAGGCTCTGGAAATTTTCAGGCAGGCGGAAGATAACGGGTTCGTACACCAGATTACCAATATTGACGGCGCCAATAAAATTTTTGCCATCTGTAACTGCAATGTAAATGTTTGTTATGCACTGCGTACCTCCCAGCTTTTCAATACGCCCAATATGTCCCGTTCCGCGTACATAGCCAAAGTAGACAAGTCCAAATGCGTTGCCTGCGGCAAGTGTGTGGAATCCTGCCCCGCGGGAGCGGTAAAGCTGGGACAGAAGCTCTGCAAAAAAGACGGCAGCGAAGTGACTTATCCTAAGATGCCGCTTCCAAAGGAGCAGAAATGGGGCGAGCACATGTGGACCCATAACTACAGAGACGTGAACCGGATCAACTGCTATGACACCGGAACCGCGCCCTGCAAAACGGCCTGCCCCGCGCATATTGCGATTCAGGGTTATTTGCAGCTTGCAAAAGAAGGACGCTATCAGGAAGCGCTGGCTCTGATTAAAAAAGACAATCCTCTGCCTGCCATTTGCGGACGTATCTGCAACCGGCGCTGCGAAGACGCATGTACCCGGGGAACGATCGACGAGGCGGTAGCAATCGACGCGGTAAAACGGTTTGTTGCGGAACAGGATTTAAACGCCGCAACCCGCTATATTCCCAAACCTACCGTTCCTTCCTTAAAAGGCGGATTCGATGAGAAAATCGCCATTATCGGTTCGGGGCCGGCCGGTCTTTCCTGCGCCTATTTTCTGGCGGAAAAGGGTTACAAACCGACGATATTTGAAAAAGACGAAAAACCCGGCGGTATGCTGACCTACGGAATTCCTTCCTACAAGCTGGAAAAAGATCTGATTGCGGCGGAAATCGATGTGATCAAGGCCATGGGAGTCGAGATTAAATGCGGCGTTGAAGTAGGAAAAGACGTTACCATTGAGCAGCTCCGTAAGCAGGGATATAAAGGCTTTTATATTGCAATCGGCTGCCAGGGCGGAAGAAAAGCAGGCGTACCCGGAGAGGATGCCCAGGGCGTCTATACCGCGGTGGAATTTTTAAGAGAAGCCGGTACGAAGGAATCTTTTGAACTTGGCGGAGACGTGATCGTTATCGGCGGCGGCAATGTTGCCATAGACGCAGCCAGAACAAGCTCCCGCTGTACGCAGGGCAAGGTTACCATGGTGTGCCTGGAAAACAAAGACGAAATGCCCGCAAGCCGGGAAGAAATTCTGGAAGCAAGCGAGGAAAATATTACCATTCAAAACGGATGGGGGCCGAAAGAAATACTTGTGGAAAACGGTAAGGCGGCAGGCGTCGTATTCAAAAAATGTACCCGCGTTTACGATGACAGCCACCGGTTCGCTCCCGTTTACGACGAAGAACAGACCATGACTCTGCGCTGCGGCAGCGTTATTTTCAGCGTAGGCCAGAGTATTGTCTGGGGCGATCTGTTAAAGAATACAAAGGTCGAGCTGCGTCCCAACGGAGGCGCGGTTGCCGACAGGCTTACGTACCAGACCGCGGAACCCGATATTTTTGTGGGAGGCGACGTATATACCGGGCCCAAATTTGCCATAGACGCCATTGCGGCGGGACGGGAAGGAGCGGTTTCCCTTCACCGCTTTGTGCATGAGCACTGTACGCTGACGATCGGTAGAAACCGGAGAGATTTTATTGAACTGGATAAGGACGATCTCTTTATTGCAAGCTATGACAATACCGACAGGCAAAGACCGGAAAAAGCCGAAGAGGCGCAGGCGAAGTCCTTCCGGGATCTGTCCCATACCCTTACCGAGGAGCAGGTGAAGGCGGAAACCTCCCGGTGTTTAGGCTGCGGCGCATCCGTGGTGGACCCCAACAAATGTATCGGCTGCGGTATCTGTACTACCAAATGCGTATTTGACGCGATTACCCTTCACAGGGAGCTGCCGGGCTGCTCTACGATGATTAAATCGGAAGACAAATTAAAATACGTGCTGCCCAATATGATTAAGCAGTCCTTAAAGGTAACGTTCGCACCCAAAAAGAAATAAAGGCAGGGGCATAAGCATGCATGAATTAGGAGTCGTATTTCATATCATGGACAGTCTGGAAAAGGTGGCCGCAGAAAACGAAGTGACAAACGTCTCCAAAGTGGTTTTGGAGCTGGGAGAGGTATCAACCGTCATAGAATCCTATCTGCAGAACTGCTGGAAGTGGGCGGTGAAAAAAAGAGACCTGTTTGCAGACGCGGAATTAATTGTGGAAACGCTTCCCGCCGTCACCTACTGCGAAGGCTGCGGGCAGACTTATCCCACCGTGGAGTATGGAAAAATTTGTCCCCATTGCAAAAGTCCCGATACATGGCTTTTGCAGGGGAACGAATTTAACATAAAAGAAATAGAAGTATACTAAAAGAGAAAGAGGGAGAGATTATGATTTTTCAAATTTATGACGGAAGAACCTTATGGCAGCTTTTGGGATGGGTTCTGGTATTTGCCGGCCTGATTCTGATGAACGAAATCGCAAGGCGCACGAAAATCGGCGGCATGGCCTGCTTTTTTGCGCTTCCCGCCGTCCTCACGGTTTATTTTATCGCCATCTATATCGGAGCCGCGCAGGGAGCCGAATGGGCCTTAAATAACCAGACCTATGTACACATGAACAGCTGGTTCCATTATGCCAAGCTTTATGCGGCGCTGGCAGGCTGTATCGGTTTCATGATTATTAAATACCACTGGGGCAAGCTGGGCAAGTCCCATGCGTTTAAGGTATTCCCGTTTGTAATCGTCGCCATCAACATTCTGATTGCCGTTGTGTCTGACTTTGAATCTGCGGTCAGAGCCGGCGACATAATGGGCGGCTGGTGGAAATCTTCCGAAGGCGTATGGCTGTACGGCGGCTGGTGGAATATATTAAACGGTATTGCGGGCCTGATCAATATTGTCTGCATGACCGGCTGGTGGGGCATTTACTCTTCCAAGGATAAAAAGGATATGCTTTGGCCGGATATGACCTGGTGCTTTATCCTGGCATATGATATCTGGAACTTCCAGTATACCTATCTGAACCTGCCTACTCATTCCTGGTACTGCGGCTTTGCGCTCCTCCTTGCGCCTACCGTTGCCAATGCACTCTGGAACAAAGGGGGCTGGATACAAAACCGCGCCAATACCTTAGCGCTTTGGTGTATGTTTGCGCAGGTATTCCCGCTTTTCCAGGACGGCAGCCGTTTTACAACCGTATCCTCCGTATACGGAGCAGGCGGCGCGGCGGCGGCCTTTGGCGAAACAATGCCGACGGCGGCGAATCCTACGGCGCAGGGCGTTATTTCCGTAATCTCCGTTGTTGTTAATATCGTGGTATTTGCCGTGATACTGAAACGTGCGAAAGCACAAAAGAAGAACCCTTATACCAATGAAATATTTACAGACCAGAAAGATTTCAAACAGGCAATGGGCAGAGCGGAATAAATATGCCCGGATAAAGCAGCGGCGCCCACAGGTTTTGAATTTGCGGGCGCCGCTTTGTTTGAAAATTTAATAGTTTTTTTCCAGATTTTCCTGTATTTTTTTTCGCTTATTTTTAAGGTAAAACAAGACGACGACAAATAGTATAAGAGATAAGACAAGCCCGGTTATGCCTCCCCAGAAAAGCAGCTTTCCTACTGTCATAATGATGTTCGTTCCTTTCACAGTTTTTTCAAATCTTCAACCAGGTTTCCCAATATCTGCATATTTGTATCTACGCTTCCGCCATTGTTCAGATTCCTTTGATATAAATCGTCCGCTTTGTCGTAGTATTCTGCTATAATACTGTAATCCCGCTTTTCAATTGAAATTTTATTTTGAATCTCCGCATATAGCAGAGTAAGGTACATATAGCTTCTATAGTCTTCCGGATATATGTCAATCATTTCCAGCAGAGCCGCTTCGGCCTCTTCATATTGTTCCAGTGTCTGGTTAATAACGGCTATATTCTGCAGTACATGGAAATTTCTATATCCGTTTTGAAGGATACCTTCAAAGCGGAGCAGCGCTTTTTCATAATAATCGGCCGCCCGATCCTCATTTTCCGCTTGTCCCGCTAATTCAAAATAGACATCCGCCAGTTTTTCGGACAGGCTTAATTCATAACTGCTGTCCAGTCGGCTGACAGCCGTTTCCAAGAGTTTTCTTTCTTTATCCAATGCATCTTCAATTTTATTTCTGCCATCCTCATAAATCTGGACGCCTGTTAAATAAGCATGATAGCATATATCACTGTCCTCTGTCATATCCAATACTTTGCAGATCAGCGCTTCGGCCTCTTCATATTTCTTCCCGCTCAGAACAATTTCCGCCTTGGTCAGATAAACTTCCGCGTCAGAAATGCCTTTCTGCAGAGCGTCCTCCAGGAATTTTTCCGCTCCCGCGCTGTCATTGTCTCGGGCAAGCGCAATTGCGCATCTCGTATAATAAACTCCTTCACCGGGTTGAAATTCAATCGCCTTTTTATAACTGTCCGCCGCCAGATTGAATTCTTCCAGCCCCATATAACATTCTCCGGCCAGAAATTGTAACGTGGCCCACAAATCGGCGGTTTCTTCGGTAAGGTTTTTTGTATCGATCCGGATTTTCTGCACATTGGCTATGCCTTCCGCATAGCGCTGCCACATATAATAAATGTTTACCAGTTCTATATAGGCGGTTAAATCCTCCGGTCTCATTTCCACTGCGCTCTGACAGGCCTGGCTGGCTTCCTCAAACATTCCCTGCCGGTACAATTCATTGGCGCTTTCGATTTGCGCTGCGTAAGCGTTATATTCCTCCGCTTTCATCTTCTTATATCCAAGCGCGGTACATATCATGCTGACAGAGGCCAGCGCGATTACTATGCCTGCCAGAATATCCCTTTTGCGCGCATAGGAAACGTACTCATGATCCAGTTTTTTAATATTAACAAAAGCATCATGCATTTTCTCAGCAGTCTGAAAACGTTTGTCAGGTTCCTTCTGCATGGCCTTCTCTATAATGTATATCAATCCGTCGCTGACTCCGGCGCTGCGGTCTCCAAGAGGCGTTACCCGCGCCGTTGCCTTTTGCGGACGTTCCAGTGTAATCATATGATACAATGCGGCCCCCAGGCTGTATATATCCGATCTTTCATCAATTTTCGGAGAAACCTCGTATAATTCTCCGGCTGTGTCCGGTTGTATATAATTGCTCCCAAGTATTTCCGTCGCCTCATCCTGTATAATTCCACTGCTGAAGTCCGACAGAATTTCTGTTACATCTTGCCCGCCGTCCCTGTTATTATAAGAAATAGTTCCTTCTTTATTCTGTCTGACGCCGTACTGTTCCGGAGGGGAATATCCGTCGGAATGTGCCATGATGTCTTTTTTTGTGTCCTGCCCGATTGATACGTTAAAATCAATCAGACATACGTTTCCTTTAGGCGTAAGCATAATATTAGCGGGCTTTATATCCCTGTGTATGATTGCCGGCGTCTGACCGTGCAAATAGGCCAGAACGTCCGACAATTGTGTTCCCCACCTGATTATATCCTTAGCCGCAAACTTCTTTCCCTTTTTTAAAAGCTGCTGGAAATTCTCCCCTTCAATATATTCCATCACGGTATATACCCGATTATTTTCTATAAAAAAGTCATATACCTGTGGAAGATAAGGATGGCTGAGATTTTTTAAAATGTCCGCTTCTCCGCGGTTCTCAATAACGCCCTGCATATTGTCTTTTATCTTTTTTATCACAACCGGTTTTTCCAGCCTCAGGTGCTCGGCCAGATAAATTTCACCGCCTCCTCCCGATCCTATTGCTCTGATAACTTTATATGTGTTGTCCAGAACAGTGCCTTGTTCCATCATGATCTTTCCTCCTGACACAAAGCAGATTTTGCTGCCCGTGTTATTGCTTTGGTAAATGCCCCAAAATATATCCTTCTATTCAGATTCCAGTTCTGGAGTGGGCGTGGGTGTCGGCGTGGGTGTCGGCGTCGGTGTCGGCGTCGGTGTCGGCGTGGGCGTGGGTGTCGGCGTGGGTGTCGGCGTTGGGGTGGGCGTCGGCGTCGGCGTGGGTGTCGGCGTCGGCATGGGTGTCGGCGTCGGCGTGGGTGTCGGCGTCGGCGTGGGTGTCGGCGTTGGGGTGGGCGTCGGCGTCGGCGTGGGCGTTGGGGTGGGCGTCGGCGTCGGTGTCGGCGTGGGGTCCGGTACTTTTTCCGGTTCTTCCGGGGGCTTTTGCTGTCCGCTGTTTTCCTGATTACCGGAATCACCGTTTCCGGAATTTATTTGTTCCGGTTGTTCTTCCTGCGCGGCCGGTAAATCCGGTTCCAGCATCTGTGTAATTACCGCTTCCGGTTTATTCTGATCCTCACGTGTTTTTCCCTGTCCGCCGCCGTTATCTGTCTTTTTCCCGAGCCTGCCGTCACCTGTCAGTTCATACCCTAGTCTTCTGATCTCGTCCGCTTTATCCGTTTTGCCGGACTGTTCGTAAATGCCCACAATTTTTAAGTATAACTCCGGATCATCCGGATATATGTTCAATGCTTTAAGCAGTACTTCAATTGCTTTATCCGCATCTCCGGCTTCATAGAGTCTGCTGGCTACCTGAAGAAATTCTTCGCTTGACGCAGCGTTACCGCCAACCATGTTTTTATAAGATAAAAGCACTTCTTCAAAACCATAATTCATATAGTATTTATGGACTATTTTTACGCTGTTACAGTATATTTGCGTTGTACTGAGTTTTTCCGCATTGGCAACGATTACGCTGCTGCTTACCGCAATCCCGCATACTCCCATGAATACGATCTTATAACTGTTTTTAACTGATTTTATCCATTTTCTTCTGTTCACCCTGTAATTCTCCCTGAACATTTACTTTACCTGGATCACGATATCCTTTTTCACCGCCGCGCCGTCCATAGGTATAGAACCGTAAAAATCGTAAAGCCGGACAGCCGTCCTGATTTTATATTTTCCGGGCTTCAGTTTTTCATTATCCAAAGACACCGTTATGCTGTTGCGTTCCGTCCGGTCCGCTTTGATTCCCTCAGGCAGTCCCAGCACGGTTATCCTTACATCTGCGTCTGCGGGAGATTCCGTTTGTACGGGAATGGTTACGCTTTTACTGCCTTTGCTTTTATAAAGAACCGGCATTTCCTGCTTTTCCCATTTGATTTTGGACTGCCGCAGGGTGATGTTAACCGCTTTTTTCAGTATGTCGCCGTTACTTAGAAGTATATTTAACATGACGGTCTGTTTCTTTTTGGAAATCATGTTGTACGGCTTTAATGACAATGTAAACTGTTTTGTATCCCGGTCATATACGACGGTAAAATCCTCCCGGTCAGAAGTGATATCTGCAATTTCGCTTGCCGTATGGCTCACGCTTGCCGTTCCTGTCATACAGGTATCCGTTCGATTGTATAAATCAATGCTTCCCTTCAGCTTTACCTTGACGGTCGGAAGAATATCCTCCACCGACACCTTCATGGATTTTGTATACTTTTTCCCATTGGCAGCCGAAGCTGTAATCTCCGCCTTATAGGTTCCTTTTTCACAATAGTCCCGAGTCCGGAATTCAATGCTGTACTCCCCGGCATCTTTTTTTACTTCCCATTGAAGATGATCAGAAAGTCTGCCTTTTGAATCGTAAAAATTTATATTATCCACAGCGCTTATCGTTATATTTTTCTGTTTCATATATACGCGGACTGTTGCATGGTCATTGGCAAGCCACTTATTCAGGCTGATTTTGGCCTGACTTGTTTCCAGAGCAATTTTCCGCTCGTCTTCTACGACAACAGGAACCTTTAAAAGTATCTTGTCCGTCCACAGTTCCGAATTTTCCACGGTAATCTCCAATGTCTTTTTCCCGTATTTATCCAGTCCGCTTACGGTAATCCGGTCTTCCTTTAACGTACCGCCTTTGCTGACCACATAACCGTTCTGCTCGGAAATCCATTCATTTTCTTCGGGATTCCGGAGACTAAAGCTTACGGACGCTTCTTCGTCCTGCCCTTTATATACGAAAATCTTTTCCGGTGAAACGGAAAGCCTGGGTTTGGTTATAACGGTTTTAATCGTACACTTTATTGGTACCGGATCAACATAATCTTTAAAATAAATCTGCAGTACCGCGTGATGGGTTCCTTTATCCTGCGTCCGGGCATGAAGCAGGAAACTGCCGTCCTTTTTCTCCACGCTGAATTTTTGTGCAATCCCGCCGGTTTTTCCGTCGGAAAGTTCCATCCTGTCAATTTCGGTCTGTGTAGTTATTTTCAGTTCTTCAACCGCATTTTTTTCGAATACATTGATTGTTGGCTGTTTCACTTTCATTTGGGGCTGCCGTCTGGTTACCTGAACCGGTATTTCCAGTATTCCCGTAAGGCTGTCCTGATTATGGCAGACATCCTTCAGTCTTTTTCCTTCTTCCGATTCGTCAAATTTTATTACCGCCCGGGCATATACCGTATAACTTCCCTTGTCCAGATACTCTGCGTCATACTGCAGGGTATAACCGGACAAAGAATTCCCCGCGATTGTAAAGCCGTCGTCCAAGTATTGTTTCCCTTTCCGGATATATGCCAGGCTAAGCGTTTCCACTTCCGTCCCCGCGCATGTCTGAATCGGAAGAGACAGAGATTCTTTTTTCAGCAGATTTACGGTCAGGCTTTTTTCTGTCAGAACCGGCTTTGTATCATAGATGTAAACCGGAACAGATACAAAAACCTGAGGCTGGGTTCGAACCGCACAGGTTAAAACGCAGCTTCCGTTCCCTTTTATGCGTAATCCTGCCTTTCCGTCACCTAAATCCGCTATGGCCAGCATCTTTTTATCCGACACACTCCACTTTAACGCGCCGTCTTCGATCAGGCCGCCGTTTCTGTCCATTACAAAACCTGTCAGTTCGATTTCCCTGCCGGGATCAGACGGAAGGTATAACGGAACCTGCGGGCTGACTTCCTGTTCCCCTGTGGCAAGCGCAGCGCAGACCTTAATGCCTGCAGCCTGTTTTTCGTCTGTAAGCGTTACCTTAAAAGATGTCTTTCTTCCCAAAAGATCGTTTTTTAGTTTGACGGTTATTGTGCTTTTACCGGTAACTGCATTCCCCGCGGGAACAATCAGTCCATTTTCGTTTACCGTACAGACGTCGGGATTACTGCTGCTGAATTCGCAGTAAGCGCCGTAATCTTTTCCGTCGTCTGCCATAACGCTTATCCGGTAAGAGGAATCCGGATTTACCGAATTGTTTTCCAGTATCTGATCGTTTATCTTTCGCAGTTTAATCCGGGATTCCATGGGTAAAACTTTAATTTCACAGGCAGCGCTTTTTGTACCGTCCAAAGACTCTGCGACAATATAGGTTTTTCCGTATCCCTTCGTCCGTACCGCTCCATAAGAATCCACAACCGCCACCGTTTCATCCATGGAACTCCATGTCACTTCATGGAGTCCCGGCGCGTTTTCCGGAAGCACGGCTGCAAGCAGATACAAATTCTTATCTTTTCCCAGCTCCACTTTACTGTGATTGAGAACAACCGACTTAATGCCGCTGTCCTGCTTTCTGACCTCTACGTATACATAACGGTTCAAATTGCTTCCGTCTGTTGTGGAAACGCGGACAAAGGTCTCTCCTTCCACGCCTCCCGTTACAAATCCGTCCGCATCCACCTGCAGGATATCCGGGTTTCCGCTTTCATATTTAAAAATCTGGCTGACCCCGGAGCTATTGCCGTTTTTGTCCGTTGCTTCCGCCTGTATTTGTGCCCGGGAATCTTTTGTTCCAACCGTCGTAATGCAGCCCCCCAACAGCACTGCCCACAGGGAATTCGCTTTTTGTTTATTTACTTTTACGGTAATCTGCTTTTTGATTCCGTTTTCGGTTTCGATGGAAACAACGGTGGTTCCTTCTTTTAACGCATATATTTCCTTACCTGTACACTTAACAATTTGTTTATTTTCCGCGCTGAATGACAAGGCCTTTCCATCGGCGTCAGAAGGCGTGACATTGCAGTTAATAAGCGCCGTGCATCCCAGAGCGATCTCATAATAATCTCTTTCGGTGCGGATCTGTCTGACCCCGATACCTGTCTGAAGATTGATTTTTGCCTTGTTCGAATCATTCAGTTTATCGGTTGCCGTAATGGTTACGGTTCCGCCTGAAACCGCTGTAACATTTCCGTTTTCATCCACTGCGGCTATGGTCTCATCGGACGACTCCCAGTAAAAATCTTCTCCGGGCGCCGGCCGGCCGTCGGCCGTTACTGTAATCCGGGTTGTTTTCGGCTCTTTTTCAGCCCACCCGTTTACATAGATTTTAGGTTCCTCGGACTGAAGGGACAGTATCCGGTTCGTATATATACTGCGTATTGTCAAACGTATGGGAGCGCTGGCTACGCCGCCCGGCGTTTGTGCCGTTAATTGAACGCTTCCGGTTTTTATGGGAATCACTTCGCCGCTATCCGTAACTCTTGCAATTTCAGGATTATCGGTACTGTAAAAAAGCAGGGGAGGCGCGTCTGAAATAATCTGCGGCTCAAAATGACCGTATAGCATAATCGGCTCCAACGCCCGCCGGGATGCGGAGGTTTCCACTTCGGACACTGTAATAAGAGTGTTTTTGGAAAAACTCAGCCGTACATTTGCCAGCGGAATATTGACTCTGATAAAGCAGCTGGTTACCGCGCCGCCGCACTCCGCATACAGTTTTACCTGGGTATTTTTCATATTTGCTCCGCCGGCGGTAAGCGTTCCGGATGCGGGATCGAAGGAAACCGTCCCGTTTTGCAGCGCCAGTTCATTCCCGTCCAGATCCGTCATCCGCCACTTGATTTCGGGATGATCCGGGCTTTCGGGGAAAACCTTTATTTCCAGCTTTCTGGACTCATTGGGCAAAAGATTTATATGGCTTTCGCTCAGGGAGAGACGGGATACGCCGTTTTTAACCGTAACTTTTATCTGATCCTGAATCTCCGGATTGTCCCGGGAGGCGGCCGTAATTACCGCCGTTCCTTCTTTTAAAGCGCAAAGCCTGCCGCCTGGCGTTACAGATACTACGGCGGCATTGGACGACTTCCAAAAAATATCTTCTTTTGCACCGGCCGGATGTATGATATCTATGCCAAGCTGCCTCTGCTGGGAAACCCCCAGCACACACCGGCCCTGTGTATCCTGTTCTCCGCCCGTAATTTTAAACTCTTTGGGAACCTGGTAACAGCTGACTTTTACCTCTTTTGTTATCTGTCTTTCTTTGTCGGAAATAACGATCAGAATGGGGATATCTTCCCGCGACTCCGCTTCCGGTTTTGCAGTAACGTTTCCTGCTTCGTCAAAATATAAGTATCGGGTGTCTTCCTGGCGTTTCACCTTGTATTCAACCTGATCCGGCTGATATTCCGACGGATAGAAATCGCACGCAATCTTTCCCGTCCGCTTTTCCTTATTTACGCTGTTGGAACAAAGCAAAAAATGATCTGTAAAGGAAACGTCTTTAACCATTATTTTTACGGTATCCGAACCGTAGGTTTCAGAAGTTACCGTAATCTGCGCATATCCCGGAGATTTGGGAATCACTGTGCCGCCGGCCGATACCGACGCAACTTCTTCCCTGTCCGACGACCACTGCAGGCTTTCGCTTTCTTCAACCGGTTGGCCGCCTATGCTTGCCCGTAACGTTAAATTTTCTCCAATCCATACTTCATTGCCTTCGATCGCTTCCAGTGCAATTTTTTCCTGGGTATGGGCCTTAATTCGGATGTTCGATCCTTTTCCCTGGGGAAAATTTTTCCATTCCGGCATATTCTGCCCAAAATCCATCCATTTCGTATTTTTATACACATAGCTTTGTCCGGATGCGGAGGCGTCCGGCCTGCAAATCGGACTCCAGTCCGAATCGTTGGCGCCGTCAATCCAGAAGCTTTTAATATCGCCAGGCAGAAAATTTTTTCCTTCCACGATTGTTATTTCGACGGCAAAAAAAGCGTTTTCATCCCGGCTGCTTATGACGGGCTCGCAGTTAAACTGTTCCCTGTACTGCTCCAGGCCGACCGTATAATATCCCCATCGGCTGTATTCCTGCGTCGTAACCGGATTTTTAAAAAGAGGTTTTTTAAGTACCGGCTGGCTCTTTGCGCCGCCCGCCGGTTCCGCTTCCAGATATACCTGTATTTTATATTTTGCGTTTTGTGTATAGGTTCCGAAAGACACGGCGCTTACTGTTTCATGTAAACCTGCCTTCGGAAAAATATTAACGGCCTTTGCGCAATTATACGCCCCGTACATAAAATAACCGCCGCCGCCGTCATATTGATAGGTATGGGCATTCGGACTGTCCTTGGCGATATCGAAAGAATAACAGTTTACATAACCGTTATACAATGCGGTATCGTAGTAGGATACCCAGTAATAATTTTCGCCGTTATACCCGTACGGATCTTTGACCAGCCATGCGCCGTCCTGGCTTTCGCTTAAGCAATCCGCATGTTGAAAGAAACCGCGGGGATACCGGTCATCCCATCCTACAATTGTAACGGCGTGCTCCATGCCGGATTGGGGTTTTCTGTCGTCCGGGCAATAATAAGATATCTTGTATGATGAATCAGATAATTTATTATCATTGAAACAATCCTCCAGCCTGTACAGGGATACCGCAACTTCTCCCTGCAGCATAACGGCATTTTTGATTTTATTCTTTTCCCGCCCGTGATACATATTTATGTTATGAAGGCGATATTTCAAGTCAGGCGCATCTGTATTTTTGACCGCATATCCGGCGGCGGCCGCCCACATTGCCGTATGTACGTTTCCTCTTCCCTGTCCCGGGTCTATGACAATATCCTTTGAAATAGCGCCGTATTTATCGTTTTGATCCTCTTTATTCTCGTTGTACAAACAGGAGACAAGGGCTTCCCGGCTGATGGATATCTTCTCTTCCGGGTACTTTTTCTTAAGGCCGGATTCCAGTGCGCTGCATAAAGCGTATGCCCAGTCCCCGCCTTTTTCCTTGTCCTCTATTCCTTTTATCTGATTCCCCTGTTCTGCCTGCGGCAGAATATAGTCAGAGGGAAATGTGTCCGCTATGTCGCTATAATTGGAAACCAGCATTTCCCTTACCGGCAGGGTATGTCCTTCCCCTTCCGCGGATTCCTCCGCCACGGCCAGAATTTCATTTCCGCTGACCGTTTTCCGAACGCTTTCTTTATAATCCGATTCTTCGGGGACTTCCTGCACGTCCGTCTGTATATCATTATCGCTCACCGAAATATTTTCGCTTACCGTATTATCCGACACGGTCTCAGCCGGAGACGCTTCCGACCGGAAGCCGGACAGATCTGTAAACAGCAATGACGCCGCCAGCGCTATTCCCGTTATTTTTTTCATTCTACTGTTTTTCATAACCGCACACTTCATTTCCTGTTTATTTTCTGTAATTCACATTTTGACCGGAAAATTCGCTTAAATCCGTTACGATTGCTTCCGCCTTATCCCGTTCCGGATATATGTACAGCTCATGCTGCAGTTCCTGATCTGTAAGGCACATTCCGGTATCCGCCAAAGTTTCGTCCTGATACTCTTTCAGTCTGTACTTTCCTGCCAGTCTGATACAAATGAGGGACATACTGTATTCCATCTGCTGTATATCGGAATATAAAATTTCATATACTTTAACCCGTACGCCGTTTCCGTCATGGTAGTCCTTCTCCCCGTAAACAACCTGAAGCTTCTCTTTGAAAAATCTCAGGGTCAGACCGATCGTTTCATATCCCCCTCCCGCTTTCGAGCCCTGAAAGGCTGCCGCCAATATGACCAAGGGCATAATAATATTGCCGAAAACCGCTCCCACGTCCAATTTACCGTCCATAAGCGTCTTAAACAGCGCGACGGCAATATAAAAAATTAAAACTACTTTTACAACGGCCCACAGCTTGGACGAAGCTTTTTTATTTACAAATATGCTGCTGATCATAGAATATTCTTTTTCGGAATTCATTCATGTTCTCCTCTTTTTCTGAAACGGAATCCGGCAGACAACTCTCCGGCTGTCCGCCTGTCCGTTTTGCAATTACTGGTTAAAGCTGCTTGCCAGCTCCGAATCGGCGGTACCGAATGCTTCTGCCGCACCGCATGCCTGTTGTCCGAAAGCTCTTACAAGCTCCGGGAACTGGTCCAGGGTTGATTTCATGGATGAATAGGAATTCAGGAACGCATCCTGCGCGAGCCCGTCCCATCCGTCACAGGCCGCGTTGATTTTGCTGTCAACCTGTGCCAGTAAGCTGATTAACTCATCCGCCAGTCCCTGAATATCCTGACCCTGCTGATTTAACTCTTCCGGTGTCAAACGAATTGTCGCCATGTATTTCACCTCCCCTTTCGTATTTTTATATCATTTCTGTTACCAGAAAAAATATCTTAGAATGACGATGTGTCAATTTTTAACTGGGCCGCCCTGCCGTTTAAATTCTCATAGGCGATGGACGCTTCTTCCACACATTCCGCCAGCATCTCAAGCAAATCCGCATATCTTTGGATATCCTGAGCCCAGTTTACTTCCAGATTACCGTAAAACGCCTTTCCGGCCGCGGACTTCCAGCCCGCATCCTTAAGCTGTTCGATCATATTCACCAAATCTGTTTTCAGAGTTCTAAGGTGTTCCGACTTCTCGCGGTATACCTTTGCCGCGCTGTCAAAAACTTCCGTGTCAAAGCACAGGTCGTTAACGCTTTCATATGCAATCATGTATCTGCACCCTCTCTCTTATAAGATCATTCCCAGTTCCGGCTTCAGTTTTTTAGCCATTTCTTTTTGTTCCCGCGCTTCTTCCATCCGTCCCATGGCCTCGAATATATTTCCCTTTATTACGTGGAGCTCCGAGGAATCGGCGCTGAGCGATTCGACGAAATCAACCATTTCCAGCGCTTTGTCATATTCCGCCAGGTCTTTATGGCATAATGCCCTGAATAAATAAGCGTCTATGATCCCGGGCGTATGTATGGTAATGGTTCTGTAAAGAGAAACCGCTTCTCTGTAGTAGTCTGCGGCGGCCTGCATCCCGTTTAACTGCTTTACGGCCATCGCCCTGTAGTAAAAGGCCGCTCTGACGAAAGGGTTATCCTCCGGCAGCGTCAGCATTTTTTCGGCATTTTCCAGGAGCTTTTGATATTCCTTCCGGGACAGATAAATGTTCATTAAAAAGTATCTCGTCTCATAGTCCACGGCGGAATCCGTTTCAAAGGAAAGACATTCGTTAAAGTACCGTATGGCGGAATCCATATCTTCTTTCATGCCGCATAGTTTTGCTTTTTCAAACGTCAGGTTTCTTTTTTCAACCTCATAGCCGTCCATCTGTTCCGCTTCCTCAATCATCTGCAGGGCGCGGTCTGTGTTGCCGAGTCTTGCCTGCAGCTGGATTTTGTCATAGAAAATGGACACATCCTCCGGGAATAAATCTCCCGCCGTTTTTACAACTGCCTCCGCCTCTTCAAAACGCTGTAATGCGCAGAGAACCTCAAATTTGAAATGGTATCCTTCAAATATGTCGGGAGCATATTTTGTCATATCCGTTAAGGTCTCCAGGGCTTCTTCGTATCTGTTTTTTCCGATCTGCAGCGTCGCTTTTTTCAGTCTGTATTCCGGCGCGTCGGGGTTTTTGAATATTGCCTTGGAATAATTACGCAAGGCATATTCCACGTCGTTTTTTTCTTCATAAACCAGGCCCAGATTAAAATAGACAAGGGCATCGTCCAATCCTTCCGAGATTGCCAGGTTAAAGTTTTTAACCGCTTCGTCGGAATTTCCCTGGATGAAGCATATATTGCCCAGATGAAAGTACGCGGGGGCATAGTGTTTATCCGCCAGAAGAATTTTATTGTAGGTTTCGTACGCTTTGTCGAAGTCTTCCATTGCGGCATACGTATTGCCCAGATTAACGTAAGTGTCCGGGTTCATGGGGTCAAGCTCCAGGGCTTTTTCAAAATATTTAATGGCCTCGTTTTCTTTTCCGTTTGACGCAAGCGTCAGCGCTCTCTGGTTTAAGTCGAGTATTTCTTCTTTAATGTTTTCCACCCGTTTATTTTTACCTCTCTTTTGAATTTTGTTTTTTCGGTGATTTTTTCTATGGGTACTCCGCTTTTCTGCTCTACAAGGCTTAAGAACTGGTCAAAGGGCTTATAGTAGGCATAGAACAGCCGGAACCCGTCTTCTCCTGTCAGTTCTCCCTGTCTTGCGATTTTCCGGTTTCCATAATCAGAATAATATATGTAGTGTACCGGCGCGTAGACCTTCAACATCTGATAATACGCATGCCATTCCAGCTTCCGGATTTCTTTAAAGTAGATATGCACTTCCTCCGCCTGGCCGTCCCAGCTTCTGTTAAAGGGCACGTACAGGTTCTTGATTCCGTCTTCGTATACTGCCAGCACTTCTTCAAGCTTATTCAGATTCAGCACCATTACTCTGTCCATGATAACGATAAAAAACAGAAGCGGCGTTATCCAACAGGCAAGCGTTAACGTCACACATGCGAAAAGATCATTATCCATCAAAATCTCTTCCATTGTCATTTCCCACACAGGCGTACTCGGAACGCCGCCCGACTTATACCAACCATAAAATATCAAAGGAAGTGCCAAACACCACAGAATAATTATAATTTTTTTTAATTTCCCCAAATCCATCTTTTTTCTCTGCCGGACCCTTATTTGCTTTCTTAACGCTTCATCCGCTTCGAAATATTGTACCATTTTTATACCTGTTCCTTTCCGTTCGGTTTATATCCCCTGCAGATTCTGCCGCAGCGCGCTCATATTCTGAATATTTTTCAGACTCCCGTTTAATAACTCTATGAATTTCTTAGCCTGCTTGCCGGCTTTATCTGTAATCACCGTTATATCGGACAGGGTTACCTTGAAGCTCTTCCAGTCATCGTTCTTGTCCAATGCGAATTGACTTGTTCCCAGCGATTTCCATAGACTGTCAGAATTAAGGCCGGAAACGCTTTTCCACAGTTTTTCCATACTGTTTATGGTTGCTGCAATATTGGAAAACGATCTGTCCGTTCCTCCCAGTATGCCGCTGAGTCCCTGCACTTTTGCCCTGTTATTCGTATGAAAAATATTCTGGAACCAGGTCGGACCGTTTTTCCCGAATATGGTTATGTTTTTAACCTCGACGCCGTTATACACCGTGGATAGCTTTTCAATTCCCATACTTTCCAATGCCGCCGAATATCCCTGCATATTTGCCCTTTGCGTACTCTTGGCAAACCAATTTCTGGGATTCAAATATAAGGCCGCCGCATTTTTTAAATCTGCTATTTTTCCGTTTCCGTAAAGCTTTAACAGTTCTCTTGCTCTGGTTTTCTCACCGGCGCTTCCAAAAATAGCGTTTTTTACAACCGAAAGTCCCTGGGAGTTGGCTTTATACTGGTATCTGAAATACTCTTTAAAGCCTCCGTAATTATCCGCAATAGATTTAAAATCCTTAAATATTTTTGCTCCGCTGTGTATAATTAAAATCACATTTGCTACAAACTCCAAGCCATCCACTATATTTGCTCCAATATGAACATTGACATCATTACTTTTCGTACGTAACGTATCCGTCCATGTATTCAAATCACCGTACCTCTTTGCCCATGCCGGATCTCCCTGTTTTTCCTTTCCATAAGCAATGATTGAATTTCGGAAATCTGCCATTGCATTAAGACCCGCGACGACTCCGACAAATATCCCTGCAAGAACTACAATCAGGGGACCTCCCATTACAACCGCCGCCACAACCGCACATACTGCCAGGACAAAGGCACCCACTGCAAGAGCGGCGTCTATAATATATTTCCCGCCCTCGTATTTATACCATTCCACAATGCAGTCCTTTAAGCTTACAATCGTCTTGGCCACTACCTGTGCCATATCCTTGAAAAACCTGCCCAGCGCCGTTTCATTGAGCTTATCGCTGAGGTAATTAAAGACATTGGTAATGATATTGTCTTTTATGCCGTAGTCGCTTTTAAAATTGCCGCTTAAGGTATTAATGCGTTCTTTAACTGCTTTATCCGTTTCTTTTGCTTCCTCGATAAAAAACCCCACATCATTGGCATACTGAAGAAATGCGCCGGATTTGTTTTGAAGCTGCTTAATTTTGTTGTTAATGTAATCCTGGGCGGAGCTGATATTTCCCGTACGCTGTCCGGAGTAGGAAGAAATTTTGGATGCAACCTTGCTTTGCGCTTTCTCGGCATAATCGGCCAGTTTATCTCCTGCCTTTTCAGCCTTTTTCTGCGCATCCTCCAAACTGCCATAATGTATAATAAGCTGACTCATTGTTTACCTCCCCTTATGCTTTTGACAAGGACTCTCTGATCCTGCGGAGTCTTTCCTGTCTCTCTCTTTCGAGCTCTTCGTCGCCGTATCTTTGATATTCGTCGGCCCTTCGTTCCGCTTCCTGACGTTTTCTTTCCAGATCATTGATCTCCGCCTTCAGAGAAGAACAGCAATTGGACATCTTGGCATCCGATAACGCTTCAAATTCATTGCCTTCTCCCACCGCCTCGGAATTAGACGTAACGGCCGTATTCTTTCTGATTCCCTCTTTCAGCTCCTGTACTACTTTGGACACGTTGCTGTTAATACTCTGTATTACACTGCTGAAGCTTCCTGAAAACGACTGTACGATCGGTTCCAGCTCCTTCTTTTGTTTTGCGTAAAGCCGGGCCTTGTCTCTTTCCTCGCCGGCCCTTCTGTACCATGAACCGCTGCTCATATCCGCTCCCCCTTATTCTCTGTGCTCGGTTACTCCGGCTGCCATATCTATCTGCTGTGCAATCTGTTCGTCCACCTGCTGATATGCCGCAACCGCATTGACCATTGCCTGATACATTTCGTCTAAAGCGTCGTTAATATCCGATATTTTGCTGAATAACTGCCGGTACTGATTCTCAAAGGCATTTCTCCCCTGACCGTTCCAGACCGTATAAAGCCGCGTCGTCTGCAGTTCGATACCATCCCGGATTTCATTTAATGAAGTGAGCGTATCCCGGAACTTCTGGTAGACGTCCACAATGTCCTGTGTGTTTAAAAATTCAATGGAATCTACATGGCTGGCCATTTTCCTCTCCCTTCCGCAATCTTTTTACAGATCGCTGTAAATGGTTCTTATTTTTTTAATTTCATTCCCTGTAAACAGATATGCGTCGCCCTGCCTAATGGGCTTTGCATAGATCTTTTGCTGCCGGATCGAAGTATCGAACAGCTTGATATTGGTTATGTCTTCAAAAACGACAGCCTTTTTGTTTTCTTTAACAGCCTTTAATATTTCGCCGGAATTAAACGCAATGGGGGCATTTTCAATATTGGAAAAGATTACGCATACTTTCATATTGCGGTATCGTCTGATTATTGCCAGTACTGTCTCCGTTAACTCCTTATTGGTATTGATCGCTTTCATAAGCTGGGCGTTTTCTATGACGATCAGCAACAGGGGCAGCTTATCCAGCAGTTCCGCGGGATTCTCGGATTCTGCGTATAATTCGTTTCTTGCCCGCAGCGTCTCGCTTAATTCATCAAGCATTACGGCGGCGTCCGCACTGTCTATCGTATAATTTTTAACAAATCCCAGATCTCTTGCAAAAGCCAGCTGGCGCTCCGAACCGTCAAAAATATATGCTTCGGCAGGATTCACAAAAATCGTTTTTTGTATGGCCGTCAGAAGCTGACGTACAAAGTTTGTTTTACCGCTTCTTTCTTTTCCCAGAACGGCGAAAAATCCCATGGCGCTCAGATTAAAATATTCATAGGCTACCGAATCGTAATTGATGCCGACAGGCAGCGTGTAACGCTGACGGAACAACTCCTTTTGCGTCTCCATTAAAAGGCTTTGCAATATCGTTTCGGGTACAACCGGTATTTCGGACGCCCTTTTTTCACCGTAACGGCTTTTTATTTCTTCGATAAAATTCCGGAGCTGTTCAACTCTTTCAATCTCTTTCGCGCCTTCCGCACACAAAGCCGTATGGAATTCCAGTACTCTCTTATCTTTCAGGATCAACGCTCTTCCGGGTATTTCTTTTGGCTCGATCCGGCAGCGGCCGAACAGGTTGTTGAATTCTCCTTTGTCATTGCAGCAATACGCAATTCTGTTACCGAAATTAGCCAGTACTTTATAACCGATTGAATTCGTCTGGGTTCCTGTAACAACCAGGTTTATGCCCACGCTGTTTCCCTCTCTTGACAATTGCAGAAGGTTTTCTTCCAAATCCGCAAAGTGTTCCCGAAAAACGGATACGTTATCAATCATTACGATAATCTGGGGCAGATCGGTAAATCCCGCTTCGAGATAGGCCTTGTATGTACCGAGCCCCTTCTGTGCAAATTTAGCTTTCCTTTCTTTTTCAATTCCTCCAAGCAGTTTAAACAGATTCCGTATTTTCTCGTCTTCCGCTGCCAGCGCCACTCCGCCTACATGATTTGCCCCTTCGAAAACCTTCATGGCCATATTGCCGGCGTCGATAATATAAACGTTAACTTCTTCAGGCGTATAATACTTCATCACGGAATACACGATTGTCTGCAGAAGGGTCGTTTTCCCTGTCTGCGCGGAACCGATAATATAGGTATTGCCCTCCGACAAATCAAGCCGCAGATCCGCCTGAAGCTGCTGTTCCGGATCGTCATAGATTCCTAACGGCACGGCAATTCCTTTCGCAGCGTTTTGTTCCGGCTCTTCAAGCTCTGTCAGATACAGCAGTTGAGCAAGCGGCGGAAGGCAGATACCCGGCAGCGGGTGAATGTTGTTTTGGCTGCAGTAACCGGCGATATATTCCACAAGCGCCTGCAGCTGGTTTTTATCGTTTTCCGATTTTTTTTCGGAGCGGTTGGTATAGACTCTTTTTCGTTTTCCCCATGTATTGACTTCATACAATTCAAATTCTCTCTGCTGGGCGCTGTCGGAATCCATAACTCTGGCCCCGCTGTAGGCGGACTGAAATAATTCAAAAATTTCATTGTTTCCTACCTGAAAGTACGCTCTTCCCGGTTCCACAATTTCGGCCGCCAGAGGAGTTTTGATGACTTCATTGCTGTCTTCCTTTGTCTGCACTTTCAGACATAATTTGAACTTGGAGTTACTCCAGATCTGATTATCCACAACGCCCGACGGTTTCTGGGTGGCCAGAATCAAATGTACGCCCAGGGTACGTCCTATACGGGCCGCGCTGATGATTTCTTTCATAAACTCGGGATACTCTGCTTTTAACTCGGCAAACTCATCCACAATCATGATTAAATGCGGTAACGGACAGGATACCTGGCCTTTTTTAAACAGTTTTATGTAATCGTTTATGTGGTTTACTCCGCATAGGGAGAATAATTCCTGTCTTCTGACCAGCTCCGCCTTAATAAACAGAAGGGAACGGTTCACCTCCCGGCCGTCAATATTGGTAATTACACCCATCAGGTGGGGAAGCTCTTTAAACTGATTGGCCATTCCTCCGCCCTTAAAGTCAATAATGAGAAATCCGATGTCATAAGGGTGAAACAGGGACGCCATGGACAGTACATAGGACTGGAGAATCTCGCTTTTTCCGGAACCGGTCGTACCGGCTACAAGTCCGTGGGGGCCGTGGGCATCGGCTTTATCGCTGATATCCAAAAAAACCGTTTCTCCCTTTTTCTTAACGCCCAGAGGAGCCGCCATGCTCTTATAAACCAGAGACTCTTCCCACCGTGCGCCGATATCCAGATCTGAAACCCGGGCAATATCCAGCAGCTGGAACAGGGTTATGTTTTTTGTAAGTTCGCTTTCGAGATTTACCTCGTCCACACAGACCGCGCTCAGTTTAACCGCAAGCTTTTCCAAAACGCTTTTGTTTATCTGTTGATAGCGGAAAGAAGATATCCTTTCGCCGTTGGAGCTTGGCAGGATGTTCCCGAAACCGGCTCCGTTATCCAGCCGGATAATTTCCGTGCAGCCTTTGGGGAGAAGTTCCTCATATTCTTCAAAGAAAACAAACGTAAAATTATAATCTTTTGCATTATCTATATATTTTGATACGGGATGTCTGTAAATTCCCTCTGCGTCAAAAACAAATATGACAAAATGGTAAGCGTTTTTGTCCTTTTCTTCCTCCGACTTTGCTTCCCGTGCCGAAAGTCCGGCATACAAATATTCAAGAAGCACATTTCTGCTCTCTTCGTCACACACTATATTGCGCACGTTTAAATCCTCGTTATAAACATGCGGCAGCCAGCGAATCCATTCCATTTCCTTCATGCATTTGCCGTCAAGAATAAAGAAAAGCTTTACGTCATTGTAAAAATGCCGTGCGCACAGATCCAGCGTTATATTTTCCAGCATGTTTTTCAACAGGCCCTCCGGCCCGACCACGCCTACGCCGGACGCGTCTTTCATATTGGAAAGTATGGGCGCGTTTTCGATGAATCTGTATTTTTCGGCAATGTGTTCGGGCATGTCTAAAAATTCATCGTCTGTGGCTATGTATTTCTGTTTATCAAATTTGACGCCGCAGGAGGCTTCAATTTTTCCTGTGCCCAGGTATATATTCAGAAAATCCGCGTCCTTTTCGTCTTTTTCAAACAGCCTCTTTCCAAACGTATCAATGACCTTTATATCGTCTTCCAGCGAAAGATATATTTTTTTCCTGACCGATAATTCATACTCTCTCAGCTGTTTTATCTCTTCCTCTTTCTTTGTAATATATGCCAGATATTCTTCTTCCCGCTTTTTGACGGCCTTTTTATATGCTTTTCCATCCTCTAAAAAAGTAACGACCGACATTATGACGCCGAGTCCCATTGAGCATACGCTGTAAATTACAAAGGTTCCACCGTTTCCCAGGATGCCTCTTAATACAATCACCATTGCCAGCATGACGATGGAAGGAATCAATGTCAGGGCCAGACTCTTTTTGGATTTTTCCCGTTTTGCCTCCGGCGGAAGAATTTCAATTTCATCCTCCGGTATCTGATACCGTATCCGGGTGTTCCGGTTAAACCTGGGATACTGCATGCGGCTTTCCTGTTCGCTGATATCAAAAAAGGAGAGGCCGCTGACTGTCAGATTTTTACTTTTTGAGGTGTAAAGCTTTTGGTCTTTATAGTAAAAGCTATAGCCGATTACAGAGAAAAAGTCGTAGTCTTTAAGCAGACTGCTTTCGTGTATTTTGCGGCCGTTGACATAGACGCCGTATTTTGTCCTGTTATCGTAGATCCAAAGACCGTCTTGTTTTGGTTTTAAGGTAACGGTGTCGTTTCCCAATAAATCGTCGCTCAAGATTATATTACAGTTCCTGCCCGCTCCGATTGTGATCTCACTGCAGTTATGAAGGTTAATTCCTCTGTCAAATATTTTATTTTCCACATCAAAATCAAGCATGAAGCTGATTTTGAAAACTTCACGGTTGGAATCCTGATATTTTACAATTAAATCGTCGCCGTGGGACAGGGTTTTTGAAACGAGCTTCATGACTCCGTCGGAAGACAGGTAAACGTTTTGGCCGCAATTAAGCGCCCATCCGTTCCCGGTATTTTCAAAGGCGATTTGGAATTCGGAAAAAAAGAGTTCGCTGCGGAAACGCACATGGCAGTCTTTCGTATTGCCGGCCGTAATCCGGTTCGTTTCCCCGGAAAGTTCGATTTCCCTGTAAATTTGTTTATTGGATATGATTGCTTTGTAAATCTTTTCCATTATAGTCCCCTGCTACACATAGTTGATAACCGTGCCGTTTCTCAAGCCGTATTCGGCAAGCTTTTTATTTCCCCGTAAAAAAGCAATTGGATTTTCTGTTTTCAGACAACACTTGGATAAATCTGAGATATCCATACCCAGATCATAAGCAGAATTTAACCCGATTATGAGTTCATTGGCGCTGATATCCAACGGAATATCAATATCTATTTTTCTGTTTTCTCTGTGTAAATATAAAACCGCAATAATTCTCCCTTTACTCATAGCCACCCCAAATCATACAAACGTAAAAGACAGCGCCTGTATACTTTTTACCGCGGCCGCCTGCCGGCTGTCGGACAGATCCGCGTTGTCTTCAAAATCCACATATTCCTTTATTCTGCACCTGGACAAATATTCCGATGTAACCAGCATGTTTTCTTTATCCGAACGATATTTGTTACATACGAAAATATAGCGTCCGGTATCCGAGCAGTCGATGTTATTCAGAAGACAGGCAAGCTTGCCCGCCGAACTTCTGTCCTGGCCCGCCAGAATCAGTTTATAATCCGCCTTTCCCATAAGGAGCGAGGTATGCTCCGTAAAATCGCTGGAGCTGTCGATTATAATATAATCGTATTCCCCTGTGCTTTTTATTTTATCAATCAGGTAAGCGTAATCGCTTCCCGTTATATTCAGCGACGATAGCGCCCGTATAAAAGGAGGCAGCACATGAAACAGGCCCTTTTTTATATAAGGCTTCAGCTCTTCATATATCGTTTCCGAATGGGTCACAAAGTATTTTTCCAGTCCGGGGGCAAGAACTGCGCCGTCTTCCACCAGGTATCCGAAAGTCTGCAGGGTATCGGTCCCCACAAACAGCACCCTCTTATGTTTTTGGGCCAGCGCTCCGCACAGTCCGGCGGCTACCGTGGTCTTACCGATTCCCCCTATGGGAGAATAAACCATAATAATTCTTGTACTCTCCCCGGCGCATAACCTTACGTCGGTCGCCATATTATCCATAACTTCGCTGCATATTTCTTTGACGCTGGTATATTTATTGATATAGGTGATATTCCAGTTGTCAAACTTATGTTTTTCGCTTTGTTCCGTCAGAATAAAAATATTGCCGATATCATGCTTAACCATTTCCATGTCAAAAACAGCTTCGTCGATCAGCAAAATATCCAGGCTTTGCGGAACGCTGAAATACTTCCGCAGATATTCTCTGTCCGTAATGACGTGTATCTCGCCGTTATCCTCGAATTCATCGATAAATTTCCGTTCCAGGGGCGCCAGGTAATTTTCGTCTGTATCGGCCAGAACAATTTTTAATTTGTTCATACGCGTTCATTCCCTTTCTGCTCGTCAATTTTTACCGCAATCACGGATATATTGTCGGTTTCGCCGTTTTTCTTTACCTGCTCAACTAAAGCCCTGCAGAGCCTTTCCGGGTTTTTATGATATTTTCTGACAAAAAGTTGGATTGTGTTCAGATTCAGCGTTTTGTAAATTCCGTCGCTGCATATCAGAAATAAATCTTTTTTTTCTATTTTGTCTTCTGTAATTGTTTTAAGAAAGGTTTTTTTACTGCCAAGACAGTCCGTAAGAACCTGTTTATAAATAATCCGCCCGTTCGCTTCCTTCTGTACCGGACAGGTGTGATCATGGGTCAGCTGCCTGCATTTTGCAAAAATGCCGCCTTTACAGACATATATTCTGCTGTCCCCCGTATGTACGATTCGATAACGGTTTTTATACAGAAAAAGCGCAGACATAGTAGTCGCCAGCTTTATATTATGTTTGTTCCCGAATTGGAGCAGGTCGTCGTTGGTCAGCTGAAATACATTTTCCAATGATTGCTGCAAAAAAGTCTTGTCATGGTAATGTTCCCGGAAAAGCGTTTCCCACCATTGATTCACGTTGGAAACCGCAGTCAGGCTGGCCACTTCTCCTTTTTGAAGTCCCCCGACCCCGTCCGCCACGGCAAAAATTCCTGCGTAATGTTCTCCGGCATCGATAATCCTGCAAATATATGCGTCTTCGTTTACTTTTCTTACAATTCCGGCGTCCGTAACCGCCGCCGCTTTAAATGTTAACTTCCCCATTTAGATTCCCGTCTGTTTTACTGTAAAATCACTGTTGGCCAAGGTGAGCCTGTCACCTGCTTTTATTCCGGCAGGCTGCTCCGGATTTAACCGGGTCCTGTTTAAAAAAGTACCGTTACTGCTGGTTAAATCCACCACATACCACTGTCCGGCCTGCCGCACGACCCGGCAGTGCTCTCTGCTTACGGCTCTGTTAAATGTAATTACATAGTCTGCTTTTTCCGGATTTTTTCCGATTACAAAGGATTCTTTCGTTATTGTTATCTCGCAATGCTCCGGCGTATTGATTCCGACCAGGGTTAATCCTCCGTATTCCGGCGTCTGACCCATAATTTCCGTATAGTCTTCCATACTATATGGCTGCTCTTTTGCTGCCGTCTTAAAAAGTCTGCCAAAAAGACCTTTTTTTCCTGCCGGAGGTGATGAGGGCAGTTCCGGCGGCGCAAATCCCTGCTGTTCGCCGGCTCTCTCTACGCAGGCGTCTTCCTGCTTTCTTTCCTGCAGGGTTCTATTAATATAGCTTGCCATGCCGGAGCTTTCCGGCGCCCGGACGCTTAAGGCGTCAACCAGCTCCTTCAGGCCTTCCATCGTAACCGTGCTGTCCCGCATTGCGTCGCAAAGCTTCATCACGGACTCTTCGGCTAAATTGGGGTATAAGGATATTTCTTTGATTATGTTTTCTTTGAGCTGATATTCAAAGACTGCGTAACTGTCTGACGAGCTTTCCGCACAGATGGGAACATAAATCAGAAACACTTTATAATTGTTGGTGTCCACAAAAATTTTATCTAAGTCTGCCGATACGTTATCGCACTGCATAAATCCGTTATTTTTTACGGTAATCACGGCTTCCGTCAGATTTCTGATAATCGCCAGCATAATGTCGGGCCGCAGACCCGGCATCAAAATATTCAACGGCTTGTAAAACGAGGTATTATAAACAAGCTTATCCTGTCCGTTATGCAAAATCTTACTGCAGTGGACAAATCCCTGTTCTTCCTGACTTTTGAGCACCTTGTATCCGGTAAGAGAAAACAACCGGGGATCTCTTAAAATATATGCCAGACTCATAGAGTCCCTGTTTTCAGTTATGATTCCCTTCGCAATCAACTCTTCAAGGCGCCGCATGTATATTTCTCCCAAATTATGCAAATATATGTTTATATGATACTATACTTTTTCTCAAATAACAATATATATGTTTATAATTATTTTTAAGTTTTATCATGTATGTATTTATGGTAATTATTGTTTAACCGCTTTTTTATTAAAAATTATTCTTTAAAAATTTTCAGGACCGGACAAAATGAAAAATTTGTATAATCCCCTTTTACACAATTTCATTTTGCACCGATCCTGTACAAACATAAGGTATTTAACTGTTTACTGCGGTTTTGCGCTTATATTTATAATATCCCGCCGTTACGGAGCAGGCGGTCAGCGCCAGAGCCGCCAGTATACTTCTTGCGGCCTGATACCATCCCATGCAGAGTGAAACGGCTCCGGCCGCTGCCGCGCCTGCCGATATGAAATAAGATATCCTTCTATAATACCGTTTTTCTTCTGCTTCCAAACTATGTCCCGGGTTGTCAACGGGCGACAGAACGAAAAGAACCGCCGTACATGCGGCGCCTGTAAAAGCCATTGCCGCCGCCGTCCCCGATCCCCATTTAATCCATGCGTATGCCGCCGCAATGGACACGGCGGATAAAACCGCACATTGCTTTTCCGATTCTGCATGGTATCCCCCTGCATAAATACGCAGGGCGATGTAAAATCCCAGAAACAGAATACAGGATAACGGTATTCTCATAAGAATCCCCAATAACACGGACAGCAGGATTCCCGTAACGGATTTAAGTCCCTGCACAAATCCATAATTGACAATCGCCAGGTCTTCTTCGGACACATCCGCCTGTCTGGCTATGGAACCTATGCTTTTTTCAATCCATCTCATACGTGTTTTCTTAATTTATCGGCGCCTGCAGGTAACTGCGGCTGAAAATGATACCAGGGGCAGGTTGTGTTAACCTGGGTCTCGGTATACTTTTTTGCCGCTCTGACTAACGTTTTTGCACATGCCTTTTTCATCTGTTCTTTTTTCATTTTAATTTCTCCTTCTGCGCCTTAGCGCTATAAAATTTTTAACAAGCGCATTATACACTATTTCTTTTTGAAAAAACCGCACTTGCCATATTTGGTATGTGTTTTTGGTATAATTAGTCATTTTATAGAGTATGGCCGTCGATTGTCAGCCATACGGCGTTCACCAAAACGGCTTTTGCCGCAACGCTTTTTACTCCCGCTTTGAGCAGGAAATATATTTTTACATATAAAAATAATACGTATTCTCCGGATTTTGAGGGAATTATTTCCGTCTTATACGTATTTTTTGTTGAAAATTATGGACGGGCAAAATCTGCATGTACGATTGTCTGGAAGCTGCCGCTGCCAAATTCAGCCGTAAATCCATCGGGAAGTACCCTTTGAGGCGGTATATACGGACTGTTAATGTGGAGATTTGAATCAACTCCTGTTTTTGTAATATTCTTCCTTATCCCGGTACATTTTCTGATCGGCAGCTTCAACAAGAACTCC
Source organism: uncultured Lachnospiraceae bacterium (assembly GCA_910587935.1). Taxonomy (GTDB): domain Bacteria; phylum Bacillota; class Clostridia; order Lachnospirales; family Lachnospiraceae; genus MGBC143606. The sequence continues at coordinate 54,646 of CAJUNP010000015.1, forward strand.
AAGGTCACTGGGATTTTCCTGAAAGGTAACGCCGATTGCCGCGCTGCATTTATTCCGTCCGTCCAGCTGTGTGCGAAGCCGGCTTTCAAGAAGTTCCAGATTATCTCTGGTAATGTCGGGGCACAGTATTACAAATTCATCGCCACCAAGACGGTATACCGGGTAATCCTGCGCCGCCGAACGGACAATCTGATATACCTGCCGGATCAGCTGGTCGCCGGCCTCATGGCCGTAGGTGTCGTTGGTCTTTTTCAGGCCGTTAATATCGATAAAGAAACCTCCGGCGGACGTAAGATTCCGATTCACGTCAGACAGCGTATCGCGCAGATATGCGTTCCGGTTCAGCGCTCCGGTCAATCCGTCCGTGTAACCGATCAGTTTCAGGTAATCCTCTCTTCTTTTCCGTTCAAAAAGAGACTGGAAAAAGTAAGCCAGCATTTTTAATATGTTGGATATTTCATTGAGATTCCCCGCCAGCGGATTATCTACGCCGTAGTAGCCTGCCAGCGTCCCATTTTCAACCAGAGGAACCGTAATCAGCGAATGGATATTCTGGAGCTTCAAAACGGCGTATTCTTCCGGCGCGCTTTCCCGGATCTGTTCCACATCCTGGATAATCACACATTCGTCCCTGTCAAAATACGGAATCCATCTGTCTATCAGCGATACAGGCACCATCTGCAGGGAATCGATTTCCCGGGAAACTCCTTCGGCGCACCACTCATGCGTATTATTCATCAATGTGTTATGAATCCGGAATATATAGGCTCTTTCACAGCGTAAGTATCTGCCGACGATTTCAAGCGTATCATGGATAGCCTGATCGGTTTCCGGCGAAGAGTACATTCTTTTAATACATTCTATAACGATCTGCTCCCGCTCGGATTTGCGCTTCAGTTCATCTCTCATGCTCTGTATTCCGGCATTGTCAAGTTCCTCTCCGATACCTATGCGCATAGACCGGCCTTCCCACTCTATCCGCTTATCCTTAAAACGGTAACTGCGTCCCGTTACCGGATTATCATTAACCCATTCCAGATAAACATCCGTACAAAGCTGTCCGTTGGTACAGTATGTACACGGAAAATCATGGCCCTGCAGGACTTCATAGCATTTTTTACCCACGGCTTCTTCTCTGCCGCCAATTCCAAAGGCTTCCACCCCCGCCTTATTTATGAACAGCAGCGTATGGTCCTGCATATCCGCCAGATAAACAATCTCTCTGACGCCGTCAAATTCTTGCATTATTTTATCAATATGTTTCACCCTGATACCATTCTCCCCTGAAATAAATTTCAATATCTTACAGTTGTATTTATTGTAAAGGCTGAATTGAAAAAAAGCAATAACGGGTACCGGATTTAACAAATTATTAAGCATAGTACTGGGCCTGTGCATGCCACAGTTCATAATATTTTCCGTCGGTCTGTTTCACAAGCTCTTCATGACTGCCAAACTGTACGATTTGTCCTTTATCAAAGACGGCAATCCGGTCGCAGAAACGGCAGGAGGAAAGGCGGTGGCTGATATAAACCGCTGTTTTGTCCTGGATCAGGGTATTAAATTTGGCATAAATTTCTGCTTCCGCAATGGGATCTAAGGCGGCGGTAGGTTCATCGAGGACAATGAACGGGGAATCCTTATACAGGGCCCTGGCAATGGCAATTTTCTGGGCTTCGCCGCCGGAAATTTCCACGCCGTCCGGTTCAAAATTTTTATACAGGCAGGTATCCAGTCCTTTCTCCATTCCGGCAAGACGGTCTGCGAAACCGGCTTCCTTTAAGCAGGCGGACACGCGGTTTTTATCATATGTTTCGCTTCCGGCGACATTTTCTCCCAGAGAAAATCCCAGCAGTTTGAAGTCCTGGAATACCACGGAAAAAAGGGACATGTATTCCCGGTAGTTGTATTTGCGGATATCGATGCCGTTTAAAAGGATCTCTCCTTCCTTGGGATCATACAGGCGGCAGAGCAGTTTTATCATGGTAGTTTTTCCGGATCCGTTCTGTCCCACTACGGCAAGTCTTTCTCCGATCTTAAATTTCAGGGATACGTTTTTAAGCGCGTATATTTCTTCCGTTCCGTCCCCATCCTCTGATTCCGATGCCGGATAGTGAAAGCTTACGTTACGAAATTCAATCTCATAATTGCGGTCGGACCGCTTTTCAACCGTAAGCGATCCCTGGTACATCCGGTTGGGTATATCCAGAAGCTCAAAGGCCATTTTCAGATATGGGACATTGTTGCGCATTTCGCCTGCCGTGCGGATCAGGGCCGCGGCGCCGCCGGCCAGCGCCGTAACGGAACCGATATACCGGGTGACCGATCCCGCTCCGAATGCGCCCGCCCAGGCTTTCAGGCAGACAAACAGATAAACGATTCCGGTAAAAGCTCTTGAAAGTATGGAAGAAACGCTTTGGTAGAACCCCATAATCCCTCTGGACCACAGGGCTATTTTGGATTTATGTCCGAAGGTATTTTCCGCCTGCATTTTTCTGCGGAAGAGCTGCTCCTGTCCATAGGTACGTATTTCCATTGCCCGTTCCCTCTCCGCTTCCGCTATAAAACCAAAATAACTGAAAACACGGTTTCCGAAGGTAGCGTCCTTTGCATATTTACCCCAGTATGAACCCGCTTTATTGGAAAACAGGGGAGAAAAGACAGCGGCGGCAAGCATCGCCGCAAAAACGGCGGCCAGACAGAGCGGATGGTTTAAAAAGGACAATCCGCCTGCGTCCGGTACCTTCGAGGTAAAAAGGGTAACGGAAAGAAGCAGTCCGCCTGCAATCGTGACCAGGGCGGTAAAAAGGTTCTCAAACTGTTCCTGTACTCTCCGCAGTCCCCATCCGTCCCAATTTTCATTCTGCATAATCTGGGAATATAAATCCGATGAATACGGATGATCTACGTCACAGAAGTCCATATCCATAAATTTTCTGACAAATTCTCCGTGCTCCCTGTAATGCAGGGAAGCATACACCGCATTTTTCCACCGTTTCAGCGCCGCCTCCGCCAGGGAAAACAGCGAGGTCGTCAAAAGAGTGACCAGCGCAAGCCTGAACATAACTTCTGCCCGCGCCGACCCGCCGATTTCATTAATCAGCCGCGCCGTAAAATAAATGGTAACATAAGGAGCCGAAGCGCTCACCAGTCCGTAAAGCACCGTACTTGCAAAAGCGGCACGGGCCGTTTTCCACCAAAAGCCAAAGGCCCGGCGATTATAATACCATACCGTTTTTAAAGGAATACTTTTGCTTTGTTTCATATTATACACCTACCCTCTCTTGTTAAGGACATCTTTTTTATAATAATACCGCCGCTGCACCTCAAACAATTCCGCATATACTCCTCCCTTTTTCACGAGTTCATCGTGGGTTCCTTCCTCGGCAATAACGCCGTTTTCTATTAAAAGTATGCGGTCGCAGAACCGGGTGGAGGCCAGTCTGTGTGAAATAAAAACGGAAGTGGAGTCTTTTGTCAGGTCGTTGTATTTCTGATAAATTTCGTTTTCGGCTATGGGGTCAAGAGCGGCCGTAGGCTCGTCCAATATAATGACAGCGCTTTCTTTATAGAGGGCTTTTGCAAGAATCAGGCGCTGCAGTTCTCCTCCTGACAGTTCCGCGGCGTCTTCATAAACGCGCTTTTCCAGTTTTGTGTTGCAGCCTTTGGGCAGGGACCGTATTTTTTCGGTCAGTCCCGCCTGATCGATGCATCGTTTCACTTTTTCCATATCGATTCCCTGGTCGGTCTGCGCCACGTTTTCCGCGATGTTCCCGGCCAGAAGAAACAGGTTCTGGTATACGGCGGCAAAGCATTTGTAGTAATCTCTTCTGTTATACAGGCGTATGTCCCGGCCGTTTAAAAGCACGCTTCCTTCCGTAGGGTCATAGAAGCCGCAGATTAACTTGATTAAAGTGGTTTTTCCCGCCCCGTTTAAGCCTACGACGGCAAGCTTTTCTCCCTTATGTATGGTCAGGTTAATATGCCGCAGGGTATCCTGCCCGGCATGGGGATAGCGGAAAGAAACGTCACGCAGTTCGATGGTATAGTCTTGATCTTTGTCAAGGCTCAGGGGCTCGCCGTCCTCAAACCGGAACGCTTCCTTTTCTCCCAGGAATTCTCTGATCAGGGAGATTCCTTCGCTTTGTTTCCGAAGAACGGAAAGGTTTTCAAGAATTCCGTTAACCCACGCGGTAAAGCCGCTGATTGCCGTAAAATACAGAAGAAAAGCGGAAGCGCTTAAACTGCCTTTTGATACCAGGTAAATCAGATACGCATAAGCAATGCCGTTTCTCAATAAGGAAAGCAGTATGTTAAGTATATCTGCGGTGAAATAGATTTTTTCCGCTTTGCTATGCCAGCTCCGGTAGTCTCCCAAAACGCGGGAATATACTCCGTTCAGCCACTTTTGCATACGGAAAATGCGGATGTCTTTTGCCAGAGGCGTATCTTTATTAGCCTTATCAATCACGTAGCTGATTTTTTTCCTGTATTCGGCTTCTTCTTCCCGATGTCTGTAACCCCATTCGTTAACGTACTTTCCGAAAAAATATCCAAGTATGGACGCAGCCAGGGTAATTCCCAGAATTACAGGGTTTAAGGCGGTTAAAAGCAGTAAATAGAACAGAAAGCTGATAAAGTTTTTTAATAGTTTTACAAGGGTGTCCCAGACAGCTTCCGTGCACTCGCCGTTTCCCTGGGTACCGGCGTACGCCTGCCGGTATCTCTTGAGAAAATCAGGGTCTTCCGTATTGGGATAGGAGGTTTTGCAGAATTTGTCATGCAGGTCGCTGACAATGCCGGAGCGGATACTGACCCGCCCGAATATTACGTTCATGTTTACGTAGTCGGCGGCGGTCCCGGTAAAAATAATTCCCAGAGAAAAGAAAGCGATCACGGCAAGCAGAACGGTCAGACTTGCGCCCTCTTCTATAGCCCGCAAGATGGCGGGCGCAACAAACAGCTCCAGCAGGTTCATCAAAACGCCCAGTGTGATCTGTACGACAGCCAGAATCAGAACGCTTTTGCAGATTCTGACTGCCAGCCCTGTCATGTATTGTATATTGCTTACGATCCCGTATTGCGGGATTTTGGGGTTGTTCATATGTGTTTCCTCCTCAAAAGAATACACGGATATGCCGTTTTTATTTGTTTACAGTTTAACCGGAAAATAGAAAAAGTGTACAAATCGGGGATGAATTGTACACTGACGGGGATGAATTGTTATTGGGGAAGCAGAATTTCGGTTGTAAAAGCGCCGTCTTCGCTGTTTCGGCTGATGTAGCCGGAGTAGCGTTCGATAATCGTGTCGATGCGGACCAGTCCGAAGCCGCGGCCATGGCCTTTGGTGGTTTTGAAAAGTCCGTTTTCCTTTTTTTGCTTGCCCTGGGCAGTCCGGTTTGTAAAGGACATATACAGCTGCGTATTTTTCATGTCCATGTAGACGCGGATCATGCGCTGTTCTTCGGGAAGGGAAAGGCTGGCTTCGATAGCGTTGTCAAAAAGATTGCCTATAATAATACACAAGTCCAATTCGGCGGTAGTCAGGGCTACCGGAACATGAGCGTCCGCACGAACGGCTATGTTTTTGGAACCGGCCAGGGATATTTTGCTGTTTAGTATGGCGTCGGTCATTTTATTTCCGGTTTTTACTATGGTGTCCACCGCGGAAAGATCCGTGTCAAGCTGGTCCAGGTAGCTTTGAACCGCCGCTAAATCGCCTGAGGCGGCATAGCTTTTCATGGCCTGGATATGGCTGCGGTAATCATGTCTCCAGCCGCGCATCTGCCGGTACATATTCTCCACTTCCGCATAGTGGGTCTGGATCAATTCCGTCTGACAGGCGGCAATTCTTTTATCGATCAGTTTTTCCAGCACAGACATGGAATCCTCCTAAAAATAGCGTATCATAGCCTGGTTAATGGTATCGTATAAGCCTCTGGATAAAGGAAGCACGGAGCCGTCTTTTAAATATACGTCCGTTTTGGTTATTTTTTTGATGTAGTGCAGGTTTACAAGACAGGAACGCCCTGTTCGGACAAAGCTTTCATCCAGACTGCCCTCTAATTCCCGCAGCGTTTTTTTAACGGTGTAATCTTCGTTTCCGTGAATGGTTACGTAGTTCTTTTGCACCTCCAGGCAGCGGATCTCATAGAGCGGAATCCGAATCGTCTCGTTTCCGGAATGAAGCAGGATGCATTGATCGTTATTTTTCAAGTGTTCGCAGGCGCGGTCCAACACGGCGAAAAACTTTTCTTCCGTTACGGGTTTAAGCAGATAGTGCAGGGCTTCCACATCGTAGCCGGCAGAGATATATTCCATGTATCCGGTAATAAAAATAATCTGTACTTCTTTATTTTTCAGGCGTACCTTTTTTGCCAGTTCCACGCCGTTCATGTTTCCCATTTCAATGTCCAGAAGAAGGATATCAAAGTCTTTTTCTTCCGCATATTGGAACAGGAAGCTTTCCGCACTGTAAAACGACGCGGTCCGCAGCATGTTATCTCTTTGCCGCGCCCAAAGTTCCAGCTTTGCGGAAAGGTATTGAACCTGCGCCGGATCGTCGTCGCAGACGGCAATTTTGTATGCGCTCATAATGGGACTCCTTCTATTTGTTTACATCAAATTACGATCAATATAATCCATGTACTTCTTTTTATTAACCGAACCTTCATGGTCTGTGTACCATGCATAAGCCTCCTTTAACCCTTCATACATTGGCTTTACTTCCGGCATGAGTTCATATTGCTTTGAAACGTCAAGACAGTATTCATAATTATAAAAACAGAAATAGTTTCTCTGTTCAATATCCGCATACACATTTACAAATTCAGCCTGTTTTCCTGCAATATTATAACAAAGCTCAACCCAGCGGCGAATGGATACCGTATCCTTGTTGCCTACATTGAAAATGTGCCGTCCGGGCCGCTTTTCCAAAATAATATCCATAAACCGGCATAAATCATGGATATGAAAAAATTGTAATTTCATATCGCCCTTCCCAGGCAGATAGAATTTTCTGTTTGTCAGGGCACAGTCAAATACAAAGGCTTCTCTATATACATTATTCATCCGCCCATACAAATACGGCGGTCTCAAAATATATGCATTGGGATTCCTATTCTGCAATGCGGCTTCCGCCGCGATCTTATCCATTCCATATTGATCCCAATATTTATTAACGTCTAGCTGCGTATCTTCCTGAAAAGGCTGCGGGGCATACTCGGGATACACTGCGCTTGAACTGATTAGAATATAATCCTTATAACTGCCCAAGGCGTTAAGCAGTAAGTCAACGTCATTTGCGGTATACGCCGTATCAATCACAACATCAAAGCTGTAGTTACGAAGTATTTCGCCCAGATTGTGACGGTCCGCCTGAATAAGCTTTACTCCTTTGGATTGTTCCCTGCTGTTTCTATTAAGCACATATACATCATATCCTGCTTTAACATAATATTCCGCAATGTATCTGCTTACGAAAACTGTTCCTCCGGTTATCAGTATTTGCATTATCTCTCCTCCATCGTCTCTGTAACCCGGTACACATAGCTGTTCCCTTTTTTTCCTGTTCTTTCCAAAACGCCCATATAAAATAAAAGGCTCAGCGTAACCTGGGACAGGCTGCGGCTGATGCGTACCTTTTTGGAAAATTCTGCAGTTGTAAATTCTTCAGGAAGATCGTAAGGAAGAAACTGTATGTAGTCCTGGGGGCAGTCTATGATAATTTCCCTGACTAATTCGGTAGGAATACGGTCATACCGGCTGGAACCTTTTTTCCTGTCTTTGCTCCATCCGTTTAAAAGCCGGTATTCTTCCATATTCATCAACACCAGCCTTAAATGCAGGCGGGGGTGCTTCAAAAACGTCTTAATTCGATACAGTTCCTTAAAGATCGTATAAATATTTCCCGTTACCGGAGACTTTCTTTTGGGCGACAGCTCACCCGTCTCTTCGTCAACCCAGATAATCCATTTCCGGGCGGGTACGGGATACACAATGGTCACGGGATATAAGGGCAGAAAAAATTCAAGTTTACTGCGCATAACGTTAAAATTACGGGTCTGGATCTCAATAATTTCCTTTCCGTTATAGATATCCGCTACAAAACTCCCAATGGGAATCTCCTGCTGGTCTTCCCTCGGGGCATAGTAATTTTTTAAAACAGCATGTACGGTTTTTTCAGAAAGGGTGCCGATTCCACGGCGCTGCATTTCCGTTCCGATTACTTTTGCCCTGGCTGTTTCAAATTGTCTTATGTCTTCCATTCTCCGCACCTTTTCCGAAGTGTAGATTTGCCGCTGCAATGGGTTTGATTACGTTAATCCGGCAGTATTCCTGCGTCCGCATCCCAGCGGCAGTACGTCTAACTGCACTACGTCGCCGTAAACCTTAAGCTGTCCGTTAGAATACGCTGCTCTCGGCTTAACCGTGCCCTCTACCATCTGCATAATCACATCTGCTGAGGTAACAATAATGATATCCCTGTCATAATATTCATATGGCTCAACATTTACTTTGCCATCGGCAATTTCCAGATAAAATGCTCCTTCCGCTTCCCCCTGCACATTAAACTGAAAGGCCACATGGCCTACTGTTTTGCTGACTTTCACCCGTTTTGTCGCATTGCGCACATTGTCTACCAGTTCTTCGTACTTCATCATGATACCTCCCCTCTCATCTGATACTTATAGTATATATTTTTTGTTCGAAAAATACAATACTTTGCACGATAATTGAGAGAATATAAGAAATATGTTACAATAAGTCGTCTCATTTTTTGACTTGAATGAAGGGCACAGGTATTATAATGAAACTGAAGAAATGTTTTCCCGCATTACTCGGAAGCGCCATTCTGGCTTTCGGTTTATATCATGTACATTCTTTTGCGGGAGTAACGGAGGGCGGCGTTCTCGGATTAACTTTGCTGCTGTATCATTGGTTCCATATATCCCCGGCCGTATCGGGGTTCGTCATGAACTTCGCCTGTTATGTATTGGGGTGGAAGGTTTTGGGGAAAAATTTTATAATTTATTCTATGGTTGCGGGCTGCGGATTTTCGGTGTTCTATGCAATTTTTGAATATTTCGGGCCGCTCTGGCCACAGCTTTCGGACAGGCCGCTCATTGCGGCGTTTACCGGCGCGCTTTTTGTAGGCGTCGGAGTGGGCTTAAGCGTCCGGGCAGGCGGCGCTCCGGGCGGCGACGACGCCCTTGCAATGAGTCTTGCCCATATAACGCACAAGAAAATTCAATGGATTTACCTGATCAGCGACCTTGCGGTGCTGGTCTTATCCGCCAGCTATATTCCTCTGAACCGTTTGGTTTATTCGCTGTTAACGGTGCTGTTATCCGGGCAGATTATCGGCCTTATGCAGCGTATTGATTTCCGGAATTCAAAGGTAGGTGCTTAAGCTGATTGACGAAAGATTTTCTGGAAAATAACAGTGTGGCGATTGATTCTGATTAAAAGAAACAGTATAATGCTAATATAAATTCAGAGTTATTCCGGTTACAATATGAATTAGAGAGGTGCATATGAAACACCTTTTTGAACGCACCAGTTCTAACTGGGTGCGGTATAGCGAATATGAATGGAAAACGGCACACAACGGAATTTTATATCTTACACCTGCCAAGACAGCACAACTGAGCATTGATGATCCCCTGGCAGAGTATCAGCAAATTGTCTTAGATGCTATTAATATTGGGCAAATGGAATCGCAGAACAAAACTCCACAGAAAATGCAAAAAGCCATTGGGCAGATTGTGATGATTTGACACCGGATCAAAGACTTTTGATGCAGGAGGGAATGACAGCCTTATTTCACAAACAAGGCATTTAATATGTTTGCTCCCATTCCTTTCGTATTATTCCGTATAAAGTACAATCATGAAATCCGTCTCGTGTTTTATAGTAATGCTGTAAAAGACCTTCGTAGTGCATTCCAATCTTTTCCATTACTTTTCTTGAAGCAGAGTTTTCTGCCGAACTAAACGAATCAATTCGTTCAACATCCGTATTGCGGAACATATAATCAATAACCGCCCTCGCCGCTTCACTTGAATAGCCTTGATTCCACCAACGGCTACCTATCTTGTAACCTAATTCACCTTTGAAATCAAATTCTGAGATTATAGTGATACCAATCGAACCAATCATTTCACCATTTTTCAGGTACATTCCCCAGTAATAAGTAGAATCATCCTGATAATTATTAACCCATTGCTGAATCATGTTCTTTGTATCATCAATCGTTTTATGTGCATCCCACCGCAAAAAACGTGTGACTTTATCATCACCTGTCCAATTGTCAAACATCATTTTCGCATCGGTAAGTTCAAGTCTCCGCAAGGTCAATCGTGTAGTTTCGATTGTTTTTGTTCCTACATGCTTCAAGCGTATATTCCTCCTTAGAAATTTCGATTGTGATTTGATGATTTTTAAGGGAAAAATTAGCTGTTATATTTTATTATTAAAATCTCCGCTAACCCTTGAAAACACTAAATTTATAGCAGGTGAGCTTTCCCTTAAAGTTTCCCTCGTGTTATATATTCCCATAGGACATTACAAACCTGATAAGGGAAAAAATGAGGGAAACAAAATCACATAAAATATTGTACACAAAACATACAGGAATTGTGAACTGTTGAAATGCTTTCAAAAAAATAATGAAAAGAGGGACAGATAAATAATGAATATGATTTATGCAACATACAATATCCACCATAACAGCATTGACGTATACACCCACGCAGGTTATTTCTTACGGATAGACTGCAATAAAGCAGAAGAATTGAAAACTACTCCCTGCTCTAAATGTGCCTTAAATACTTTGGCTATAGACGAACCGCTTGAATATGCCCGATTATATCTTGAAGGAAATATGCAGATGTGGGTGGATGCAGAGGATTCGTTGGAACTATGGTAGATAATTCTTAAGTCAAAACAAGTACCAAATGATTTATAGTGTCATTTGGCGCTTGTTTTATAGATTTCGTCCTTGATACTGTATTGTTACTACATAGACTGTTTTACATGGTTCATCAATGCGGAAAATGGCGATATAATTATCAATCAGTAACTGACGGTAGCCTTTTCCGACATATCTGCCCTCATTACGCTCTTGATGGGACTGTGGAAATGTGTCCAGGCTTAAAATAGACTTCTTAATTCTGTCAACCTGTCCTTTGGCATTTTCAGGAGCTAATTTCTCATTTGCGATATATTCGTAAATGTGGTCTAATTCATGGATTGCTCTTGGGTTGACTTTTACCTTGTATTTATCCAAAATGTTTTTTCTCCAATTCTGCAAAAACTATCTCTGCGTCAACTGCTTCTGCTCCGTTAGCAATTTCCTGCTCAGACTCAAATATGGCTTGGTCAATGCGGTTCATTTTTGCAAATTTATCATATAATTCACTACTCATTACAACCAAATCGCTATATCCGTTCTTAGTAATAAAAATAGGCTCCTGTTCCTTGTGTGCAATATTAGAAATCTCGGTTGTATTGCGTAAATCCTTAATAGGCATAATAATTGGCATAATGCTTCACCTCTTTCTTTGGCACAATTATAGCATGATTATGTCCAGACGACAACAAAAAATGTAACATGATGAAAATTTTAATAATACACTTTATCAATGTGTACAGATTATAGCAAACTTAGCAGTTTTGCTTTCTCCTTTTTTACCGTTTTCTTCGGAAAAAGTATTGAAATGGTTGAACTTAAGTAATCAGTGGAAAAGGCAACATGTTGAAAGTGGCTATTTGCTCCCAGAGGTTGAAATATTGTTCCATAGGATTGATAAGAAAGTAATTGAAGAAGAAACAGAACAATTAAAGGCTATTTTATAGCTGAAAGAAATTGCAGACAAGGGGCGATTTATCTTGCCCCTTTAAATCACTCAATTCAATCTCCAATTTTGTCCGTTCTCATTCTGCTTCCAAGATAAGATTATTGTGTTTATCAAGCGTAACCTTAACCTTTTGAAGTTTTGGGAAAGAGGCTGCTTCCGGTGGCATAAGTGGTCTTGGAGGTATCTGTGGCTTGGGCTGTTCTACCGCCTCTGATTCTGGAACAGTTGCAGTAGTTGTACTTACTGGTGACTCAGGCTCTGTTATTACTTCCTTACCCTCTCTTGACAAGGGCATACACGCCCCAAACATAAGATTTTGCGTCCTGCAAGGCACTTGAAAGAGGCGTACAGGACGTACGCCGATTGAAAGTAACGCCGCAGGACACAAAATTTACTCTTTATCGACCGTGTATGCCCTTGTCAAGAGAGGGTAGCCAGAGCAGTAACAACATATGTGGTGTCCTCTGCTTTTATAACCGCTTTGCTTCCATACTCTTTTTCAAGAGCTTCATGGAACAACTTGTTTTTCAGTTCTCTTGCGGCAGTTAGTACCTTGGAAGTTAAAAGTGCCAACTTCTTTGTTGCGGTAAGTATGATATTCTACAACAAATATGGTTTGTTCCCCCATGCTTCAATGGACTGTCGGATACGCTCTGTGATAAAGTTTTTCTTTATCTGCCATATCTCATCCTCCGGCACTTGGCTGACTAAGGCTCGGTCTACTTCGTGATTCCATAGCATACGCACCTCATTATCTTCCTTTATCTGTCCCGCTTTCGGGTTGTTTTTCCCGATCTTCTTGGTGGCAAGATACAATCCGCTGCTGTCGAA
>CAJUNP010000016.1 GCA_910587935.1 uncultured Lachnospiraceae bacterium
TATTACGATCAATATAAATTGCGATGGGGTGGCAGGAACTACTCTTTTTTACTACGTAGATAAAGGAACCGAATATGTAGAACAGCCATATCAGGGAATTTATAAACCAGCACCTGCTTTAGGTAATTGTATAACTGAAATGCTTGCTTCGGCAGATAATACACCGCTAATGGTAACATTTCAGGCATCGGTAATTGAAACGAATGATGATTCAATAACAGTAAAGCCGGTAGATGGTTCTTTGGAACTTGATTCAGCAGATAAGTTTCATATATCAAACGAAGAGAACCTTGAATTGCAAATTGGAGATTTAGTAGAAATTAGTTATAACGGAGAAATTATGGAATCATATCCTGCACAATTAGGAGAGGTTTATGAAATTACCGTGATAGAGCAGACAGAAGCAAATGCCATGTGGGATAGAATACCTATGGTAAGAATAGATGGTAAATTATACTACGATACAGGGAGAGAAAGCATCATGGATGCACGTTGTGGCACTATGGATGGGGAAATAACATCAACTGTCGATGGAACTGAAATACCAACAGAAGATAATCAGTCTAATTTTGGAAGTGGATTTGGTTATCAGTATGGAGCAGACGATACAATAGAGATTTATATGAATGAAAAGTGGTTTGTCTTTGAATACAGAGAAGAATCTGAATGAGAATAAACGAGTGCCCCACAGTCTTTTCAATACATAGAAGAAGCATAACATAGAAAAGTGTCCCCTCTCATATTGAGAGGGGCATTTTATAAAGCTTCAAAACTATCTTCCACCGCCCATAGGAAGGAAAAAATCCGGAGCCAATAATATAGAGACCTGCAGCTGTGCCGAAAGCATCGATTTGGAAAAGTGCGGTATCAGGCACAGCTGCCGTATTGGTATAAACTATAACTATGATCTGTAACCGAGCAGATTTCCCATATTTTCATTATAATAAGTATAAATATTCTGTATGCGGGTCCAAACCTGTTCATCAAAGTAGACGTCGCTTCTTTGGCTGACCATACTTTCTACATACTGACGGAGATCAGAATAGAACAGGCTGCTGACATTGTAGCAGGTATACTTCCCATCTTCAAAAATTCTGTATGGTTCCAATTGCTCAAAGGTTATAAGCCGGCCCCGGATAAAAGCATAGTCCTGAGGGGTTTGGATCGCGTCTGTTTCATAGATGAAAACGTAAATCAGAGGGATATCCACGCCGCCGTCAATGTCTCCCTTTTTCTGCGGGATATAAGCGCTCAGCACCAGTGCGCTTTCCAAATCGGACGCGCCGACCATTTTGTCGTAACCGTCCGTTGTACGGCGGTGCAGGCCGGTAAGCTGTAATTGCATATCCGGCGGTACGGAAGAATCAAAAATAACGTTTTCGCCCGAATCTTTCATGGTCAGTTCCATGGGACATACGGAGGGAACGACAGTTCCGTCCACTTGCGCCAGCAGCTGCTGGCAAAGTGCCAGATATTCTTCCGAAAGTTTGTTTCTTTCCGCCGGATTGAGAGTATAGCTTTCAAAATAAGGCTGTAATTCTCCGGTAATTTCCGCAACAAGGTCCGGATCTGCTTCAGCGGGCGTAATGGGAGAGGGATCTTCACGTACCGTTTTCACCGGCTCCGCGAATTCAACGGAACACATCCAGTCTTGTCCGAAAACAAAGTTGTTATTGGTTAACACAAAAAAATAATGATCATCGACAAGAGACTGTTCCAGCAGATCCATATCATATGCGCCGGAGAGGTCGATTGTCATAATGCCCCTGGTATGGGCCTTAAATTCTGTTCCGCTGAAAGTTATTTTATCGGAAACAGGCTGTATTTCCTCGCTGGTAGACCAAAGCATCAGCTTTAACTGCGGCTGAAAATTTAAATCCTTATCGGATTTATTTTCTACCTGAATAGATACAATGCCTTGCCCCTCGTAGGTTGCCGAAATGCTCAGATCATCCTCCGACAGTGAGGAGAACATACTGAAGGCCAATGTCGTAGTGCCAAAGCAGCATACCATTAGGATTACTGCGGCAAAGGCAATTCTGAATGGGTGGCGGCGCGGTCGGGAATTGAACTTTATGCCCGTTTTTTCTTCAAAAATATGTTGTATGTTCCGCCTGTTTGTTTTATTAAAAGAATCCATATAGACCTCCTGTTTGCTTAGTCCGAAAGCGCTTTTCTCAGTCTTCGTTTTGTCTGATATAAGCGGTTATCTATCTGCTTGACACTCATATTCAGCGCAAGCGCGATTTCCCTGGGTTTTTGATTATAGTAATAGCGTCGGAGCAGAATCTCCCGATCTGGCTCGCTTAAGGCGTTTAGCGCGGCAAGAAGCGTTTTCCTTGTTTCTTCCTGTAAAAAATTATCGACTATGGCAAGGCAGTCAATAATAGCCGTATCTTCAAGGGGGACCGTGTTTCTCTTTGCAATTTCGCGGTATCTGTTTAGCGCCCGTGTACGGGCAATCATTGACAGCCATGTTTTCAATTTTCCGCGCCTGGGATCATATTTGTCCGGGTGTTCCCATAAGTAAATGAATGTATCCGCCACACACTCTTCTACGTCCTGTGCGGAGCCGATATTATTCAGAACGGCTCCGGCAACAGACCAAAGAAGACGGGAATACTTCGTAATAATTTCATGAATAACGGTTTCATTCCGCTTTTGGATTGCCGCTATTAAGCTTTCGTCACTCAATAAGTTCACCTCTTTCCATGTTAATGAACCGGTTCTATATATAATACGTTAAAAAAGCACAAAACACTTAACATTTCCATTTTATTGACAAAGTTATAACGCATGGTAAGATAAAGTTATGAATGATGATCTCGGAAAAACGCTTTAAGGGGGGCATACGCCATGATGCAAAAAGAACAGTTCCTGAATTCTTACGGCCAGGAGGAGCATTTCCATGCGCTTAACAATCAGAATGTTTATGTTAACTATACCGGCGATTACAGAAGCAACCCACTTTACCATGTCCATAATTCCTGTGAACTGCTATTTATTGAAGAAGGGGAAGCGCAGTACCGGATCGGCGGTAACGAATATCATCTGGGTCCCCGGGATGTGCTGATTATCGGCGGAACTGACCCCCATTCCAGAAAATTTCTCAAAACTCCGTGCCTGCGCTACGGCTTAACCGTAATGCCTGCGTTTATGCAGTCGCTGCCCGTTATTAACGGGTACATGCATATATTCCGCACACAGACGCCGGAAGACGCTTTTAGACTGAAAAACATTGACGAGGAAGTTTTCCGGCAGATGATCCGGATTCTGTGGCAGCTTCGGGATGAGACGGAAGGAAACGGAAGCGGGCGCAATGAGATGATATATGCCCTGCTTCTGGAATTGACCGTATATCTCAAACGCCTTCTGCAGGTGGAAAAACAGGAGATCAGCGGAACATACAAGACTATGAGCCAAATTAAAAACCATATTGATTTCCATTATAATGAAGAACTGGGACTAAAAGAACTTAGCCGGATTTTTTACCTGCAGCCCAATACAATCAGCAAAAGCTTCGGGCAGGTTTTCGGGAAAAACATAAACAGCTACATACATGCTGTTCGTATTACACATGCCGTCCGCATTTTGGAGGAATCCGACCTGAGCATAACGGAGCTTTCCGCGGCGGTCGGATATTCCAGCGTCAACACTTTTTTAAGGCAATTTCGGGAAAAAATGAATATTTCACCATTGCAGTACAAGAAGCGTTTCGAGCAGTATCTGAAAGACAGCGGTGACGCACAATCAAAATAATGGTGATTATTATCATAAAAATGGTGAGAAGTAAGAAGCGTTGCATAGTATACTGATTGCATCAACATCTGCAGGAAACCAATAAAAAGGAGAAGAAACATGCAGTCAATTGTAGTCAGAGATATAAAAGTGTTTGTTACGGCTCCCCATGAAAATAACCTGGTGGTTGTAAAGGTAGAAACCTCGGAACCGGAGTTATACGGCTTGGGCTGCGCTACTTTTACCTGGCGGTATAAGGCGGTGGTTACGGCCATTGAAGAATATCTTTGCCCCATGTTAAAAGGGAAATCCGTTCATGATATCGAGGATGTCTGGCAGTCCGTGATGGGCAGCTCCTACTGGCGGAACGGGCCGGTTCTCAACAACGCTCTTTCCGGCGTGGACGAGGCTTTATGGGATATTAAGGGAAAACTTGCGGGTATGCCTTTATACAGCCTGTTTGGAGGGAAAGCAAGGGAAGGAATAGCCGTGTACCGCCATGCGGACGGAAACAGTCCGGAGGAGGTGGAGGAAAGAATTTACGGGTTCATGGAAGAAGGCTACCGGTATATCCGCTGTCATATGGGAACTTACGGCGGTAACTTTGACGGTACGATCCAAACCATGGCGCATCCTGAAAATGCTCCCGCCGGTTCTTATTATTCTCCCAGAACTTATATGCAAAGCGTGGTGAAGCTGTTCGAGCGCATCCGCTCGGATATAGGATGGAATCTGGAGATTATGCACGACATTCATGAGCGTCTGTCCCTGGCGGATACGCTGGATTTTGTAAAAGAGCTGGGGGCGTTTAAACCGTTCTTTATAGAAGATGCGCTTGCGCCGGAGCAGGTGAATTATTTTCAGGTACTGCGCAGCCACACCACGGTTCCGCTGGCTATGGGCGAGCTTTTTACCCATCCGCTGGAGTGGAGAACCATTGTGCAGAACCAGTGGATTGATTTTATCCGGTGCCATATAAGCGATGTGGGCGGCTTGACTCCCGCCAGGAAAATCGCTGCGTTTAGTGAAGCCTATCAGATCCGGACGGCATGGCATGGTCCCGGTGACTTGTCGCCTGTGGGTATGGCGGCACAGATGCATCTGGATTTGAACAGCCCCAATTTTGGAATTCAGGAGTTTGCCGGCTTTAATGAGGCGGAGGAGGAAGTATTTCCGGGCTGTCCCACGGTTCGCGGCGGTTATGCATACTTAAATGACAAACCGGGAATCGGCGTTGATTTCGACGAGAAAGCCGCCCGAAAATATCCGCCCGTGGAGATGGATTTTAGCTGGATGTTCAGCCGCCTCGAGGATGGCACGGCAGTGAGACCTTAGGAGGCGCGGTTATGAGGAATAACATCGAATTATTGCTTCCGGATATCGGCGTTGTGCCGGTGGCGGCGGTGGAACGCGCGGAAGATGCCGTGCCGCTGGCACAGGCTTTATGCGCAGGGGGACTTCCCTGTGTGGAAATAACCTTCAGAACAAAATCAGCCGGAGAAAGTATCCGGCTGATTACGGAAAACTGTCCGGAAATATTGGTTGGCGCCGGTACGGTGCTGACAACAAAACAGGTTGATGAGGCGGCGCAAGCGGGAGCCGCATTCATCGTATGTCCCGGCTTTGACGCTGAAATAGTGGATTATTGTATTCAAAAAGAAATACCCGTATTTCCGGGCTGCGTTACCCCGTCGGAAGTGGCGCAGGCGGTTAAACGTGGTTTAAAAACGGTAAAATTTTTCCCCGCCGAAGCGTTTGGCGGACTGGAAACAATAAAAGCGCTGGCGGCGCCTTATGCGGGGCTGAAATTTATGCCCACAGGCGGAATCTGCGCAGGAAATCTCGGCGCTTATCTTGCGGATACGGCCGTACTTGCCTGCGGCGGAAGCTGGATGGTAAAAGGAGAACTGATCAGCACGGGTAATTTTCAGGAAATTACGCGGCTGGCGGCAGAGGCGTCTTCATTGGCAAAAGAAATCAGAAACTAAGAGGCGAAACTATGAACTTATCCATAAGACCAAAAGAAGAATGTAAATATGACGCCGTATCCCTTGGCGAGGTGATGCTGCGCCTGGACCCGGGAGAAGGAAGAATCCGCACGGCAAGAAGTTTCCGTGTGTGGGAGGGCGGCGGCGAGTATAATGTGGCGCGGGGGCTCCGGCGGTGTTTTGGCCTGAATACGGCCGTGATTACGGCGTTTGCCGAGAATGAAACGGGACTGCTGCTGGAAGATTTGATCCTTCAGGGAGGCGTGGATACATCCCTGATAAAATGGATGAAAACAGACGGGATCGGGCGTACCTGCAGAAACGGCCTGAATTTTACGGAGCGCGGTTTTGGAATACGCGGCGCCCTGGGATGCTCGGACCGAGCTAATACGGCCATATCCAAGGCAACGCCCCGGGATTTTGATTTTGAATATATTTTCGGGCGGCTGGGAGTACGCTGGTTTCATACGGGAGGAATTTATGCGGCGCTTTCGGAGCAGTCCTGCGTCACAGTTCTGGAGGCCGTTAAAACCGCAAAAAAATATGGTACGGTTGTCTCCTATGACCTGAATTATCGGCCGTCTCTCTGGGAAGCCATTGGCGGACAAAAAAAGGCGCGGGAGGTCAACCGGGAGATTGCCCCTTATGTGGACGTTATGATCGGAAACGAGGAAGATTTTACGGCCTGCCTGGGATTAACAGTGGAAGGAAACGACAGGGACTTAAAGAAGCTGAATACGGATGGATATAAAAAAATGATGTTCCGGGCGGCGTCCGTTTACCCCAATTTTAAGGTGATTGCCACGACCCTGCGGGAAGTAAGAACGGCCACGGTAAACGATTGGAGCGCTCTGTGTTATGCGGACGGGAAGGTTGTTAAAGCCAAAAAATATAAGAAGCTGGAAATTATGGACCGGGTAGGCGGCGGAGATTCCTTTGCGTCGGGACTGATTTACGGGCTGATGACCACCCAGGATGCCGGACTCGCCGTAAATTACGGCGCGGCGCACGGAGCGCTGGCAATGACGACGCCGGGGGATACGACCATGGTAAGCAAAAAAGAGGTAGAAGCCGTTATGCAAAACGCAGGAGCAAGGGTACAGCGGTAATCGTACCCTTGCTCCTGCTTAAAAAGAGAGATTTTAGAAGTATTTTTTTAACAGCCGTCCGGTCTGGCCTTTTAAAAGTTCCAGACCTTTTTTGCCGATCGGGTCGCCTTTCAGATGTGCGTCCATGAAGAACCCTTCCTGTACGCAAAGTTCATCGTGCAGAGGAAAATATGCATGATCCAAAAAGGCAAACAGATTGACAAGCCGTCCTTCTCCATAATAGTGCGGGGCCTCATTGTGATAGCGTTCCACGGCAATGCAAAGTCCCTTTTTGATGGAATCTATCAAATCTTCCCTGCGGTTTGAACGGGCAAGGACATAGGTCATGCCAATATTGAACCAGTCTCCGTTAACCGTGCCGTGGGAATCGTCGTTGCCGATAACCGGCACACAGCGCCCCTGGAAGCAGGCGTCGTGCCAGAGTGCAATCTGGCCGGCATTTTCGTACGGCGTGTCGCCGCCGTTAATAAGCTCTAAAGCGTCAAAGGGTTTTTCCTTTAAAAAAGTGCGGTATTGCGCGGGAGGAATGTTGTAAGCGCCGTCTATGATCCAGTTAGGGTGGGCCAGAATGGACAGTCCGCCGTATTCCCGTATTTTTCTGAAGACCCATACGCTGGAGGCGTATTCAAAGTCCACATGGCTGTCGGAAAGAGACAGCTCTTTTTTTATGGCTTCTACTTCCGTTTCATAAACTTCCGGAAAATCCCTGTAAAACTGATTTACGCTTTTTTCGCCCGCAAAATTCAATATGTGTATTTTATTGCGCGGCGCGTGGACTTCTTCGCCGGGATAGAGCTTAAAATCCAGATCCAGGCCGTCAAAGGCGCGTATGGCGTCCAGGGAAGGCTCATAAATTTCATGATCCGTAATCGCCAGGAAATCAAACCCTGCTTTCCGGTAATTGACGGCTACCATTTCCGGCGATTCTACGCCGTCGGAGCAAAAGGAATGGGCGTGCATGTTACCCTTAAAGGGCAGCAGTCCGTATAAATCTTCTTCCACGCCATAGATCTGCAGGGTGCATAAAAGCTTTTCCCCGTCCCGTACAAACAGCCGGTAAGCCTGCTCCTCCGTACAGTGGACGGACTGCTTTAAAACCCCGTTGCGGCAGGCGACCGGATAAGTTGGATAATCCGGGTGTAAATCGTTGTCGGCGATGTGATTCATGGGCACAACTGTGACGGAATAGGTTTTTCCTTCCTGAAATAAGCAGTGCCTGTCCAGGGGAGCGATTGTTACGGCGGTTTCCGCGTTCGCTTTGATTACCTTCGGGTAAATGTCATAAAAATAATATACGGTTTCCATTAGCAGCCTCCTTTTATTAAAAATTCTTTACAATTGTCCGTTTGTGCGTGCGGTCCTATATAGATCCGGAAGGTTCCGGGTTCCAGGACCATTCCTCTGCCGGGAATGTAATATTCCAGCATGGAAGACGTAACGGGAAATGAGATCGTGGCGCTTTCCGCCGGATTCAGGGTGACTTTGCGGAATCCCTTGAGCATGCGTACCGGGCGCGAAAGCGTTCCCGCCACATCCTGTATATAAAGCTGTACGGTTTCCGTGCCGGCCGCGTCTCCTTCGTTTGTTAAAGTTACCGACGCCGTAAAGAGCGGAGTCTCTTTTTCGGAAACATTGGGACAGGAAGCTTCGCAGGCCGAAAGGGATACGGGCGAATAAGTAAAACGCGTATAGGTCAGTCCGTAGCCGAAAGGATACAGAGGACCCGGTTCAATACCGATATAACCGTTTGCAAACGCTTCGTAATGTCCCGAGTTATTGGGTCTTCCGGTGGGCAGATGGTTATAATAAAGGGGTTCCTGTCCGGCAGTCCTTGGAAAACTCATGGGGAGCCTGCCGGATGGCGCGCATCGTCCCGTAAGAATATCGGCAATGCCGTTTCCCCCTTCCGTACCGGGGAACCAGACGGCCAGAAGAGCCGAGGAATCGGCGGCCACACTGCCTAAAGCAAGGGGCCTGCCGCTGAACACTATGGTGATAACCGGTTTTCCGGTTTCCTTTAGGGCTTTAAGCAGGGAAAGCTGATTGGCAGGAAGCGCAAGGTCTGTACGGCTTCCCGCTTCCGCGCTCATATCGGGATGCTCCCCCAGCGCCAGAACCACTTTGTCACATTGGGATGCGGCGGCAACGGCTTCCTTGATCCATACATCGTCGGAAGGATGATCTTCATCCAAATTTCTGAAATTCCATAGATGACATCCGGGAGCCGTGACAGGAGCGTAGTCTGACAATGCTTCAGAAAGCGTAACGCAGTCTTCTTCGTTTCCGTTTACCAGTCCCCAGATATCCAAAAGCTTCCGGCTGTCCCCGTAGGGGCCGATCAGGGCGATACGGTCCGTTTTCCCTATAGGCAGAACGTTTTTTTCATTTTTCAGAAGTACCGCTGCTTCGGCCGCCGCTTTTCTGGCAAGGGCGCGGTGGGCCGGGCACAGATGAAGCTCCCGTTCCTTTTCCACGCTGGCATCCTTGTAAGGATTTTCAAACAGTCCCAATTTATCCTTTAACGTTAAAATACGTTCGACGGCCTCATCTACTTGTTCCATGGAAATCCTACCGTCCTTCACCAGCTTTTCCAGATTTTCATAATAGAAAGAAGAAACCATTTCAATGTCAACGCCGGCGTCTAAAGACATAGCCGCCGCCCCGTCGGGAGTTTCGCATATGCCGTGGGGAAGCAGTTCGCATATGGCCGTACAGTCGCTGACAATAACGCCTTCAAAGTTTAAGCCCTGCCTTAGAAGGTCGTGCAGCAGAGGGCGGTTTGCGGTACAGGGAATTCCGTTTAAGGTATTAAAAGCCGGCATAAGCAGTTCACAGCCTGCGTTAAGAGCCGCCGTAAAGGGAGGAAGATATTCATTATAAAGCTGATAATCGCTAAGCCAGACGCTGTCGTAGTCGCGTCCGCCTTCCACGGCTCCGTATCCCGCAAAATGTTTAACACAGCTGGCAATTTTTAAAGGTTTATCCACGCCCTCTCCCTGGTAACCCTTCGTAAAGGCGGCGGCAAAAAGGCCGTTTAAGTAAGGGTCCTCTCCGGTACTTTCAATGACCCGCCCCCAGCGGGCATCTTTTACAAGGTCCGCCATGGGAGAAAAAGTAACGTGTACGCCTGATACGGCCGCTTCCCCGGCAGCAGCGGCCGCCGTTTCCTCCACCAGCGAAGGATTCCAGGTGGCGCCCAGTCCCAATACGGAAGGAAAAATGGTTTTATAGCCATGGATTACATCGGTCATGAATAAAAAGGGAATCTTATGGGCACTTTCTTCTATATGAATACGCTGTGCTTTCAGAACCCGTTCGGCGCCGTTAAATCCAAGAAGAGATCCGGCGTTGGCTGCAAGATGTTCATTACTGTGAAAGCCTCTGAGAATTCCCATCAGTGTTCCGTCCGGGTTTTCTCCCCACAGCTGCGTCATTTCAGCGGCCTTTTCGCGAAGGGTCATTTGGTTTATCAGGTTGGTAATATATTGTCTGCCTAACATGGTTTGATCCTTTCCATATTAATTAAATCAATTAATTTAAAAGTGTTAGATTCAAAATAGCATGCGTGGTCTGGACTGTCAATCGGTAATTTTATATAAAAATAAAAAAACATAAATTATACAATATGACAAAAATGAAAAGTGGTATTGACAGATATACGGAGAAGATATACAATTCAATTATAAATTAAATGAATTAATTAATGAGCAGAAAGGCACGGGGTACATATGAAAGAAAAAAATAAAATTCTGTGGAAGAGGATTAAACAACAAAAATATCTGCTCTTGATGGTACTGCCCGGTATGATATGGCTTTTGGTATTTTGCTATCTTCCCATGTATGGATGTCAGATCGCATTTCAGAATTACCGTATTACGGATGTGCTGGGAACAAGCGATTGGGCGGGTCTGAAATGGTTTGCTAAGTTCTTCCAGGATCCTTCCTTTTTTCAGGTAATGAAAAATACACTGGGAATCAGTTTTCTGAAGCTGTTGTTTGGCTTTACGGCTCCCATCATATTTGCATTGCTGTTAAATGAAATCAGGAACCTGAAATTTAAACGGGTGGTGCAGACCTTATCTTACCTTCCCCACTTCCTTTCCTGGGTTATTCTGGGAGGAATCATGATTACCTGGCTGTCGGATACGGGCGTTATAAACCGGGTGCTGATCGCCATGGGAGTTTTGGACGAGGGTGTCAGTTTTCTGGCAAAACCGCAGTACTTTTGGGGAATATCCGTAATTTCGGAAATCTGGAAGGAACTGGGATGGGGCGCAATTATTTATCTGGCGGCAATTTCAGGAATCGATCCGTCTCTTTATGAAGCGGCCGAGATCGACGGAGCGAACCGGTTCCAGAAGCTTTGGTATATCACATTACCCGAGATTTCCGGCACAATTGCTATTTTGTTTATTCTTCAGGTCGGCGGCATCATGGGTTCCAATTTCGATCAGATTTTTGTACTGCATAATGCGCTGAACGATCCGGCCAGTAATGTAATCGATATGTTTGTATACAAAATTGGTATCGGTAACGCCAACTATTCCTATGCAACGGCGATCGGCTTGTTCCGTTCGGTAATATCATTACTGCTTTTGCTGATTGCCAATAAGGTGACTGCGAAACTGGAAGGAAGTTCGTTATTCTAAATAAGGATGTGATTGGGATGAAAAAGAAACTGAAAAAAGTAAAGTTTTTTGATGTATTGAATATTCTGATTATGCTGCTAATCTGTTTTGTTATGATTTATCCGATCTGGTTTGTAATCGTCAATTCCTTCAGCCAGGGGACGGAAGTGCTCAAAGGCGGTATTTACTGGTGGCCCAGGGCGTTTTGCCTGGAGAATTATGCGGCTGTTTTTAAGAATAAAGAGATATTTACGGCTTTTGGGATTACCGTGTTAAAAACCGTGGCAGGAACCGTTACAAGCGTATTCTTTACGGCAATGGTTGCTTACGGCTTATCCAAAAGCTATCTGGTGGGCAGAAAGTTCTATATGGTTTTCGGAATTATTACCATGTTTTTTTCGGGGGGTTTAATCCCCTACTTCCTGCTGATTAAGAGCCTGGGGATGTTGGACAGCTTTTGGGTGTACATTATACCGTCCCTTTTCAGTTTTTACAATGCAATTATTTTTATGACCTTCTTCCGTAATATTCCGCAGGAAATGGAGGAATCGGCCAAAATTGACGGAGCCAATGACTTTAAGATCTTTTTGAAAATTATCCTTCCCGTATCGGGGCCGGTCATTGCAACCATCGCGCTTTTTAACGGCGTAGGCCAGTGGAACGACTATTTTACCGGTGTCATTTATATTACGAACGAACAGTGGCTGACCCCCATACAAACCTTTTTGTATAAGATTATTTCGGAAAATTCGTCTACAAGAATTGTTGCCAATATGCCGGCGTCGGTGCGTAACTCTATGGTTACTTCGACAACTATAAAATATGCGACTATGGTGGTGACGACATTTCCGATTGTATGTGTCTATCCGTTTTTACAGAAATATTTCGTACAGGGAATTATGGTCGGTTCCGTAAAGGGCTGATTCATATAGAAGCTACACCAAACAAAATTATAACAAATATGTCCGGGCAGGACAAATGTCCCGATAGGACATAGGAAGGAGAACGTATGAAAAAGCTGTTAGCAATAGCGCTGTGTACTGTAATGACCGCATCTTTATTTGCCGGATGCGGCGGCAAGGGAAAGGAAAATAAGGCCGAAGGGGATCTGCCGGAGGCAAAGACCGAAGCAGTGGCAGGGGAGCCCGGATGGAAAGCCGATACGGAGCCGATTACCCTGGACTGGTATATTACCTACTCATGGTTTAACGGAATGTGGGATACCGGAGAATTTTCACAGCTGATCGAATCCAAAACAGGTATCAAAGTGAATTTCATCATTCCTTCAGGAAATGAGTCTGAAAAACTGAACACAATGATTGCCGGAAATACGCTGCCGGATATGCTTACCTTAAACGCCGGCGATCATGCCATTAAAGAGATGGTAAAGGCGGGACTTCTTCATCCGCTGAACGACCTTGCGGATAAATATGATCCTTATTTCTATGACGTAACTTCGGAACAGACTATGAAATGGTTTGCACAGGAAGACGGAAAAACTTACGGCTATCCCAATGCGTCCATAGCGCCGGAGCAGTATGATGATATCCACATGGATATTTACCAGAGCTTTAATGTAAAGAACGATTACTATGAGGCGATCGGAAGTCCTGATATGTCTACACCGGAAGGCTTTTTAAATGCGCTGCAGGCGGCAAAAGATATGTACGGCGATCAGGTGGACGGTTTTATTCCGATTGGTTTCCACAGCTTTACGGATACCGGAAACTTCTCTTTTGACAGCTATCTGCAGGATTATCTTGGCATACCCAAAACAAAAGACGGTAAGCTGTACGACAGAAGAGAAGACGCAGGTTATCAGGAATGGTTAAAAACCTTTAGAAAAGCCAATGAGATGGGCCTCATTGCGGATAATGTATTTACGGATTCCAGACAGCAGCTGGAAGAAGAAATTGCACAGAAACGCGTTTTCGCATTGCTCTATCAGAACTGTGACTTCATGCCTGAACAGGAAATGTTCTGGAAAGAAGATCCGAATACGGCTTATGTAGCGATCCAGGGACCCAGCAGCGGCAGCGAGCCCCGTCTGGAAGGACCCAGCATCAGCGGATGGACGGTTACTCTGATCAGCAAAAATTGTAAAGATCCTGAAAGAGCAATTCAGTTTATGAGTTATCTGCTAAGCGAGGAAGGAAGTATTGATTCTTTCTACGGAGAGATCGGCAAACACTGCGAAATCGGTGAAGACGGCAATCCGCATTTCTTACCGGAATGGCAGGAATTATATGTAAACGATTATGACTCGTTCAACGAAAAAACAGGACAGGATCCGTTGTGGATGCTTAGAAACCCTGTGCTTGAGAAAAACTGGAATGCGGAGCAGCCGGTTTACCTGGCGCAAATGTACAGCTGGGGTCTTCCTTATGTGGTGAACGGTTCCCAGTATTCCCAGATCGATCCGGACGCGGGTACGGAAGAAGCGGAAATTAAGCAGGATATCGATTTACTTTGGGGTTCAACCCTGCCGAAGCTTATTACCGCGGCAAGCGACGAAGAGTTTGATTCTCTGCTGCAGGATTTCTTCACCCAGAGAGACGCAAAGGGATGGGACAAATTACTGGCTTTCCAGCAAGGAAAATACGAAGAAAATTGTAAAAAGTTGGGAATTAGCGAATAATGCGGTATAATAGCAGTAAGGAACTGAATATCTGGGGGGAGTAATCCCCCCTGACTGCTAAGGGGAAGTGCATATGAAAACAATGATTTCAACAGACATGAAACAAATGAACCGGAAAGTCGTATTTGATATTGCCAGGAAAAAAAGGACGGTT
Organism: uncultured Lachnospiraceae bacterium; assembly: GCA_910587935.1. Classification (GTDB taxonomy): domain Bacteria; phylum Bacillota; class Clostridia; order Lachnospirales; family Lachnospiraceae; genus MGBC143606. Next base: position 14,256 of record CAJUNP010000016.1, read on the forward strand.
ACCAAGGTGGAGCTGTCAGAGCTTACGGGGATGAGCGGTCCTTCCATAATGGCGATTGTCAATGAGTTTATAGACAAAGGGATTTTAACGGTTACGGGAAAGAAAAACGGTTCCCTGGGAAGAAGTCCTGTGACTATGGTCTTTAATCCGGATGTGATAATGTCTATTGGCATTGAGTTTGAGGGGAATAACCTTTCCGCGGGAATTGTCAATCTGGACGGAGAGATCCGCTTTCAGACCATGGCAAAAGTGCCCTCCAGCTTTGGCGACAGCTTTTTTGACGCCTTAAGCAAAAGCATTGACAAGCTGGCAGCCGCCCTGGAAAAGGAAGGGATCGGTTACAGCGGCATTGGTTTCGGTATACCGGGGGTGGTAGACCCGGAGAAGAAAATCATTCATTTTGCTCCTTATATCGGAATACGGGAACCGGTTAATATATCCTCCCAGACCGCCAGGCTGGAAGAACGGTATCACAAGCCCGTATTTATTGAAAACGATGTAAATGCAAGCGCTATAGGCGAATATTATGTCAGACAGAACCATGAAGACGTAAAAGACATATTGTACATATCCATCGGCGCGGGAATCGGCGCCGGCATCATTTTGGACGGAGAGCTCCGCCGCGGCAGCAGGGGCATGTGCGGTGAGATCGGATATTGTCTGCGTGATACATCGGGAATTGTATCCCGTAAACAGACGGGATGGCTGGAGGAAAGTCTCGCTTACGAGACTTTGTGTAACAGGTTTGAGGATTATCGGTTAAACGGCACGGTAGGGCCGGAAATGACAGAGTATATTACGGAAATTTTATGTCCTTTTATAGCCAATTTTGTGAATACCTTTGATATGGACCAGGTGGTAATAGGCGGGCAGCTGATGTTGGATGGAGGAAATTCGCTTTTAAAAGCGATCAGAGCGTCGGTGGAAAGTCTGACGCTTTCGAAAGTTGCGATTGAAGGCTGCGTAACGGAATATACGGGCGTTGTGGGAAGCGCGTTAATGGCTTCCAATAAATTATGGAATACGATTTTATAGAGGAAATGCAGATATGCAGAGTGTGGGAATGAAGACAGTATTTACAGGCGCCATTGATATTGGCGGTACAAAGATTCAGGCAGGTATAGTGGATGATACAGGGGAACTGCTGGCGGAGGCATGTTTTCCTACCGGATGCGGTTATCAGAGCGCGGGGGAGGCAATGGATAAGGTGATCAGTCTTCTGCGAACCCAGTGCAGAGAAAACGGATTATCTCTGTCGGATCTGCGGGGAATCGGCGTGGCGTGTAGCGGTCCCGTAAATCTGGAGGAGGGGTCCGTAGAGAATCCCTATACTCTTCCGGGGTGGATCGGATTTCCCATTGTGGAGTATCTTTCGGCGCATACAGGATTAAAGGTAAAGCTGGAAAACGATGCCAACGGCGCGCTTTTGGGAGAAGTTTTCCAGAGAGATCTGAAAGAAAAAAGAGTGTTAATGGTAACGATCGGAACCGGAATCGGTGTGGCGTTCTGGCGTAACGGAGAACTGTACCGCAGCGGCAGATACCACCCGGAAATGGGCCATGTAATCGTATCCTCAAAAGGCGGCGAATGTTATTGCGGACACAGAGGCTGTTTTGAAAGCTGCTGTTCCGGAAAAGCTATGAATGAGCGCGCCGAAAAGGCAGGCTATTTGAACTTTGACGACTTATATGTCAAATCAAATAAGGAAACGGCGGCGGCGGAGCTTTTAGAGGAAATTCTGCAGGATCTGAAAAATGGAATCTGGAATCTGAATCTGATTTTTAAACCGGAAACCATTATTCTGGCGGGCGGATTTTCCGGAAAATATTTTTCCCTGCTTAAGGATGCGATTCTGAAGGACAGTTCCGGAAAAGAAGATTTCCTGAATGAATTTTCCGTGCTGCCAGCCTGCGGGAATAAGAATTCCGCGCTGGTAGGGGCAAATATGTTATTTATGAAAGGAGCCTGATGAATTTGAAAAAGTATGACAAATTAAAAATTGTAATGGTAGGAGCCGGAAGCTGTTCTTTTTGTCCGGTGACCTTGTCGGATATATTGCTGAGCGATCTGATTAACTCTCTGCCTCTTGAAGTCTGTCTGATGGATATTGACGGACATGCCCTGGAGGTGAGCCATGAGTTCGCCAAAAAAGCGGTAGAGGTATCGGGAAGAACATGTAATCTCTGGGCTACAACAGATTTGGATGCAGCCCTGCAGGATGCGGATTTTGTGGTTTCTGCAATTGAAGTGGATCGGTATCACTACTGGTCAATGGATTTTCATATTCCCAGAAGATATGGATTCCGGCAGGTATACGGAGAAAACGGAGGCCCCGGCGGAATGTTCCATACATTGCGCAACCTGGGACCGACTCTTCATATTGCCCACAGGATGGAAGAGCTTTGTCCTGAGGCATGGCTGATTAACTACACGAATCCTGAGGCAAAGCTGGTTGAGGCCGTATTAAAGTTAACAAAGATCCACGCGGTAGGCGTATGTCATGGATTTGATATGGGAGTTGCGCAGGTCGCAAAGCTTTTGGAAAGAAAGCCGGAGGATCTTGACATTACCGGATACGGACTGAATCATTTCGGCTGGCTTACCGCAATTAAGGATAGACAGACCGGAGAGGATCTCTATCCGGAGTTTCGTAAAAAAGAAGAGCAAAGCCACTGGCTGGCTAATTGGGATGAGGTAGCCTTATCCAGAATGATGATGCGCACATATGGTTTATATCCATATCCGGGAACAAACCATATCGGGGAATATATTGCATGGAGCGATGCGTTTTTGGCAAGCAGCAAGATTCAGTATTTTTTTGATCCGGTCAGAGAGAAACCATGGGAAACCAAAAAGACGCCGCGGCTGGTCTATGACTTTTGTTCGAATCCCACAGGTATTGCTTTTTCGGATGTAGATAAGGATAAAGACGAGGAGTATCAGGAGCGTTTTGTAATCGGCGAGCAGGGGCTGACCCGGTCGGCGGAGTATGGAATTCCCATCATAGAGGCCATTGCGTTTGATCAGAACCGATATATTCCTTCCCTGAATCAATTAAATAAAGGACAGATTCCCGGAGTTATGGAAAACATGTGTGTAGAGGGCCCCTGTATGTTAGACGGAGAAGGTATTCATCCGGTTTCCGTAGATCCGCTTCCTTCTGCGATAACGGCAATGATTAATCAGCAGGGAGCCATTCACAAGCTGGTTATTGAAGCGTATACGGAAAGATCCAGAAACAAACTGCTGCAGGCCATGCTGCTTGATCCCACGGTTTCCAATTATAATAACGCGGTGGCATTGATTGATGAAATGTGTGAGAGACAGAAGGATATTTTACCGGAATTACATTGGTAAACAGGCGTCGCCGTAAAAGGGAAGAATCCTTTTTACGGCGGTTTTTTTAACATTGGAAAAAAGAGGCGGAACATGAGAAAAATGGTTTGTTTAAAAGATAATTACAAAGCTATGAGCGAAGAAGCGGCGGCAGTTCTTGAAAGAGTGGTCAGAAAAAATCCGGCGGCGGTGATTGTACTTGCCACAGGACATTCTCCCCTGTTAACGTACCGTTTATTTGTAGAGCATGTGAAGAAGACAGGTTTGGACGTCAGCGGCGTTACATTTGTAAAGCTGGACGAGTGGCTGGGGCTGTCCCCGGCGGATGAGGCGACCTGTGAATACTTTATCAGGAAGGAAGTTCTGGAACCGCTTCAGATAAGAGAAGAGAAGTATCTGCATTTTTTTTCACAGACAGAAGATGCTGGCGCCGAGTGTGAAAGAGTGGAACAGGCATATGAACGATTGCCGCGGGTGGATTTGGTCATCCTGGGAATCGGAATGAACGGGCATCTGGGATTAAACGAGCCGGGAGACACTTTATCGGCGGGGGCGCATGTGATAGAGCTGGATGAAAAGACAAAGGGCCATGAGATGCTTTCCCATACGAAACAGTCTGTGGGTAAAGGAATTACTCTGGGGATGAAAAATCTGTTCCGCGGGGAAGAAATCCTGCTGCTTGCCGATGGAAAAGAGAAAGAAAAAGGACTTTCCGGTTATCTTAGTAATGAGATTACAACACAGATTCCCGTATCGCTGCTAAAACTTCATCCCGCATGCAGATGTATTGTAAACCGGGAAAGCTTTCCGGCGCTGGAAGGATTAGAGGAGTTTTGTTAAAGGATATGGCAGAGGGAAAAAAACTGACCGACAAAAGCAGGATTCGGTATTTTTTTATTCTTTGTTTTTTGGCCTACTATTCCACGTATTTAGGACGGCTTAATTATGCCGCTTCTTTGGGGGAAATGATTCGCGGGCAGGGAATCGAAAAGGGGCAGGCCGGACTGATCGGCACCGCGTTTTTTGTTTCTTACGGCGTGGGGCAGTTGTTTGCAGGCTTCCTGGGGGAAAGGCGGAACTGTAAACGTCTTGTCTTTGCGGGGCTGTTTGTTTCGGCTGCGATGAACCTGCTTATGGGGTGGCTTAACAATCCGGGAGGCATGATGCTTGTCTGGTGCGTGAACGGTCTGGCACAGTCGATGATCTGGTCGCCGATGCTGCACATGATCTGTGAACTGCTGGATACAAGGACAAGGACAAAATTTTGCATGTATATTAATTATTCCGTTCCGCTGGGAACCCTTTCCTCTTATGGACTCAGCGCGCTGCTGATTGGAAATTTCGGATGGCGCGTTTCCTTTTTCGTACCGGCCGTTCTGGTAGGGGGAACAGCCGTCTTATGGTTGTACGGCATGAACCGTTTAAACGGTTCGGGAAAGGAATGTGCCGGGACGCAGAAAGAAGCCGTCGGACAAAAGCAGCGGCAGGGCGAAGCGGATTCTGCGCTGAAACTGTTTATTTCTTCCGGTCTTGTATTCCTGGTACTGGCCCTTTGTATGCAGGGAGCGTTAAAGGACGGGATTACCACCTGGATTCCGGTTTACCTGGAAGAAAATCACCGGATGGGAAGGATTGCAGCTATTTTGACTACTATGGTCATTCCCGTCTGTAATTTGATGGGGGTATCTCTTGCGGCGCTGGCGGAGAAAATAACGGGAGAAAATGAGACGCTTTCGGCTTCCCTGTTTTTCGGAATCTGCGCCTGCGCACTGGCGGCGCTGCTTTGGGGAGGGAAGAGCAATATGGTTCTGGCAGTTTGCATGCTGGCCGTAGCAACCACATCCATGATGTCGGTAAATTCCCTTTTGATTTCGGTTCTGCCATCCCGTTTTGGGGAAAAAGGAAAAGCGTCAGAGGTGTCAGGTATTTTAAATTCCTGCGTTTATGCGGGCTGCGCCGTTTCTACGTATGGAATCGGAGTGTTATCGGAGCAGGCAGGATGGGACTTTACGATTTTTCTCTGGACGGCCGGAGCCGTTCTTGCAGGCGGAATTTGTATCGGGGTCAGTGGAATCTGGAGAAAGTACACACGAAAATATCCGGATTAAAAAGTACGTATCGGTATGAAAACGATACCGATACGTACTTTTTATCTACAACATTTGAATGTGAAGCTTTTCCGCCTCCTGCATAATTTCTTCCGGCCAGAGGGAACACTGCACCTCGCCGATATGCGCTTTGCGCAGGAAGAACATACAGATCCGGGACTGGCCGATACCGCCGCCGATGGTGTAGGGAAGCTCTTCATCAAGGATCGCTTTCTGGAAAGGGAGTTTGGCACGGTCCGTACACCCTGCTTTTTCCAACTGGGAAAGAAGGGCGTCCCTGTCTACGCGGATACCCATGGAGGATAATTCCAGAGCAATATCCAAAACGGGATAATATACCACAATATCCGCGTTTAAGCTCCAGTCGTCATAGTCCGGCGCGCGTCCGTCGTGGGGAATGCCGGAATTCAGGAGATCGCCGATTTGCATGATGCAGACAGCGCCTTTGGCCTTGGCGATGTAATACTCCCGTTCCTTCGGCGTATTGTCGGGAAACATATCTTCAAGCTCCTGGGTGGTGATAAAGAAAATGTCGTGGGGAAGGATTTCTTCTATGTAATCGTATTCAATAGACATATATTTTTCGGTTTTGCGGAGGACATTATACACGGTGCGGACCACCTCTTTTAAGGTATCCATGTTTCTCTGCTCTTTGGTGATGATTTTTTCCCAGTCCCACTGATCGACATAGATGGAATGGATATTATCGACATCCTCGTCACGGCGAATGGCGCTCATGTCGGTGTATAATCCTTCGTTGACATGGAAGCCGTATTTTTTCAGAGCATAGCGTTTCCATTTGGCAAGGGAATGAACGATTTCGGCTTCCCTTCCGTCCTGTCCCTTAATATCAAAGGAAACAGGGCGTTCTACGCCGTTTAAGTTGTCGTTCATGCCGGAAGCAGGGTCTACAAACAACGGAGCGGAAACACGGAGCAGATTCAGTCTCTCGGCAAGGAGCGTCTGAAAAAAGTCCTTTACGGTTTTAATGCCAACCTGCGTTGCGTGAAGATTCAGGGCGGATTGGTAATCGGAAGGTATGGTTAGATGTTTCATGATGTGAACCTCTCTTAAAATAGTTTTCAGTATTCAGCCGGGTTTCATTTAGACCGGCCTGAATGATTCTATTCTATTTAAACGCTTTTATAAATATTTTGCAATATTTTTTTCTATAAAAAGGAGGTAAAAGATGAAAGTCTGGTGTAAAAGTTCGTTATGTTATGTAGAACCGGATATGGAGCCGGGAGAAGGAGAAGAAGGAAAGTTTACGCTTCGTGCTGTGAAGAACGGGTATGCGTCCTGTCAGATTCTGGTTCGCAGTGAGAAGTCATTCCGGATTCGGGAGATTCGGTTTGAAGGGCTGGAACAGGTGGATTGCCGTTATCATTTTCAGGAAACCATTGAATTTGATAAGGGGCGCTTTCAGGATCCTCTTTCCAATGCATGTCAGACAGACGTTAAAGAGAACTATACGCAAAGCATCTGGGTCACGGTTTTTGCCGGCGAAGAGAGCGGAGCCGGTACAAAAGAGGGGGTTATAAAAATTGTGACGGATCTGGGAACCTTTGAAACAGGTCTTACGCTTGTTCTTTATAATTGTTGTATCCCTTCCAACAGGGAAGCGGCGTTTGTAACGGAATACTGGATGAATACGGTAAACTTCTGGTTTCGTTATCCGGACAGAAAACAGCCTGATTTTATCAGAGACCGCTATGGCTGTGAAAAGTACGGCGACAAGTGGTGGAAAATCAACCGGGCGATTGCAGAAAATATGAAGGAGAACCGGATTAATGTTCTGTTTGTCAGGACCCATGACCTGCTTTTAGACGGAGGAACCACGATAGACGAGGCAGGAAATTACCATTTTCGATGGGAACTGTTCGACCGGTGGCTTGACTTGTTTATAAAATATGCGGACGTTAAACTTTTTGCCGGATATCATCTGGTAGTGCAGACAGAAGGAAAAGACGTTTATATGATTGACCGGGATGAAAACGGAGAGTACGAAATTGTGATTTCGCCCATTGGAAGCGAAAAGACAAAGCGGTGGATGGAGCAGTTTCTGACGGCTTTATATGCGCATCTGACGGAACGGGGAATCCGGGACAGATGGTATCAGCATATAGAGGACGAACCCTCCGAGGCGGCTTCCTATTGTTATGCAAGAGAGCAGGTCCGTAAATATATGCCGGGAATTTTGTGCATGGACGCAATTGATAACCAGAACCCCATGAAAGACTTGCAGCAGCAAATGGATGTGTGGATACCGCGCGTGGATATTTATGAGAAGAACCGGGAGTTTTACGATTACCGCATGGGACAGGGAGACGGGAGATGGATTTATACCTGCTGCGAGCCTCATCATCACAATTATATGAATAAGATGATGGGATTCCCGCTTCTGCATAACCGGCTGCTTGGATGGGCGTGCTTTACCAATCATTTCAGCGGTTTTTTACACTGGGGTTACAATTTCTGGGACCCGGAGGATATTTATTTCGGATTGAACCGTAAAAATATCTGCAAGGGAGACGGCTATATTGTTTATCCGGATAAAGAGAACGGCTCCGTAAAAGGTTCGGTCCGTATGATATCCACCCGCGACAGCGCGCAGGATTATGAATTGTTAAAGCTCCTGGCGGACCGGAATCCAAAGAAAGCTTTTGAACTGGCGGGAAGGGCGGCCGGCCGGTTTAATGATTTTGTGTGGGATGAGAAAGAGTTTGAGCAGATTTATGGTGAACTTTTGGAAGAGCTGAATAAAGTCCTGTAAGAAAACAGAACATTTGTTCTTAAAAATCTTGCAAATCTGGAACAGGCATGGTATAGTGAAATCAGAACGTTTGTTCTGCAGAGGAGGAGCGTTCCGAATGATCCGGATTAAAGGAGACCACATATGGAATATATATCGACTGATACCATGTCATTAATGGATAAACTGGGGATTTTGACGGATTCCGCAAAGTATGACGTAGCCTGTACCAGCAGCGGTGTGGAGAGACACAACGACGGTAAGGGTATCGGCAACACATTAAAGGGAGGAATCTGCCACAGCTTCAGCTCGGACGGAAGGTGTATTTCCCTTCTGAAGATTTTGTTTACCAATGAGTGCATTTACGATTGCAGGTACTGTATCAACCGCAGGTCCAATGATGTGCCGAGGGCTACTTTTACGCCGGAGGAGGTCTGCGAGCTGACGATCGGATTGTACCGGCGTAATTATATAGAGGGTTTGTTTCTAAGCTCCGGGATTGTATATAGTCCCACGTATACTATGGAGCTGATTTACCGGGCCGTTTTTCTTCTGCGGACGAAGTATCGGTTTCAGGGATACGTTCATGTTAAGGCTATTCCCGGAGCCGATCCGGATATTATCGGGAAGCTGGGATTTCTTGCGGACCGTATGAGCATTAATCTTGAATTTCCCACGGCGGAAGGATTGAAAAAGCTTGCGCCTAATAAGCATAGGAAGAATATTCTGACGCCTATGCGCATGATTCAGAACGGAATCAGGCAGAACAAGGACGAACTGGTAGTTTATCGCAATGCGCCTCATTTTGTGGCGGGCGGGCAGTCCACCCAGATGATGATCGGGGCGACGCCGGAGAGCGATTATCAGATTATTCAGGTCGCGGAGAGCTTATATCGGAAATTTGAATTGAAGCGTGTTTTCTATTCGGCCTTTGTTAATGTCAACGAAGACAGGGAGCTGCCCGCGCTTCCGGGAGGCCCCCCGCTTTTAAGGGAACACCGACTGTACCAGGCGGATTTCCTCATGCGTTTTTACGGCTTTGAGGCCGGGGAACTGCTGGATGAAAAGCGGCCCAACTTTAACGTATTTTTAGACCCCAAGGCGGATTGGGCCGTGCGCCATCTGGAGCTTTTTCCGGTGGAAATAAACCGTGCGGATTATCAACTTCTTTTAAGGATACCGGGGATCGGCGTTAAGAGTGCGCAAAGAATCGTAAAAGCCCGCAGGACGGCATTTTTGTCCTTTGAGGATCTTAAGAAAATAGGAGTCGTATTAAAGCGGGCGCTCTATTTTATTACCTGTGGCGGGAAAATGATGTATCGGACCAAAATAGAAGAGGACTACATCGTAAGAAACCTTACGGCAGTTAAGGAAAAGCTGCCCTTTGATGCGGACGGGATGACATACCGCCAGATGTCGCTGTTCGACGACAGCCGTTTCGATGAGGCGCTTATTATAAAAGAAACAGGATAACACAGAAAGCCGGGATAAAGCCGAATTTCTTACATGAACCTGTATATTTTGGTTAAAAGGTGGCAAATATGAAAATAAAGGGAAGAGAAGATGCGTTTCAGGATTATACGGAGCAGGTGCTTTTGTGCGAAGATTCTCAGGAAGGGATATTCACGGGCATTTATGAGGCTTATGAGAAAAAATTTCATTCAGGCACAGTCCGGATTGTAGTAGGAGAAGAACGGGAATACAGGCTTTTTGCAGTATATCACAAGGTGGAGCCGGATACCGAAAAAGCGTTGAAGGTGGCGCGGACGGTTTCAAATCTGACGGGACCGGAGCCTTACAGGCAGATGTGTACCGCTTTGTCGTCTACCGATCCTCAAAAGGGCCAGGCGGTATTCGGGGTTATTGAATTACTGTTAAAAGACCGCAGGTCGGCGCAGCGTATTATGGACAGGCTTGCCGACGGGTATGTGCGCAAGGTTTTTGAACTGCACCGGAATGTACAGAATGAGATTCATCATCTGAAAGAGTTTTTGCGCTTTCAGGAGTTGGAAAATAAGGCCCTCTTTGCAAGAATCGGACCATACAATGATGTGGTTATGTACCTCATGCCGCATTTTGCAGACCGATTTCCCCAGGAGAACTTTATGATCTATGACGAAGGCCGTAATCTTCTGGGGGTGCATCCCGCATCGGGAGAATGGTATCTGGCCAGGGGCGTTAAGCTTGACAGAAGTATGCTTAACGATTCCGATGAGGAGAAGAAGTATCGGGAACTCTTTCGCTTTTTTTGTCATAAGATAGCTATTAAAGAGAGAAAAAATCTCAATTTGCAAAGGAATATGCTTCCGCTGAGGTTCCGAGAATTTATGGTAGAATTTGGCGAAAACGATAAAAATGCTGTTTGACAAAGTAAAGTAATAAAGCCTGTTTTGTGCAGGTGACACAAAAGAATTGTCAGAAAAAGCGATGGGGCAGGCAATATGCAAATTCTTCGAAAAATGCCCGAAAATATAAGCAAAACGCTGAAAAAAAAGGACTTTACTTTTTATAAAGAAGGGGTATAATCAGTACAAAAGAAGAGAATTCCATATAAAGGGAGTTCTCATTGACAGAAAATGTGACATTTTCTGCAAGGCAATTTATTTAGCAGTGTTCCGCAAATAAAGGATTGAGAAAGAGGTGATAGCAATGATGGAACGCAGAATTAAATTAGCTCCAGAAGAGGTAGCGCATTTTGTAGAGGCAGCAAGGAAATGTGATTTTGAAATTGATATTGCATATAACCGGTATACGGTTGATGCCAAATCCATCCTTGGTGTATTGGCTCTGGATTTGGGCCAGATGCTTACGGTGTCCTACTGCGGTTATAATGAAGAGTTTGAGAATGTTTTAATGAGTCTGGCTATTGCCTGTTAGTTCTTAAAAGTCTTCTTTGAATCTGATTTTGGTGGTAATTACGTATTGGTTTGACTCCCTATGGAAGATAGAGTACTATCTTTGTAGGGAGTTTTTTCATGAAAGGATAAAAGGATCATGATGGAAATCAACATTTCTGTCCGTAATCTGGTAGAATTTATTCTTCGTTCCGGGGATTTGGATAACCGCCGCGTCGGGGCGCCAGCCGACGCAATGATCGAGGGCGGCAGAATTCACCGAATGATTCAGAGACGCATGGGAACGGATTATGAAGCGGAGGTTTTGTTAAAGTATACTTATGATGCGCAGGACTACAGAATTACGGTGGAGGGGCGCGCTGACGGGATTATTACCGGCGAAGCGGGCGTAACCATTGACGAAATAAAGAGTACCTGCAGAGAGCTGGGAAGAATCAGGGAACCCGAAGGAGTACACCTGGCGCAGGCGAAATGCTATGCCTATATGTACGGTGTCCGGGAAGAGCTTGCAGCGATTCGTGTCAGGATGACTTATTGTAATATGGAAACGGAGGAGATCCGGTATTTTCATGAAGAATATACGATGGAGGAGCTGCGCAGCTGGTTTGAATCCGTTATGGAGGAGTATAAAAAGTGGGCGGATTTTCAGTGTCAATGGAAGAACTTAAGGCAGGCCTCCATTGGTTTGCTGGAATTTCCTTTTCCTTACAGAGAAGGGCAGAAAGATCTGGTAACATATGTGTATCAGACCATTTACCATAAGAAGAAGCTGTTTATCGAAGCGCCGACGGGAGCGGGGAAGACAATATCAACCGTGTTTCCGGCAATCAAGGCGATGGGCAGGGAACGGTGCGGCAAGCTGTTCTATCTGACGGCCAAGACCATTACGCGTACGGTAGCGGAGCAGGCGTTTGAGCTGTTAAGGGAACATGGCCTGAAATTTAAGAGCGTAATCCTGACTGCAAAAGATAAGATCTGTTTTATGGAAGAAACAGAATGTAATCCCGAGTATTGTCCCTATGCCAAAGGCCATTATGACAGAATCAATGCGGCGGTATACGATCTTTTGACCCATGCGGACAGCTTTTCAAGGGAAAAAATCGAAGAGTATGCCACAAAACACAGGGTATGTCCGTTTGAAATGTGTCTGGATATGAGTTTGTTTGCGGACGGGGTAATCTGTGATTATAATTATGTATTTGATCCGCACGTTTATTTAAAACGTTTTTTTGGAGAACAGACCAAAGGCAGTTATGTTTTTCTGGTAGACGAGGCGCATAACCTGCTGGACCGGGGAAGGGAAATGTACAGCGCGGCTTTAAGAAAAGAAGACTTTCTTGCCATGAAAAAATGGATGGTTCCCCTGGAGGGAAAACTGGAAAAGCAGATTGAAAGGCAGTTGGAAAAATGCAATAAAGAACTGCTGTTATTTAAAAGGCAGTGTGAGAACTGTGAGATTGTAGAAGATATTTCTTCGTTTGTTATTGCTTTGACAAAATTGTCAGGCACAATTGACAATTATCTTGACGAACGTGACGACAGCCCAGTTCGTGAGGAACTTCTGGATTTTTACTTTGAAATCTGCCATTTCCTGGAAATGTATGAAGGGTTAGACGACAATTATGTCATATATACGGAAATGTTGGAAGATGGCAGTTTCCAAATGAAGCTGTTCTGTGTGAATCCTTCCGAAAAGCTGAAAGAATGTATGATTCGGGCAGACAGCACCATTCTGTTTTCGGCGACGCTGCTTCCCATTCAGTATTATAAAAAGCTTCTTGGAGGAGAAGAAACGGATTACGAGGTATATGCACATTCGGTATTCAGACCGGAAAAGAAGGGATTGTTTATCGGAAAGGATGTGACCAGCAGGTACAGCAGAAGATGCGATGATGAGTATTACAATATCGCCTGTTATTTATATGAAACCGTAAAGAACCGGCACGGAAATTATATGGCGTTTTTTCCTTCCCATATCTTTTTGCAGCAGGTATATGAACAGTTCGACGAACACTTTAAGGGGCGCCTTCCCATAACCTGTATTCTTCAGGAGGATCATATGAATGAGGAGGAACGGGAACAGTTTCTGGCAAGATTTGAGGGAAACGAGGCCTGTAATCTGAGTGAACAGATTGAGATGGAAATCGAATATGAGGAGGAAGAAAGTCTCCTGGGCTTTTGCGTGATGGGAGGAATCTTTTCGGAGGGTATTGATTTAAAGAACGATAAACTGATCGGCGCCGTGATTATCGGAACGGGGATCCCCCAGGTCTGTAATGAAAGGGAAATCCTGAAGGAATACTTCAATACGAGAGGGGAGAGCGGTTTTGACTATGCATACCGGATTCCGGGAATGAACAAAGTATTGCAGGCTGCCGGACGGGTGATCCGGACGGCGGAAGATGTGGGTATCGTAACGCTGCTGGACGACCGCTTTTTATCGCCGGCGTATCTTAGAATGTTTCCCAGAGAATGGATGGAATACGAGGTTGTAACGAGAGACAGGGTTGCGTCAAGAGTAGAAAGATTTTGGAACGAGTGGCTATAATTATGTAAACATAAAATATGTTGAAACCGGTAAGAATAATTAAAAGTGACAAAGTTTTTTGCAAGTTTGACAAGCATATCAGACCAAAATGACATATGTGTATATGTGGATAACTATGTGGAAACGGGGGATTTCTATCCCCTAAAGGATAAAAAAGCGACAAGAAGTCTCATGTTTTGACATTTTTTTCAAATTGCAAGTAAAATTGCAAAAGTACTGAAAGAGTCAATTGTGTTATGTGAAGTAAAGGACACGGAATTGCGGATGTTCATTGACGTGTCAGGCCGTGACCTTTATAATAATAAGATATCAGAAATAAAATTTTAACAGCCGGGAGGATATAACAATGTGGGCATATGAAAGTGTATTTTATCAGATATATCCGTTGGGATTTTGCGGAGCGCCTTTTGAAAACGACGGAATTGCCGAATCCAGAATTAAAAAAGTGGAGAGTTTTATTCCGCATATTAAAAAGCTGGGAGCCAATGCGATTTACTTTTCACCGGTATTTGAATCGGATACGCACGGTTACAATACCAGGGATTATACAAAGATTGACTGCAGACTGGGAACGAACGAAAACTTTTCGGATTTGTGCGGTAAACTCCATGAACAGGGAATCCGGGTGGTGCTGGACGGTGTTTTCAACCATGTAGGCAGGGGATTCTGGGCCTTTCAGGACGTTCTCAAAAACAGGGAACATTCCCGTTACCTGCATTGGTTTTTTATTGATCTGAACGGTAATTCAAGCTACAACGACGGTTTATGGTATGAAGGCTGGGAGGGGAATTATGATCTGGTTAAGCTGAACCTGAAAAATCCGGAGGTGGCGGAGCATCTCTTAAGCAGTGTAGGGCGCTGGATTCAGGAATTTGATATAGACGGACTTCGTCTGGATGTGGCGTATTGTCTGGACCATGATTTTGTAAGAAGGCTCAGAAGTTTTTGCGACGGCCTGAAGCCCGATTTCTTTCTGGTTGGCGAAATGCTGCACGGCGATTATAATCAGATGGTTAATGACGGAATGCTTCATTCCTGCACAAATTATGAATGTTATAAAGGTCTGCATTCCAGTTTTAACAGCTTAAACCTGTTTGAGATCAATCATTCTTTACTCAGGCAGTTCGGCCCTGAAAACTGGACTCTGTACAAAGGGAAACACCTGTTATCATTTGTTGATAATCATGATGTTACAAGAGTTGCCAGTATTTTGAATAATGAAAAGCATCTGTCATTGATTTATACGCTTATGTTTACCATGCCGGGGATTCCCTGCGTCTATTATGGAAGCGAATGGGGAGCGAAAGCGGAAAAATCCCAGGGTGATCCGGCCCTGCGTGCAAGCTTTGAGAAGCCGGAATGGAATCAAATAACGGATGTTATTGCAAAACTGGCCGTGATCAAGAAGCGTTCCAAAGCTCTCAATTATGGGAATTTCCGGTCTGTGCTCCTGACAAACCGCCAATGTATTTTTGAGAGACAATTTGAAGATGAACGGATTTTGATTGCAATTAATGCGGGAGACGAGTCTTTTACGGCTCATTTTGACGCCGGCTGCGGACAGGCGGAAGATTTGCTGCGCGGTTCGGTTCACGATTTCGGAGGCGGAAGCGAACTGGAGCCGTATAGCGCTTATATTTGGAAGATGGAGCGGTAAATAATCGATGAGCGGTAAACCGGCTTTTAGTGGAACGTGAGAAGCCGTTGATTTCTCACGACCTCCGTACTCCTTTGACGGGGATTATCGGCGCCGTGAATATCGGTTTTGATTATTGAAGATGAAAATAACATATGTGATTTTATTTCCAAAACGCTGCGCACCCATTAGTGTAAATGCACACAGGCCTGCGGGTGAAATAAAAAATCACAATCGATCAAATGAATTGAAATAAAGTTACAAAAGTAATTGACAACAACGCAAAACAGAGGTATTTTAATAATATAAAAATGATTTTAAGTTTGTGAGGACACCTCAAATTGGGGGCAGTTAAAAACAGGGAGGATGAATATGGCAAATTTAGAAAAACTGGTTACGGAAAGCGTAAATCCCGATACGGTGACGATAGACGAATGTTCCACCGAGGAGATTCTCTTGATGATTAACCGGGAAGATAAAAAAATTGCGCCGGCCGTAGAAGAAGAGATTCCCCAGATTACAAAAGCTGTGGATCTTCTTTACCGGGCTTTGAAAAACGGTGGAAGAATGTTTTACGTAGGAGCCGGTACGTCGGGAAGGCTGGGCGTTTTAGACGCGTCGGAATGTCCGCCCACATACGGAACCGATCCCGAAATGGTACAGGGCTTTATCGCGGGAGGCGATGTCGCGTTGCGTTCAGCGGTGGAAGGCTGTGAGGATGATATGCAGGCAGGCCGCGATCTGATTTTGCAAAACGGAATCGCTTCTGGAGATGTTGTAATCGGAATTACCGCCAGCGGCAGCGCGGCTTTTGTCATCGGCGCTTTAGAACAGGCAGGACAGATCGGGGCAGGTACCGTAGGTGTAACCAACAATAAGGATAATGATTTTGACCGTTACTGCGACGTATGTATTGCGCCCGTATGCGGGCCCGAAGTAATCAGTGGTTCCACAAGGATGAAAGCGGGAACGGCGCAGAAGCTGGTGCTAAATATGCTGACTACTTCGGTCATGATTAAATTGGGTAAGGTATATCATAACCGCATGGTAGATTTACGGGCGTCAAACAAAAAGCTGAACAGGCGTTCCGTCCGTATGATCTGTGAGATTACCGGCGCCGATGAACAGACGGCGTCCGCGGCTCTTGAAAAGGCAGGTAAAAGCGCAAAACTGGCTATCATGTGTATTTTGTCAGGATTGGAGCCGGAGGAAGCGGGCAGGCTTTTAGAAGAAAATAACGGATATTTAAAAAGCGCTTTAAAGAGTATCGGTAAAGAATAAACAGATTAAAACGAGGGTATCTGAATGGAAAAATATGTAATTGGCATTGACGGGGGCGGCACGGGTTCCAAGGGAATTACGGCAGATCTTACGGGACGCGTTCTCACCCGGTTTAAGGGAAGCGCGACCAATTATAACGGCGGGAAAAAAGAGGAGATCGATGCAAATATGCATACGCTTCTGAAAGCCGCCTGCGACGGAAGGGACAGGGCAGGCTGCCAGGCCGTCTGTATCGGAAGCGCCGGAGTCAGCAACAAAGATGCGGTTCATTTATTAAAACAGGCTGTTCTGGATATGGGGTATACCTGTCCGGTTATGATTACGGCGGATTCCGTGACGGCTCACGCAGGCGCTTTGAATAATCAGGAAGGAATTATTCTGATTGCCGGAACAGGTGCGATCTGTTTTGGGAAAAAGGATAACGGCGATACCATAAGGACCGGCGGATACGGTCATATTATCGACGACGAGGGAAGCGCTTATGATATTGCCCGCAGAATGTTACGGGCCGTTGTACGGGCGGCGGACGGACGGGGAGAAGCCACCGTACTCAGGGAACTGATTTTTGAACGGCTTCAGATCTCTTCCATTGAAGAGATGATTTCCTGGCTGTACAAAAAGGAACGGACGAAAAAGGAAATTGCGGATCTGGCGGTATTGATTGCCAGGGCGCAGGAGGCTCAGGATGCGGCGGCGCAGGAGATACTGCGGCAGGCTGCCCAGGCGCTGGTGGAAATCACCGTGCCGGCGGTTGAGTTTTTTGGAGGGAAAGCAATGATTGCCCTGAGCGGCAGCGTTTTGAAACGTAATAAGACCGTACAGGAAAATTATATGGAATCCATGCGGCGTCTGTTTCCGGATTCATTCGGACAGGCGGAAGGAGTCCGGGTGAAAGAGGCGGAGCATGAAGCGGATTACGGCGCGGTTCTTCTGGCGCTTAAATGTGCCGAAACAAATAATAACGCATGTTTTTAAATGAGGAAAAGGTTATGGTAAAAACAGGAATCGAGAGAAAAGAACTGTGGATTGAGAAACTGAAAGGAAAAAGAGTCGGCCTTTTGACCAATCCCACGGGAGTCGATCGGAATCTGGTCAGCTCCATTGAGATTCTGGCAAAAGAAGTGAATCTGGTAAAGCTTTTTTCACCGGAGCACGGAATCCGCGGCGATATCCAGGCGGGTGAAAAGGTATCGGATTACACGGACGAAAAAACGGGACTGCCGGTTTGTACCCTGTATGGAGCCAAAAAGATCCCCACGGAAGAAATGCTGGCGGATCTGGACGTTATGGTATTTGACATTCAGGATGTGGGCTCCCGGTTATACACATATCTTTACTCCATGTCTTATTCCATGCAGGCGTGCGGGAAATATGGAAAAGAATTTGTAGTGATGGATCGTCCCAATCCGGTGGGAGGGCTTTTGGTGGAAGGCGGTTATATCGAGCCGGATTGTCTTTCTTTTGTCGGACTGCATCCCATTCCTTACCGGTACGGACTGACCATTGGCGAGGCAGCCAGGCTGTTTCAGGGAGAATACGGGGTGGATTGTAATCTGACGGTGATTCCCATGGAGGGATGGACGCGGGAAATGTATTATGACGGGACCGGTCTGCCCTGGGTCTTCCCTTCTCCCAATATGCCTACGCTTGACACGGCTATTGTATATAACGCTACATGTTTATATGAAGGAACGAATATCTCCGAAGGACGTGGCACTACCAAACCTTTTGAACTGGTCGGCGCACCGTTTTTGAAAGCAGATAAGCTTGCCGGGGCAATGAATGAAAAGAAGCTTCCGGGCGTATTGTTCCGGCCGGCTTACTTTACCCCCGTTTTTTCCAAGCATGAGGGTAAATTGTGCGGCGGGGTACAGTTGCATGTAACGGACCGGAATACGTTTCTTCCGGTTAAGACAGGCCTGTATCTTTTAAAGGAAATCAAAGAACAGGCGGGAGACGACTTTGCGTATCTGCCTCCTTTATCAGAAAAAATCCGTCCCATGATCGATTTAAATACCGGAAGCGATTACATCCGCACACACGATGATTTTGATCCGGAAACGGTGTATGCGAAATGGCAGGCCGAGGCAGATGAATTTGCCCGGAAAAAACAAAAATATCATCTTTATCAGTAAAAAAGGAAGTCCCGGGGAGTCAGCAGCGCTCCTTGGGACGACATGCATAATAGGTATCTTCCAGACAACTTTCAATGTTGGAATAATCCTGATTGACCAAAGCCGTAAATAAAATGTCCGACATAACAAGCTGCGCGATCCGGGAGCTCATGGCGCCGCTGCGCTTATCTGTCTGCGGAGAATTTACAGAGAGAGAAAGTTCTGCCAGATCGGAGAGGGGATTGCCGGCCGGCCTGGTAATCGCGATACTGCCGGCTTCCTGTTTTTTTGCGGTGCGGCATAGTTTCAAAGTTTCTTCGGTTTCCCCGGAATAGGAGAAGAAGACGGCCGTATCCTCCTTTGTAAGGGTAGCGGCAATCGTCAGATTCACGTGGTAATCTTCGCTGTAAACGGCGGGATAACCGATCCGCAGTAATTTGTGGTATAAATCCATAGCGACAAGGCCGGATGCATGGATTCCGAAAAGAGCGATGCGTCTGGCATTTTTTATTTTTTTAACCGCTTCCTCAAGCGCTTTTTCATCAAAGAGAGTTAACGTATCCTCGATTGCCAGAATACTGCTTGCACAGATGTTTTTTGCCATGCTGGACAGATTCCGGTGACTTTGCACATCTATAAAATGATAATCAGGAGAGGGAGAATTTTCGGTCGCCGTATCCTGCATTTCCCTGAACAATGCATTTTTCAGTTCTTTAATTCCGCTGTAGCCGATAGACTTGCAAAAGCGCACCCAGGCGCCCTGGCTGGTGCCGGAGCGCTTGGCAAGGGCAGCAAGAGGATAGCGGAAAATATGATCCAGATTATGTAAGAGATAATCGGCGGCCAGTTTTTCCGCATTGCTTAATTGTTCGTATCGGTTTTGGGTCCGGATTTCTATTGTTGTCATAACAGCCTCCCTGATTGAAGCCTGGTTTACGCCAAACATTCCGGCAAGCCCGGTAAAGCAGAAGCAGGGCGGCAGAAGCTATCGTGTTCTATGGCCGTGCTTCCCTGGCGTAAAAGGCTGGTTGATAAATATATTGTCGGTATATTCAGCTAAGTTATAGTTATATATCTATTTTAGTATAAAGAAAAAGGGCGGTATGTGCAATAATGAAAGTTTTTTTCACGAAAAATTTCTCACTTTTCATAAGTATTTATGAGTCAGTAATCATAGATTATCATTATTGAAAGGCTCTTGAATCTTTAATACCAAAACTTATGGCAGTTGCGGTAAATTTAACAGTGATACTCCCTGTCTTATATGTTAGTGTAATTTTTATAAGAATTGCGATTCCATGTTCTGTAATGCAGACCGTATTGCTGTTTGTTATCCCTACGGTTTATGCTTTTTTTATTTCGGTTCTTGGTATTTATCTGAACATCAGGTTCCCTAATGGGCGTTTTGACCTGATGGGATATGTCGGAGATTAATTCCTGCAAAGGTCAAACCCATTTCCGTCAGGCAGGTTGACATCCAAAACAATTAAGTCATAGTCATGTGCCTCAAAGAAAGATACAAAGTGTATTGTTCAGAAGCCGGTCGTCCTCAACGACTAAAAGTCTCATAAATTCACTTCCTTTTTTACAGTATAACACGGAAATGTCACAGGAATCTCACAGAACAGAAAAATTTGTAAGAATTATAGTTGACAAATAATATTATATGTCATATAGTATAAGAAACAAGCAATATTATATGACATATAGTATTATGAACTTAATAGTATTATTTTAGACAGAACAGGAGGCTTGCAGATGGTATTTAATACAGGAGCAGCTCTGTTGGACGCGATCGTTCTGGCAATTGTATCAAGAGTGCCCGAGGGGACATATGGATACAAGATAACCCAGGAGGTCCGGTTGGCCATCGAGTTGTCTGAATCGACGCTCTATCCGGTTCTAAGGAGACTGCAGAAGGATGAATGTCTTGAAGTCTACGATATGGAATGTGCCGGGCGCAACCGCAGGTATTACAAGATCACGGAACGGGGAAGAGCGCAGCTTAATTTGTACGAGAGTGAGTGGAGAAGATACTCCGCTAATATTAATGGAATATTCGAGGGAGGAATTGTCCATGAATAGATTGGAATTTATGAGCGAGCTTGAAAAGCTTCTTTCCGATATCTCGGAAAACGAGAGAGAAGAAGCGCTGAATTATTATAACGACTATCTGGACGACGGAGGCGTGGAGAATGAAGAAGAAGTAATCCGGTCGTTAGGGTCGCCAAAGGAAGTGGCCGCAACGATTAAGGCCGGTCTTTTTTCAGGGGATGAGGGCGCTTTTACGGAGTGCGGTTATCAGGATTATGAAGAGCCTAATAAAAACACGGTAGCCGTCAGAACCGAGGAAGAGCGCCGGGAAGAGTCTGACGGGGAGGAAAAGAAGCAGGATTTCCGGCAGCAGGCAGACGCGGAGACGGATCGTGGCGACGGGCAGAGACATCATCCTATGCCCCGCAAAAAGAAAGGGTCATGGAGCGTGGGGCTGATTCTTCTTTGCATTTTGTTTTCCCCCTTTTTGTTAGTGGGTGCAGGCGGCGCAGCCGTGTTAATTATCGGAATTGCAGCGGTTATTTTCGGATTAGCCATATCCGCAGCGGTGCTTATTTTTTCCCTGTTTATTGCGGCGGCGGCCTTTGCTTTGGCATTGCTTGTTACAGGCGTTGTTTTAATCGGCATTGGAATAGGCAAGCTTTTTATAAGTCCGCTGGGCGGTCTGACGTTGTTTGGAGGCGGCGCATGCTGCGCGGGAATCGGTTTGCTGTTCCTTGCGTTAACCGTATGGATTGCGGCAACGGCCATACCTGCGGTAATCCGCGGTATTGTTAATATATTTTCCCGTTTATTCCATAGGAAAGGAGGCGCGGCCATATGAAAAAATTTACAAAGTTTTGTTTGATTGCAGCCCTGATTTTGATTCTGATCGGTTTCATTATCGGAATTGCGGGGAGTGTCGCCGGCGGCGGTTACGATGTGCTGCGTATGATTGAAAACGGGGAATTAACTTTTGACAGTTCCTTTTTCGGCATACATTTTGGCGACGAGTTTTTTGACAGGGAGGAGAGGGAACCTCTTTATGACCTGGATGATATAGAGGATTTCACGGGAGAAAAAATTTCCGGAGATATTGAAAAAAGAAAACTGACGGATGAAATCATAACAAAGCTGGATATTACGCTTGGAGGCGGAGAATTATATCTGGTAGATTCCGAAGACGGAGCGTTTTATCTGGAGGCTGAAAAAGCGGAGAGTCTGCAGGCTTACGTGGAAGATGATACCCTGAAATTAAAGGCCCTCCGGACAAAAGGTCATTTTGTTAATAAGTATGATATGAAAGTATATCTTTATATCCCGGCCGGTCTTTCATTTGAAGAAGTGGACCTTGATTTGGGTGCGGGAGTAACAGACTTATCCCATTTAGCAAATGTTGAAGAACTGCATGTGACGGTGGGGGCAGGAAAACTGACTATGGACGGAGTTACGTGTACGGAGCTTGAAGCGACGGTGGGAGCCGGCGAGCTGATTGCAAAAGATATTATTGTGACAAATAAAGCGGAGTTTCAGGTGGATGCAGGTCATATCGGCGCGTCAGGCGAGATTCTTGGAGACGTGGATGTGGAATGTGCTCTTGGAGCCGTGGAGCTTGTTCTTAAGGACGGGGAAGAAGCGTTTAATTATGAGATTGAATGTGCGGCGGGAAACGTACAAATCGGAAATAGAGCTTTTACCGCAGTGGCGGCGGATAAACGGATTCAGAATGACGCCATAAAAGATATGAAGCTGGAATGTTCATTAGGATCAATTGAAATTTATTTTGAACGGTAAAATTAAACAGGAGGTATTGGAATGAACGATAAGGAAGTAAAACAGATGAAAAGATCTTTGTACAACAGGAAAATATGCGGCGTCTGCGGCGGGATCGGAGAATATCTGCAAATTGATCCCACCGTGATCCGGCTAATCTGGATTGTATTCAGTATTGCAAGCTTTGGCACAGGTCTGCTGGCCTATATTATTGCCGCCGTTATTATGCCCGAGCCGGATGAGTTCGCCTAAATAATTTTCAAAGCAGACTCCTTCTTCTTCGGGAAGCCCCAGGGCGCAGGTGCCTGCGATGCACATCCGCACGAAATCGGAAGCTTTTTGGACGGATGCGGAAAAAGGAACGCCGTTTAGGGCGTCAGCGGCAAGAACGGAAGCAAAAATGTCCCCGGTGCCGTGGTGGTTAGGCCCGGCAAAAGGGCTTTCGCAAATACCGGTACGGATACCCGCCGCATCGGAAGAAGCGGTTTCATAATAATAATTAATCAGGCAGTTGTCACCTGCAATTCCGGTGATGACTGCCTTCTTCGGTCCGAGTTTTTGTAGCTTTCCTGCCAGATCGTGAAGCTCGCTGAGACTCCAGCCGGATTCCTTATAGGCGGTATCCGTAAGCAGACAGGCTTCCGTGACATTGGGAGTAATCATATCCGCTTTTTTTACCAGATCCCGGATTCTTTCACAGTGCCTTTGCGTGACGGTGCTGTAGGTTCTGCCGTGGTCGCCCATAACGGGATCGACCAGGACAAGGCTTTCCGGGTGTTCGGAAAGAAATTCTTCAATAATGTCCGCCTGTGAATCGCTGCCTAAAAATCCTGCGTAGATTCCGTCGAAAGTTAAAGAAAGCCGTTTCCAGGCATCCAGGTATAAAGGCATACGCTGCGTATAATCGTCGAAATGCCATGTTGGGTAGCCTGTGTGATTGGAAAATACGGCGGTGGGGACCAGACAGGCCTGAACGCCGAGAACGCTGACAACCGGAAGCACGATTGTGGCCGCGCACCGTCCGAATCCTGCGACGTCATTGATAACAACCAGTTTTTTAGGAGCTGCCGATACATTCATTAATATAAATACCTCTTGTATAACAGGATTTCCCTTTTGGGATAACCTGATTATAACTTAGGCGTAAAGAAAAATCCAGTCCGTTTCAGAGAGGGGCGCAGCGCCATATAAACCAGCACGGAAACAATGCCCGATGTTACCGCATTGATAGAGGTAGAAGCGATGTTCCACGCCAGAGTCACTTCCGCGGCAGGTTTTCCTATGATCCAGATTTTATAAAAATAGCCGATCAGGGGATCAAAAATTACATTGAACAAAAGGCCGCCCGCCGCTGCCAGAACGGTAAAACCCCATACCCGGTTTGAGTCCGAACTCTCCGATACTTTACCGATTTTGTGGGCAATGATACCGGTAATCAGGCCGATGCAGAATTTCAGTATAAAAGTTTTGGGAGCATAGATAATATAGACAGGATCAAGGAGATCACCGATTGTCATACCGACAGCGCCGCCAAGGCCTCCTAATACGCCGCCAAGCAGCAGAGCTCCCAGAACACAGACCGCATTGCCAAGGTGAATGGAGGTTGCATCTCCGCCGGGAAGCGGAATTTTGATTTGTAAAAAGGTAAAAACTACATAAGAAAGGGCGGCAAAAACGCCCGTTAAAGCAATCTTAAATAACTTCTGATTTTTCATAAGAATCCTTCTTTCTATTAATAATAGTACGATTTCTAATTATACAGCACAGTGGCATTATGAAAAGCACCAGTTTGAAAAAATATAACCATACCACTTTTGAGGATGCAATTTTACGAAGGTTGTGGTATGCTGAAAAGCAGGAGCGCCTGCGGTATGCAGGCAAAAAAGATGTTTCAGGGAGAAGCGGACGTGGAAAAACAAAACCGGATACGGGACAGAAAGGAAGCCCATAATCTTTTATATCTTGCATTGCAAATCGGAGAGCGTATGCTTTTATGCGGCGCAGAGGTCAACCGGGTGGAGGACAGCATCGGCAGAATCTGCCTGGCATACGGCGTACAGCGTGTAGACGCGTTCACGATTACGGAAAGCATTGTGGTAACCATTCACGGGGAACCTTACGGAAGCGTGACGCAGACAAGAAGAATCCAGGGGCCGACTAATCATCTTAAGAAGCTGGAGGCGTTAAACCAGCTGTCCCGGACAATCTGCGAAAAAAAACCGGAGTTTTCTTTTATAGAGGAAGAACTGGTGCGGATCGACGCAATCCCTTCTTATTCCCTTTCCGTGCAGGTAGCTGCATACGCGCTGATATCAGGCGCATTCTGTCTGTTTTTCGGCGGGGATTATAAAGATATGGCGGCGTCAGCCGTGATCGGGATTTTATTAAAATATGTGGAGCTGTTTTTCCGAAGGCTTAAAATTTATAATTTTTTTGTAGTGCTTTTGTGTTCCGCCTTCGGCGGATTTATGGCGTTTCTGGCGGTGCGAACCGGACTTGGAAATCATGCGGACAAGATCAGTATCGGGAATATCATGCTGTTGATTCCGGGGGTGGCTTTAACCAACGCCATCCGGGATATGTTTCAGGGGGATACCATTTCGGGACTTCTGCGGTTTTGCGAGGCGCTTTTGGTGGCGGTCTGCGTGGCGTTTGGATTTGCGGCGGCGGCCGGGATTTAGGAGGTAGGATCAAATGGACTGGAGTGCTTTGACGGTACAGCTTTTGACAGCTTTTTTAGGAGCTTTCGGTTATGCCTTGCTTTTCCAGGTGAGCAGGGACAAGTTGTTTGGAGCCTGCGCGGGAGGATTTCTTGCCTGGCTGGTTTATCTGCTCTGCGGCTTGTTTAGCGGCAGCAACGCTTTGAAATATTTTATCGCTTCCGTTATCGTTACGTTTTATGCGGAATTTATGGCGAGGCGGAAAAAGACGCCCGCTACCGTTTTCCTTGCGCCGGCGACGATTCCGCTGATTCCAGGCGGCTCGCTGTATCAGACTATGGCGTTCGCCTTAAGGGGACAATGGGAAAAAGCTTTTTCTCAGGGACTGAATACGATTCTGCTTGCGGTTGCCATTTCCTGCGGAATACTTATGACGATGACGCTGATGGGGATTGCGGGAAAGGGGATGCAGAGGATCGCGGATTGCAGGGATAAAAAACTTTAAGTGCCGGAGAGACAAGTATGATTTATATTATAGACAGCATATCAAATTATTTAATATACCTTTTTATAATTCATTTTGGATTCAGGTTAAACCCAAGAAAAAACAGGCTTTTTATTGCGGCGTCTGTTTTGATTATGTTGTCCGCCGGTGTATGCAACGCATATTTTGACACAAACTCCCCGATTGTCTATATATTATGGAGTGCGCTTTCCATATGTTTATTTTTTAATGACCGTTTGGGACACCTGCTTGTACTGAGCGCTTCCCTCATGTATTTTACGGGTATCGTGGATACGTTCAGCGTTATGCTGATACAGGTTGTTTTAACAGGCGGAGGAGTTGAAGGTACGGACATATCCTGGTGGATGGAACCGGCCTATCTGCTCTCGTTTCTGGTATATCTTCTGGTATACCTGCGGCTTTTTAAGAAAAATGACGTTTATTTATGCGATATAAAATTAACGTATAAGCTTGCGCTTTTAATGCAGGGCGGCATTTTCCAGATGTTCTATAATTTTGTTTTTGCCTTCTTTAACGAAAATCATGCAATGTATGGCCCGGATGCCTATGCGGTATTTTTTATCAGCATATGGGGGGCCGTTTATTCCATTTTTCTTACGCTTGGCCTTGCCATTAAAAATATATTGTCCGGCAGACAGAACAGGGAACTGCAGTCCTTTATGTCTATGCAAAAGCAGCAATACGATTATCAGCTGCAGCAGTCGGAGGCCTTAAGGCGTTTTAAGCATGATCTGGTAAATCACATTGGCGTTCTAAGAGAACTGGCAAATCAAAAGAAGACAGAAGAAATCAAAGCGTACATAGATACAATTTGGAATATACAGAACGAGTTTGATTTAAAAATTCACACAGGAGACAGTTCTCTTGATGTTATCATGAATTATTATTTATATTTGTCGGAAAAGGAAAATATTGATTTTGCCGTAACAGGAAAACTGGCCGGGAAAACAGGTTTTGATATGTTTGATATTACAACACTGATGGGAAATATGTTGCAGAATGCCATGGAAGCGGCGGTACAAACAGCCATTCCCAAAATCCGGGTTGAGTTTATAGAACATAAAAAAGAAATTTTTATTGTTGTCAGCAACAGTGTGGCTGAAAAAATGAAAAAACCAAAAGGCTTTCTTATGACATCAAAAAAAGATACGGCGAATCATGGATATGGTCTGAAAAATATTGCCGCAACGGTTCACAGGCATCATGGTGAATTTTATATGGATTCTATAGTGGAAAATGGCCAGGCAATGTTCAAAATCAGTATTGCCATTCCAAGAGATGCGATTCTAAAGGAGAACGGAGTATGAATATATGTATTGTGGAAGATGAAGCCGTATGGAGGAACAGGATAAAAGCCGCCATTGAAAAATATTGTAAGGATAAAAATATTTCTGCCCGGATCAACGCATATGACAGCGGAAGCGATTTTATGGAAAACACAGATGCGGATTTGTTGTTTCTGGACATTGAACTCGCAGGGGGCGAAGATGGCTTCAGGACAGCCGAAAAATTGATGGCTTCGGGAAGCCGGTGCAGAATATGCTTTTTAACTTCACATACGGAAATGGCCAGGCAGGGTTACAAGGTTAATGCTTTCCGATACATCGACAAGAAATATTTGGAGGAAATAGACGAGGCGCTTGATTTCTTCTTCAAGACAAAAATTCAGGAGAGAATCATTTATTGTAAAGATTTCGCCGGAGTGCGGGTTAAGATAAATTTAAGCGAGCTTCTGCTTGTTGAGACCAGTGGAAGAAAATTAAGATATCTCATGCTTGGCGGCAACGAGCATTTTTGTGAAGGACGGATATCTGAAACGGCGCAGAGTCTGACTCCATTTGGCTTTTTTCATGTACAGCGGTCGTATATCGTCAATTTAAAATATATCGAAAGTGCAAACAGTCATGAGGTTATTCTCTGTAATGGGCTAAAGATACCGATCGGCAGGGTTCATAGCAGGGAGTTTAAGAAAGAGTTTTTTAAATGGAGAATGTTGTTTGATGAGTAATTCATGTCGTTTGCGCAAAAAATGCGTCGTTTATGCAGAGGGTATGTTAATTTTTCATTAGTGTGGTATAAATAGGTATTGAGTAATAATGACGCAGAAATGAGGAAAATAAAACATGAAAAAAATGAAAATGACTATGGTAATGGGAGCAATAGCGGTTATACTTTCCGCGTGCGGGCAGACAGTGAATCCGGAAGAAACTCAAACGAACGCGGCGGGCAAAACTGCAGAGACCCGTGAAAGCGCAGGTGAGGTTCAGGAGACGCAGAATGATGATTTGTTGGAAAATCTGGCAGGGGAATATGATTATTTGTCAGATTATGGAACTGGTAAATTAACAGTAAAAAAAGCATCCGGCAGCTATGATATTTCCGATTATGAATCAGAATCGTCCTATCGTTTTCTAGCTGATCCATCTAACATAGAAAGCATAGAAGATAACAAGATCTATATAAAATATCCCGAACAGACATTTTCTGACGGAACGGCTGTTTTTGGTTATTATATTCTGGCATATGACACAGATGAAATAGATGTGTATTATGGGAAATCTTCATTTGAAGAGGTTGAATTTTTATATCATGCCACAAAGAAATTGGAAGCGGTGGCCGGCGTAGAATTGACGGATGCCAGGGACGTACAGTATGAAGCTTTCCTGAAAAATGAAATCAGCGTAACAAATCCATACGTGGAAGGCATGAATCTGACCGTTATGGATGATAAAGAGTATGAATCCGAATTTGAAGACGCGCAGAAAAAGTATGCTTACGTAGATGTAAACGGCGATGAAAATCCGGAGCTGATTTTCAAAATAAGTTCTTATCCGAGCGAATTGATGTATATTTTGGGAATATATGATAACCAACTGGTTTGTTTTGATGTATTTGAGACACATACAAAAAATATCGCGTTCGGAGTGTATGATTATGGTTACGTTTGGGAGGTTCAGGATTATGATGGCTTTGGAATGACATTCTATACCTATACTGCAGACGGACAGCGTATACAGGCCAGACATTTTACGAAAGAGAACGAGGCTGATATTGCGGCTTATGAAGGAGAAGAACCGGAATGGATTGACTGGCAATAGGATGGGACTTGAAAGAACAAGTTCTCAAGACAGGCAATTGTGATAGAGGCTGTTAGAGAGTTTTTTCTAACAACCTCTGATTTATGCTTTTTCTATAAATTTGTACAGAGCAGGTTGCCTGACATATACTTTCCCATCTTTGACAGATGTTTAAAGAAAAAATCGCTGAAACCCTTAATTTTACCGTGATAAGGAAGTATTTACAACAACTTATCATCAACGCTGACTATTCATATCTGCTGTCCTTTTTTTTATATAAAACATCATTCATCTTTTTGACATTGCGTTTAGCTATAACATATTGTATAACCCATATTACAACAAAAATTATAAAGAAAATTCCAAAATAACTTAAAATACCTTTCAGACTATGCTCCATCCAATGTGTAACAAAAGCTATTGGCATCATAATTACCGAAACAATCGTAAAGTAAATTCCTGTCTGCCTGACAAGCCCCCAATTTTCTAATTCCCATATAACAGATGCAGCACCAAATCCAGAGCCTAATATTCCGCATAAAAATGCTTGCAGTAACACCGCATTGATTTCTCTTTCCATTGAAGTAGTCAATTCAGGTACACATGGAGAATAGTATCCATCTGCAAATATCAGAGAGATTATTATTGTTATCATATACCCCAGTGCCAGTCCAAGCGGAAAACCTAATAAGCTGCGTAAAACTATCTTTCTTTTCATATCTATCACCTCATATTCCTAATATAGTTTTGATTTTTGAAATATATCGTCTTGAAACATAAGTTGTTGTTCCATTCATAAATTCAACACAAATTGTACCAGTAAAGCTCAAATCAAAGTTTTTAACCTTTTTGAAGTTAATTATTTCGGAATTTGATATGCGGACAAATTGATTAGAATTTAATCGTTCTTCCATTTCATACAGTCTAAGGCGCGTTATGTACTCGCCCTTATCTGTAACAGCAAATACTTTTCCTGCATTTGCGTAAACTCTAATCAAATCTCCCTGTTCTATTACTTCGATTTTTCCGTTTTTGCTACCAGAAATAATTTGCGGAGCTTCCTTCGATAATTTGTCTACGATTATGTTGACATCTTCTGTCATAGCGGCAGTTATTATAATTATTTTCGGTTCAACATATGTACTGTCAATTTTTATCTCAACTTGCATTTTGATTTCCTCCTTTCTGTAATGCCATTATATGAAAATGAGGTATTGCTTTCAAGGGATTTTCAACAGTCGGTTATCTATCCAACATAAGTGGTTTGAATAAGACGATAAAAACGGCAGGGATTTCTCCCCGCGGCCGGTTTACTATGTGTAAATAATTTCACATTCACAATTTCTCGATTGCCACACTTTGTTATATATTGTTATGAGATTTTTTTGCCCTTGATTTTTCCCTTACGAGTGGGCGTAACAGCATATAAAAATGTATTGACAAAAAATAGTGAGAAGTATAAAATACAATATTATTAATTAGTTAATAATAAACTAATTAATAATATTGGCGCGTAATACACGATCTTAAAACTCAAAACATGGAGGAGTCTCTTAAATGAATCATTACCACGAAGTCATGAAAAATTTCCGTATGGCCGACAGCACACTGCGCAGGGCCATCGAAAAATACGTTGCCCGCACCGGCGTGTACCGCAGCCAGCACCAGATGCTGATGAATCTGGGAAAGCATCCGGACTGTTCCCAGATGGAGCTGGCACAGCGGCTGGAGATTACGCCTGCAGCCGTCGCCACAACGATTAAGAAGCTGGAGAAGGGCGGCTATGTTACCCGGCTTGTCAGCGAGCAGGATAATCGTGTGAACAAACTTGCCGTTACGGAAAAGGGAGAGCGGATTATTGCGCAGAGTATTCAGATTTTCGGAGAGGTGGAACAGAAAGCGCTGCAGGATTTCTCTCCGGAGGAAGTCTTGCAGTTTAATGATTTTGTGCAAAGAATTCGTAAGAATCTGGAGGAAATTTTATGAAACGGTATTTTAAATATGTCAAACCATACCTGTTCTATTTTATTGCAGGGCCGCTTTTAATGATTCTGGAGGTAGTCGGCGAGGTAGTTCTGCCAGCCCTAATGGCAAAGATCATAAATGTGGGGGCGCCGGACAGGAATATCGGATACATAGTGGGAGTCGGCGCCGTTATGGCTGTGTTTTCTTTCTTTATGATGCTTGGGGGAATCGGCGGCGCGTATTTTGCTTCAAAGGCCGCCATGAATTTCGGAGCGGACCTTCGAAAAGACCTGTTCCGAAAGGTGCAGAAGTTTTCTTTTGCCAATCTGGACCGTTTCAGTACGGGATCGCTGGTGACAAGGCTTACCAATGACATTACCCAGATGCAGAACCTGATTATGATGGGACTTCGCATGATGCTGCGGGCTCCCGGTATGTTGATCGGGGCAATCATTATGGCCTTTGTGATGAACCCTTCTCTTGCGTCGATTCTTCTGGTAGTTCTGCCTGTTTTGGGAACCGGGATCGGACTGATTATCCGGATTGGATTTCCCCGTTTCGGAAAGATGCAGGAAAAGCTGGATAAGCTTAATTCGACGATTCAGGAGAATCTGACGAATGTACGGGTGATTAAGTCCTTTGTACGGGAGAATTTTGAGGAAAAAAAGTTTGGCGAATCCAATCAGGATTTGAAAGACGCCAGTATGTCGGCCTTCAAAGTGGTTATTTTTCAAATGCCCCTGATGTCCCTGATGATGAATCTGACCACCCTTGCGGTGGTGTGGTTCGGAGGAAAACAGATTATGGCGGGAGGCATGGAAGTTGGAGATCTGACGGCGTTTACCACGTATATCGTACAGGTGCTTATGTCTTTAATGATGCTCGCCATGGTACTTTTGCAGAGCACCCGTGCGGTAGCTTCATCAAAGAGGATTCGGGAAGTGTTAGATACACAGGTGGATTTAACGGACGCGGATGCAGGTGAAAAAGAAAGGGAAGTAAAGAAGGGAAAGATAGAATTCCGGCATGTATCTTTCCGTTACTATAAGGACACGAAGGAAAAAGTTCTCGATGATATCAGCCTGGTTATCCGGCCGGGCGAGACCGTGGGGATTATCGGTTCCACAGGCTGCGGAAAGACGACTCTGGTTCAGCTGATACCGAGACTGTACGATACGGATGAAGGAGAAGTGCTGGTGGACGATCTGGATGTCCGGAATTATTCGCTGGAGAACCTTCGCGGCGGCGTAGGCATGGTATTGCAGAAAAATGTATTGTTTTCCGGTACAATTTCTGAAAATTTGAAGTGGGGAGACGACGGAGCAGGTGAAGATCAGATTGCGGAAGCGGCCCGGGCAGCCCAGGCCGACGGCTTTATCTGCTCTTTTAAGGAAGGATACGAAACCGTTCTGGGACAGGGCGGCGTGAATGTGTCCGGAGGACAAAAACAGCGTCTGTGTATAGCCAGGGCGTTGTTAAAGAAGCCGGCGATATTAATTCTGGACGACAGCACCAGCGCCGTAGACACGGCGACGGAGGCAAAAATCCGGCAGGCCTTTGCAACGTCTCTGAAAAATACTACCAAAATTATGATTGCCCAGAGAATTTCTTCCGTGATGGAGGCCGATAAAATTGTGGTTATGGAGGAAGGAAAAATTGTGGGCATGGGAAAACATGAAGAATTGTTAAAATCCTGTGTTCCCTATCAGGAAATCTATGATTCCCAGATGGAAAACAGAAAGGAGGCGGGTGCGTAATGGCAGGACCGACAATAAGACCGGGGGGAGCCGGAGGGCCGGGGAGAGGACCGGGCAGAGGCATGAGGCCGGGCGGGAAGCCAAAAGACATGCAAAAGACACTGCTGCGGCTGTGGGATTATATCAGCACCGATAAGGTGACGCTTGCTTTTGTATTTTTCTGTGTGATTTTCAGTACGGTTTCTTCTCTTGC
Source organism: uncultured Lachnospiraceae bacterium (assembly GCA_910587935.1). GTDB lineage: Bacteria > Bacillota > Clostridia > Lachnospirales > Lachnospiraceae > MGBC143606. Next base: position 46,871 of record CAJUNP010000016.1, read on the forward strand.
GGGCTCTTATATGTTAAGACCCGTTATAAACAGCATAGCGTCGGGGGAAGGAGATACGACGGGGCTTTTAAAGCTTCTTCTTATTATGCTTGGCATATATGCCGCGGGTATTGTAACGCAGTATCTGCAGTCCAGGATCATGATCGGGATATCGCAGAAGGCCCTTTTAAAACTTCGAAACGATTTATTTACGAAAGTACAGCGTCTGCCCGTGCGGTTTTATGATACTAATAATCATGGAGATATCATGAGCCGTTTTACTAATGACGTGGATGCGGTGGGAGAGATGTTAAGCAATACGGTGGTACAGCTGATCGCGGGAGCGGTTAGCATTGTGGGAACCTTTGCGCTGATGTGTTATACGAATATTTACCTGACCCTGGTTACCGTGGTTATGGTGCCTTTGATGATCCGGGCGGGGCAGTCCGTGGCAAAGCGCAGCCGGAAATATTATTCGGGTCAGCAGACGGCGCTGGGAGCATTAAACGGTTATATAGAAGAGACCGTTACAGGCCAGAAGGTAGTAAAAGTATTTTGTCATGAGAAAGCGGCGGAGGAAGAATTTGACCGGCTTAACAGCGATCTTAAGGATAAACAGATTAAGGCCCAGTTTTTCGGAGGAATCATGGGGCCTGTTATGGGGAATCTCGGACAGGTCAGTTATTCCCTGACGGCCTGTTTCGGCGGAATTTTATGTGTCTTAAAAGGCTTCGACGTCGGAGGGCTTGCGGTATTTGTCAACTATTCCAGACAGTTTTCACGTCCCATTAATGAAGTGGCCATGCAGGTAAATACGATTTTTTCCGCTCTGGCGGGAGCCGAGCGCGTATTCGGCGTCATGGATACGCCTGCTGAAGAGGAAGACGCGGCGGAGGCAGTGGAACCTTCCGTTAGAGGCGGCGTAACCTTTGACCATGTAACCTTTGGATACTCGCCGGAAAAAGTGATTTTAAAAGACGTGTCTTTGTATGCGAAGCCGGGACAGAAAATCGCTTTTGTCGGTTCTACCGGCGCCGGGAAAACAACGATTACCAATTTAATAAATCGGTTTTATGATATTGACCGGGGAAAAATTACGATTGACGGGATCGATATCCGGGAATTTAAGCGTGATGCTTTGCGTAAAAATATAGCCTTTGTACTGCAGGATACCCATTTATTTACGGGAACCGTTCGGGAGAATATCCGTTATGGGCGGCTTAAAGCTACGGATGAAGAAGTAGAACAGGCAGCCAGGACAGCCGGCGCTCATTCTTTTATAATGCGTTTGGAACATGGATACGATACGATGATAGAAGGAGACGGAGCCAATTTAAGCCAGGGCCAGAGACAGCTTTTGAATATTGCCCGCGCGGCGGTATCCAAAGCGCCGATACTGGTATTGGACGAGGCTACAAGCTCTGTGGATACCAGAACGGAAAAGCATATCGAGCACGGAATGGACCGGATTATGGCAGAGAGAACGACCCTTGTAATCGCCCACAGACTTTCTACCGTGCGTAATGCCGACGCCATTTTGGTACTGGAGAATGGAGAGATTATAGAACGGGGCAATCATGAAGAGCTTTTGGAACGGAAAGGCAGGTATTATAATCTGTATACGGGACTTTGTGAGCTGACATAATAAAAGGAATTCCAACTTCGAATAAATGGATTGATGCGTCTTGAAAGAAGCAAAAATTCTATGTTAAAATATATGTGGAAGATATTAACAAAATCTGCGCCGGGTAATGCAGCAGCCACAAGTCAGGAGGTCGTGCACATGTTAAAAAAATGGGTGCCGGAAGTATGTCCGGAAGAAAAAAAGCTGAAGGAACGTTTAGAAGCGGCGGAACACAGGCTTTCCGTTTTACAGATGAAAATCAAAGAACATAAATTGCCCGTACTGGTGCTGGTGGAAGGCTTTGGAGCGGCAGGCAAGGGCAGCGCGATCGGAGCTGTTATTAAAAATATCGATCCGCGTTTCTTTAACGTGGCCACTATGTCGGCGCCGTCGGAGGAAGAAAAGCGAAGACCTTTTCTTTACCGCTATTTTGTGCAGATTCCAGAGGCCGGTAAGTTTACCTTTCTGAATTCCGGATGGGCTGATGAAATATGCCGGGCCAGACAACAGGGAGAATTAACCGATGAAGAATATCTGGAAAAAGTAGACAGCGTCAAACGTTTCGAACGGCAGTTGACCGACAACGGATATCTGGTTATGAAGTTTTTCTTCCATATCAGCCAGAAAGAACAAAAGAAGCGCATTGAGGGACTTCTGGAAAAAAAGGATACCGCATGGCGCGTCAGCGCCCATGACAAGTGGCAGAATAAACATTACGGAGAGTGTTTGGATACCTTTGACCAGTATATGACGGATACAGGCATGCCTGCGGCTCCCTGGTATGTGATCGACGCACAGAAACGAAAATGGGCCCTGCTGCAGGCGCTGGAGCTATTATGCAAGGGTATTGAAGTGGCGCTTCAGAATGAAAGCATTGCGGTGCCGTTACTGCAGAATGTATTCCCTTTAAAGCAAATGCCGAAGCTTTGCGAAGTTCCTCTTGATAAAACAATGGGTGAAAAAGAATACAGAGAAGAGCTGCACATTTTGCAGGATAAACTGGGCCGGCTTCATAACCGGTTATACAGGAAACAGGTTCCCGTAATCATTGTGTACGAAGGATGGGACGCCGCAGGTAAAGGCGGAAATATCAAACGTGTGGCGGGAGCGTTAGACCCCAGGGGCTATGAAGTTCTGCCGATTGCAAGTCCGGAACCCCATGAAAAAGCCAGACACTACCTTTGGCGGTTCTGGAAACGTCTGCCCAAAACCGGTCATATTGCCATTTTTGACCGTTCCTGGTATGGACGCGTTATGGTGGAGCGGTTGGAAGGCTTTTGCAGTGATAATGACTGGCAGCGGGCCTATAACGAAATGAATGAGTTTGAAAAAGAGCTGGCCGAGTGGGGAGCCGTCATCATCAAGTTCTGGGTGCACATCGATAAGGATACACAGCTCGCCCGTTTTGAGGAACGTCAGAGGACGCCGGAAAAACAGTGGAAAATAACGGAGGAAGACTGGCGTAACCGGGAAAAATGGGATGCATATGAGACCGCAGTAAACGAAATGATACAGAAAACGAGTACGGTGTACGCGCCCTGGCATATTTTAGAGTCGGTGGATAAAAAGTATGCCCGGATTAAGGCTCTGCGCATTATTGTTAAAGAACTGGAGCGCGTATTGGAATGAAAAGTACGGTTTTTTGTTAAAAATTGTAAATAGTTTGTAAGAAAAATTTAAGACCTTGTAAGTTGATTTGGGACAGGCAGAGTGCTATAATCAGAAACATTATATCAAGCAATCATGAAGGAGAATCATATTTGAAAGAATCAAAAGGCTATCGTTTGATTGAACTTGCAGGAGTTATTGCGATCGTTGTCATTCTGCTTGTCCTGATAATGATCGACAATCGATTTTATTATGTTTACCAGAGCTTTTGCCGGATTCCCAACGGTGTGTTTGCCGGAATAATAATTCTTTGCATGTGCGGCTATTTTTGGGTAAAGAAAAAGGGAATTCGAATTTGGAAAAAGAATCATTCCATCAATGCGGACAATTCCGTGAATTTAAAATTAAAGTTAAAATTAGAACGGCAGAATCTGGCGCTTATGTCGGTAGCGCTGCTTGCAATTCAATTGATTACTGCATGGCAGATTTACTTTAAAACAGGATGGGACTGCGGAAAACTTGTACAAATGGCCCAGGAGGTTGCGTTTAGTTACAGGGATATCGGAAATGATCTGTATTTTTCCATGTATCCGAATAACGTTTTTCTGGTAGCCGTATTTGCAGCCGTTCTGCGGTTTACGAAATTTCTGGGGCTTAATGCGGATTATTTTCCGTTGGTTGCCATTGGGTGCGTTTTGATTGATCTGGCTGGTTTTTTTATGGCGGACTGTATTCGGAAGCTGACGAAAAAAAACTGGATTGCGTTGGCCGCATGGATTGTATATATTATCCTTGCCGGTCTGTCTCCGTGGATCAGTATTCCTTATTCGGATACATATAGTATTTTGTTTCCGGTCATGTGTATCTGGCTGTATCAAAACCGGACGGAAAAAAACAGGTCTCTGACATGGGCCTTCATTGTGTTTTTCGGGTGGATTGGAAGCTATATAAAGCCGACTGTGCTTTTAACGGTTATCGCTTTGGCACTGTTGGAGATATGGGATTTTTTTTGCAGGTTTCGCCAGAAAGAAAAGGATATTTCTTTAAAAAAAGCGGCGGTTACCTGGGCGGCCATGGCCGTTTCTTTGTTGCTGGCTATAGGGATTAACGGAATAGCCAGACATAAAATGGGCGTAATGCCTGACGAAACCAAGAAATTTACTCCGGCCCATTATCTGATGATGGGATTGAATTATGAGACCGGCGGAACTTACGATCAGTGGGATGTGAATTTTTCGGCGGCGGCATCAAGTGTATCGGAGCGGAATCGGGCGGCGCTCGCGCAGGTAAGATATCGTATCTCGCAAATGGGAATGAAAGGTCTCGGAGCCCATTATACCAGAAAGCTTCTGACCAATTTTAATGACGGAACCTTTGCATGGGGTAACGAAGGTGAATTTTACTGGAATATACAAGAGAAAAACAACGGTTTGGCGAAAGCGCTGCGGAATTTTTATTATGAGTCCGGAACGGCGTATCCGCTTTTCCAGATTATTGCACAGGCGGCCTGGCTTCTGGTCCTGTGTATGATTCCGGGAATTTTTATAAAAGGAAAAAAAGCGGCGGAACAGACAACGGCGGCCGTTATGCTCAGTATTCTTGCGATTATCTGCTTTGTTATGCTGTTTGAGGCGAGAGCCAGGTATCTGTTTCTGTACAGTCCGTTGTTCATTTTGGCCGCGTCTATAGGATTCGAGCGTTTTCTGGAAAAGGCGCAGCCCGTAAATCAGACAGAAAAAGAAATGAAAACCCCTTGACAAACAGGAACCTGGTGATATAGTATTTTTAAAAGATACAAAGGTAATGACAAAGAGGAGTACGTATAACTGACGGTCAGAGAGTTCCGCCCCGAATACCGGGCTGAAAGGCGGAGCCGGAGAGGGAATACGGAAGGTAGCTTTGGAACCGGGATGCCGAAGGAAGCTGATTTATACGCGGCTTCACAGTAAGCGTTCACGACTTATCCCCGTTATCGGATAAGATTCTGACAGGAATCATTGAGGCAGTGCGATGCACTGTGAAGCAGAGGTGGTACCGCGAACCATTCGCCCTTTGCCGGTTAGAGCCGGTAAGGGGCTTTTTCATTTTAACTACGAACAAAATACAAGGAGGCAGCTATGAGCCAGGAATTAGCCAAAACCTATGACCCTAAGGGCATAGAAGACAAAATTTATGCAAGGTGGATGGAGAAAAAATATTTTCATGCCGAAGTGGACCACAGTAAAAAACCCTTTACAATCGTGATCCCCCCGCCCAATATTACGGGACAGCTCCATATGGGACATGCGCTGGATAATACCATGCAGGATATTCTGATCCGGTTTAAAAGAATGCAGGGATATAACGCGCTCTGGCAGCCGGGAACGGATCATGCCAGCATTGCCACGGAAGTAAAAATAATCGAGAGTTTAAAAGAGCAGGGAATTGACAAGCAGGATCTGGGACGCGAAGGGTTTCTGGAAAAAGCGTGGGACTGGAAAGAGCAGTACGGCGGACGGATTATCAAACAGTTAAAAAAGCTTGGTTCCTCCTGCGACTGGGAGAGAGAACGCTTTACCATGGATGAAGGATGCAATAAGGCCGTTACCGAAGTGTTCTGCAAAATGCATGAGAAAGGCTGGATCTATAAAGGCGCCCGTATTATCAACTGGTGTCCCGTATGTAACACCTCCATTTCCGATGCGGAGGTTGAATACGAGGAACAGGCCGGACATTTCTGGCATATCAAATATCCGGTCATCGAAGAAAACGGAGAAATCAGCAAGACAGAATTTCTGGAGTTTGCAACCACCCGGCCGGAGACGATGCTGGGCGATACGGCGGTAGCCGTACATCCCGATGACGAGCGGTATAAGCACCTGATCGGCCGCCAGGTTTGGCTGCCCTTTGTAGACCGCAGGATTCCCATTGTGGCAGACGGCTATGTAGACCGTGAGTTCGGTACGGGCGTAGTTAAAATTACGCCGGCTCACGACCCGAACGACTTTGAAGTAGGCAAGCGCCATGATCTTCCGGTGATCAATATTATGAACGACGATGCTGCCATTAATAAAAATGGCGGCAAGTTCCAGGGCATGGACCGCTACGCAGCCAGAAAACAGATTGTGACCGAACTGAAAGAAATGGGCCTTCTGGTTCGGATTGAGGACTATTCCCATAATGTAGGAACCCATGACCGCTGCAAAACCACGATTGAGCCGCTCGTAAAAGAGCAGTGGTTTGTAAAGATGGAAGAACTGATTAAGCCTGCCGTGAAAGCCGTAAAGGATGGTGAGATCAGACTGATTCCCGAGCGCATGGAAAAGACGTATTTTAACTGGACGGACAATATCCGTGACTGGTGTATTTCCAGACAATTATGGTGGGGGCACAGAATACCGGCTTATTACTGCGATGAATGCGGAGAAATTGTGGTTGCAAAGGAAGCGCCGGAAAGCTGTCCTAAGTGCGGCGGCGGGAAGCTGACGCAGGACCCGGATACGCTGGATACATGGTTTTCTTCCGCCCTCTGGCCCTTCTCAACCCTGGGATGGCCGGAAATGACGGAAGACCTGAAGTATTTTTATCCTACGGACGTATTGGTAACCGGTTATGATATTATTTTCTTCTGGGTTATCCGCATGATTTTTTCCGGATATGAACAGATGGGAGAGCGTCCTTTCAAAACCGTTTTATTTCACGGTCTTGTAAGAGATTCCCTGGGACGGAAAATGTCCAAGTCCCTGGGGAACGGAATCGATCCTTTGGAGATTATCGAACAGTACGGCGCGGACGCATTGAGGCTGACTTTAATTACCGGCAACGCTCCCGGCAACGATATGCGTTTTTACATGGAAAGAGTGGAATCGAGCCGTAATTTTGCCAATAAAGTATGGAACGCTTCCCGTTTCATACTGATGAATATGGAAGGGAAAACCGTAACCGTTCCGGCGGCGGAAGCTCTGGAACCGGTAGACCGCTGGATATTGTCAAAACTGAATACTTTGGTAAAAGAAGCTACGGACAATATGGAAAACTTCGAGCTTGGTATTGCCGTTCAGAAGGTTTACGATTTTATCTGGGACGAGTTGTGCGACTGGTACATCGAGATGGTAAAGCCAAGACTTTACAATACCGACGATATTTGCAGCCAGAATGCGGCTCTTTGGACGTTAAAGGAGACCATGACTGCCGCTCTGAAGCTTTTGCATCCGTATATGCCTTTTGTAACCGAGGAAATATTCTTAAGCCTGCAGAGCGAAGAAGAGTCCATTATGATTTCGCACTGGCCGGAATATAAAGAGGCATGGAATTTTGCCAAAGAAGAAAAAGCTATCGAAACTATAAAAGAAGCCGTTCGAGGAATTCGGAATGTGCGTACGGAAATGAACGTTTCTCCGGGTAAAAAGGCATCCGTATTCGTAGTCAGCGAGAAAGAAGAGATTCTGAATACTTTTACGGAAGGAAAGCTTTTCTTCGCGTCGCTGGCGTTTGCTTCGGATGTAACCATGCAAAAGGATAAATCCGGGATTGCGCAGGACGCCGTGTCCGTTGTGATTCCCGGCGCTACGCTCTACATTCCTTTTGCCCAGCTGGTGGATATCGCCCAGGAAACGGAACGTCTCAGAAAAGAAGAAGCCCGTCTTGCCGGAGAATTAAAGAGGGTGAACGGAATGTTAAATAATGAAAAATTTATGGCAAAAGCGCCGGAAGCCAAAATTCAGGAAGAACGGGAAAAACTGGAAAAGTATACCCAGATGATGGAACAGGTAAAGAGCCGCCTGCAGCAGCTGGCGCAATAAAACGGGTATCCGTCATAACGGGAGCGTGAAGATTTTCATGGAAACAGATATTACGACCTATGAGCAGGCGGTGGAATACATCGAAAATATTCCCCGGTTTACAGGAAAAAATGATGTGCATGACACGAAAGAATTTTTACGTTTTCTTTCTCATCCGGAAAGAAAACTGAAGGTCATCCATGTTGCCGGCACAAACGGAAAAGGTTCCGTTTGTGCCTATTTGTGTTCTCTTCTGAAAGAAGCGGGGTATTCGGTGGGAACCTTTATTTCGCCTCATTTAATAACCATGGCGGAACGTATCCGAATGAATGGAATTCCCGTAAAGAGGGAAGAATTTTTAAATACATTCACAAAAATTCTGGACGCGGTCGGCAGGAAAAAGCAGTTGGATGAAAGCTGCGGCCGGTCTGCGGATTATCATCCGGCATATTTCGAGATGCTTTTTTTTATGGCGCTTATGATTTTTGTCGAAAAGAAACCCGACTTTGTAATTTTGGAAACAGGTCTTGGCGGGAGACTGGATGCGACAAATTGTGTGGAAAAGCCGTTAGTCAGCGTAATTACCAGAATCGGTATGGATCACATGCAGTACCTGGGGAATACACTGGAAGAAATTGCGGGAGAAAAAGCGGGAATATTAAAGCCGGGAGTGCCTGTTGTATACGACGATTCCGTGGAGACTGCCTCACGGATTATCCATGCCGCCGCAAAACCAGTCGGCGCCGCATGTTATCCGGTGTCGAAAAAAGACTATACATTATTAAATTTTAATAATAAAACCATTGATTTTTCTTGCTTTTCTCGCTATTATGGTTATGTTAGGCTTTGTTTGGATACAACTGCTTTTTATCAATTGGGCAATGCGGCGCTGGCGCTTCGGACAGCCGAGCTTTTACTGGATAAAGACATTTTGACCAGGGAAGTCATTCGGTGCGGGATTCATAAGACCCGTTGGGAAGGCCGTATGGAGCAGGTAGCGGACGGCGTCTGGGTGGACGGCGCTCACAACGAAGACGGCGTGGAAGCGTTTCTTTACAGTGTGGCAAGGGACGGCTGCACGGGAGAACGTTATTTGATTTTTGGAGCCGTTCAGGATAAAGCCTATGAAGCTATGGTTCGGCGGATTACGGACAGCCGTCTGTTTTGCCGGATTGGGGCAGTCGGTATGAAGAATGATAGAGCATTATCCCAGGATGCGTTAAGAGATACTTTTGCCGGGAGCACACAGGAGGTTTCTGCGTTTCCCGATGTGAGCCGGGCATACGAGGCATTTAGGAAAAAGAGGAAAGCGGCGGACCGGATTTATGCCGCAGGTTCCCTTTATCTGGTTGGAGAACTGAAGGGTTACTTAAGAATGAGAGGTAGTCATGATTAATTTTGAAGAGGAATTGACAAAATTTCATCCCAGTCTTGAAGTGGAAGAAGTGGAAGATGCAATTTATAATCAGGATCTGACGGACATGGCAGACCTGTTCGTGAAGATGGTAAAGGAAGCAACCGAGGAATCGGAAGAAGAATAGAGGAACGCATGCATGAGATGTTATAATTGTGGCGGACGTTTGTCGGAGCACGATTTTTGTACGGGCTGTGGCGTGGATGTAGCCTTATATAAGAGGATTCTGATGACTTCCAATCGTTTTTATAACGACGGTCTTGCGAAAGCGAATGTCAGAGATTTGTCAGGGGCAATCGGAAGCCTGCGCCAAAGTTTGAAATTTAATAAAAATAATATAGACGCAAGGAATTTGTTAGGATTAATTTATTTTGAGACCGGCGAGGTCGTAGCGGCATTAAGCGAGTGGGTTATCAGTAAAAACTTAAGGCCGGGTAAAAATATTGCCGATACGTATATTGAGATGGTGCAAAGTAATGCGGTGCGGCTTGACTCCATCAATCAGACTATTAAGAAGTATAACCAGGCATTGGCTTACTGCCAGCAGGACAGTATGGATCTGGCTGTAATTCAGCTTAAAAAAGTTCTTTCTTTGAATCCGCGGTTTGTACGCGCTCATCAGCTCCTGGCCCTTCTTTATATAAATATGGAAGAGTGGGAAAAGGCAAAACGGGAGCTGGACAAGTGTCTTGTTATTGACCGTGGCAATACCATGACGCTTCGTTATAAAAAGGAAGTAGACAGGATGCTGGCGTCGGATGAGAATGTCAAAAATCCGGGGAAAAAGAAAAGTGAAGAAGCGATACGCTATCAGAGCGACAACGAAATTATTATTCAGCCTGTTAATGTGAAAGAACCAAAGACCACCATGGGAACCTCTACGGTGATTAATATTCTAATCGGTATTGTTCTTGGTGTGCTGGCAACCTATTTTTTGATACGGCCGGGAATTTTGCAGTCGGCACAGTCAAGAGCGCAGGAAGAAAGCCGGACTTTTGGAGAACAACTGGATGCCAAGACCGCGCAGATTGTGGATTTGGAACAGCAGATTGCAAATTTGACCGAGGAGAATAATGCCCTGCACGGGCAGCTTGACAGTTATGTAGGCACTGACGGAACTCTTCAAACTTTTGACAGCCTGTTAGATGCGGCAAGAGGATACATTGAAAATCCTTCGGAACTGGAGCAGGCGGCGCAGGCTTTGGAATCGATAAAGGAAAATACGGAGTTGACAGAGACTTCAGAAGCTTTTCAGAATCTTTATCAGGCGCTGCTTACCGCAATCGGGCCGGGTATTTCCTCAGATTATTACACTACTGGGTATCAATATTATAGTAACGGAGATTATGCTGCGGCAATCAAGGATCTGGAAAAGGCAGTTTTTTATAATTCCGAAAACGGCGACGCGTTGTTTGCCCTTGGCAATTCTTACCGAAAAAACGGCGATGAAGACAAGGCAAAGGAAATTTATAATAAGGTTATTGAACTGTTGCCGGGAAGCGAGCGAGCGCGACGTTCACAGGCTTATCTGGATGAAATGGACGCCCAATAAGAGTTAATTTATAAAAATCACAGAGAATACAAAAGAGAACATAAGCAATTTATGTTCTCTTTTTTTGCAGGAAGGAGCAAAACAGTATGGAAGATTTTAAAGTAATTGACAATTGCCTGATGATTCGTTTGCCGGAGGAGATTGACCATCACAAATCGGCGTATATCAGCGCTAATGCAGACCGGTATATTTTGAAAGAAGAGGTCAATCATGTGGTGTTTGACTTTGAAGACACAAAATTTATGGACAGTTCCGGAATCGGAATAATTCTGGGCCGGTATAAAAAAATTTCCTGTTTCGGAGGAAAGGTTTTTGCAATTCACGCAGATCGGCAGATCAGGCGTATCCTGTACATTTCGGGACTCAGTAAAATCGTGGAAATTATGGAATAAACGATAAGAAGAGAAAGGCATGGGTATAAAAAATGAACAATGAAATGTTTCTTGAATTTGATGCGGTATCCAGTAACGAAAGCTTTGCGAGAGTAGCGGTGGCGGCATTTATTTCTCCGCTGAATCCCACGTTAGAAGAAGTGTCGGATGTAAAAACGGCCGTTTCGGAAGCGGTGACCAACGCGATTATCCACGGATATGAAAACCTTGAAGGATACGAAAAGAAAAAAGGGGTACAGATGGCTGAGCATACCGGAAAAGGTGACAAAACCCATAAAGACAAGGTGACGGTTTACTGTGAGATAACAGGGGATGTGTTACATATAGAAGTCAGAGATAAAGGAAAGGGCATTGAGGACATTAACAAGGCGATGGAGGCGCTTTATACAACAAAGCCGGAGTTGGAGCGTTCCGGAATGGGCTTTGCTTTTATGGAAGCTTTTATGGATGATCTTGAAGTGGAATCGCAGCCGGGAGCCGGAACAAAGGTCAGTATGAAAAAGAAAATAGGCTCCGCTCCGTGGATTGCAGACGAGGACTAAAAGTGAAAGTTCCTTTATGCGGGGGTATGTCTATGGAAGAAACAACAGTGCTGATCGAAAAAGCGCAGGCAGGGGATAAAAAGGCAAGAGAAGTACTGATAGAGAGCAACCTGGGACTGGTGCATCATATCGTAAAGCGTTTTTTGGGAAGAGGCTATGATGCGGAAGATTTGTTTCAAATTGGAAGTATAGGTTTGATTAAAGCGATAGATAAATTTAATTTGGATTTTGACGTGCGTTTTTCCACCTATGCCGTTCCTATGATAACCGGAGAAATCAAGCGGTTTTTAAGGGATGACGGTATGGTAAAAGTTTCCAGGACGCTGAAAGAAAACGGTTGGAAAATCAGACAGGCGTCCGCACAATTGGCGCATACATTGGGAAGAGAACCGACTCTGGCAGAAATTGAAAAAGAAACGGGAATAGCAATGGAAGATATTGTTATGGCAATGGAGGCTAATGTTGAGGTAGAATCGATTTATAAGTCGGTTTACCAGTCGGACGGAAGCGAAATTTATCTGCTGGATCAGGTTGCCGGTATGAGCGGGGGAGGAATCGGCAGGATGGGAACGGCAGGACTGGATAACAGCGGAGGCCATAACTATGCGGGGGCCTGTGAAGATTATGAAAAGGAAAAGGTTCTCAATCATATGCTTTTAACGCAGGTTATGGACAGTCTGGAGGAAAATGAGAGGGAACTGATATACCTGCGCTATTTTCAGGAACAGACGCAGACAGAAGTGGCAAAACGCATGGGAGTCAGTCAGGTACAGGTAAGCCGTATGGAAAAGAAAATATTGATCCGGTTAAGAAAAACATTTGCATGAAAATTTGTCAGGGGACCGGATGTTTACGGATGCGCTTAAATTTTTCTTAAAATTTTTACGGAAGGGTTTCGTGATATTACAGAATGAGTTATACTGATTCTGAAATCTTGCGAAGGATAAGGGTGACGATTCATGAAAAAAACAAAGGAAAAAAAATACGGTAGATTACATCATATATCTGTGGTACTGGGTGCGCTGGTAGTTTTATCCGGGGCTTTTGCTCTTGTCCTGGTGATCTGGAGCTGGCACAAAAACCAGTCTCAGACAATACAGGCGCTCAGTCAGACAATCGAGACCATGTATTCGGAGGAAGACATGCAGACGATGCTGGCCGGAGCCGTGGAGGAGGCAAGGCTGGAGACGGAAGCGCTTACAAAAGAGGCGCTTTTATCCGACATTAAAGAACAGCTTGCATCCGGTAAAAGCACCGTCAGCGTTTTAAGACCGCTGTATCCGAATGAGCTGGTTGTGGTGAGTAACAGTAAATATCATTTTGTTCCGATCCGGGATGACCTGGCAAAGCATACGCTGACGGAAGAAAATCTTGTGTTATCGGAAGACAATGAATTAACTTATATGGAAGCGGACGCCGTTGTTTCTCAAAAAGGGATCGACGTGTCAAAATATCAGGACACCATCGACTGGCAGAAGGTAAAGGCAGACGGCGTGGATTATGCGTTTATACGCGTTGGTTTAAGAGGATATAAAACCGGCGAAATTGTACTGGACGATAAGTTTGAAGACAATATACAGGGAGCGTATCGTGCCGGCGTAAAGGTAGGCGTATATTTCTTTTCCCAGGCCATAACGACGGAGGAAGCCGTGGAAGAAGCGGAGTTTGTTCTGGAACAGATAGAGCCTTATGCCGGCGTAGTGGAATATCCCATTGTTTTTGACGTTGAGAAAGTAGCGGCCGAAAACGGCAGAATGAACCTCCTTACCAAAGAAGAAAGAACGCAGGTGACTCAGGCGTTTTGCGAGAGAATTGCGGAGGCGGGTTATACGCCCATGATTTACGGCAATCTGGAAATGTTCGGCGTTTTGATTGATCTGGAGCCTCTGGAAAAATATGAGAAATGGTATGCGAATTACAGTCCTTCTTTGTATTACCCGTATGATTTTAAGATATGGCAGTATACTTCGGAGGGAAGTGTTGACGGGATTAAGGGCGATGTGGATATGAATATCAGTTTTAAGACATGGGGGAATTAATTCGTAATTTGTGTTGTTAATATTTAATGTTAAGAAAGCCTTAAGAAATTTTAAATAAAAAATGATACAATTTTCTGCTAAAATTTCCATAGTTTAAGGAAATGGAAGTGGAGTTACAAATGAGAAGTGAAGTCGCATTGGATCTTGCAGAATTTTCACGGGTAGATTGCAGAAAGGTGCAAAATACCAGACAGGTACGTAATACAAAAACGATTCAAACTGTAATACCGGTTACAAACACAAAAACGGTTAAAAATACGAGAGCAGCACAGGCTAACCGGATTGCACGGCAGAGAATCCGCAGGCGCAGGCAAAGGATAAGAGCCATTCAAAAAAGTATTATTACGATATTTTTTATAAGCCTGGCGGGCATGTGTCTTTATTTTTTATGCGGGAGCCTGTTTGGAAAAAAGCATGCCGATCCCACCATAAAAAACGTTTCGATTCAGGAAGACGCCGTTTCGCTATGGGAGAAAAATAAAATGCCGCATCCAGCGTGGACGGAGGACTGGCTTACCGTAAACGAATATTCCAGACCGGGAACGCCGCTCACGGAGGTTAACGATATTTTCGTACATTACACGGCAAATAAAGGAACGAATGCGAAACAGAACAGAAGTTATTTTGAACAGCTCAAGGACACCCATGAAAGATCGGCCAGCGCTCATTTTATTATCGGTTATGAAGGCGATATTGTACAGTGTATCCCCTTAAGTGAGATGGCATATGCGGTTAAATCCAGGAACGAAGATTCCATTTCCATAGAGTGCTGCTTTGTAAGTGACGACGGTTCTTTTACGCAGGAAACCTACGATTCTCTGATTGCGCTGTTAACCTGGCTGATGCAGGAATATAATCTTACCTCGGATCACATTCTGCGCCACTATGACTGCGGAGGAAAGAAGTGCCCCATATATTATACGGAAAACGAGGACGAATGGGAACAGCTAAAAGCGGATGTCGATAAAAAGCTGAATGATCTATAGGTTTATTTCTTTTGTCTGTTCCAGCTTTTGCTTGGCTGAGCCTTGACGGTAGGATAGCGAAAAAGAAGGGTTTTCAGCGCCGTCCAGTTAAATGGGAACAGGGGCCAGAAATAGCTCATGCCCCCGAATGTGGGGGTCGTGGCGGCAGAAAGAAGAATCAGGACAGTTCCCGCAATAAATCCCCAGAGACCGAAGAAGGCGGTAGCGGCTATTAACAGAAGTCGGTAAACCCGGAGCGCGTCGCTGAATTCAATACTGGATAGAGAAAGGCTTGTCAGCAGTGTTACGGCCGCATAAAACAGAACTTCTATAGAGGCCCACTTCAGGTTGACGGCGATATCTCCGATAATCAGGCCGCCGACAATGGACAGAGAACCGGAGAAGCGGCTGGAGCTTAAAGAAGCGGAATACTTAAACAGATCCAGGATCAGTTCCACCGCGAAAACATAAAAAATCAGCGCTGCCGGCGTCTGCCCGGCAGTGGAAATCAGGCCGAGATTTTGGGAAAAATCAGGATAATACACGCCTGCCAGAAGAAAAAGAGGCATCAAAAAGAGGCTTACAAGAATACAGCCAAAACGGACCAGACGAAAATAGCTCCCTACCAGGGGGCTTTTATAATAGTCTTCAGGACTTTGCGTAAACTGAAAAATTGTACAGGGGAGGATTAAAACGGCGGGGGAATTGTCCACGATAAGCAAAATATGGCCTTCCATCAGATAACTGCATGCTACGTCCGGCCGTTCGGTCGTCTGCAATCCGGGAAGGGGATGAAACCAGCTTTTTCTGATCAGTAGTTCCTCCAGACTTTTACTGCCCATGGTCAGCGACGTAACGGTCAGGCCCTTTAAGACTTCCTTGATATTTTGCAAAAGGGCCTGGTCTGCAAGGCCGTTAACGTAGGCGATTGCCACGTCGGTTCTGCTTGCCGTGCCTACCTTTGCCATTTCAAAAGTCAGTTCCGGTGTACGGATACGTCTGCGGATCAGATTGGTGTTAAAAAGCATGGTTTCTACGAAGCCGTCCCGCGCTCCACGGGTAACTCTTTCCGTATCAGGCTCTGCAACGCCTCTGGCAGGATACGTACGTACATCGATGAGAATGGCCTGTGCAAAACCGTCGATAAACAGCACGGAGGGACCGCTTAAAAGGTTATCCGTAATTTTTTGCCAGTCGGATACAAGTTCGGCCTGCGCATAGCCGATTTTTGCATTCAGATAATCTGCAATATCTTCCACAATGGAGTCTTTCGTATAAACAGGATTTTGGAGATCCGAAAAAATCTGCTGCAAAATTTCCGTTCTGCAAAAACCGTTAATACCGATCCAATAACTTTTGGTTTCCCCCAGGAGCAGCTCCCTGGTAATCAGATCAAAGCTGGTTCCGATGGGGAATATGGATTTTAAATGCGTAATATTGTCATTTAACCGGGTAGAAAGAGTCTGTTTCATACGATACCTCGCTTATTTAGGGAATTATTTTATCTAGGGAAACGCTGATTAATTAGCCTTACACTCAGCATTATCCCAGTTTGCTA
>CAJUNP010000017.1:0-29330 GCA_910587935.1 uncultured Lachnospiraceae bacterium
ACTTGAATTTTTCATCAAGCCCCGTCATATCCATGATGTTGTTGGCTTGCAGGAAGTTCAGCATTTTCGCCGCGTCCTTGAGGTTATAGATGGATTGGGAAACCTGCGATTTCCCCTCCCGCGCCCTGCGGGACAGGATGCCCTGGATATAGTCGGCAAGGGTGGGCGGCTCGGTGTTCTCCTGTTCCTCTTTCAGCCACTTTTGCAGCTTGGCGATACGGGCTTTCAGTTGCCGGAGTTTCTGATTTGTCACTTCGATTTCCCGGTTCAGATCGCCGCGCTCGGTGCGGATGCCGCGCTTCTCCATAGCGGAAGCGGCAACGCCTAAATGGACGGTGGGTATCTGGTCTATCCCCTGCCGTTCATAACTGCGGTGGTCGATACGCTCCGCGTGTCCGTTCTGCTCCAATGCCTGATTGCAAAGCCTCGCCCATGCCGCCCGCCATTTCTCGGCTTTGGTCTGCTCGTTCCAGTCGGTAGCGGGAATGGATTTGCATTTGTATTGCCGCTTCTTCGGGTCATAGATTTTATGCTGTGAGGGTCAGGCTTTTTTTAACGAAAAATCAGGCCATAGGACTATGAAAAAAGACACAACAACGCCTCCTTGACGGTTGCCGTGTCCTTTCAAAGAAAAAGAGCCGATAACCGCATTTTTAATCTGCGTGTTATCGGCTATGCGTCTGGCTCTTTGTCTTTATTCAAGTTACCGTTTGATAATGGTTATATGTAGTTCTTTAGCGTCAATTAAATTTTCCTGTTTGCATTTCGGACAGTAGAGAGGAAAATTTTTTAATTCTGTATCCTCCCGTATTTGTAGCCTTGTTTTATTTCCGCAAACAGGGCAAAAAACCCATTTGGTTTTTTCCAACTCCTTTACCCCCATATTTTTGTTTATTTTTCAGCTTTTATAATCATTGTGCTTTTATTCTCATAAAGTATATGCACATTTCTAAAACCTGCATTTTTCATCAACTGTATTTGATGCTCAAGTGTTAATGGAATATCAATATGAACAAAAACATCATCAGGTATGTGATTTTCTTTGCGTTTAAATTCATATTGTTCAAGGCAGAGTATTTCTTCATCTAAGCAACAGGCGACATAATCACATTCAATATAGTACCCTCCGCATTTAATTGTTTGGAAAAGTTTATCATATATTTTTTGCTTTTTAGAGTATTTAAAATGATGTAATGTTTCAAATGAAAGAGCTGCGTCATATTTCTCTGCTTCTAATGGATATTCAAAATAATCTGCCATAATTAAATCAATATCCTTATCCGCATATTTAACCCGCAGTTTTTCCAACATATCTTTTGATAAATCAATACCTGTAATCTTCACATTAGGAAACTTTTGATATATTGATGCAAGTTCTAGCCCTGTACCACAACCAATATCAAGTAAAGAATTTATAGAGGTATCAAAATAATCCGCTATATGAGCATATTCTTCCGCCCAATTATTAAGATGAACATTATCATAATTATCAATCCGGTTAGAAAAGAAATCTGCCATTTCTTCAATAGGTTTATCTCTTTCTTGGGCTAACCATTTTTTGAGGTCAAGCATATACTTTTTGAGTTCCTCCGGCGTTCTTATTTTATTTTCTAACATAATTAAACTATCCTTTCTTTAATTTTTTATACTGTTTCCAATGAGAATCTATTAAAAGCATTTTTCAATAATTTCTTTACTAAATCCAATGGAATATCTATATCATTAGATACAATTTGTGTAGCTATGCCATGAGAATATAGCCAAAAATTGATAAATAACATTTCTGCTTTTTCCGTTGATAAACCTGTCAATGCTTTGGCGTTTTCTATGGAAGCTCTATTCCATTCTGCATGAATAATATCTTGTAAAGAAGAACCTGCCATAGTCATATTCATAAATAAGCTGCTGAAAATCATTTTTTCACTACGCGCAAATTCGATATATGAAATGCCTTGACTTAACAACCGATTTTCATTAGTCATATTCTTTTCCATGAAGTCATTGTAATAATTATCAAGTTCCTTTTTAATATCCTTTTTCAGCTCCTCCATATTTTTGTAAATGCGAAAAAGAGGTTTTGTAGAACAGCTAAGAGATTTCGCCAAACTACGGGCATTTACGCTGCGTATTCCGTTTTCTCTAATTAACTGAATCCCAGCGTTAATAATGTCTTGTTTAGTAATAATTGGTGTTGGTGGCATTTTAAATTCCCTCCTATGGAAACATAAGTTACGCAACATTAGTTACCATTATAGTATAGCTATATTTCCTTGTCAATAGGATAGTAAAATTTGTTCGGTCTTGTCTAATAGCAGAATCATATAAACACGATAATAAAAGATAAAAGAAATGAAAAGATTTGGCCGCCGTCGGCATTGCTGGTAATGTGTATAACTGGCTATCTTATGGAATTGTGGGTAACTCTGTTTGCAGGACGTGGGAAAGCTGCTCTTTAGCTTTTCCATGTGCTGTGAACAGAGTTATCCATGATTCCATAGCCTGTTATGCACATTTCCACAATGCGCCCTTGCTTTTTGTAACGCAAAAACCCTCTGAAAATGCCCATTCTATGGGATTTTCAGGGGTTCGTAAATCAATTTCATTCAGAAGTTTACTGATTCATCTGTGCTGCGATGTCTTTCCTGAAATGCCGGATTTATGCAGGGTTGACGAACGCCTGCATTTTAATTTACCACACTTTTGGATGGTAAAAATTTTTTATATCGGATTATCTCCGAAATATCCGGGAATTTCAAAAGTTGGTAAAACGATTTTGATAATTGGTAAAACCAGAAGCTCTTTTATTCCCGAACAGACCAATTTGCATTAATTGCTTCTCCTCGTAGAAACTTCTCTTATTTTTATCTAAAATTGACAAAATCTCACAATGATGCCTCCTTGTTAATTTGCCAGTCAGTGATTGGCAATTCCCATAACTCAAATAAAGTGCACGCATATTTTGCAAATTTGTCTTTGAAAATCCTTTGCCAAACACCACCGTTAATGTCTTTGATGTTTTTTTCATTTATACCATTAAAAATTGCATCCCTTTTCGATTGTTTCAATTGTACTACCCAATAATCTGTATTATTTAACATTAGCTGTTAATAAATAATTACACAGCATTGTGAAGTGCATTATTCTGTAATATTGGAATTTTAATATAAGTCATTTATTCATTCTCTCCATTTTGTAATAAATATAATCTAACATCCCGTTCTCCATGCTCATGCCGCTCTAAACGATTCCAATATACAACCTTACAGATTCGTCCTTCTGTCACTCCAAATCCTGCTTCTTTTATAACATCTGAAACCCTTTGTTTCATTTTCTGGCCCCTTACCAAAGCATCCAAAACTATCTTCTCTAAATACTCCGGCTTCCGTTTATCCCCTAAATCCGAAAATAAAGAGGTTGCCGCAACCAAAGCAGTCCTCATATATTGTGCATGGTCTTTGAACAAATCACTATCTATATAAAATCCTTTACTCTCTATAAATTGACTGCAAAATGTAATTATCGTTCGCGTGTTGCCTTCTCGATACGGATGCACCTTCCAAAGCTCAGCTAAATATTTTGAAAATATTTCTGCCGCTTCATCAATAGAAGACTCTTCCCAAGCATAACGGTTCATTTTATCTAAGATAAATGTAACATCCTTTACAATATCAAAGCAATCGGAATACTCGATTGAAATTCCTCCTAAAACTGGTTCTGATTTTTCAATATTTATAATTCTAATTTTTCCAGCCCATTCATAAACATCTTGAAAAATATAATGATGCACATTGCAAAGTGCTGCAAAATCAAAACGGCTGACGGATTCTCCTGTTACAAGCTCCGCAAGCCGTATACTCGTATATTCTGCCTCCATACATAACAACATTTCTCTGTCTCGTACATCAGCAAGATTCTTTAAAATATCTGTATGTGGATATAGATATGGATCATTCATAATATTATCCTTATTCTTTCATCTTATATTTTTTGTCTAAAACCTTACGCATATCCTCCGTTGTCATTTCTCCATGACTTTCTCTTTCAATTAATTTTTTAAATTCAGGGGATGGTTCCAATCCGTCTACTTTAATCATGCCTAATGCATAATCCCATTTCTTATCTGTACTGACTAGCATAAAATCAACTCCCATATTTTTTTTTATTATTTTATCATATTTTATAAACAATATCCATTACAACTTTTAAAAGACCATATATTAAAACCCCTGCAAATGGCATTTACACACCACCTGCAAGGGTTCTCATTCTTATTGCTATTTGCCTGTTTCCGGCAAATTTTTATGCGTTCATCTGTGCCGCAACCTCAGCCGCAAAGTTCTCTTCCTTCTTCTCAAGACCTTCGCCGGTCTCAAAACGGACAAATCTCTTAACGGAAAGATTTGCACTGTTTTCTTTTGCAACCTGGGCAATATACTGTGCTACAGTCTGTTTGCCGTCTTCTGCTTTTACGTATACCTGCTCTAACAGACATACTTCCTTCAATTCTTTATTCAGACGGCCTACTACTGCGCCCTCAATAACTTTCTCAGGCTTTCCTGCCATCTTGGGATCATTGGCAATCTGTGCCATCAAAATTTCTTTTTCATGCGCCTTATATTCCTCGGATACCTCATCCGTAGAAACATACTTCGGATATAAAGCGGCAACCTGCATCGCAATATTAGACAGCGCTTCTTTAACGGAATCGTTTACCACATCGGTATCAGCTTCCACAATAACGCCGATTCTTCCGCCGCCGTGTACATAAGTTACTACACAGCCATGAGCTGCGACTACTTTCTCGAATCTTCTGATATTCAGATTCTCACCGATAACGGCAACTTTGTCAACTAAAGCATCCTTTACGGTCTTGGATGTATCCTGGTTCCATGCTTCTGCAAGGAAAGCATCCATATCCGCCGCATCAGAATTAACTGCCTGCTTTGCCACTGCGGCAACAAAGTTCTGAAATTCTTCATTCTTTGCAACAAAGTCTGTCTCGGAGTTAACCTCTACAACTGCTGCACAGGTATCATCTTTCACGGCAATCCTGCAAAGCCCTTCGGCTGCAATTCTGCCTGCTTTCTTTTCTGCCTTTGCCTGTCCGTTCTTTCTTAAGAACTCAACGGCTGCATCCATATCTCCATCGGTCTCGCCCAGCGCTTTCTTGCAATCCATCATACCTGCACCGGTTAATTCACGTAATTCTTTTACCATTGCTGCTGTGATAGCCATTTTGTATTCCTCCAATCTTATTCTGCTTCCTGGGCTACTTCTTCAATATCGACTGCCTCTGCACCAGCCTCTGCCACTTCTTCCTCGGTATAAACGGCTTCACCCTGATTTGCCTCAATAACGGCATCAGCCATCTTGGATACGATCAGTTTAACGGCTCTGATTGCATCGTCATTACCAGGGATAATATAATCTAATTCTTCGGGATCACAGTTGGTATCGCCGATACCAATCAAAGTAATTCCAAGGGAATGTGCTTCCTGTACGCAAATTCTTTCCTTCTTCGGATCTACTACAAAAATCGCATCGGGAATTCTGGTCATGTTCTTGATACCGCCAAGATTCTTCTCGAGCTTTTCCCACTCTTTTCTTAATGCGATAACTTCCTTTTTGGGAAGTACGTCAAAAGTACCGTCCTCCGACATTGTCTCGATCGCTCTTAATCTGTCGATTCTGGATTGAATCGTCTTAAAATTGGTCAGCATACCGCCAAGCCATCTCTCATTTACATAAAACATGCCGCAACGCTCCGCCTCTGTTTTAACAGCGTCCTGGGCCTGTTTCTTGGTTCCTACAAAAAGGATACTTCCACCCTGTCCTGCAATATCCGCTACCGCTCTGTAAGCTTCGTCTACTTTTCCGACTGATTTCTGCAGGTCAATAATATGAATCCCGTTTCTCTCGGTAAAAATATAGGGAGCCATTTTAGGATTCCATCTTCTGGTCTGGTGTCCGAAATGAACACCGGCTTCTAATAACTGCTTCATTGAAATAACGCTCATGTTCTTACCTCCGTTTGGTTATTTGCTTCCATAAGTCTTTCCACTGTATCTGCGTTATAATACAGACGGCTCCGCAGCTATCCATCCTGTGGCACCAACTGCAAATCAACCTATGTGTTTTATAGTCACAACGTTTAAATTATAACATAAGGGAAACCCCAATGCAAGGGTTTCCCTTAATATAAAACAAAAAAATCCATAAAAATTATCACTGCGTACCCACTCTCCTGGAAATCATTTCCGCAATCTCACTCTCCGTCGCATCTATTGGAATTTCGTACACTTTAGCCAATATTCTCTTATCATATCCGTTTTCACATAAAAAACGGTCATACAAAAGATCGTCTTCAATCAGGCCCGCTTCTTTCAGCTTTCTGCTTACGGAAACCGAATTGTCTCCCCTGACAATCTCAACCGATACAGTTTGTTTTTCATTAGACGGCTGCTCGGTCTCGGTTTCATTCAAAACCTGCTCTTTCGATTCCTCCGCCGTTGATTCCGCCTCCGATGACTCCAATGGCTCAGGTTCCGTTGATTCAGTCTCCTCCGATGATTCCTCCGGCTGCGATTCCGATGTTTCCGGTTCCGAATGCTGCTGCATTGTTTCCGGCGGCTCTTCGTTAGCCAGTACGTCTGGTGATTCGCTCTCATCAGATACGTCTGCTTTCTTCTCTTCATTCTGTTCCGGTATTTCCGACAATACCGTACGTTCCACCAATCCCAATTCTTTGGCACGGCTTAATATCTCCTCGTCGGTCATCCTGTTATCGGATGTATTTCCTGAGGTAATTCCAAGAATTAATGCCGTAACTGCCAAACCTATTCCTAATCCACGCAAATAATACTTTAGTTTCATCGTTACATTCCTTCAAACAAATCGATTACCAGCTTCACTTCTCCGACGCCAAGTCCTAATTCTTTGGCTATGGCTACTTTTGATTTTCCCTCTCTGTGAAGTCTGAGAATTTCATCGTTATTATTCTCCATTCCGACATTTGCAAAACTAATATCCATATCCGCTGCCTGTTGTCCGAACTCTTCAAGACCGTTTTCTGTTTCTTCCGCAGCTGAAAGTTCCTGTGCCAAAGATTCCTCTTCCGTATCTTTCTTTTCCGACTCGTTCTCCTGCCCCGGCTGTTCTCCAAGAACGGCCGCCTCGCGTACGGCTTTTACTGTTTTATCGACTTCCACTGCCGTCGTTTTCAGACTTTCATATTTATCATTTAACATATCATACAGAAACATAACTTCCGTATGCGTCTTATGAATATCTTCTATGACAGTATCCGAATATTCATTGATAGCCATCATTTTTTCGTTAGACATTCGATCCATGAAACGCTCTGTCTTCTCCACTGCGTAAGTAATCGTTTCATCAACGGTGTCAGTCACCTGTTCTTTTACCCGGATCATCTCCTGACCGACTAATTCACTGATTTCTTCTTTGGCCAGCTCTTTTGTTCCTTCAAGCTGTTCCTCTTTTTTCGCAGGCAACCAAAAACTGACAACAAAAATCAGACTTCCTGCCAGCAAGAGCAGAATCTCAAGTAAATTCATCTGTATACCTCCCGCATATTATGAGTCTTTTCATAATACTGCTCTAATTAAGATGCTATTTAAATTCATAAATTGTTCAGATTTTTACATCAAATCGGTTTTGTCCTTTGATAAGCACTCTTCCGTCTTCTTCTTTTTTTTGCTTTTTTTCCTTGCCGCCATCACCTGAATATTGATTGCTGCCTTTTTCCCTGGCATCAAATTTGCGATTCAAAAAGTCCGCATCCTCAGACTGATTGACCTGATGAGGACGATCGTTAACTTCTTTATTAAATTGATTCTGAAAATTATTCTGGTCAACAACCATCTTTTGATCTTCATTTTGTTTAATCGTGTATATATCCTGTGTTCTGGCAATAGTTCCCTGCAGCTCAATCGGTCCGATAGCCATCTGTTACCTCCCTTAATATGGTTCCATTTTTACGTCTCCGCCGCGCTTTACAAAACGACAATATTTCACTTCGCTCTGAATTGCCATGGATACTTCGGAGATCATTACCCTGACTCCCGGAAAAACAGTTCCCGATACCAAAATCTGAGCATTATTTTTATTCTCAATGAGCTCCTGAAGGCCTTGCATCTCCTCTATACTCTTTTCCATAATCAAGGTCTTCTGATTCTTTGTCTGTCTCAGATTCAGAATATGCTTTATTTTCTCTTTATCAATTATGGCTCCGCTATTCTTTTTCTGTTCGTAAGCGTCCAGAACAGGATCTATGCTCCTGAGCTCTTTTTGAATATCCGCAACCAGTTTCTGCAATTCCGCATACCGCGTCTTTACATCCGGTCTCGCTCCTACCTCCACAACCGTTGCCGTACCCATAACTGATCCCAGCATTTTAACGGAAACGGAATTGGTAGCGCATATATGACCGCCTGTAATAAATCCGCGCTTTCCGGCGATATTGACTTCCGTGCCGGCATACACAACACTGTGCAGTACGGATTCGGCCGATACATACCCCGACGCGCTGGCCGTAACATTCTCCAAAAACTTGGAAACAATATTTCCCTTGGACGCCAATACGCCTCTGCTCATGCCGTTTACGCCGCGCTGAATAATTATATCTCCGCCGGCAATCAGCCGGGCTCCTTCCACAATGCCTCTGACTACAATATTTCCCCGGGCACGCACCTCAAAATTTGCCCTGACATTTCCTTTGACCTCTACGCTTCCTTCATAATTAATATTTCCCGTAGAACTGTCAACGTTTTCTACTTCCAGAACATCCGAAACAAAAACCTTATCGTCTACCAATGTCACATGCCCATCTACCAACGAGGTGATCGACAGCTTGTCTTCTGACAATTCAATATTCTTACCGAATTTCAGAAACACATGTTTCACAATTCTCGGTCTGACAACAGTATCATAAACATTACGTCCGGATTCTCCCTCATCTGCCGGAATAACCTTGGCAAGCAATTGTCCTTTGCTGCAGGGACATACCGTATTTAAATGGAAAAAGTCAACGCTTCCGTCCTCATTTAAAGTAGGCTTTGCACTGAGATCCGTATTAAAACAATACTCAATACGGGCATCTTCTCCATGCCTGGGAGCCTTCCCTTCCGCAACTACAATATCTGTACAATACGCCCTTTCATTGTTTTTATACAGGGCCATTATAACATCCACTTTAATGCCATAAGTAATATTATGCATCTGCAGATCCTTCAAAAACTCCTCATGAGTCGTCAATTCTCCGCCAACAGAAGGCGCATAATAACGTACCTTCGCAAGCATTCCGTCATCGCTGACCGTAATTTTATAAGTTTCTCTCTCTATAGGCATTGACGCGGACACAAGAGGCATTTTTCCCCCGGCTTCTACCACGGAATTCAGGGAAGCAAGATCATACACATACCCTCTCTTATTCAGATATTCTGAAAGTTCATTGATATTTACCCTTTCACCGCCATCCGCCGGCGGTATAATACGTATCTCTGTTTTATCATTTACCGCTGCTAATTGAAAATATCCATTCTTCGTCATATATTTTCCTCACTGATGTATGTCATATTAATCATATTCCTAATAATCAGATAAAATACCCATATAACTACCCATCTTCTTTTTCATCTTTTGCAGTGCTTTCGTGTGTAACTGAGAAATTCTGGATTCCGATACATCCAACACGTAACTGATTTCCTTTAATGTCAAGTCTTCATAATAATAAAGTTCTATTACTTTTCTTTCTTTTTCTGTCAGCAGCTGAAGCGTTTCGGCAAGGACAATCTTAAGTTCCTCCTTTTCAAGGCTTTCTTCCGGGCCGTCAAATCTTGTCTGCGTATGCATGACCGGGTTTTGCGGCACTTCACTGCCCTGCTCCATATATTCATTCAGGGAAACCACATTGGTAATCTTCATCTGAGACTGCCAATCCAAAAATTCTTCGTCCGTAATCCCTAATGCACGGGCAATTTCTTCATCCGTGGCAGAACTTCCTTTTGTCATTTCTATCTCTTTTATAACGGAATCAATTTTTTTCTGCCTTTGTCTGATGGTACGCGGTATCCAGTCCATTTTACGGATTTGATCCAAAATCGCTCCCCGAATCCGCAGACTTGCATACGTCTCAAATTTTACTTCCTTGAGCGTATCGAATTTATCAATGGCATCGATCAGTCCAAAAATACCGTAACCAACCATATCGTCAAACTCTACGGTATACCCAAGGTACATACTCAGTCTTCCCGCAACCAACTTTACAAGCGGAGCATATTCTAATATGATCTTTTCACGAACTTCAGGTGTTCTTTCTTTTGCATACTCATCCCAAAGCCTTCTTCTTCCCGCATCATCCATGCCCTTCTTCACCTTGTTCCTCTGGTTTTAATTCCGATTCTTCTTTTTCTATAACTTCGCCTTCTTCTTGTTTCTTTTCCTCATTCTGTTTTTCGAACAAATCCAGCAGCCACTTAATAAGACTTCCGAGGAGATAGAAAATAATTAACACCACCAATAACGCCAGCAGTTTACTTTTTAATGAATATCCTAGTGCAAATGTCATAATCGCAGTAATTGCACCTGCAACTAACATTAAAAACAGTGGTAAATTTTTTCTGTTCATGATCTCCATCCCCATTTTATAT
Organism: uncultured Lachnospiraceae bacterium; assembly: GCA_910587935.1. GTDB lineage: Bacteria > Bacillota > Clostridia > Lachnospirales > Lachnospiraceae > MGBC143606. The sequence continues at coordinate 10,668 of CAJUNP010000017.1, forward strand.
CGTTTTAGATTCCCTGCCTACGGATTTAATTACCAACTCTCCCGTCTCCGGATAAAAAATAACCGTACGGCCATAATTATCACCCGTATCCGATGCCAACAGCGGAATTCCAAGCTGCGCAAGTTTTTTTCTGCTTGCTTCTGCATTTCTGTCGCCTACGCGTAGCAGGTCTGATTTACTGTTAAAAGAAAACATTTGCGCCCCGCCTGCAATTTTTGCTACCATCCGGCTTTTGGAAGCTCCTTTTAAAACCATCTGCCTAACCAATTCTTCAATTCCGGTATCCGCAAATTTTGCAATATTTGAATTTTCTCTTATGGCAGTGCTGTCGGGCAGCATAACATGCGCCAATCCCCCGATTTTTGTCGCCCGATCCACAATCGCAATTCCAACACAGGAACCCAGTCCCAAAGTTGTCAGTCCATCCGGACTGACACATACCTTTAAATCAGCCATTCCGACTTTAATGATTTCTCCCATCGCCTTATCATTCCTTACATTATCACTTGCAAAACACTCTGCAGTCACATAATTCCAAGGGATTGCAGTATCTTATCATATGATTCCAACTCCGGCATCAGAATAAAATAACCGTCAATTTCTATATCGTCTGAAAACTGGGACTGAATCATCAAAATCTTATCACCGACAGTTCCAAACTGGATTGCCGGCACACTTAAAATTGCTCCCGCCATATCCACGGCCAGATAAGGCACGGACGGAAATATTTTTAAGTTTGTCATACTGGAAAGAGAATTCAGATAAGCTCCCGTAATGATATTGCTGACTTCCTTTACGGCAGAAGCTTCCATTTCATTAAGCAGATCTCCTTCTCCTACAGGCATTCCCATCAGTTTTTCAATCAAATGCTTTGCCGCATTTAATTCTACAAGAAACATTATGCTTCCCGTAATATCTCCTTCAACCGACAGGAATACGCCGGCCAATAATTGTTCCTCGCCCCCCATTAAAGATGCCACATCTTTAAACTCCAGCAATCTTACCTGGGGTACTTTCATATCAATTTTGCTGTTAATCATCTGGGATAAAGCCGTCATGGCATTCCCTGCGCCAATATTACCCAGTTCCTTCAGGACATCATAATACTGTGCACTCATATCCTCTAACGATTGAATACCCATACGTTTCACCTTTCTTAAGCGTATTGAGACTTCCATCTCTCATTATTCTTTTTCTTTCTCCGCAACCACAATACTCATATCCAGCAGAGAAATTAACTGTCCGTTTGACTTTCCTACTCCAATCAAATTGCCATTCCTCTCTTCTTTACTGTCGTAGGTAAATTTTTCAACCGCACTGTTCTCCAATGTAACAACTTCTTTTACCTCGTCAACAATAACTCCAAGGGTTCCGTGCTGTTCCAGCTTTAAAATAATAATCCTGGAATCTTTCGTAAATTCGTCTTCTTCAAAGCCCATTTTCAGCCGAAGACTCAAAACAGGAATCACTTCACCTCTTAGATTTATAACGCCCTTTACATAATCTGCCACTTTCGGAACCCTGGTAATATGCTGCATGCGAACGATATTATCAATATTCTGAATATCAATGCCATACTGCTCCACGCCAAGTTTTATTACAATATATTGTGTTGTATCATAACTGTTCGTACTTAATTCTTCCATTCCGCAGTATCCTCCTTTTTAAATCACCGCATTGGCATCCACAATCAACGCTACTTCCCCGTCGCCGAGAATCGTCGCACCACTGATAATCCTGCACTTGTTAATATATTTTCCAAGCGATTTGATAACGATTTCCTGTTGTCCCATTAACTCATCCACAACAAGTCCTGCCAGCCGGTCTCCTTTCTTAACGATTACAACCGTCATATCGTCCTCCGGAGATTTGTTACTGGGCGCATCAAGTACCTGTGACAGCCGGATCAGCGGAATTACGGTTCCTCTCAAATGAATTACTTCTTTTGCCTGCACATACTTTATATCGGCGGGTTTGACATCCTCAATGGTTTGAATTGAGCCAAGTGAAATAGCGTATTTTTCCCCGCCCACGATTACCATTAACGCCTGGATAATCGCCAGTGTTAACGGAAGCCGGATAATCCAGGTACTTCCTTCCCCAAGCTTACTCTTTACCTCCACTTCTCCGCTTAACGCTTCGATTTTGGATTTTACAACATCCAGTCCAACGCCTCTTCCCGATACATCCGTAACCTGTTCGGAAGTTGAAAAACTGGGAAGGAAAAGAAGATCAATAATTTCCTTATCAGACATGTTAACAGCCTGTTCCGGAGTTATCGTACCCCGGCCGATCGCTTTGTTCTTTACCCCTTCCACATCAATGCCGTTACCATCGTCCCTGACTTCTATTACGACGTTATTTCCGTCCTGATACGCATCCAGGAAAATAGATCCTGCCTCGGGCTTTCCTCTCTCTTTACGCACTTCCGCCGATTCCAGACCATGGTCTGCAGAATTACGAAGCAAGTGCATTAAAGGATCTCCGATTTCATCTACCACGGTACGATCCAATTCGGTTTCCTCACCGGTCATATATAATTCCATTTTTTTATCCAATTTTTTGGAAAGATCCCGGATCATTCTTGGGAATTTGTTAACAACGCTTTCAATAGGCACCATTCGAACTTTCATAACGGACTCATGAAGGTTGGTAGTAACGCTTTCCAAATATTCTATCTGCTCATCAAATGCATTATTCTGCGCATTTTCCTGTGTGGAAACAGATACCAGCGAATTCTTGGCAATAATCAGCTCGCTGACCAGATTCATTAGAACGTCCAGCTTTTCAATATCAACACGAACCGTGCGGTTAACAACCGGCTTTCCTCCACCCTGTTTTTTATCCGGTGTCTTCCCTCTCTGTGCCGCTGCCGCAGGAGCGCTCTGGGTGACGGCCGCATTGGCTGCCGCATTTTCAGCAGGTGTGCCCGCCGCGCTTTCGACCGCAGTTCCTCCTGTAATATCCTCTACTTCCGTTTCCCCAACTACGCGGCTATATACCTTTTCAATCTCCGAAACACGCTCAATGACTTTCGTCACCACATCAATCGTAGAATCCGAAACTACGATAAGACTAAATTCCGTATCAAACCGCTCATCCTCAATATCCTGCGCGGATGGCCGGGATACTATAATCTCTCCGATCTCCTCAATAGACTTAAAAACAAGGAATGCCCGGGCTGCTTTCAATATACAGCTATCCTGTACTTTTACATCAAAGCTGTATGCATTTTTTCCCATCTTTTGGGCTTCCCTCAACACATGTTTTTGTTCCTCCGTCAAGGCAATCTCCGAAGCAGCCTCTTTCTTCGGCGCCGTTTCCTTAGACTGCGAAGCCGCTTGACCGGGAGTCTCTTCTCCGCCGCCCGTTTCGGAACCTTTTAAGACAGCGTTCAGTCGGTCTATCAAAGCCGCATTGTCATTATCCCCTTCATCTGCCGTTTCCTGAATATTACCTGTGTACTCTTCAAGCGCGTCCAGGCATTGAAAAAGAATATCAATTAAATTGGCTTTTACTTTAATCGTGCCGTTTCGAACCTCTGAAAATACATTTTCCATATCATGGGTAAGATTCTGCATCCTCTTATATCCCATTGTCCCAGCCATCCCTTTTAAGGAATGGGCGGCACGGAAAATTTCATTAATAGTGTCCATATTCTCAGAATCCTTTTCCAATTCGAGAATCTGAGTATTTAAATTTTGTAAATGTTCCTTTGTTTCATCCAAAAAAATTTCAAGGTACTGGCTAACATCCATTCTACATTACCCCCGTGTTCAATGTGATCTCTTGTGCAATTTGTTCCAGCGGCAGAATCTGATCGGCCAGCCCGGCATTCACCAGACTCTTCGGCATTCCATATACCGCGCAGGTACTTTCTTCCTGTGCGATTACATGGGTCTTCCGCCCCGCCGCTTTTAAATTTTCGATTCCTTTTGTTCCGTCGGCTCCCATTCCCGTCATCACCACACATACCACTTCATCGAAATCGCTCCCGATCAAAGATTCATACATATAGTTGGCACAAGGTTTTACTCCCTCTCTGGCCGGTTCGTCAGAATAATGGATCCGGTATTTGCCCCCGGCTCCTGGTGCAACCTTCATATGCATACCGCCGCAGGAAAGATAAACGTTCCCGGCTTCCAATACGTCTCCTTCCGCCGCCTCCTTCACATGAATCCGGCTTAAGGAATCCAGACGCTCTGCCAACGATGCCGTGAATCCTGCCGGCATATGCTGTACCACCAGCACAGGCGCTTTCAAATCCGGCGGCAGCTTGGGAATTACGGACTGAAGCGCCTTGGGGCCGCCGGTCGAGCTTGCAATTGCAACAACTTTTTTACCGGCCGACGGATTCCTCACCGCCCTGCCGGCGTTCAAATTCCGTTTTACTGTCTGAACCGTTACCGGTTTTCTGCATTTTTCAGCAACTTGCGCTCCACTGCCCGCAACCACCGCAAGCGTCTGCAAAAAATCGTCTTTAAACTTAAGATTACGGCAGGCCAGCGCCGAATCAGGCTTATGCACAAAATCCACGGCGCCGTGCTCCAAAGCTTCAATCGTAACTCTGGCTCCTTCTTTTGTATCGCTGCTCGCCATGAGAATCCTTGCGGAAATTTTGAACTTCTGTAATTCTTTCAACAGCTGCAACCCATCCATTTTAGGCATATGCACATCCAAAACTACAGCATCATAATTTTTCCGGCTGAGCAAATCGAAAGCTTCCACCCCGTTAACTGCCATATCCACTACTCGGAATCTTATATCACTGTTAATTATATCACACAGCACCCTTCTCATGAGTGCAGAATCATCTACAATTAATATTTTTTTCATGCGTCAGCCCCACATTCGATCTGTCCCTTTTATACTCCCATAAAAATCTAAAATCCTGCTTCCTTTTTTCTGTTTTTTCTCTCTTCCTGAAAGATATAACGAATAATCTCTTCCCTCTGCTCTACCTCGAGATCTATATACTGGACCCGGTGTTCAAACAAACCTTTCTTGTTATCAGCCGGTTTCGTGCTTAAAACCTTGCCGACAATGCTGTATTCTTTATCCTCTCCGTCCAGGAGCAACTCATAATTACAGTAAATCAGGCTGCCTTCTTCATACTGCCGGTCTGCGACAAAACGCAGACCACCGCCGCTGATATCAACAATTACGCTTCTTTTCAAAGGAAGCCCGGGCGTTAAATAGAAAGAATCATTCTGTTCAATGGCCTTCATTTCTTCCTCTACCAACGGTCTGTCACACATATCCAGCGCGCAGCTGAAACGATAAAATTCACGCCTTTGGTATTTCCTCAGGTTACTGGTCAGTTCCAAGACCAGAATGTATACATTATTGCTTTTATAACGGTCAATAATTCTGGCAAAACACTGATACACGCCGCCCTCTTTATAAAAAGCAAGATCATAAATACTGTCCACCGGCAAAAGAATTAATTTGGTTTTTTCCATCGGCATAACAACTTCCAGCCGATCCGGAGATAATATATCGTAAACTTTACTATAATAAATTTTCTTATTTTCCTGAGCTGCTTCTTCACGTAATTTTTCCACAGCCTGAAGTTCAACCTTATCTCCGGCCGATATCAATTTTGTTAACATCCGTTCTGCTCCTTCTCTAATTATGTCTTCCTGCTACTATATGCGAAAAGAATCCGGCCATTCCTCTTTTTCGTACTTTGGGCCCTTCTTTCAAATCCATCAGCTCCCTGGCAAGCCGTTCATAAGCCTGACTGGATTTGGCCGTCGGTTCCTTTAACGATACCGGCGTCTGCTGCATAACGGCCCTGGAAAGCTTTGCATCCTGCGGAATGGCGCCTAAGTAGGTCATGGAAAGCTTAAGATATCTGGAAACAACCGAATTAAGCTTCTGAAACAGCGCTTCCCCTTCTCTTTCATTTTCCACCCGGTTGGCAATCACTTTAATCAGCGACACTTCCGGGGAAAATCTCGGATGTCTTCGCAAAGCCTTCAGTAAAGAGTAGGAATCTGTTATGGAAGTAGGCTCCGGCGTAGTTACAATGAGGATTTCTCCACTTGCCACCAGAAATTCCAATACGGCGTCTGCAATTCCCGCCCCGGTATCTACTATAATGACGTCTGCAATACTGTCCAGTTCTTCCAGATTCTGCACAATATAATTTAAATATTCTTTACTCAGATTAGCCATCCCTGCAATTCCGGAACCGCCGGATATAAAACCAACTTCCATAGGCCCCCAGGTAATAATTTCTTTAATGCTTTTTCCCTGATAAATCAAATCAAAAAGATTATGCTTTGGAACGGCGCCAAACATAACTTCTATATTTGCAAGGCCAAAATCCGCATCCAGGATAATGACTCTTTTTCCCATTTTACGAAACCAAATAGCAAGATTAATCGACGTATTGGACTTTCCTACGCCGCCTTTTCCGCTGGTTACGGTAATAACCCGGGCAAGGGGGCCGGATTTTGACACATGCTTTGCTTTTATAATCTTTCGTAATTGTTCTGCCTGATCCATGTTGTCCCTTTCCAGGCCGCTTAATATCAGAAAATCATATCGTACTTTCGCATTAAGTATAAGCCGCCTTCATCCTTCGTTGTTACCTTTTGCCTCCAAGAAGCTTTTTCACCGTTTTCTGCGGATTAAACGCCTCAATATCATTCGGCACATTTTGTCCGCAGGTCACATAAGACAACGCCGAATTTGTGTGAAGTCTCAAATTCAGCAGGTTGCCGTATGCACTTGTCTCGTCCAGCTTTGTAAAAATAAACTTATAATCGCAGATTTCTTTATAGGCATTTGCAATTTCCAATAAATCTTTATATTTTGTAGTTGCGCTCACCACAAGAAAAATATCTTTTTCGGTTATCTTATCAACAACCCGAATCAGTCCGCATACATTCTCCTTCTGCTCCTGATTTTGATGACTATGCCCAGTCGTATCGACAAAAATATAATCATACTCAGAAAAATCGTGAACCGCGGTTTCCAACTCATCTTCCGTATAAATAATCCGGAACGGAACCTTTAATATATTGGCATAGGTTCTTAATTGCTCGGCTGCAGCAATCCGGTATGTGTCTGCCGTTAACAGCGCCACTTTCTTTTTGTTCTCTACACAGAATTTGGATGCCAGTTTCGCAATCGTAGTCGTCTTTCCTACTCCTGTAGGTCCCAGGAAAAGAACCACCTTAGGTCCGTCTACCGACGGGACAATTTCCTCTGCCTGCCCAAATTTTAATATCATTTTCTGATAAATACCTGCCAGAACATGATCAAAGGGTACGTTCGGCTTCTGCAGCCTTTCCACCTCTTTTAAAATTTCATTGGCATACCTCTCGTCAACCTCATTATCCAGCATGGTATTATACAAAAGCTTAATAAACTTTTCCACTTCCGTTGGAGGCACATCCTGCACTTCCGTCTTGGATCCGTCCTCTTCTACATTTCTGTCTTCTTCTGTTTCCGCGGAATCACCTTTTAACATTTGCTGCATCAAAAGAGACTGCAGACTGTTAAGTTTTTCTTCCAGTGCATTCTGCGTTTTTTCTTCCATTGTTTTAACAGCCCCGGAAACTGGCTGTTCTTTACGCTGCTCAGCAGACGGCGCTTTTTTTACCACACCATAAAAAGCCTCCGGCTGTTCTTCGAGCGCCACTGTCACTTCTATCATTTGTGACCCGAACAAACCAAAAATGCCTTTCCGTTTGGCTTTTTTTACATTCATGATAACGACGTTATCACCCAAATCTTTTTTTGCGGCCTCCACTGCATCCGCTTCCGTTTTTGCTTGAAATTTCTTGATTATCATTATGTGGTCACCATCCCTACCGATTGTAATTCAACATTGGACTCAATTTCGTTATAAGATACTACAATCAAATCTTTATAATAATCCTCCGTAAGCCGTTTGAAATAAATTCTTACGATCGGAGATGTAATCACAATCGGATTTTTTCCCAAGTTTTCCAACTTCTGGACTTCGTTCCCCACCGAAGCCATAATACCTTTCGTTTTTTCCGGGTCCAAATTCAGGTATGCTCCCTGTTCCGTCTGTTTTACACTGGCCATGATTTCCTGTTCTATCTTGGGGTCCAAAGTCGCTACACTTGTGGTCTCATTGGCCGGAAAGAATCTGCTGGAAATTGCACGCTTCAGACTCTGCCTTACATACTCGGTCAGAATGTCCGTGTCTCTGGTGGTAGCCGCGTAATCTGCAAGCGTTTCAAAAATGCTCAAAAGATCCCTGATAGAAATTCCTTCCCTAAGCAAATTCTGTAAAACTTTCTGAATCTCGCCGAGTCCCAATAGTTTTGGCGTGAGTTCTTCTACCAGAGAAGGATTGGTCTCCTTCAAATTGTTGACCAGATTCTGCACATCCTGTCTCGTCAAAAGCTCGGCTATGTACTGCCTGATAATCTCCGTCAGATGCGTTGCAATAATCGAAGGAGGATCTACAACCGTATATCCGAGACTTTCCGCCCGTTCTCTCTGCCCCTCGGTAATCCAGGTGGCCGGAAGATGGAAAGAAGGCTCAAAGGTTGGTATTCCGGTAATTTCCTCTTCCACAAATCCAGGATTCATAGCCATATAGTGATCAAACAAAATCTCTCCTTCACTAACCTGGATTCCTTTAATTTTTATAATATATTGATTCGGATTTAATTGAATATTGTCCCGCAGACGAATAATCGGCACAACCGTACCAAGCTCCAGCGCTATCTGCCTTCGAATCATTACCACACGGTCAAGCAGATCTCCCCCCTGGTTAACATCCGCCAGAGGTATAATACCATATCCAAACTCCAGTTCAATCGGATCTACCTGCAGCAGACTGGTAACATTCGGCTGCCTGATCTCTTCCGCCGCAACCTCCTCACTGTCCACTTCTTCTTCAATTCTGGCTGTCTCAATCGTACCTGCAATACTTCTTCCGCAAACAATAAACGCAAGTCCCAGCCCCAAAAACAAAATGGTATTTAAGGTGGTCAGAATACCCAGCGCACAAAGTGTCGCACCCACCAGATACAAAACTTTTGGAATACCGAAAAGCTGCCGGATCATGGTGGAGCCAAAATCCGAGTCCTTGCTTCCCTTCGTTACCAGAATACCGGTTGATAATGAAATCAGCAGAGACGGAATCTGGCTTACAAGTCCGTCACCAATAGTAAGAATCGCATATTTGCTTAACGCATCCGTGAGCTCCAGTCCGTCGTTCGTCATTCCCAGTATAATACCGCCGACAATATTAACTACCGTAATTAAAAGCCCTGCAACAGCATCTCCCTTTACGTACTTTACGGCACCGTCCATAGACCCGAAAAAACTGGATTCCTGCTGAATTTTTTCACGCCGCTCCTTTGCCTGTGCATCCGTAATAGCGCCGGTATTCAAATCCGCGTCAATTGCCATTTGTTTTCCGGGCATCGCATCCAGGGTAAATCTCGCCGTTACTTCCGCAACACGCTCAGAACCTTTATTGATAACCATAAACTGAATCATGATCAGCATAATGAATACAATAATACCGATAACCAGATTGCCTCCGCCGACAAATGCACCGAAGGTTTCAACAACATTTCCGGCATATCCCCGCCCTAAAATCAGTTTGGTTGAAGACATGTTCAATGCAATTCTGAAAATAGTCGTAAAAAGCAGAAGCGTAGGAAAATAGGACATATCCAGTACTTCTTTTGTAAACATACAGCCAAACATAATCGTAAATGCAATGGAAATATTAATTGCCAGTAAAACATCCAACAGACTGGGCGGAACGGGAACAATCAGCATGATAAATGCGACTAATATATAGAGTGCTACGCCAATATCCGCTTTTTTCACTTTATCGTTCTCCTTTCCTCATTTTGTACGACAGACATTCGTCTGCCTTTATCTAAATTTTGCCTTTTATCTGATATACAAAAGCCAGCACCTCAGCAACCGCCTGATACAGCTCCGGCGGCACAAGCTGCCCTACGTCTACGTTCGCATACAACATTCTGGCTAACGGCTTATTTTCCACAATTTCAATATGGTACTCTTTCGCCGTCTCTTTAATTCGCTGCGCCAGATAATCTTCGCCCTTTGCCAGTACAACAGGCGCGTCATACTTATCAGGATCATACAAAATGGCCACCGCGTAATGGGTAGGGTTTGTAATAACAACATCTGCCTGCGGAAGTGACTGCATCATACGCCTCTGTGATACTTCCCGCATCTTTTGCCGTATTTTTCCTTTTACCTGAGGGTCTCCTTCCTGCTGCTTATATTCGTCCTTTATTTCCTGCTTTGTCATCTTCATATCATTCTTAAATTTAAATTTCTGATAAATGAAATCTGCCAGAGCAATGACCATATACACAAGAGCCATCCGAATCCCCAGGTCTACTACTACCTCTCCAATAAGTTGAATAGCCTGCAGTAACGGCATATAATAGAGGAAAAAAATGTCTTCCCGTTTATCCATTATATAATTATAAATCACAATTCCCAAAAGAACCAGCTTTAAAACGGATTTTACAAGTTCTACCAGAGAATTTACAGATATAATTTTCTTAAAACCACTTATAGGATTGATCTTACTGAGCTTGGGTTTTAGCGGTTTTCCCGTTATTCTCCACTTTACCTGAACCAAATCACATAAAAAAGCTACCACAAAACCCACTAAAAATACAGGAGCAACAATCATCAGAATCCGAATCATTCCGTATTTTAAGATATTAATAAAATCATATTCCGGTACATTTCCGCGAAACATCGTAACGGTTGACGGAATCTTATTATATATTTCACTGAAAATTTCCAAAAAGGAAACTCCAATATATCCAAGCAGCAGCTTAAGCAGTAAAAACAACGACAAAAGTCCAAAACCATTGGCAATTTCCCGGCTTTTTGCAACCTGCCCTTCTTTTCTGGCATCTTGCAGTTTCTTCGGAGTCGCATCCTCTGTTTTTTCTCCTCCCGGACCTTCCTTTGCGAAAAACTGGAGATTCAGTTCCAGAATCACATCATTCCCTCCACAATAGTTACTATCATTTGCTTCATCTCCCTGAATATGAAATCCGATGCCTTAGGCATCATAGCAACCGTAAAAAACATAACCGATAATCCTACCAGCACTTTTAACTGCATACCTACCGCAAACATGTTAAGCTGCGGAGAAACTTTTGCCAGAATTCCAAGCACTGCATTCAGCAGCAGCATAACCGCAAAAACAGGAAGACAAATTCTGAATCCTATAATAATACTGTCTCCCATAAAACGAATCATGGAAGCTACCAGAGTTTCAGACCTCAAAACGGCCCCGTTAACCGGGATCAGCGTATATGCCTCCGCAAAGGCTTTCAGGATATACTGATACATTCCCGATACGATTAAAAAAAGCATGATCATATACTGATAAAAATTACCTGAAACGCTCGTGCTTTCTCTTGTAGCCGGATCAAACAATGTTACCATAGAAAATCCCACTTCCATATCAATAATCGAACCTGCCAAATGGATAATGCTGCTGCAGATATTAGCGGCATACCCAATTAATATTCCCGTAACGGCTTCCTTCATAATAATCATCGAATACCCGAGTACGGAATCATACTCTAACGCAGGCGCCGGCGTTAAAACATAATACAGTAAAACCGAAGTAAAAAAACCAACGCTGATTTTGACCCTTCTCGGCGCATTTGTCATATTATAAAAAGGGGCCGCAAAAATAAAGCAGGTAGTACGCACTAAAATCAGAAGAAAATATTCCAAATCCTGCATGGAAAATGAAAAGTCCAACATCTACCCAACCCCTGCCTATTTCACATAAAAGCTGAAATTAGACCACAAACCTGTCATAAAATCTGCCATTTCATTCAACATCCAATGTCCCAGCAACATGATGGCAACGAAAACTCCCAAAATCTTGGGTACAAAAGTCAGCGTCTGCTCCTGAATGGAGGTAACCGTCTGAAAGATACTGATCACAAGACCAATAATCAATGAAACGAGCAACACCGGCGCTGACGTTTTAATAATCAGATATAAAGCTGAATTGGCAATTGCCACTACGTCATCTATTGACATATTTTACGCACCCTTATCATTCTTTGTCAAACGTTAATAAAATGTCTTTACAAGATTACCAATAATCAAATTCCATCCGTCCGCCAAAATAAAAAGAAGAATTTTGAAGGGCATGGAGATCGTCGTTGGCGGCAGCATCATCATACCCATACTCATCAAAGTCGACGCCACAACCATATCAATTACAATAAAAGGAATATATATTAAAAAACCAATCTGAAATGCCATTCGCAGCTCTCCTACGATAAAACTCGGCACCAGAACGGAAAGCGGAATTCCATCTAACGTTCCGTCCCATTCCGTCTGTGAAATCTCCATAAACATTCTCACATCCGACGTCTGCGTCTGACTATACATAAATTGCCGCAACGGCACCACTGCAGCATGAAATGCCTGTTCCTGGGTAATTTCCCCATTTTCAAACGGAACAATTGCCTCCTCATTAATCGTACTTACCGTCGGCCCCATAATAAACAGCGTTAAAAACAATGCAAGGCCAATCAAAACCTGATTAGGAGGCGCCGTCTGCGTATTTAACGCTGCCCGCGTAAAATGCAGAACAATAATAATCCTCGTAAAGGAAGTCAGCATTAACAGCAAGGTAGGAGCCAACGCCATTAAGGTCAAAATAATCAAAATCCTTAAATTCCCGTTTAAACTGCCATTCCCGTTACTGATACTGATATTGAAATCCGTATTGTCTTTATTCAGTTGTCCCTGTCCGTCACCCTCCCCGTCGGTATCGGTTTCGGTATCTGTAGTTATGGAAGTTCCCGTATTTCCGTCCAGACCAATATTACCCAGCGTACTGGCTGATACTTCCAGTTTTCTGCTGATACACAATATGCCTACCGTAACCAGCAGGCATATCAATTTTGCAATCTGAATTCCGGTCAAACGGCTCCGCTTCAAATTTTCGTTCAATATAAACGCCTACTTTTCTTTCGGTTCCTGATTATTTCCAGAATTAATTTTCTTTATTTTTTCAAACAGCTCACTAAACCCTGCCTGCTCCACATGACCGGTTTCTCTCATAACAAGCTGTTCCTTCGGCACTTCCGTAAGCATTGTAACAGTATCCTTACACACTGCAATTACCAGATACTTCTCTCCGGCTCTGATAATCTGCAGATATTTTCCGGTGCCAATGCGCTGTATCTCCAACACATCCAAATTTCCGTTCCGGTTCTGCTGTTTTTGATACCCGGCAATCCACTTTGTAGTAAACGCGGTAACTGCCAACACCACTGCAAAGAGAACCAGCACCGTAATAAACTGCGCATAGGAATCCGTACGGCCGGACGCTGCAAGCAACATATTAACCAACTACTTTCTTTACAGCCTCAAGCACACGATCCGCCTGGAAAGGTTTTACAATAAAATCCTTAGCCCCTGCCTGTATCGATTCAATAACCATTGCCTGCTGTCCCATTGCAGAACACATAATTACCAGAGCGGCAGGGTCTGCAGCCTTGATATTCTTTAAAGCCTGGATTCCGTCCATTTCCGGCATCGTAATATCCATCAGTACAAGATCCGGCTTCAACTCAGCATATTTCTCTACTGCTTTCGCACCATTTTCAGCTTCTCCAGCCACATTGTAACCGTTCTTTGTCAGGATATCCTTAATCATCATCCTCATGAATGCTGCATCGTCACAAATTAATATATTCTTTGCCATAGTTATCCACTCCTATTTGTGTTCTATTTGATAATTTCTGTTACTCTTACGCCGAAGCTTTCTTCAATAACAACAACCTCGCCTTTTGCTACAAACTTGCCGTTCACAAGGACATCCACCGGTTCACCGGCAATTTTATCAAGCTCTATAATCGTACCCGGAGCAAAATCTAAAATCTCGGAAATTGCCTTCGTGGTACGTCCCAGCTCTACGGTCACTCCTAACGGCACATCCATGATTAAACCGATATTTTCCTGACCTGGAACGGAAGCATACCCGCCCGTAAAATTCTGGAATTGAGCCGGTTGAACATTTACATTCGGCATTTGCTGCGGCATCCCCATCTGGGGCATCATCGGCATTTGCTGCGGCATTCCCATCTGCGGCATCATTTGCATCTGCTGCGGCATTCCCATTTGCGGCATCATTTGCATCTGCTGCGGCATTCCCATCTGCGGCATCTCCACCGGTGACGCTGCCTGGGACTGTGAAGGAGCTGGAGCTGGAGCAGGCGCCGGTGTTGGCTCCGGTTCCGCCATCTGTGTTCCCATAAAAGTATCTACGACCGTCTTCGCAAAATCTACCGGATACAACTGCATCAGCGTACTGTCTACCAAATCATCGATCTGCAATCGAAAAGAAACTTTGACAAATGTTCCTCCCAGGAACTCTGCAATCTCTCCGCCATCTGAAATGGTGGCCAAATCTCTTAACGTTGCATCTGGCGGACTGATATCGATAACGGTTCCAAGCATGGTAGAAAGCGACGTTGCCGCAGAACCCATCATCTGATTCATAGCCTCCGCTATAGCGCTTAAGTGCAATTCGCCAAGCTCACCATCGGTATTAGTACCGTCTCCTCCCATCATCAAGTCCGTAATTACCTTAACATCATGCTCTTTTAAGATGAGAATATTGCTTCCTGCCAATCCGACCGTATACTTGATCAAGATAAACACGCAGGGTCTTTCATAATCTAACAATACGTTACTCCATCGCGCCATCTGAACCATCGGTGTAGTAATATTAACCTTTCGGTTAACAAGCGAATAGAGCGTTGTTGCGGAAGTTCCCATACTGATGTTTGCGACCTCGCCAATGGCATCTTTTTCCACATCCGTCAGCAGTTCTTCTGCCTCCATCCCCGTATCCGAGACTTCCTGAGTATCGCTCTCGTCTGAACCTCCACCTATATCTATGCCGTTCAGCAGGGCATTTATCTCATCTTGGGATAACATTCCATCCATGTTTTACTCCCCCTCTCTGATTACCGAGGTAACCTGAATTGCATAATGCTCATCATTTGCCCCCGGCATCGCGGTGAATTTCTTAATATTTCCTACGTAAACATTTAATTCAGAGTCTACTTTTGTATCTAAACGAATCACATCCCCGATCTGAAGTTCCAAAAATTCATTAACGGAGACTGAGCACTCTCCCAGTATTGCTTTCACCGGTACGTCCACACGGCGAAGCAGGGCCTCTATAAATCCGTCATAATCCGTCTCATCATCACTCTGCATATTAGAAAACCAGTATTTGGTGTTCAATCTGTCCATGATAGACTCTAATGTAAAAAACGGAAGACAGACATTCATAAAACCTTCAATGTCACCAATCTTCAAGTTCAGGGTAACAATTGCTATCATATCGTTTGGAGCTATCACCTGTGCAAATTGAGGATTTGTCTCTAACCGCTCCAGTACAGGATCTATTTCTATTACATTCTTCCATGGATCCCGCAGCAACTGCACACTGACTACCATCAGCTTTTCCACAATATTCAATTCTATCTCGGAAAATTCCCTGCTTTTTTCCAGAGGCGTTCCTTCTCCCCCCAGCATGCGGTCAATCATGGCATATCCAAGGTTTGTCGATAATTCCAAAATAATCGTTCCATTCAATGGATGAAAATTGGTAATTCCCAATATACTGGGATTCCCCAATGCATTGGTAAATTCGGAAAAAGTAACCGTTTCCGAACTGGCAACACTGATTGTTACATTTTTTCTTAAATAAATCGGGAAATTTGTTGACAACAAACGTCCATAATGTTCAAAAATTATTTCCAGGGTACGAAGATGCTCTTTTGAGAACTTTGCAGGCCTTTCAAAATCATAATTTTTAACCTGCTTTTCATTCCGGTTCTCCATGTTATCCACATCTAATTCACCGGTGCTTAACGCGGCCAGTAAATTATCTATTTCATTTTGCGATAATACTTCGCCCACATCCTTCACCTCCTTTTAAGATTTGTACTCTTATAATCAGAGGTTACTGATACATAAAATCAATGAAATTAACCTTGAAAATAAATTCGGAATCGTACATTTCCTGAATCTGTTTCAAAATTTCCTGCGCTGCCGCCTCGTTATTATCGGCCCTTAAATCCTCTAACGCATAATTGCTGATTACATTGTATACGCAGGATTTTAACAGGTCTGCCTGTTCTTCCATCTTCTCACCGTACTTTTTATATCCTTTGTCCTTGCTGTTCATGGAAAAAGAAACGCCAGTGATAAAATAGTGAGTTTTGCCATCGCCGGTATCCTTCAATGTAATGTTAAGCTGATCTGCAAAACGGTATGTTTCTATGTCCGCAATCGGTACTTCTACCGCTTCCTGTTCAGCCGCCGGGTCTGAAAAGTCCAACGCCAATGCGGATGCGATATCTCCCACCAGTCTGGAAGTCTTTTGATTTACGCTCATAACACTGAACATCATAACCGCCGTCAACACAAGATTTACTACCAACAACGCCAGAATAATAACAGATATAAGATTTTTCTTCATGGTTTATACTCCTGCCGGTCCGACCAGGCCAGACCTTTCTCACTTATATAATATAGTTAATAATAACTTAATTCATGATAAATACGAATCTCTACGCGACGATTCGCCGCCCTCCCCTCGGGCGTGGAATTATCTGCTACCGGAACATACTCACCTCTGCCCGAAGTCTTAATATTCGCGGGATTCAAATTAGTATTATCTACAAAATAATCAAAAACTGATAACGCACGGGCACTGCTTAATTCATTATTATTTGCATAACGGCTGCTGTTGATCGGCACGTTATCCGTATGTCCTTCGATCTCAATCGTGTTCGCCGCATATTTTTCAAGAATAATCCCAACATTGCCGAGTATTGGGAGTACGTCCCGTTTCAGTTCCGCCTGCCCGGAATCAAAAAGAATCGCCCCGTTCAAAGTTAGCTGAACATACTGTGAAGTAAACTGAACGTCAATTTTCCCTGTAAGATTAGTTTCATCTACAACTTCCTGTACCTGTTCCGCCAACTGCTCGGATCGCTCAATCCGCTTCTGCTCCATCTTCTCAGCCAGATCCTCTGTTTCGCTTTGCTCATCATCAAAGTCGTCGGTTACATCGGAATCATCTGCAGTACGCCCGGTACTGTTAATATATTCATCCAACTCATTCAGCTGACTGACTCCGTTACTGATTAAAATCCCGTCTCCTATGGCTGTCGCGCCACCGTCAAAAACACTGAACTGGCTTGAAAAAGAAGCGGCAATTTTCTCAAATTCTTCCACATCAATCTTAGACATGGAAAAAAGCAACACAAAGAAACAAAGAAGAAGATTCATTAAATCTCCGAAGGTTGCCATCCATGCCGGGGACCCCGGTGGCGGCGTATCCTCTTTCCGCTTCTTAGCCATCAGTCTCACCTCCGTCATCCGCCGTTATCCGATCTGTCGGTGACAGGAAGGACTTCAATTTTTCTTCAATGACTCTTGGATTCTCCCCTGCCTGAATGGAAAGCAGACCTTCAATCATAATCTCTTTTTCCATAATTTCTTTTTCGTTGTTAGACTTGAGCTTGCTCGCTACCGGAGCGCATATCCAGTTTGCAAGCAGTGAACCATACAAGGTAGTAATCAAGGCAGTTGACATAGACGGACCGATGGAATCGGGATCGCTCATATTCTGAAGCATGTTAACAAGTCCGACCAAAGTACCGATCATACCCCACGCAGGACCCATACTGCCAACGCTCTCCCAGAAACTGATCTTGGATTTATGACGTCCTTCCACACTGATCAGCTCTGTCTCCATAATAGCCCGAACCAGTTCCGGATCTGTTCCGTCTACAATCAATAAAATACCTTTTTTCAGGAATTCATCATCCAAGTCTGTCGCCGCCTCTTCCAGAGAAAGCAGACCTTCTTTTCTTGCAATGTTAGAAAGATCAATAATTTTCTTGATCATCTCCGACGTATTTACTGCCGGAATCTTGAAAATCAATGCAAAACTTTTAAGACCAGCCACAAAATCCTGCAAGGTATAGGACGCCAGAATCGCGGCAAAAGAACCGCCAAAAGTAATTACCATTGAAGGAATATGAATATAACTTCCTGCCGAACTTATGCCTCCGCTGGTAATGATTCCGAAAACCACCATTCCAAAGCATATAACTAATCCTAAAATCGATGCTATATCCACGAAACTTCACCCGACTTTCTGCATTAATCTGCAAAAATTTCCTTTCTATACGATTTTACTAAATTTTTTACCTCTTGTCTACTTTCTTTTACAATTATTTTTTTACCGGTTGTTAATGAAATGACTGTATCCGGCGTTTCTTCTGCTGTTTCCATCAAATCCGGATTCACTAAAATTTTTTGTCCGTTGATTTTGGTTACTTCTACCATTTTACCCCCTACAACCTTACAAGGGTGTTCGAAAGAACACCCTTGTTAAAAATTCTAAATTATCTCTTCAGATTCGTAAGCTCTTCAAGAAGCGTATCGGAAACGGTAATAATTCGACTGTTCGCCTGGAAACCACGCTGTGTCGTAATCATCTCTGTAAACTCTGACGACAAATCTACATTACTCATCTCAAGCTGTCCGGTAGACATGTAACCTCCGTCTGCCGTAATATCAACACCTATT
>CAJUNP010000017.1:29340-63078 GCA_910587935.1 uncultured Lachnospiraceae bacterium
TCCGGAGTTCATTGTTGCGGAATATAAGTTATCTCCCTCCTTCTCAAGACCGGAAGGATTCGCAAAGCTTGCCGATGCAATCTGTCCCAAAAGTCTGGTCATTCCGTTGTCATATGCAGCATAAATCATACCATTCTGCTGTACCGATATCTGTGTCATCTTACCGAGACGGCGTCCTGTTCCAAGTCCCTCTACATCACCATTCTTGGCAGTGATCGTAGAAGTACCTTTATTATCATACATGGAAGACGTTGCAAAGTCAACAGTAATTCTTGAAAAGTTCCCGCCGAGCGCCGTAAGATCCAGACCAATTCCCGTCTGTGTCGTTGTACCGTTAATTCCTTTAAATTTACCGTTATCAGGATCGTATGTGATAATACCGCCGGTAAAGGTTCTTCCGTCAACTTCAAAGGAATTGTTATTAGTATCGCTTCCGTCCAAATCTCCGCGCGCTGCATTCATTAAATATGCGCCGATCGACATTGTCGTTGTCGTCTCATTCGGAGGCGTTCCCGTTGTAACATTTTTAGTTAAATTATAAAATGCATTTTCAGAACCTTCATAGCCGAAAGCCTTCGCAAGAAGATTAACACTCTCTTCAGGCGCATCGTCTTTTATATTTCCGTTATTATCAAATATTGTATTTAAATCCAGCGTTGGAGACGGCTGAATTGTCGGATCTGTCGCATCCGTAAGAGTGCTGCCCGTTAATGTATATCCCTTGGAAAGTGTAATCGTCCGTTTTGCATCCACTGTCATACTGGTGCCGAAAGGATTAATGGCATTGCCGTTTGCATCAACCAGAGGAATCTCCTTACCGGTAGAATCCAAAAGTTTATCCAGTTCCACGGAATATTCATTTTTAATGTCGGACTGTCTCATAACCAGCTTCGCAGTGTAACTATAACCTAACGCATCAAAGAAATTCAGGTTCATTACTTTGCCGCTGGCACTGGTAACATCCGTATCATTTTTATCAATAATACCGGATACGTAAGCCTGGGTTGTTGCATCAGGCGGATACGTCATATTGGCCGTATTCATAATTCTTAAAGCGCTTACCGTATCTTTCTTAATCTTGCCTGTGTCAGGATCTACCTGCCAACCCATAACGTTATAACCCGTACTGGTCATGGCAAGATTTCCTGCAGCATCTACATAAAAAGAACCGTCACGGGTAAAATAATTGCTGACACCGTCATTAACCACAAAAAAGTTACTTCCTGTAATCATAATATCAAAGGGATTACCGGTAGACTGTGCCGATCCCTGCCCGGCAATATTTACGTTAATAGCGCCGCCCTTAACACCGAGACCGATCTGCCTTGCATTGACACCGCCGGTACCGGTAGCTGCGTTAGGCCCGGATGCATTCTGCGTCGTCTGGGACATCAGCGCATTAAACGTCATGGTACTGGCCTTGAACGCAACGGTATTAACGTTCGCAATATTATTACCTATAACATCCATCCTTGTCTGGTGTGTCTTAAGACCTGATACACCAGAGAATAATGATCTCATCATAATTCATTAACCTCCTGTTTCACGAAAGCCGCCTTTTTGTTCCTTCTGTCAGTCGGGAACTTAAGCCTCCTAAAGGTCCGGCTACATTATTACGGCTCCGTCAATATTAGTAAAAATGTTTTCGTTTGTTTCGGCCTGATCCATTGCAGTAATCACCGTTTTGTTTGGTATATTCACAATAAACGCAAGTTCATCTACAATAACCAGGGAATCCTGAATTCCTTTTTCATCCGCTTTTCTGGCTCCGTCACTTAAACGCTCCATCTGGCCGTCTGTCAGCATTATATTCCGATCCGCCAGCCGGCTGGCCGCATGTTTGGAAAACTTTAAAGCAGCCGGTGAGCCTTCGCTCTTTAACAGTTTCTGCTTTAAAACATTGTCAAAGGATATACTCTGCGTATTCTCTGATCTTCCGGTTTTTTTAGCGTTACTTAAGTACTGATCCTGCAACTGCTCAATAGAAAGGAATCCGCCTTTTTCAATTTTCACGGTTATCTCCTCCTTGAGAATCTGCCCGCCTGCTTACTCTTGACGGGATTTCCTATTCCTTTTTATCAGACTCGTCATTCGAATCGGATTCTTCATCCTTATTTTCGGACTGTTCCGCCGCAAGTCTTACCTCTTTTGCTTTTTCAATATACTCTTTCAAAGCTTTTACAGCGTCGTTGGCAACAAACCCTTTCTGATATTCATCCATCTCATTATAAATTTTTTCCAGCCTGTCGATTTCTTCACAGTCTTTTAAATCGATTCCGTTAATACCCGGAAGCATAAAGATTCTGTTTACCAGTTCCTGTGCAAGGTTGTATGCCGTATTGTATACCTTATCAACCACCGTATCCACATCATCAATGGAATAAAGCTCATCTTTTACGGAAACATAAGCCTTTCCGTTCTCATATACTACATAGTCAACCTGTCCCTGAATGTAACCGCTTCCGCCGGTAGACGTAGTTGTTTTAATCCATACTTCCTGCCCTACCAGCTGGGACGCTCTGCTCAGTTCCATGGTGCCCGCCATATTCTGCATTTGTTCTACCTGTGAAAACGTTGCATACTGGGAAATATATTCCGTATTGGAAGTAGGCTGCAAGGGATCCTGATATTTCATCTGCGCTACCAGCAGCTGCAAAAAAGTATCCTTATCTACGCCGTTCATACCGCCGTTCGCTTTTGCCAGTGAATCCTGAGAATTTGTTTCTACAATTTTCCCGTCTTTTACCTGTGCTATTGCGCTCATCTGCATACTCCTTTCTTTTTCATTATTATGCCATGTAATCTACGGTGTTTCCGTTCACTTCCATCATGGAAACAGCCAGCTGCTCTTCTTCAGTAAGCGATTCCTCCTCCAAAAATTCCGGATTGTTTAAATTAATCCGCCTTGCAGGCTTGCTTTCCCGGTCTTCCTCCGTATTTCCATGTCCTCTGCTTCCCTCATACTCCTGTCTGAAACCGTTCGCCTGAACGCTGACCTCAATGGCTTCCACCTTGACGCCCTGCTGTTCAAAAGTTTCTTTAAGCTGAACCATCTGGCTTTCCAAAGCGGCTTTTACAGTCTCATTTTGCGCCGTAAACTGTGCGGTAATCATACCTTCCCTCGACGCAATGTGTACATGAACCGTTCCAAGGCTTTCCGGATGAAGCTGCATTTCAAGCTGCGTCATCTCAGGTTTTATCTGGATCTTCATAAAATTTAGAATCTGATCCATGATTCTTTGTGTTTCAGGCTGTGCAAAAGGCGTCTCCACTGCTTCTGCCGTTACCGCCTCCGTGCTCTGCGTCAGATTCTGCAGGAAAACATTATGTCCCTGCATCGTATCTTCTTTCGCACCATGTCCGGCTTCCTTTCCGTTATCTTTAAACGCAGCGTCCTGCGTTGTCTTCTCGGAAATTTCTACCTTCACATCGCCAACGGAATTCAAAGAATCCTGAGCGGTCCCAAAGGTTTCTTTATCCTCCGGAACGTTCTCCACAACAATTTTGGAATTACCTGCCCGAACCGTTTCTTCCGTTTTTTCCGGAAGCACAAATTCATCGGGAACTTCTTCCGTCTGCTGCACCTGCTTGATCAATTCTCCCAGCTGTTCATCGGAAATATCAAATGCAGTCTGCAGTTCGCCTCTTTTTTCCTGAATAAACTGATTCAGATCTTTAAGCGCATTGCCAAGCTGTTCATTGGTGAGAAGTGCCATGGGATCTGTTTCGCCCGTAACCTGCATCACTACCATAGTCAGATTCTCCGGCTGCAGTAAATCCACCAGCGTTAAACCTAAAACCTCCATCGCCCGCAAAACATCTTCTTCGCTGACCCCGAGCTGCTCCGCAATCTCTTTTACGGTCTCTTCTCCTGCTTCCTGAAGTACGCCTGCCGCTTCTTCGGGATTCTGCACCGCCTCAGTCTTATCCGGTTTGGCCGCAGTATTTTGCGTCACACGTTCGCTGCAACTGCCTGTGACTTTTGTCTGCGATCCTGTTTCAGCGCGCACTGTTTCGGTTTTCTGACCCGTCTGGCTTCCTTCCGTCTGCTTGCTCAAAACATCCGTAAAACTGCCTGCCGCACCGGCTCCCTGCACCTTTTCCGGCGCCTTTACCGCAAAGCTCATAATTGAGTTCTTTGCACCATTTACAGGTGTGCTTGTCATTCACATTCCTCCTTTCTGAAATTATCAAGGTTCTTAAGTCCTGAAAACAGACTCAATTACTATATCGACGAAAAGCCTTAATTTCTTAAGACTCAGGGTCCATAATCTTTGTGATCTTAGCAGCCACCTCCGGGTCCATAACACCCAGAATTTTCCCGCGGTCTTCCGCCGACATCTGCCCTAAAATCCTGGCCGCCAGTTTCAAATCATTCGGCATTGCCTCCATAATTTTGGCTGCTTCTTTTGGCTTCATCTCGGAATACGTTTGCGCATATTCCTGTACTTCCTGACTTTCCTGCTGTCTCGCAACCACCTGTTTATACAGTTCTTCTGCCTGTTCCGGGGCTATAGAAGCGTAATATTTCATATATTCCTCTGCTCCCGGCCCCCTCTCCGCATAGATTACTTCTTCATAAAATTCGTTTTTGATTCTCTGGAATTCCACCTGCTGATCTTCAAATTCCTTCAAACGAAGGATTTCCGCCTTCAATGCGGCAACTTCTTCCGACTGTGACAAACCGGAAGACTGCGCCTGTTCCAGCTGCTGTTCCAAAAGCTTAATATAGTCTACCGCTTCTTTCAGGCTGCTGTACCCGCCATAGGCTTCTTCGTTATCCGTTTCCATAATCGAATCACCCGGAAGAATTTTATTAATGACCGGAACATTCTTTAAAATCGGAGACAGTACGCCGGAACCGAAGCCGCCCACATCCAGTTTAATCAACAGCGCCAGAATTGCCAGCCAGATCACCACGATTACCAGCGTCACCAAAAAAACGGACACGCCGCCGCCTTCTTCGTCGTCCTCGAGATCGGCTTCTCTTGCCGCAATTTCCTTAGCCCGCTTTTTGGCTTCCTTTTTCTGTCTTTTCTGCTCTTCCTTCAGTTTTCTTTTTTCATCATTGATACTTTTCTTTTCTGCATCCATCTTCATCGCAGCCGCATCACGATTTGCCATAATAATCCTCCATGCTGCCAACAACCTGCTTCTTTTATCAAGCCTGCGCTTCTTTTATCTGTCTTTGTCCGTAAGTGTAACTGGTCAATTGATCTATTTCTTTGCTTTCCGCACGGTTTTCTTCTTTCAAAAATTCGCCGAACGCTTTTTCTTTTAAAGTTTCATGAGTCTTTCGATCCATCATAACCGCTTTTAACCGGTCTCTTGCTTTTTCGACTTCCTCTTCCGCCAGCCGCACCTGCAGGGTCTGTTCTTTTATATATTCTTCCATTCTGATAATTGCGGTTTTGTTATCCACAATATCCCGCAGCCGCAATTTATCTTTTAATAAACTTTCAGCCTCCGTCTCATAGTCCGACTTCCGCCGTCTTAAAACCGCAAGCTTTTCCTCCTGTTCATCCAATACAAGTTTTGCCGCGGCAAATTCCTGTTTCGCCTGCGTCTCCATTTTCAGCTTAATATTCAAAACGCTCTGCATCCGGTATCTGAAACGTGCCATTGTCCTGTCCCTGCATCTTTAACATTCTATACAAATAAATTTCTTAACATTTGTACGGATTCCTCAAAAGTAAACTTATCGTCAACATCCTGCATCAGAAAATCGTTAACCGCCTGGATTTTTTCTATGGCGTAATCGATTGAAGGATTGCTTCCCGCACGGTATGCGCCTATATTAATTAAATCTTCCGCCTCATTATAGGTAGCCATAACGTTTTTGAGCCTGCCCGCGGTCTGCTTATGTTCCCTGTCCGCAATCTGGCTCATACAGCGGCTGATGCTCTGCAAAACATCAATTGCCGGATAGTGGTTTTTATGAGCCAGTTTCCGGTCCAACATAATATGTCCATCCAGAATACTTCTCGCCGTATCCGTAATCGGTTCATTGAAATCGTCGCCGTCTACCAAAACCGTATAAAGTCCTGTAATGGACCCTTGGTCCGCACACCCTGCCCGCTCTAAAAGCTTTGGCATCTCGGAATATACACTGGGAGGATACCCTCTCGTTACGGGAGGCTCTCCGCTGGCCAGTCCGATTTCCCGCTGCGCCATAGAAAAACGGGTCAGAGAATCCATCATTAAAAGTACGTCTTTTCCCTGATCCCTGAAATATTCCGCAATCGCCGTAGCTGTTTTCGCCGCTTTATTTCGTTCCAGCGCCGGCCTGTCTGAGGTTGCAACAACAACCACGGAGCGGCGCATACCTTCTTTCCCCAAATCACGCTCTATAAATTCACGAACTTCTCTTCCCCGCTCGCCGATCAGAGCAATAACATTAATATCTGCTTTCGTATTTCTTGCAAACATACCCATCAGGGTAGATTTTCCCACACCGGAACCTGCAAAAATTCCGATCCTCTGTCCCTTGCCAACCGTAATCAATCCGTCTACCGCTTTTACGCCAAGCGGAAGCACTTCGCTGATAATCTTACGCCGCATAGGGTCCGGCGGCGGCGCTTCCACAGGATAAGCGGCTCCTACCGGTACCGGACTCTTATCCAATGGCCGTCCCATACCGTCAAGTACCATTCCTAACATAGCTTCGCTTACCTGTACCCGCAAAAGCTCCCCCGTATTTTTGACAATACACCCGTTCCCGATTCCGTCCATGGAATCATATGGCATCAGAAGCGTTTTACGGTCCTTAAATCCGACAACCTCCGCCATTACAGGCTTCCCGTCTTCCTGATCCGGAAGCAGTTCACAGATATCGCCGATCCTTGCATCAGGTCCGGCGGATTCTATGGTAAGTCCCACTACATTAATAACTTTACCTTTCTTAATGAAAAGCGGATCTTCCAACACTCGATTATATTTTTTAAAATTTATTTCCTCAGTCTTCAATCTACATCCTTATCCTTTTCATACGACAAAAGTTTTAATTTCCTGGACAATTCCGAAAGCTGTGTTCCCAGTCCACAATCAAAAATTCCGCCTTCCGTTTCGATCAAACACTCGTTTTTTCTTAAAGATATGTCTTCAATTATTTCTACGGTAGCGTTACCTGCTACGGATTCCGCCTGAATTTCTTTTTTCTGCATATTGACATACGCAAAATCATCCTTCGAAACATGAATCAGATAGTCCTTGGCATTGTTAACCTGATTCATGGCAGAAATAATCAAATGAACAATCAATTCCCTGTAAGCGCCCAGCTCCACCCGAAAAATATGTTCGTAAATACCGGTCAGAACATCAACAAAATGCGGCTCCAACTCTTCCACACGTTCAAAATATTCCTTTTCCAGCCTTTCTTTCTCTTCGTCTAACTCTCTCTTTTTAGAGTCTGCCTGGGCAAAACCTTCCCGTTTACCGTCCTCAAACCCCTGATTAAACCCTTCCTGCCGGGCCTCTTCCAGTACCTGCAGACGTTCCTTCTCAAGCTCAGCCTTAGCATCGCTCTCCATACGTGCAATCTGCTCCCGGGCCTCGGCAATAAGTTCCTCCGGCGAAGGGCCGTCATAAACAGGTTCGGACTTAAGTATGGCAGAAGTTCCGTCTTCCTCCTGGTCCGCATTTTCTATTAATTCCAACTCCGGCGCATTTAGACCTGCGCGGAAGCCGCCTTTGTTTTCCTGCTTATAACTCTCCAATTTCTCGGCAATCAACTTATTCGTATCGACCAGACATTTATTGTCTTCTTCAACAACCGTCATTGCGCCTTTCAAAAGACTGCTATACAACAATTTCGTCACCTCCGCCTCTGGAGATTACAATTTCTGCAGAATCCTCCAACTTGCGGATAATATTTACAATCTTCTGCTGTGCCTCTTCTACGTCCTTCATACGTACAGGACCCATAAATTCCATATCCTCTTTTATCATAACGGCAAGTCTCTTAGACAGGTTATTGAAGATTGCATTCTGAACCTGCTCGTTCGCACTCTTAAGCGCAACGGCAAGATCGTTATTATCCACATCACGAAGAACTCTCTGGATAGCCCGGTCATCAAGCAGCAGGATATCTTCGAATACAAACATCTTTTTGCGGATCTCGTCTGCAAGTTCCGGTTCCTCGATTTCCAGAGTTTCCATAATATGCTTCTCGGTTCCGCGGTCCACGGTATTCAAAATTTCTACTACCGCATCCACGCCGCCAATTACCGTATAATCCTGGTTTACCACAGACGACAGTTTGGATTCCAAAATTCTTTCCACTTCCTTTATAACATCCGGGCTGGTTCTGTCCATAGTTGCAATCCTTTTTGCCACATCAGCCTGCCTTTCCGGGGGAAGGGCCGAGATAATCAGCGCCGACTGCCCTGCGGAAAGATAAGACAAAATCAGCGCGATCGTCTGCGGATGTTCATCCTGTATAAAGTTAAGCAGCTGGCTGGCGTCGGCCTTTCTCATAAATTCGAATGGCTTTACCTGCAAAGATGCTGTCAGCTTGCCGATTACATCGATTGCCTTTTCCGCTCCCAAAGCATGTTCCAGCAGTTCCTTCGCATATCCGATACCGCCTTCGGCAATGTACTGCTGAGCCAGACATATCTCATAAAATTCTTTAATAATCTCTTCTTTAATCTGCGGTGTAATACTTCTGGTGTTGGCAATTTCCAGTGTTAATTCCTCAATTTCATCCTCTTTCAAATGCTTAAACACACCGGCAGAACGCTCAGGCCCTAAGGCAATCAGAAGAATTGCAGCCTTTTGCAGTCCGCTGATCTTTTCATCTCCTACTCTAGGCATTTTAATCCTTACCCCCAATCCTCATTCAGCCAATTTCGAAGCAGGTTCGCTGCTGCTTCCGGATTTTCGTCAACAAATTTTTCGATCATCTTACGTGTTTCGGATTTGCTTTCAGCCTCCAGATCCTCAAGTTCCATCTCCGGCGCCGACTGAAGCAATGTTTCAACAGAAAGTTCCTCCTCGGGAACCTCCTCTTTCTTTGTACGCATGCTCCGAATCACAACAAAACCAAGTAAAGCCAGAATCAGAACGATCAATACAATCGATACTATATCGGCCATACTTGCCGCAAGACCTTCACCATCAATAAATTCATTGCGATTATACGCCATAATCGTAATGTTTTCTTTATTCATACCAGTCGCCGTAGCCACCGCATCATAAAACTCTTCGTCTATGTTCATTCTCGCCGGCTCGGCATTCTGCGCTTTATATTCATCCCATGTAACACCCTCCAGCAGTCCCTGCTTTCTGGCGTCTTCTTCCTTAATTACGTTAATATTCACAGCGGTAATTGTTGCGGAAGAATTGGCAAAATTCACCTTGCCCGGGGGCGTCTCCGAATTCTGCAAATAAGAGTTGGGCAGATAATGTCTGTACTCTTCCGACTGCGTCGAAGACTGATCCGCATAATCCGGATACTGATACGTAGTTCCGTTGGCATTCGTATTGGCATTGGAATCCGTGCCCGGAACGCCTCCCGTAACTCCCGTACTTTCAGAATTAAATATAGTTTCCTCATCAAGCATTCCTTCCGTCCTGCCCTCCGGCGCATCATATGTCTGTGTCTGGCTGGTAGTAGAGGAAAAGTCAATATCCAAATTACACGCCACTTCTACGGAATTAAACTGGCCCGTTCCGAAAATAACACGTTTTACGGAATTAATCACCTGGCTTTCCTGCTGCTGTCTTGCCGTCAGCTGCGAACTGGAAACGCCGCCGACACTGATCTGACTGTCGCCGGAAAACAGAAGATTGCTCCCCGTATCCAAAATAGTAATATTATTAGTCGTGGCATTACCCAGGGAAGTGGCCACCGCACGCGCAAGATACGCGGCGTTCTCCTCCGTAAAATCTCCCTGAAGCTCCAGAAAAATGGTTGCGGAAGATTCCTGGTCCGTATGTATCAAAAGGCCGTCCTGCTCCGGTATACTAAGCTTCACCGTAGCTTTTTTTACCGAATCCAGACTTTCAATCATGGATTCCAGGTCTTTTTCTTTAAACACGGAATACCGCTTCTCCTTATCGGACTCCGTAATGGAAAAACCGCCCTCGGTCACATCATTGATCGTCATACCAGTCGAAGGAATTCCGGCTGCTCCCAGCGCAAGCTCCGCAGTGGGCACATCCTTTTTCCGGACGCTGATGCGCAAACCGTCTGCGGAGGTCTGATATTTGATATCCGAACCCTGAAGCAGCTCCACCACCTCGGAGGCTTCTTTCGTATTCTCACACTGCCTCAGCATTTCATACTGCGGCTGTGAAAATACCCAAATGAGGATAGCAAATGCAAAAATCACCGCAGCCGCTACCCCTATAATAATCGTTTTTTGTTTTGCCGTAAATTTATTCCACCATGCCAGAACTTTATCCCAAAGCTCTTTTAATCTGTCAACCATGTGTTTTCTCCTTATCAGCGATCAGCGATTTTAATGCAGACATTAAATCTGCATGTTCATAATCTCTTTATATGCTTCTAAGAATTTGTCCCTGACTGCCACAGTGTACTGAAGAGCTGCAGATGCTTTCTGGAGTGCAATTGTCAAATCATGCGTATTCTCTGTTTCTCCCAACGCAAATCTGATTTTTTCGTTCTCCGAATCCGAAAGATATTGATTGGTCTTGTTCAAATTGTCGATCGCCGAATTCAGAATCGAGTCAAATAAATTCCCGTTTACGGCGCCTTTTGCAACGGAAGAAGCACCTGCAGCCTTCGTCACAGGTGAAACGGCATCCGTTGCGTAACTCATCAACGCTGAAATATCCATGATATACTCTCCTCCCGGAATCACCCGCATGTCCCCCTGGGGCAATACCGCTTTCTCTCATTGCTATTCTTTTGCACGCCGCCAATGACCATATCTGCGGCACTACTTTGATCAAATAGTCCGAAAATCACTTTCAAACTTTTATCTGTCATATTTATGTAGGAAATCTAACAAATATTCCCCGTTAACAAAACTTCTTTACTGTGCCATAGCCAGACCCTGCTGAGCCATCTTCTTGCTCGCCTCAAAAGCAGTGGTATTCGCCTCATAAGCACGGCTGGCATCGATCAGGTTTGTCATCTCCGTTACGATATTAACATTGGGATATAACACATAACCGTCGTCGTCCGCATCCGGATGCGTGGGATCATATACTTTATTCATCTCTGTCTGGTTATCCTCATAAACGCCTCTTACTTTTACGCCTTTCCCGGTATAATTGTCCATAGCCTTATTCAATACATGGCTGAAAGATGTCTGCCGGTCCTTCTCCTCGAAGGTAACGACTTTTCTCCGGTAAGGAGTTCCGTCCGCCGTCCTGGTAGTCTTGGCGTTGGCAACATTCTCGGAAATAATATCCATCCGGTAACGCTGTGCCGTCAAACCGGAGGCATTAATGTCAAATGCTGAAAACATACTCATAATCTGATCCTCCTGCTACTTCATAACCATCTTTAAATTTGAAAATTCATCATTAATACTCTGTATAAGTCCCTGATAGCGCAGCTGGTTCTCTGCCAGATATACGCCTTCCGTATCCGGGTCCACATTATTACCGTCCAAACGGTAAGAAAAACCTGCATTGTCCGTATAAGGGCGCGCTTCCAGTCTGCGGTAATTCAAATTCGCAACCGCATGATCCATGGTAGTATCCAGACGCCTTGTTCCGCCATACTTCGCAGAATGAAGAGCCTTTTTGAGTTCTGACTCAAACGCCACATCCTGCCTTTTATAACCGGGTGTTGTTGCATTGGAAATATTGTTCCCTATGGCCTCATTACGAATCCATGCCGCATCCGCCGCCTTATCTAAAACATTAATATAATCAAATACGTGTGCGTTAACCATCTTTACACCTCTTTTCATATCCCTTTACAGGTATCATATATTATTATAAATAAAATCTGAAAAAACACAAGTAATTTTTATCTGAAAAGCCAAAGTTAATAAAAGGCAAAAAAGGACTTATTGAAATTCCAATAAATCCCTTTATCACATAACTCCTGATCCGCCGGCATCCTTTCCGGCACCCGTCATTCAGTTTTTATTTATTTTTAGGTTCTGACGCTTTAAATCCTCAATCTCATCAAAGACCACATCATTAAGAACCTTGATATACGTTCCTTTCATGCCGGAGGAACGTGATTCAATAACGCCGGCGCTTTCAAACTTACGCAGGGCATTCACAATAACGGAACGGGTAATTCCGACTCTGTCCGCAATCTTACTGGCTACCAGGATTCCTTCCATGCCGCCGAGTTCATCAAAAATATGTGTAATCGCTTCCATCTCGGAGAAAGACAGGGTACCGATCGCCGACTTTACCACCGCCATCTTCCTGTTTTCTTCGGCGCTCTCCTCATTCACGGCCCGAAGCATCTCCAGGCCCACTACCGTGCTGCCGTATTCACAAAGAATAATATCGTCGATATCATAAAACTCCTGCATCTTATAAATAAACAGGCTTCCCAGCCGTTCGCCTGCAATCTCGATAGGCGTAATAATTGCCTGAAACTTCCTGCTGTCAATGCCTTCAAATCCCAAAGTCTCAAGATTTACATTTTCTTTTGTGGATAAAACTCCAAGCAGTCTTTCGTTCAGCATAGGATCAATGAAGCCGCCTACGGTGTCATTTAAAAGCTCCCGGATTGTCTCGATTCCGTCCTGCTTACCAACGCCAAGCACCTTCCCCTTTTTACTGATAACCAGTACGTTGGACGATAATATCTCCCGCATAACTTTGCAAATATCGTTAAATACAACTTTGCTGGAATTATTGTTATGAAGTAACTTTCCAATCTTCCTGGTTTTATCCAGTAGCTGCACGCTGCTCATCCGGCTTCCTCCCTCCATCTGAATTCCCCACAGTATTGTATAATTCCTGTCAATAAAAATGATAAGAATCATAAAACGATTTTATCATAAGAATTCCGAATAGGCAATGGATTTCATCAAATATTCAATTATTTTTAAATTAAAATACATTTTTTTCGAATTCAGGAAATTTTTTCTTTATTCTTGACATAACCGCAGTGGGAATCGGGACAAACCAGTTTATTACCTTTTTCCAATAACATTTCTCCGCAGTCGGGACAAGACTCTCCCGAAGGCTTCTGCCATACCATATAATCACACTCCGGATAATCGATGCAGCCAAAATACCTGCGGCCTTTTTTTGTTTTCTTAACTACGATATCTTTATGGCACTTGGGACATTCCACGCCTATTTTTTCAAAATACGGTTTTGTATTACGACATTCCGGAAAACCGGGACACGCAAGAAACCTGCCATGGGGACCGTATTTAATTACCATCTGCCGTCCGCACTGATCGCACACCTCATCGGACACTTCGTCCGCAATCTCCACTTCCGCAAGTTCCTTTTCAGCCAGCTTAACCGCTTCATCCAAATCAGGGTAAAAGTTGGAAACGACCGTTTTCCAGTTAATCTGTCCTTCTTCTATACCGTCCAGCAAAGCCTCCATATTGGCTGTAAAATTCACGTCCACAATGGTGGAAAATGCCTCCTCCATAATTTTATTGACTACTTCACCAAGCTCCGTTACATATAAATTTTTATTTTCTTTTACAATATATCTTCTGGCAAGAATCGTCGTAATCGTAGGCGCATACGTGCTGGGACGGCCGATTCCCAATTCTTCCAGCGTATGCACAAGGCTGGCCTCGGTATAATGCGACGGCGGCTGTGTAAAATGCTGTTTTGAATCAAATTCCTTAAATTCCAGCTTTGTATTCTGATCCAGTTCACGGATTAACTGGTTGGTTTCTTCTTTTTCTTCCTCCTGTACATATACGCTCATAAATCCGTCAAATGCAAGTCTGGACGCAGACACCGTGAAGCGGTGCATCCCTGCGTCTATTTTTACGGAGGTCGTCTCGTAGCGGGCCGGACTCATCCGGCTTGCCGTAAAACGTTTCCATATTAACTGGTATAACCGGAATAAATCCCTGGGAAGCATTTCCTTAAGAATCACAGGTTCACGCGCAATATCGGTAGGACGTATCGCCTCATGGGCATCCTGAATTTTACGGGCCGGACCCTTATTCGCAGTTTCTCCGCCCGGATATGCTTCGCCGTACCGTCTGGCAATAAATTCTCCCGCCATACGTTCCGCTTCCTCCGATACACGGGTTGAATCCGTACGCAGATACGTAATCAGGGCAACCGTCCCTTCTCCCTTTATCTCAACGCCTTCATACAACTGCTGCGCAAGACGCATGGTCTTTGAAGTCGAAAAATTTAAAACTTTGCTTGCTTCCTGCTGCAGGGTGGAAGTAGTAAAAGGAAGCGGCGGCTTTTTTACTCTCTCCCCTTTTTTAACTTCCGCGATCCGGTACGAGGCGCCTTTCAAATCGGCAAGAATTGCTTTCAGTTCTTCCTCGCTGCCGATAGACGCTTTCGTTTGCTTATTGCCGTAATATTTTGCAACCAGCGGTTTCTTTTCGCCCGGAATGGAAAAGACCGCATCCAGCGTCCAGTATTCTTCCGGAATAAACGCGTTAATTTCCTCTTCTCTGTCGCAAATAATACGCAGCGCCACAGACTGCACTCTTCCCGCGCTTAAGCCTCTTTTAACCTTCGCCCAAAGAAGCGGTGAGATCCGGTATCCCACCATACGGTCAAGCACTCTCCTTGCCTGTTGGGCGTCCACCAGATCCATATTGATTTCTCTTGCGTGCTTAATCGATTCTTTTACGGCAT
The DNA here is from genome assembly GCA_910587935.1 of uncultured Lachnospiraceae bacterium. Classification (GTDB taxonomy): domain Bacteria; phylum Bacillota; class Clostridia; order Lachnospirales; family Lachnospiraceae; genus MGBC143606. Next base: position 44,086 of record CAJUNP010000017.1, read on the forward strand.
TTTTCGTAATCTCATTAAAGGTAATACGGTAAACTTTCTTGTCTTCCAGTTTTAACGCTTTTAATAAATGCCAGGAAATAGCTTCCCCTTCCCGGTCAGGGTCGGTTGCAAGATAAATTTTTTCCGCTTTTTTTACTTCTTTCCGTAAATTCGCAAGTATATCTCCTTTTCCTCTTATAGTAATATATTTAGGTTCGTAATTATGTTCCACATCGATTCCCATCTGACTTTTGGGCAGATCTCTTACATGACCGTTGCTGGCGGCCACTTCATAATTAGTTCCTAAAAACTTTTTAATTGTTTTTACTTTTGCCGGTGATTCGACAATAACAAGGTATTTTGCCATTACGTTTTCCCCAATCCTATGTTGATAAACGTGTTCACTATACACTATATTCCGGAATGTTGCAAGTAAATTTAGAAATCTTTCATGATTTTAAGCGAAAAAACAGAGCCTGAAGCTTTTCCGCCAGACTCTGTTTTTTGTTTTTTATATCAGGTGATGTCAAACAGGTACGCTTTAATAAATTCCAGTCCGGAATAAGCCTTTCCTGTTTCCTGCCTGTTTCCGTAGCTCTCTATAATGCTTTGCGCCTCCAGATAAAGCTGAAAACGGCCCGCATGGGTTAAATCTTCCCGAATGAGCTCTTTGGGGATTAAAATATAATATACGCCGCCGCTGGCAAGATTTCCCGCATCTGCCTTTACATTGTCCGCAGCATTATAAATCTCCGGCGCAAGCGCCGTTAACCTTTTATCTTCTCCCCGGATATTTATGGTAATGTTACCGTCGTCCGCTTCGTAATATGCGTTTACGGCAATCCGTCTTGTACCGTTTACAAAATTAACATCCTCAACGGTAAAATAAACCTTCTCATAATCGCCTTCATATTTTTCATAGGTCAGGTTGTTTTCTTCATCCTGATACCGATAGGTCACATCAATGGGCGCCGCGTCTCTGGAGCCGTTTTCCAAAATAGTAATACTTGGGTTTTTAATGCCGGCGCTGTAAGAAGCAATCATCGTATTAATAAACAGTTTGGCTTCCTCCACGGCATAAGGAGCGTCTCCCGCCGCATGACCCATTCCGGTATAAGTAATGTTTCCTTTATTATAAATGTAATAATTATTGGATACATCATTGGGCGACATGGAATAGATCGTATCCTGATAATTGCCGCTTCCGTCTCTTCTTCCGCCCAGACAGTACCACACCACCAGATCACTCTGGCCGTCCCGGTCGTCGTCCGCGGTAAAATCCAGCTGATAATACTGCCCATGTGTGGTCGTTACCTGGAATTCATCCTGTAAGCGATATGGATATTCCGTAATCTGACCCTCGTTTACCTGAGTTACCAGCAGATTCGTAACCTCACCGTTGTAGTTCAGGGGAATCTGGCCATTATCATGATACCCTACGCCGTTCGGATCCCCCTGGTCATGATAATATACCGTATCATAACGGATATTCAGGTACTCATTTCTCCACAAATACTCAAGACCGGTTGCTTCCTGGCCATATTCGGTAATCGGCACATTCGCCGCCGAATGGTTTACTTTTGCATTGATAATTGAATAGGTATATCCCTGCGTCTGCGGAACGGTTCTTGTACAATCGCTTTTAGGCTGGTAAGGAATCTCCTTTCCCATTGCCGTCAGGCTGTTCCATTCCCCGGTTCCCGCCGATATGGCCTGGCCGCTTCGAAGAGCCGCCATACTCATCACACCGTAACGGTCCATTCCCACCAGACTTCGAATGTAGCGGTTTAATGTAGACGCATTGTGATGCTGATTGCTCGTTTCCGCCTGCCCGGTAAACCGGTTCAGAATTCCCGTATTATTTCGGTCCTTCGGATAATTAAAGTAGGAGGTCGTATCATGCGCAAACAATACGCTTTTACCGCTTTTTATAAATTTTACGATCTCGCTCATGGGACCTTCCGTATCGCTTCCCGAAAAATCACCGTAAGCGTCAGAGAATCCCAAAATCAACATATTGTAACGATTCATGTTAATATTGCGGTATTCTTCTTCAAACTTCGAAATAGTCATAAAATCAACGTCGATTTCAAAGTCATCGGCAATTCCTTCATAATACACGCCGCCGTAATAGCCGCCGTGAACCAACACATAGTAAAGGTTGTTCTGATAATTTTCAACCAGCTCCACATCCGAACTATGTCCCAGCGTTCCGCCTCTGTCGCCGATGGGATTGTCAAACACCGTTTTCTTTCCGTTAATCTGCTCCGCCAGGCTGAAAAGTTTTTCTCCGTAACCGCCCCACCAATCCGGCCATCCTACCTGATCCCTGCAGATCTGCAAAACCTTGATGGTTTCTTTTTCCAGTCCCTGTAATTTGGTATAACCGTCCATATAGCAGTAGATATTGGGATTATTCACCTGTGAAACCTCTATTTTCCAGGGCAGGACTCCCTTATATCCATCCGGCACATTACGTATCAGCACATACTCTCTTCCCGCATACAACTGGTCTCCGGCGACCACGTTACCGCCGCTTGTCAGAAGGATATCCGTGGATTCCTCCCTGGAAGAAAATTTTCCGTCCGCATTGACATCCACATAAAAACGGCACTGATACCGGGTATCCACAGAAGCGGTTCCTTCGTTTACAACCGTAAAATGATATTCCAACGTATACCTTCCGCCTGCGCCCGGATAAATATAATAAATACCGTTATCTTTCAGAGTTCCGTTAGCCGAGGTCCCTGTAAGGCTTGCCTTGGGCCTGTTCAGATAAAACTGGAACAGCCTGTTATCACCGTCCATATCGCTTTCCGCATAGAAATTGGTTTTATCCATAGCGCCGCGCACAAACTGATACATAAAAGAGGAATTGTCTATGTGATCCTGATTTATCACCCTCTGGGGCTGCGCTCCCTCGATCAGTTCTATTTTCATGGAAGAGGGTCTGTCGTTCCAGTCATCTCCCAGATAAGCAAGTTCGCCCGTTACTTCTTTTACGGCGCCTCCAAAATTATCGTCTTCGTAAAACGTCACTTTGTATCCCGGCTTCACTTTCACAGAAGTAATATCGTCATTTGCAATACCCAATGCCTCCATCTGGCTTAAGGTATATGTACCGACTCCAAGATTCACGCTATAGCCGCCATAATATATGTTTTGGTAAACTACCGCCGGCGACTGGAAAAACTCATCGGATACAATAACCGGGTAGGAACCCGCAAGGAAAGAATTCAGAGCCTCCATTTTTTCCTTTGTAATATCATTTCCGCCATATCTTACAGAAGTATAATAGTACAAAGCGTTAGCCGGATCGCCGCCCACATAATCCGTATTGAGCATACCGGATAATTCAATGGCGGAATAACGCATATCTCCCGTATGACAGTAAATTAACCCGTCCATGGTATGGTCGTTATAAACCGTGCTTCCGACGCCCCGTCCCGTCCCGCTTACCACATTCAAATGTTCTTTGGACGTTCCGATATAAATCAAATCATATTTGTCATTTAAAGTTTCCACCTTACCGATAAATTCGGCGGTAGTCATTGTGGTAATAAAAATTTTATCATCCTGCAGCCCCGGCGCCCACTCTTTCAGGGTTTCCTTACTAAGTCCCCGGGTATCGGTCCTCGCCGGCTGGATTTCCAAAACACGGATCGACTCTTTCGTAACGCCGCTTCGTTTGTGCCGGTAGTTCATAATGTGTCTGACGACAACGGCCTGGGAAATATCCGTGGGTAAACGCAGGTCGGAGGAAGCGTCTGCCTCCCTGTACAAATTCTCCACTTCAATTTCATTTCTTACATCCTGAAAACCTTCCGAAACTTCCTCGGCATTTCCCTGATAAATGACTGCCTTATAAAAATCTCCGTTAAAAATTGACGTTTTATCAAATACGCAATACGTTTGTTCGGTGACAAAATTTTTATCCGCATCCGCTTTCATCCCGGCCAGCATCGCTTCCTTCGATAAAGCGTTAAAATTAGAAGCATACTGACTGGGCGATTCCTGGCAGAACATTGCGCACAATTTGAAAATCTGTGTTCCTTCCAAAGAAGCGTTTATTCCCGGCGCATCCCCATTTTCGACGAACAAAACGGCCCCGTCAAGCATACAGGGTTTTTGAGACACCACAACATCGTTAAAAAGCGCGCCCGCCATCACATCGCTTAAGTCGTTATCCGCGCCATACTGCCGGACAGGATCTGGCGTCTGTGCTTTCGTACCGTCGTTAATATACAGAAAATCAAAATCAGGAAGTCCCTCCGCGCGGTTAAGCTCCTCCGGGGTCATAGTGATAACCCGAATCGGAAAACTTTCATAATCTTCCTCGTCCATGTTTAACACATGTTTTTTAAACCATTCCTGATTGTCAAAACCTCCTTTATAATATATAGAAGCTTCTCCGAAACGATATATTCCTCCGCTTTCATTTTCCGCAGCTTCATGAAACACATAGCTTCCATTTTCCTGCGTTTGAATGGACTCCGTATTATCTACCCGGTATAAAGGCGTATCTGCCGTCACATCCGCCGGCGAACCCATATAAGTAAACGCAACCGTATAATAACCCGTCACCGAAAATGTGGAATCCTCTTCTTTTGTCTGGTCCGACCCGTTCGTTTCCGGCGTCTGCACATTATCTGCCCCGGATACTTCCGCCGGGGCGTCATTTGACGTCACCGTGGAACCTGTCGGACTTGTATTGCCGCTCAAAAGCTGCGGAAGCGTTACCGTTACGGTCCGGCTGTGCTGTTCCCCTCTTTTTGCCGTACTATTTCCGGAAACATCCCCCGGCGTTTCCGTCGATTCCTCTTCCGGGTTCTCTTCCGATCCGTCTGCAGACTCCCCGCCTGTTCCGTTCTCTGCCCCTTCCGTGGATTCATTTTCCGTTTCCTCCACAGATTCTTCCGATGAGGCTTCCGTGGATTCCGGCACAGTCTCTTCCTCAGTTTCTTCTTCGGCAGTCTCCGTGGATTCTTCCTCCGGCAAAAGATCCAACACGGAATCGCCAAGCTGATCCGGCAAATCCCCGGCGCTGCATTGATAAACCAATCTGCCGTCTACGTAGCGGTAAAGAGAACAGGCCGTTTGATTTATATCCAATTCGACTCCGTCAAGAAGAAAATGAAATGTAATTTCTCCCGTATCCGGGTTTTCCGATACCTGAATCTCCAGTTCCTTTGCGTCGGCCGTATAATATGCCGTTTCTTCCTGGCTTTCAAAATTATCCCCTTTAATCCGGTCAAATACAAAAACAGGTTCGAAACGCTCTCCCGTCGTACCTTTTATAAAATATCCCTTTCTTTCCACCGCAGGAGCGTCCAGTTTCGTATAACCTTCCGCCGGGCCTTCGCTTTCGCTGTATTCGGAATACGCCACCGGCAGATTATTTCCTTCAAAATCATTCAGGTATGCTTCCAGCTTTTCCTTCAGTTCTTTTACATACTCCGCCCGTGCTGCCGCCGGGTCGGTCTGTCCGTCTGCCGGTACACATGAAAACAATCCCTTCTGCCAGCTCTTCCATTCTTCCAGTTCTTCATCCCACACAGACAAAACCGGCTCATATCCGGAAATATACGTTCCGATCCTTGCCGTATTTTTATCCGGCACAAGTTCCAGAATTATGTACTCTTCCTCATTTTCCCTCACTTCATTAATTAAGGTCTGAATTCCAAGCAGCGTATCCGCCGCTTCCGCCTCCAAAGTTCCCCTTATGATTACCGTGCTTACAATCACTGCAACCAACCCTATGGAAAGGACGCTGGTCAAACCTTTTATCCACTTCGATTTCATGGCATCAACTCCTAAAATCAGAATCTGCTGTTTGCGGATTCATTGCCTGTCAATGAAAAACAACCGTACTGTATGTATAAATATCAGGATATTCTTTTAACGCAACTTTTAATTTGATACTCTGAATATTTTCTTTATTCCCGGTAACAGAATATTGTCCCTGCATCCAATACAGGCCGCTGGGTTCCGGATATACCGTCGCCGTATTGACCCTTGGAATTATATTGATCCCGGAATCCGCAATGTTCCCATCCTTTGTCACAATTTCCACACAGGTAATATCAAAAATGTCAAACGACTGAATCCGGTCGTGAACACAGGAGGATATGTAAAAATAATAGGATCCGCTATCATTTGCCACGGATGAATAAGGATATACTTTAACCGATTCAATGGCAAGAATCTTATCATAGACTACTTCTCCTGTCTGATCCACTGTTGCCACCACCCGAAGATTATAGTCTCTGTCCCATGGAATATCTCTGGAAACATTAACTGCAAAGGTTCCCCAATGATCATCCCTGACCGTAATATATTGGTCGATACCATCCTGATTTACTAATTTATTTCCCCTTTCATCACAGAAATACCAGCTGACAGTTGTCCGCACATCCCTGCGTGCAAATCCGTATTCATGCTGCCCGGCACGAACCATATTGCTGTCGCCGCTGTTGCCTTTCTCATCAATCGTATACGAAACGGTATCCGTAACTCTCTGATTAATAGTCGGCGCATAAACCTCCAGCGTAATCATGACGGTTTTTCCGTATGCCTCTTCATTTAACTGATTCACGGACAGCTTCACAGAATCCTTCGTACCGTCAAAGCTGTCGAAATAGGACGGCTCGCTGACTTTCCATGTATATTGCAGAGCATTGGTGTCTTCCTCTTCAAACCATTCCGTTTCCACCACGGAAACATACTGCGGATGAAATGCCGGAAGCTTATCCGGAATAATATGCGCTGCAATCAGTCTTTTTCGGGAGTTCCCGTTAACCTTTACGATGCCTTTTGCATACTTACCCGGATTATCCTTATACCTTGCCACAATCGTGAGATAGTCATTTGGCTCCAGTTCATTGACAGTCAAAAGCCCCGTGCCGGAAATTCCGCTTAAGCTGTTATCTTCTTCAATGGAAAAATCCACATATTCGTTAACATTGCCGCCCCAGTCCACCAGATCATATTTGTAAACCATGGCATATATATTATAAAGCTTTCCACATTCCACTTCCGTAATCCCGTCAATAATAGGAACAGAGGCCTGATATGTTTCTTCGGTTCCTGAAATATGCAGACGCAGGGTATCCGAATCCGAAGGATCAGAGGGAAATATCAGTTCGGGATCATTACTTTTTACCAGACGATTGCGAAGTGTAATGAGCGGTGTCGTCGCATAAGAAACAAGCTCATTGCCACTCTTATATCCGGCTGCAATCTGTACGGAACGCAGCACCGAAACTTCCGTTCCGTCCGCCATGGCTTCCTTTTTCACATCCAGCAGGTCCACGGAAAAGCTGACCACATTTTCCGCCATAAGCTGATTCTCATACAGGGGAGTTCCGTCGATCTCATAGATATCTTCCGTTTCATTATAATTCACCTTCCACTTGGAATATAGCACCTTTTCACTGGCCTTTTCCCAAATCACCGATTCCTTTGTATACTCTGTACCGGTATCGGCGGTAACGGCATTGTAAAGCACCAGCTCTTTTTTGTCCGCCAGCGCGTCTTTTTCATCCAATTCCGCTTTCGTGGATACGCTTTCCAAATCCAAAAGCGTTCCCGCCGCATACATCTGCAGGTCCACGCCTCCGTTGGTATCAATAATCAGGTCTTCCACCTGATTCACCACAAGCTGCGCCTCTTTCTGTATATCCGCGTCCGCGCTTCCCTTGGCAAAGCTCCTGGAACCGGTAACCATAAGCGCGCCTACGGCTGCCAGTACAATCGATAAAATCGCTATGGAAACCAATACTTCAATCAGGGTAAAACCTTTTTGTTCCTTCATACCCGTACCTCCCTAGCTTTCCCGGACCATCGTATGTTTTCCTGTGGCCGGAACGAGACTTAAAAGATATACTCTGTTTTTTGTTACGCGGATTTCTCTGCAGAAAGCTTTTGAACCGCCGTATTCACACTCTTTAAACGCGCCGCTTACCCGGTCAAAATAGAACTTTACGGACTGATGTTCATCAATCTCCAAGGTTACGCCCCCCTCAAAGGTACAGGCGACCGCTACGCTGGCCTTTCCAACCTTTTTTCGTTCTATTAAAATATATGTAATTTCGCCGGGCTTCGCTACCGGCTTATCCGGAACGTAAAATTCCGTATAAAAACCGTCCGCTTCCTTTTTCAGTTCCATGTAACAGTCCACGCTGCCGGATTTTGTCAGCGCATAATTTTTTTCCTGATCCAGCGCCGCATCCAGGTCTTTCGCACATTCCCTGGCATGCATACCGGTCGTGGCTCCCATACCGATTACCACCACGGCCATTACAACTGCCATCAGTGCGACCGTTACGATTAATTCAATTAGGGAAAAACCTTTCTCGTCCCGCATCCGCCTGCTCCTTATTTCTTACTCCACCGTTCATACCGAATCAAATCGGCCAGATCCACCTGTCTGGTTCCCAAATCTTTCGCCGTACCGCTGCTGAATGCATAGTTCTTACCGTCCCGGAACACATCGAGCACATAATAGTCCTTACTCTCCTTAGTCTCCCTGGAAAGCATCAGCTCCGTAAAATCCTCCAGAGAAATATTTAAAAGCTCTACCTGCCCGTCCGTATCCTCCGTATCGTTTACCGTAATCGTTCCCGAAGCGATAATTAATCCCTGATAATCCGTTTTAACGGTTACATTTCCCTTGCAGATAATAAGATAAATATCCCCCGGGGTCGCCTGAGAAACAATATAATTATTTTTAGTCAGCAGCGCTTTCTTTGTACCGTCCGCATTGTAAATGATAATTTCACCGTCATGGTCGTCATCCAGGGCGGTAATCATAGCGTCCATACTGTCGCTGTCTATTACATTTTCAAAAACTCCCCGGCTCTGTTCGGCGGGACTAAGCTGCGCCAGATTCGTTACCAGTTTTGCATTTAACGCCCGGAACATATCCATTCTTGTAAGAGACGCAAGTTCTGCCTGCTGTTTTTGTCCATGTGCGTCGGTTGCACGTATTAAACTGCCTGCTCCCGTTTCGTCATAAGCCAGTATATTGCCTGCCAGATGGTAACTTGTCATGGACTCCGGATCCCTGACTTTAATTTCTTTTGCATAAAGCCTGGTATATTTATCTACTTCTTCTCCGTTGACATTATAATAGTCGCGGAAATAAGCATTGGCTGCTTCTTCATTTTTAAAACGCATGTAACAGTACACCAGCGTGCCTGTGTTCGTCTGTTTGAAAATAACCTCCGGAACATACTGCTTTTCACCGGAACCGGCTACATCTTCCTGAACCATATAATCTTCCAGGGTTTTCCCCCCAAGCGCCGCCACACTGCGTCTTACGTCAATCTGCACAAACTGATCCTTCTGATCTACAAAGATCTCCTGGTACTGTTCCCTGGTCAGCGGATTTCTGTAATACTTGGAATTGCCTGTCAGTCCTGACGCTTCGATTTTACAGCCCAGGCATTCCGGCGGAACCAGATAAACCAACTGGCTGCTTTTTACCGCAATAGATTCTCCCATAAATACGTTATTCTGGTTCTGCCTCTCCGGTGCGTTCGGCGCGTCTCCTTCCTGCTCCGTATATGCTGTGGAAACATAAGCGTGGCCGCCGAGTGTCAATATTTCCGTATTGGATAAATCCAGAACACTGTTCTTTCCGTTGACAACAATGGCGCTGCTTTGCGCCTCATCGCTTTCGGACACGCCGTAGCCGTTATATTCCCCTTCAATAACCAGCCGGGAGGCGGATCCCTGCATGGTAAGATCGTCCTGCACGTTGGTAACGCCGGAAAGCGACAAAGAACCGCCGTCCAGCCGGATATCACGGCTCCAAAGCTCGATATCCTCCGCATTTAAGGTCATATTGCCGCCTACCGCAAGAGTTTCTCTGCTGACCACTCTGGAATAGGCGTCGTCCGGTATATCGTCCGCTTTCTTTAAATTAACCGCCGCTGAAACAGCGCCGCTCTCCAGTCCCACTTCCAGGTTTCCGGCATAGATATCGCCGAAAATGTTGACGCTTCCGCCGGATCTGGTATTATAAATCTTCAGTCCCTGACCGGCAATCATCGCATACTTATTTAAATCCGGAAACGCCGAGCTCTGGGCAAACGATACGGAAGGCAGGACGATTTTAATATCCGTACTGATCATGGATACAAAGCCGCTCTCATCCACATATGTTACCTTCAGATCTTTTAATGTAATTCCGGTCTCAGACAGAACCAGCGCGTATGCGGCCGGTGTCAGATTGGATTCCACAACTGCCCCGTACGTGCCGAAATGATCGATGCTTCCGTCCGCATCGGTTCCGTCTCCCAAAACGGCTTCCGTCAGATACCCCCGCAGTTTATCGATATTATACTCGGTCCTATGCATGGCATCCAGACAAAGATTTTCCCGCAGTTTATCATAGTAAATCGTATATAGCCTGTTTCTCCTCATTTCCGGCGTCTCATAAAGTCCGTAATTGGACATAAGATCCACATAAGCTTCAGAGAGCGCCAGTGAAATTTCCTCCTGAAGTCCCACATTAATTTCATCCAGAACCGTCTCGGCCGTATAAAAGGTATTCTTTCCCTGCTTATCCGTCAGACGCATCTGGTATCCCGCATAGGAAACAAACATCAGGATGCTGACAAGAAGTCCGATCAGGGCTATTGCCACCATCACCATCACCATTGCGGAACCGGCGTTATCTTTATGGATTTTTCTCCTGCTATCCGTTCTCATCGCTATCCACATCCCTTACTCCAGCTTTGTTCCTTCCAGTTTCGCCAGCGGACGGTCCGTGCCGGGACTGTCCCCCTGTGCGTAAACCTCCACTTCCATCACATAAATCCGATCTTTGGCTTCACTGACTCCTAAAGATTTGATTCCGGAAACCGTTAACGATTCGCTTTCCGAGTAAACCCGTACCGGATCGTCAAGATCGGTAAAGGAAAGCTTTAAGGGGGCGCCTTCGCCTTCTGCCGCGATTCCGCCCAGATTCAGATTGGTCCAGTACAAACCTTTTGCCTTCCCACCCGCAAGAGCGTCTTTTATCTCCAGCTTTGCCTGATAGGTAAAGGGCGCCGGTTCGACATCGCTTCCGGTATCACCAAGAAGTTCCTGTCTGACTATGTAAAAGTTTACGGGCAGTCCCTGTAAGTTATGAATATGAATCGTATCCGTATTCGTTATCGGCGCAAGCCCATAGCGCGGCGCATAAAACAGATACAGACTCTTTAGTTCGACCCGTTTTCCCTCTTCGTCAAACATTGAGGAATTGTCAAAAACAACGGTTTCCGTCTTATAATTCTTATATCCGTCCTTCATAACGCCGTCCGAAGTACAGATATACTCATAGATCACTTTAGCACGGGTGACGGCGTCCTCATCTTCACCGCTTTTTGTCACTTCCAGATATATATCCCTTTTTAATTCTTTCGCAAAACGTTCCACATTCCAGCCGGCGCCGCCGATCCCGGTCTTGTTCATGTTAAAAATCCCATATACGGCTTCGTCCTGCCCCACCGCATTGGTTTTCGTCTTCATGGGCTGAATATAAGTACCGCTGTCCAGCGCGCTGACCGTATTCATATTTAAAAGAAGACTGCTGTTTTGGGTTTCATATACTTCCCCGACCTGTCTTTTTGGATTGAGCTTCACATATACGTCATACCCGACGGAAGACGCAGCGTCCATCGATACGCCAAGACGTTCAAAGGTATATATCCCCGTTGTGTCATCGGCCGACCATGTATAGGAAAACTTTGCCGAATCCGTCAGATCCTCCAGCTTTTCCTTTTCAAATATCTCCATTTCATTCTGCGCCAGGGTTGTGGCCCGCAGCACATTCCGGCTCTTGTTATTCACCCGGTAAGAGGAAAGGAAACCGCGCAGCAAAGGAACAATGACCACTGCCATAATGACCACCGCCACCAATAACTCAATCAGCGAAAATCCCCGGTTATCCTGTTTTTTCATAGGCCCTCCTTTCCGCATATAACGCCGCTTTACTCGGCTTCACCTGCCTCCGATTCGCCGGCGTTTTCTGCCGGAGGCGCTGTTTCAAGCACTCCGAAAATATTATCCGTTCCCAAAATCACAGTAGGAATATCAGATTGCTCATAGGGCATCTCCGTGCCGGTCAAATGATAAAAATCAACCACTGCGGAACAGCTTAAATAACCGTCTCCCGAAAGAGCTACGCTAACCGTGCTGAGAGCTTTTCTTCCCGGCATGTCATAAAGATATTCTATGATATGTTTCAGTCCGTCATAAGATGTTGTAAATCCAAGGTTCACGGAAGAATCAAACATTCTGATTCCTTCGTCTGTCAGCTGGTACTCTCCCACGCTTAAGCTGCCCGAATACGGAAGTTCTACGGTTCCCGCAAGAGTAACGGACGGAACCGCAATATCGTTGGCAACTACCTGCTCCATATTGTAGGTATACATGATCTCGTCTTCCATCATGGTATCCGCGTTGAACAGCCGTATGATCCTGTCGCACTCCGCCTGCATGGACTGCGTGTCGTCTTCAAACTCCTGCCGCCTTGCCTCTAATAACTCCAATTCCGTAACCGTATTCTGTAAAGAATCGTTTTCCGCCTCCAGGGCATCGCATTTTTCCTGATATTTTATATAAACAAACTGGTAAACTCCCAGAGCAATTAATATTCCCGCAAGAATCATTAACAAATAGATGTCTTTTTTCTTTACCTGCATCTTATCACCTCCTAGAGTCCTTCTTCTGTTTCCGTCTGCTGGGTTTCTGTCGGGGAATCCCCGGCCGGCTGTTCCTGTACCGCCTGCTGCTGCCAGATTCCCGCCCATTTATAAGGAAGCGTTATGGAAAAGCTGACCTGGCCTTCCGTTTCCAAAGTCTGTCCGTTCATGACAGCCCCCGTATCGTTTAAACCACTGATCACGATTCCGTCTCCGTCTATGGATTCAAAGGTTCTGAACTGCCTGATCACCATGGCCACCTCTTTTTTATCCTGCACGGTAACCGACAGATTAACGTTTTCGGTACTGGAAGTCATACTGATCACGTTCAGGGTTTTGGGCATCTTTACTTCCATTTCTTCTATAAAAGCTACCAGATTTTCATTGGCAACCACCGTGCTGTTATAGAAATAGGTAATTTTGTCAAACGTGTATTTTTGCTGAAGATATGCCGCATAAACGGTTTTTATGGGCTCCAGTTCCTGAATTCTTTGCTGCAGCTGCTTATTTTTATCGGTAAGGTTCTGAAACCGTAACAGAGAAACCGCGGCAAGTGCGGCTGCAATCAGAATTCCGCCTGTTAAGACCAGAATAGACACCCGCTTCATTTCTCCTTTATCGGGAACCACTTCTAATTTTTTCTTTTCGTTTTTTTCGCCGATAAATCCTAACGGTTTGATGGCGGCGCCGATACAGGTAATGTATGGACCGAAACTGTCCGCCTTAAAATCTTTCTCAAGACGGAATCCGTCAATTTCTTTTAAGGGCGTTACCCGGATATCCACCGCCCCGTATAACAGTTGGTCCAGTCCCTGAAAATCTCCCCCGATTCCGGTCAGGTATATTTTTTCAATGGGAGCGTCACCGTTGCGGGAATTATAATAATCTACAACACGGGAAATTCCGCTGATTAAGTAGTTCAGGGAAGCCCCCACTTCTTCCTGCAGCGTTGCAGGGATCTCGCCGTCGGCAAGATTTATATCCAAATTAATGACGCCGTCTTCCTGATCGTCCTGTATGAGAAAATCGGTTTGCATACAGTTTTTCTCACACAAAATGCGTACAGCTTCCTCATAAGAAGGCGTGTTTAAAGCGGCTGCATTCATCATCACCGCAACCGCGTCCATCACCCCATAGGAAACGTTCCTTTGCAGAACGATGGCCTGATCCTTTAAAACCGTAACCAGCGTAGAATTTTCATCGATTTTGGCCACCAGCTTTACTCCGGTGTCACAATGCGCATGGACCATCTGGTAAAGACTGTTACCACTGTAATCCAATGCAATAACCGTTCCGCCAAGCGCCGCCGCTAACGCCTGATAACTGTTTATAATGGTTTTGGGCGCTGCAAGCACCTGTAATTTGTACTGCCTGACTCCCTTATCATTTTCCGTCACGCCGACTACGGAATGTGCCAGTTCATACTGATCCAGATCCACCGGAAAATAGTCGGAAGCGTTGGAACGGATCACATCTGCGATTCGGTTCTCTTTTACATAGGGAATCGTCACTTCCCTGCTGGCAATCTTCGTGGAACCCATAGTAAACACGATTTGTTTCACGTGGATTTTGTTGGCCGCCAGCGCCTCTTTGATGGTTGAAACAAAGGACTCGTCCGTCTCAATCACATCGTCTTTTAACATCCCCTCCGGAGTCCGGATCGTAACGTGTTTATATACTCTTGGGTTTTTGGCTTTGTAATCCACCTCACACATGTGGATTGCCGCACTTCCTATTTCAATGCTCAACACTTTTGCCATTTTTGCTGCTGTCCTCCTGCATTGCTATTTAACTTTCATATTGTTTTTGTCCGTTTCTCTATGTAAATGCTGTAAAAAGCTTTTTCATTTTCCAAATCATAATCCCAAATACGCGCGATACCATACCAGAAACTTCTCCCCCCACAACACGGCAATCATTACGCCTATGGAAAGATAAGGCCCCATGGCAAGTACATGTCCCTCTCCGCTTAACTTCATGCGCAATAAATGCACCACAGAACCTATGATGCACCCCGCGACAAATCCTATCAAAATAAGCTGCCAGCCTAAAAGCAAGCCGCAGACCGCCATCAGCTTCACATCACCGCCCCCTATTCCGCGGCCATGCGTAAGAAGATATATAACATATAAAAATCCACTGACAAGAAAGAGGCCGATTACATACCGCGGCCAATCAGTATAATCAGTAACTATACGAATCAGCCCCAGTGCCAGTATAAAAAGATTGATTCCAAGAGGAATCTCAAAGGTTCGAAAATCAATGACACTCAGTGTCAGAAGCGCAGAAAACAGCAGACAGTAAAGTAGGGTTTCCAGACTCATACCGTATTCTGCAAATACAATCAGGTAAAGCGCTCCATTCAGCGCCTCGATCACGGGGTACTGAATGGAGATTTTTTCTTTACACTTGCGACACCTGCCTCCCAAAAACAGATAACTGAACAAAGGTATCAGATCATACCATTTCAGCCCGTACCCACAATTCATACAATGGGAACGAATCTTCACAATATTCTCTTTTTTCGGTAACCGGTAAATGCATACGTTTAAAAAACTGCCGATTACGATTCCGTAGAGGAATATGACTATGTAGAGGATGATTGTGGGGAGCATTTATGGGGTGTCCTTTCAGTAATTAGTTAAAATCCTGAGTTGTCGCCGGACCGGTAACAGAATTCCACCAGTTCTTAACCTGAACCGTCGGAATTCCATTGGTTACTGTCACTTCTATTTGAAGCGCATCAGGTGCCGCCTTGTATGTATTAGACGATGTCGTATAAGTATTCTTCAAGGTTGCTGCTAATTCTTTTGCAAGAAGATGTGCGTCGCCGGTAGCACTCGTAGAGGCGCCCGCAATATCAAGAGACTGTGCAGTTCCGCCGCCTCCGGTAAATGTCAATATCAAAGGTGACTTGGTATCTGCATTGGTTTCTTCGTCCGCCAATGCAATCTTAATTGTCTGCACAATCTCACCGATCGCCGTATTGTCCTTCTGCAGTCTTGTTCTCTCCACATATCTTAAGTACTGCGGTGTCAGCACAACAAGCAATACTGCCATGATCGCTACAACTACGATCAACTCTACAAGGGAAAAACCTTTGTTAGCTGTTTCTCTTCTTTCCTGCTTTTTCATAGTAAATCTCTCCTTTTATATAGTTTTTGTTTATCTTAAACATTCCGCCCTACCGAAACGCTTAATTCGATTATAAGTTATCGAGCGCCGAATACATATTCATCATAGGCGCCATAACTGCCGCAATCAAAACAAATACGATCACAGCCAGAACCAGAATAATAAGCGGTTCCATAACAGCCATCAGTGACTGAACTTCCAGTTCCACTTCCTCTTCATAATAGTCTGCCAGCTTATTGAGCATCTCCTCCGTATTACCGGATTCTTCGCCGATTCGTACCATATGGTATACCATTGGCGGAAATAAACCGCTGGCCTCCATTGGCTGCGATAAGGGAACGCCCAAAACCACCTGTTCTTTAATATCCACCAGCGCTTCCTTAAACCATATATTTCCCATAACATTGGACACAATCTCCAAGGCTTCCACCATAGGGACGCCGGCCTCAAGCAGCGTGCTTAACGTTCTTGCCATCTGGGAGGAAGCTGATTTGACAACCAGACGCTTTACAACGGGTACTATCAGCGCTATTTTCCCGAAAACATGCTTACCGCTGTCGGTTCCGGCATAATAGCGGATCAAAGCGGCGATTCCCGCCGCTGCAAGCAGAAGCAGATACCATTTTGCCTGAACAAAATCACTTGCCGCAACCACCGCCTTGGTAATGCCCGGCAATTCCGTTCCAAGATCGTCAAAGATATCCGTATATGCAGGGATAACAAACAACAGCATGACAATGACAACCGCTACCGCCACGCAGCCAACCACAATGGGATAAATCATGGCTTTTTTAATCAGTCCCTGGGTCTTGCTGTTACGCTCCAGCTGTGTGGCAACCCGGTCCAGAGCGACCTCCAGACTTCCGGATGCCTCGCCTGCCGCCACCATATTAATCATAATGTGAGGAAAAATCTTAGGGTATTCCGCCATGGAACCGGAAAGGGTCTCTCCCTTTTCCACGCTGACACGGACTCCCTGAAGCGCCCTCTGAAGTTTTGTATTCTCCGTCTGTTCGCAAAGCATTTTCAAAGCTTCGAGTATACTGACACCGGCTTTAGTCATACTGACAAACTGTCTGCAGAATACGCTTAAATCTCTGGAGGTAGGCTTCCCTCCAAAATCAAGCTGCACATCCTTTGTCAGAATATTCTGTTCCGTCAGGCTGATAATCGTCATTCCCTGATTTTTCAGATCTGTCTTTGCCTTTTCTATAGAACCGGATTCAATACTTCCTTTTATTTCCTTTCCGGATTTATCGATTGCCTCATATCCGTAACTAGCCATTCTTATGCCCATGCCTTTCGATTTGCTTATAGTTCAAAGGAAACCTTTGCCATTTCGCTTATGGAGGTGATTCCGTCCAAAACATATTCCGCGGCGCTCATTCTGAGGGTGTGCATGCCTTCCTTTAATGCCTGTTCTTTTATGTCTTCTGCGCCGCCGTTCCGGCTGATAATACTCTTTAATCTGGGCGTCATCTCCAAAATCTCATAAACGCCGATCCGCCCGTGATAACCGGTTCCGTCGCACTGCGGACAGCCGCAGGATTCATAAATCATAACTTCCCTGTCCGCAGGAAGATTCAGGAGTTCTTTTTCCTCTGCCGACGCAGGCTTTTTCTTTTTACACACCGGACAGAGCTTGCGGACCAGACGCTGGGCAATAACGCCTACAACGGAATCTGCCAGTAAATACGGCGGAATCCCCATATCTTCCAATCGGGTGATCGTACCTGCCGCACTGTTTGTATGCAATGTACTTACCACCATATGTCCTGTGATCGAAGCCTGAACCGCGATAGTAGCCGTCTCACCGTCACGGATCTCGCCGATCATGATAATATCCGGGTCCTGTCTTAATATGCTTCGCAGAGCGGAAGCAAAAGTCAGATTCGCTTTTGTATTCACCTGTACCTGGTTGATTCCGTCAATATTGGCTTCCACAGGGTCTTCTACCGTGATAATATTCACTTCTCCCGTGTTTAATTCGCTGAGAGCCGTGTATAGAGTCGTAGATTTACCGCTTCCGGTAGGCCCCGTTACCAGAATAATTCCATGAGGATTACTTAAAATGCGGTTAAACTGCTTCAGCTCCGCCGGCTTTAATCCCAGCTGGCTTTTCTCACGGGTCAGTGCGTTCTTGGACGTTAAACGCATTACGATTTTCTCACCGAACACAGTGGGAAGTATGGACACACGGATATCGTATTCCATACGGTCCACCACCTGGGTAATACGCCCGTCCTGAGGCTTTCTTTTCTCGGAAATATCCATTCCGCCGATAATCTTGATTCTGGCCACGATAGCGGACAGGATTCCTCTGTTATAGGTCACCCGTTCGCACAAAACGCCGTCGATCCTGTACCGGATTCTTACCTGGCGTTCCATAGGTTCAATATGTATATCGGAGGCACGCTGCCTGACTGCCTGATCGATCATCTCCTTGACCATTAAAACGATGGGGGAACTGTTAATATCCTCACTGAAAGCGTCTTCCTGCTCCTGCTGGGCCACTCCCTTTTCTTTGGCGTACGCCTCTAACGCCGACTTAACCTCACCCTGCCCGTAATATTTATCAAGCGCCAGCATAATGCTGCGCGTAGTGGATACCGCCGGTTCTACCTGTAAATTCGTAATGATGGAGATATCGTCAATGGCATTCATATCCATGGGATCCGCCATGGCAACGCGCAAAACATTCAAATCGGCTCCGTATTCAAAGGGAATCGCCTGATTTTTCTTCAATACGTTCACCGGAACCAGATCAAGAATGGCCTGAGAAATCGTCACATTATTCAGTTCAATCATATCCATGCCAAGCTGATTACTCAACGCCCTGGCAATCGATTCATCCGTGACAATACCCTCGTCAATCAGTACTTCTCCAAGCTTGCGCCCGGTTCCCTTTTGCAGGGATAACGCCTTATCCAGTTGTTCTTCGGTTATCGTCCGGCTGTTGACCAGCAAATCACCCAGCCGCAGTTTTTTTCTTCCTAAATCCACAGAATTGTCTCCTGTATCGTTATGTTTTAAATATTATGTCTATATTCTACACGACAACTAAAGAAAATGCAACGTTTTTGTCTATTTTGTTGAATTTTTAACCGGTTTTTATTTGGTATTCTATTACATGATTAGGTAGTCAAAAGGGGATTTGTATTTTATCCTTTTTACGATGGGAACT
>CAJUNP010000018.1 GCA_910587935.1 uncultured Lachnospiraceae bacterium
TAGAATTTTCAGGGTTGCATTACTGTTTAGTTGTCAAGGTGCTGCTTTGTTGCTTGTCTGGTAATTAAATCGGAATTACCAAACGGAGAAGGAGGGATTTGAACCCTCGCGCCGCTATTAACGACCTGCACCCTTTCCAGGGGTGTCCCTTCAGCCTCTTGGGTACTTCTCCAGACTTGCTGAAATATCAACAACATTTAATTACCGGGAGAAGGTATCTCCAGCGGAGAGGGTGGGATTCGAACCCACGCGCCCTTGCGGACAAACGGTTTTCAAGACCGCCTCGTTATGACCACTTCGATACCTCTCCATGCGAGCGCTCTTCGTCAGCGCAAAAGTTATTCTAGCAAAAAATAGTAGCAGTGTCAACACATTTTTATAGAAAAATCGAGAAAAACTGCGATAATTTTTTTCAGAGTAATTATATGGCCTCTTTTTATCCCATAAATTCGTCTCTGCAAATGATTTCGGCCCGCGTCAAATCCTCCGGTGTCGTAATTTTTATATTCTTATAAGAACCCTCAACAATCTTAACAGGACGCCGTAAGACCGTCTCTATTACCATGGCGTCGTCGGTGATCCGCAACCCTTCCGATATCAGGGCTTCTTCTTTGCGAATCAGAATATCATACGCTTCCCGAATCATAGAATACCGAAAACACTGCGGCGTCTGCATACTCCACAAAAAAGCTCTGTCCAGGGTCTTTTGGACAAATCCTCTCTCGTCCGCAAGCTTGACCGTATCTGTCACGGGAACCGCCACCGCACAGGCTTCATGCTCCAAAACCGCCTTGCCTGCCCGTTCCAGGATTTCCTGTGAAAGAAAAGGTCTTGCGCCGTCATGAATAAATACATATTCCGCTTTGCCCAGCGCGCACAATCCGTTATATACGGAATGATACCGCTCTTTTCCTCCTGCCACAACCGTCTTCACTTTATGAAATCCATACTTTTGCACAATTTCTTTTCTGCAGTATTCTTCTTCGCCGCTCCCTGTCACCAGAACAATTTCATCAATAAAACTTTCTTCAAAAGCCCTGATCGAATAGTATACGACCGGTCTGTTTTCCAACAGCATATATTGTTTGGCGACGCTGCTGTTCATCCGTTTTCCCTGCCCTGCCGCAAGAATAACCGCCGCCGTCTTTTTTCCCAACATATGGAATTACCTCTCTCCCAGCTTCAGATTCGGCACCGCATTCAGATCCATACCGCTCCTGATTCCCTTTTTATACTCATAATAGGCCGCCGTCCCAATCATAGCCGCATTGTCCGTGCAATATATGGGAGAAGGGTGGTAAAACTCAATACCCCGGCCGGCACATTCCATCTCAAAAGCGGCTCGTAAACCGGAATTGGAAGCCACGCCTCCCGCAATGGCAAATTTATGAAAGCCGTATTCGCTTACCGCATGCATGGCGTGCTCCACCAGAACTTCAATAACCGCTTTTTGAAAAGACGCCGCCACATCTTCCTGGCATATCTCCTGGCCTTTCATTCTGCAGCCGTTTAAATAATTCAAAACGGCCGACTTCAATCCGCTGAAGCTGAAATCATATTCATTTCCTCCTACTTTTGCCCTGGGGAAATAAACCGCATCGGGATTACCTAGCTTTGCCACTTTATCAATCTTGGGACCGCCCGGATAACCGAGTCCGATCGCTCTTGCCACCTTATCAAAGGCTTCGCCGGCCGCATCGTCCCTGGTTCTTCCTATAATTTCATATTCACCGTAATCTTTTACAATAACCAGATGGGAATGTCCGCCCGATACCACCAGGCACACGAAAGGGGGCTCCAGCTCGGGATTTTCTATAAAATTAGCGCTGATATGCCCTTCTATATGATGTACGCCGATTAGCGGCTTACCCGTAGCAAAGCTGACCGCCTTTGCCACCGATACGCCTACAAGAAGAGCGCCCACAAGACCCGGGCCGTAGGTAACGGCAACGGCGGTAAGCTCTTTGAGTGTAACGCCCGCTTCCTTTAACGCCTCTCTAATTACCTGATTAATTTTTTCAATATGCTTTCTGGATGCAATTTCAGGCACCACGCCTCCATAAAGCGTATGCAGGTCAATTTGCGAAAAAATAATATTAGAAAGAACTTCCCTTCCGTTCTTAACAACTGCTGCCGCCGTCTCGTCACAGGAGGTTTCAATCGCAAGAATCAGCACATCCTCATTTCCGGCTTCCGTATTTCTCATTCTAATTCTCCTCTGTCACGGTCTCTTCCTGCGTCAGGTCTACATTTTCCGCAAGATCCCAGCCATAGATTTTCCAATGTCTGTCCGCATCCTTGCGCAGTAAAAAAATCTGATTTGTCACTTTGGACTCTTTCCCTGTCTTTATGTAAAAAGTACAGTATAATCTTGCCCATTCATAGCCGTCCTGGTCAAAAAAATTCACGTTGGCGCTTCCGGCCGGCGCATAACCTGTCACCGTCTGACCTGCTTTCTGATATTCGTCAATTTCCCCATGCAGCCTTACAAGATAGTCGGCCCAGGAATTATTTTCCGCCAGTTCCCCGTCGAAAAGCTGAAATAATTTTGCCGCCAGTTTGTCAATATCGTTCTCATCACAGGAACCGCTGAAAAGACACAGGGTAATGTCACCAAAATACTTTACAACCTCCCTGACGGTAGACGGATAATTCAACTCCAAATCCCGCAGCAATACGCTCTGTACCTTCGATACGGTGCTGTCCTGCGCCGCCTTTTGAGACGATTTGCTGCTTAAATATCCATAATAGGCAACCATGGCCCCAACCAGCACAAGTAAAATCAATGTACCCTTTACACCGGTAAATCTCTTCATGTCCGCACCTCCAATCTAATCTAATCTTCCTCAAATTTAAGTTCCGCCGTTCTGCCGTCCTTTGCAATAACCGTCCTGGGAAATATTTTTTTAACTTCCCGGCCGTAGCTTTCCGGTTTTACCAGAGACGGACTGTAGTGTGTCAGCCACATTTCCCCTACATCCGCCGCGGACGCTATCCTGGCCGCTTCATAAAAGGTCATATGTTTATATTCTTTCGCTTTCTCCTGTTTCTCCGGTTCTCCGTACATACCCTCGCAGATAAAAAGATCTGCGCCGGCCGCATTTTTCACAATCCCTTCCGTAGGCCTTGTATCGGTGCAATAAGTAACCTTTAATCCTTTTCTCGGCTCTCCAAGCACCATATCCGGAGTCAAAACGCCCTGTGGGGTTTCAATCACCTCTCCTTTCTGCAGGCGGTTCCAGTAGCATTTATCAATACCAAGATCCAGCGCCCTATCTACCTGAAACTTACCGGTCCGGTCTATGGCAATGCTGTAACCGTAACAAACTACGTTATGATTCACACGAAAGGCCTCCAGCCGAAAACCGTCAAAGGAAAAGCTTTGTTCCGGCTCCGTCAGTTCCGTGCATCGAATCGCAAAGGGAAGCTCCGGTGCAATCACCCGCAGAGACGAAACCACCTTTGTCAGTCCTTTCGGGCCAACCAAAAGAAGCGGCTCCGTCCGTTCCGCATTCCCCATAGTGAGAAGCATTCCGGGCAGTCCGCTGATATGGTCCGCATGAAAGTGGGTAAAACAGATTATATCAATGGGCTTGGGACTCCAGCCCTTTTCCTTCATGGCAATCTGCGTACCCTCTCCGCAGTCAATCAATATACTTTTTCCGTTATACCTGACCATCAGGGAGGTAAGCCACCGATATGGCAGGGGCATCATTCCTCCCGTCCCCAACAAACAAATATCCAGCATAAAACTCCTTATCTGTCAGGAGGCTACAGCAGTTCCGTCTCTTCCTCCTCCGTTACCGGAATCTGAAAAGCCCGGATCATACGCAGATAACATGCTTCGCACAAATCAAAGCGGTGTCTTGCGCCATCCTGTCCGCTGAAATAATTCCAGACAGTATCTCCCTGAAAACAGCCTTCCTTAATTATTCCCTTTTCTACTTTTAATTCTTTTTTGCATTGATTGCAAAAAACTTTTTCCAAATTGTGGTTTAAATCATAATTGCGCATGACTTTCCTCCCTTTTTTAACAGGCAATGAAAACCTTGTGCCTTTATTATACAGGGAAAATGCAGTCAGTGCATTGGTAAGTTTATCGCTTTCTGTCTATCTTTTCCACATAATCACGGCGTCTTCACGGGGATGTTCATAAAAACCCCTTCTAAGACCTTCCCGCATAAAACCCAATTTCTCATACAAATGGATCGCAGCGGCATTGCCTGCCCTTACCTCCAGTGTATAAGCATGGATTCCTTTTCTGTTTCCCTCTTCCATCAAATCCCTCAGCATCGTGGTGGCAACACCGCGGTTCTGATAATCTCTGTCTACGGACACATTGCAGATATCGGCTTCTCCAAAGCTTTCCGTCAGGCCGCACAGGCCGATAATTTTATCTTCCTTCTCCGCCACGATGTAAACCGTATTACTTTTCTCCAGTTGTTCATAAAAAGCCGCTTCCGTCCAGGGCATGGAAAAACTGGCCGCTTCCAGCGCGGCTGCCTGCGGAACATCTTTTTCCGTCATCTTACGAATCTGTACCTGCATCTGTCATTCCCGCCCTTCCAACCGCTCCCTTTCAGCCTGGCTCAGCCTCAAATACTCCGGCTGATGCTCTGCGGCATCCTGAATTTTTCCCTCTTTGTAATATACCTGCGCCAACGCCGCAATGCTGGAAGCCCGCTGCCTGTTCATCTGTGCAGGCGCAAAGCTGTAAGGTATTCGGAGCAGTTCCGACAGCGCTTCGCGAAACACGGGAACTCCGTCTCCTAACAGGCATACTTCTCTTTCGAGTCCGTTCAGGCGTTCTGCAATATACCGAATATCGACGGCGCACTGCGCTTCCACTGTCCGGAGGGCATAGCTTCCCATTCCGTTTTCCGGACCTTCCCGCACAAACTCATAAACTCCGGTGTAAACCTGATTCCTTCTGGCATCCATAATGGGGCACACAAGTTTATCGGTGCCATAATACTGATATGCCAATCCTTCCAGCGTAGGCACCGCCACCAGGGGCTTATTCAAAGCCAGCCCCAGCCCTTTCGCCGTGGCCGAACCGATCCGCAGCCCGGTAAAGGAACCCGGTCCGCATGCCACTGCAATAGCGTCGATCGTTTCGAGATCCAGCTCGATCTGCTTTTTGATTTCTTCCAGCATGGGCAGTAATGTCTGCGAATGTGTCTTTTTATGATGAATGGTATATTCCGCCTGCAAAACATCATTCTCCACTACCGCTGCGGAAGCTGTCAGTCCGGAACTGTCAAGCGCAAGAATCTTCATTATCAGATTGCTTCCTTTCTTCTATTTTACGGTAATCAAAGCCTTTTTCCAAGTCCTTTTCAATAAAAATACGGACGCAGTAATCCGGCAGAAGTTCTTCGATCAGCTCCGCCCATTCTATCATGCAGACGCCCTCTCCGAAAAAATAATCCTCGTAGCCTATCTCTTCCATTTCCTGCGCATCGCCGATCCGGTATACATCAAAATGATAAAAAGGCAGACGCCCCTCTTCGTATTCCTGCAGAATTGTAAACGTAGGACTGTTTACCGACTCCCGTATCCCCATGCCGGCGGCAAATCCCTGTGTAAAAACGGTCTTTCCAGTACCCAGATCTCCGGTTAACGTATAGATCTGCCCGGGCTGTGCCCTCTCGCCAAATTTCTGTCCCAGGCGGTATGTCTCTTCCGCACTGTAAGTCTCATAAACCTGTTTCATTGTCTGATCTTCACTTTCCTGGGAGGCATATGCGTGGAAATCATACGGATCACATCCGCTTTGGAATCCGGCATACAACGTTTCGGAATAATCGTCGCATTCATGCGCGACGTATAAATGATGATACTCCTGCCCGTAGATACCGCCTTATGCATATCTTCCCATTTCTGCGACTGTGTCTCTTCTCCCTGGCTGACGGAAAGCCCTTCCTCATTTAATGTATACGAAAGCTCCTGTTTAAACGCAGGATTCGTAAGCGCCTGCCTCCTGCTTTGTATAAAAAGCGTCCACGGAAGGTACCCCAAAATCACTGCTCCCGCAATCAGAAACATCCACTGTCTGTCCATAAAAAATGCAACGATCAAAAGGGCGCCGACACAGCTTCCGATCAAACCGGCGGCACTGGTATACTGGTGGTACAGCATATAATCATAAATATCTCCCGCACTGATTTTTACCTTCAGTTTTATTTCCATTTTCATACCTTCTTTAATCTATTATCCTATTCATTATATTTATATTTTGTCAAAAAAGCAACCCGCGGAAATTTTTTTCTTGACTTATCCCGATAATCGTCGTAAGATTAAGGCAAATTTAATAAAGGTAAGTTCTTCGGGGTCGGGTGTAATTCCCTACTGGCGGTGAATGCATTTACTGCAGCAGTCCGCGACCCATCTGTATGCGCGCCTGTACACAGACGTTTACAGATGGCCGATCCGGTGCAATTCCGGGACCAACAGTACAGTCTGGATGAAAGAAGAAACAAATTACCGCTTTTTAAGAAACCTTTCCGTTTACGAAATTGATTATAAAGGTTTCTTAAAAGTAAAGCGATAAACAGCCAAACACGCCCTGAATGTTTTTTACATTCAGGGCTTTTTTATGAAGAATTTCCTTTATATTACTTTTTCTTACTCAGAAAGGAGCTCCTCATGAACAATCTATTCGAAACCATAACCCAAAACGCCCTCTATGTACTGGAATTCGCCGTCGTTATCCTGGCGCTTTTTGCAGCGTCCTACATAACGGAAAAACTGATCAAAAAGAAAACCGGCAGCACGGAACGTATACTTGCCACAAGAAAAATCGCCATGATCGGCATGTTTTCCGCAATTGCCGCAGTCCTGATGTTCTTTGAATTCCCGCTGCCCTTTGCGCCTTCCTTTTATGAAGTTGATCTGAGCGAACTGCCCATTCTGGTCGGTTCTTTCGCTTTCGGTCCCGTAGCGGGCGTTATGATGGAATTTGTTAAAATTGTACTGAAGCTTTTACTGAAGGGAACTTCCACCGCATTTGTGGGCGACCTTGCCAATTTTGTAATCGGCTGCAGCCTGATTCTGCCGGCTTCTATCCTTTACCAGATACTCAAAACGAAAAAGGGCGCCGTTCTTTCCTGTATCCTGGGATGCTTCTGCATGACCCTGTTTGGAACCGCTTTTAACGCCGTTTATCTGCTTCCGGCCTTCTCCAAATTATATGGAATGTCTCTGGATACCATTCTCGCCATAGGCACGGAAGTTAATCCGTTTGTAAAAGAGGCCAACATCATCAGCTTCGTATGCTTCTGCGTGGCCCCTTTAAATCTGTTAAAAAGCTCTGTTGTTTCGATTTTCACACTGCTTATCTATAAACCTCTAAGTCCCATTATCAAAACGGGACACCGGATCGTTTCAAAATAATCAGGAAGAAATTTTCATGGTAAGCGCAATTCTTTTCTTTGCCGCATCCACGGAAATCACCTGCACATCCACAATATCTCCCACACTGACCGCTTCCAGCGGATGCTTTATAAAGCGGTCGGTGATCTGGGATATGTGAACCAGTCCGTCCTGATGAACTCCGATATCGACAAATACGCCGAAGTCTATAACATTTCGTACCGTTCCTTTCAAAATCATACCCGGTTTTAAATCCTTCATATCCATAACGTCGCTGCGCAGAATGGGAGCGGGCATATTATCCCTTGGATCCCTTGCTGGTTTTTCCAGTTCCTTTAAGATATCGGCTAATGTAATTTCGCCGATTCCCAGTTCTTCCGCCAGCTTCTTTTTATCCTTTACGCGTTTCTCAAGGGTACTTACAAGAGAAGATGCATTTGAAGAAACGGCGCCTGTCTTCTCTGTGCTTTTGCCCCCATTTAGGGAATTCTGATCATTTTTTAATGCAGCGCCGCTCATGGCTGCCGCCAGCGCTTTGCCCATAGCGGTATTGGTATTGCGGATTACCATCCCCTGCTGCTTGTTCGTTCTGCGTTTCCGGTCGCTATTTTCTTTGAGGGTTCCCTGTGGTTTGGCCGCCGGCTGCTTTTTAGCCGCCTCCTGCTGCGCTTTCTTAATGTCTTCCATGGTAAGTCCCAGTTTTTCCATTAGTTTCAGGGCTGCTTCATACGACTCCGGATGTACGCTGGTTGCATCCAAAGGATTGTCTCCATCCGTTATACGCATAAAACCGGCGCACTGCTCAAATGCTTTCGGCCCCAGTTTGGCCACTTTTAAAAGCTGTTTCCGGTTGGTAAAGCGGCCGTTTTGTTCCCTGTAATCTACAATATTTCTGGCAATAGGTTTACTGATACCGGAAATATATTCCAGTAAAGATGCGGACGCCGTATTCAAATCCACGCCAACCTTATTAACGGAATCCTCAACCACACCGTTTAAGGCCTCGCTCAGCTTTTTCTGGTTCATATCATGCTGATACTGCCCTACGCCGATGGACTTGGGATCGATCTTAACCAGTTCCGCCAGCGGATCCTGCAGGCGTCTCGCGATGGACGCGGCGCTTCTCTGCCCTACGTCAAAATTAGGGAATTCCTCGGTTGCCAGTTTGCTTGCCGAATATACGGACGCTCCCGCCTCATTGACAATCACGTACTGGACCGGCGTATCCAGTTCTTTTATTAATTCCACTATAACCTGCTCCGATTCTCTTGACGCCGTGCCGTTCCCTACGGAAATCAGAGACACATGGTATTTCTTTATGAGTTTTTTCAGTTCTGCTTTCGCTTCTTCCACCTTGTTTTGCGGCGCAGTGGGATAAATGACTTTCGTATCCAGAACCTTTCCGGTCTCATCCACAATAGCCAGCTTGCATCCGGTACGGAACGCCGGATCCCATCCGAGCACTACCTTGCCTTTAACAGGCGGCTGAAGCAGAAGCTGTTCCAGATTTTTACCAAAAACATTAATGGCGCCGTCTTCCGCCTTTTCCGTCAGGTCGTTGCGTATTTCACGTTCAATAGCGGGCGCGATCAAACGGTCATAACTGTCCTGAATCACTTCTTTTAAAACCGGCGTAGTATATTCATTCTCCGATGTAATGACTTTCTTTTGTAAATACATGAGAATTCTGTCTACGGGTGCAAGAACTTTCACATTCAGTATCTTTTCCGCTTCTCCCCGGTTCAGCGCCAGAATCCGGTGTCCCGCCGCTTTCTTTACCGGTTCCTCGTATTGATAATACATCTCGTAAACGCTTTCCGCTTTCTCGTCTTTTGCCGTGCTGACAAGCTGTCCTTCATCCATGGTAGCCTGTCTGATATAACTGCGGTAATCTGCTTCATCGGAAATACTTTCGGCAATAATATCTTTCGCGCCCTGGATGGCTTCGGCAACCGTATGTACTTCTTTTTCTTCAGACAAATATCTTTCCGCTTCCGTTTCCAAAGGAAGCTCCGTATTCTGCATAAGGATATATTCTGCAAGACCATCCAGTCCTTTCTCCTTTGCAACGCTTGCCCTTGTTTTCCTCTTGGGACGGTAGGGGCGATAAAGGTCTTCTACCACCACCAGCGTTTCCGCCGCAAGAATTCTGGCCTTTAATTCTTCCGTCAGCTTCCCCTGCTCTTCAATGCTTCCAAGCACCTGTTCTTTTTTCTCTTCCAAATTCCTAAGATACTGCAGACGCTCATGCAGGCCGCGCAGCTGTTCGTCGTTTAAGGAACCCGTCGCCTCCTTTCGATACCGGGAAATAAAGGGTATGGTATTACCTTCATCAATCAATTTAACAGCGGCTTCTATTTGCCATTTTTCTACCTGTAATTCTTCCTTCAGCTTTAATACAATATCCATGTATGATATTCTCCATTCTCTCTTTTGCTTTTCTCATTTAATGTATTCAATTATTATTCCGTCCCTTGATTCTCACCAAATTGCGCCTCAATCGTATCCCGCAGTTTCACCCGGTAAATTCTTCTCAGGGCATCGTCAATCCGCTCCTCCGCAACCGTTCCTTCCCTGACGGCATCCAGAATTCCCTGATAAGCCGTTTCAAAATTCTCCGGCATCAAAATCATATCACACCCGGCACGAAGGGCCAGAACCGCCGCCTGATCTGCCGTATAATATTCGGTAATCGCCTTCATATTCATTGCGTCGGAAATAATGATCCCCTGATATCCCAATTCACTGCGCAAAATATCCGTTACAACCGCAGGCGCCAGACAGCTAGGGGTATTATCTCCGGTAATGGCCGGCACGGACAGGTGACTGACCATAATAAAATCTACTCCTGCCGCAATTCCCTGCTGATATACTACAAAATCACTGGCGGCATAGTCTTCTTTTGTCCGCTCCGTAGAGGCCATGCCGTTATGTGTGTCCTCTTTTACTCCGCCCAGTCCCGGAAAATGCTTCATACAGGCGCTGACACCGTTATCCTGAAGTCCGTTTACCATATTTACCGCAAAGTTTGCCACCGCTGCCGGATCACTTCCGTAAGTTCTGTTACCCAGCGCCGTACTGTCGCCGACCGCTACGTCCGCAACCGGCGCAAAATCAAGATTAACGGAAAGCCTGCTAAGATATCCGGCTATTGTCGCGCCTGCCCCATATGCCTGCGCGGTATCTCCGGTCGCCGCGATATCCGCCGCCGAGGCCACACTTTCTACCTCGATACTGCTGCTCCCAATTCGGCTGACGGAACCGCCCTCCTCATCTACCCCGATAAATAGAGGGTACTTGCTCCACATTTTCGTATTATTCAGCATCTCCGTAAACTGTTCTTCCGACTGAATGTTTTTGGAAAAATAGATTATGCCGCCAACCGCATATTTTTCCAAAGCCGCCTTGGTGCCATCTCCAGCCTTAATTGCCGTGCTTACTCCGGTGATCGACTCAGGGGTAACGATAAACAAGCCAGCCACCTTGTCTTCAAGAGACATAACCTCAATAGCCGCATTGACTACTTCATTTATTTTATCTTCTATGGGCACTTCATCCACAATCGGTTCCGGCTCAGGTTCCGTTAACACAATATCCTCTTCGGAATCTTTCATTTGTTCCTCCGTCGATTCTATCATTTCCTGTTGTTTCTTTTTCTCCTGATGTTTATCCCAGACGCTCTTACCGGCAAAAACTCCGCCGGCCGCAATCCCTGCAAGAAATACGCCGACTACCGTATATGCAATAATCTGATTGCGCACTCTGCGCCTTCTGCGTTCTTCCCGCCGTTCCAATTCCCTGCTCTGTCTGTCGTTCATTCTAATCTCCATGCCGTCAATTTCATATCACTAAGTAAATCGTACGGTTTTTGTGTCAGTTTCCATTTTATTTAATCATACAGTAACTATCATATACTATTTTTTTACTTTTTTCCACAGGAAATTTTGAGAAAATTAAAGCATTTTTTACTTTGCCAAACACCATTTTTATTAGAAAAAGCAGAGATAAAAATCCCTGCTTCACACTTTGTCCGTATTAGTATTGACTATTATATTTATTTCTTCATTCAGAAATTAAGACCCCATGAATATATTTATGTTACTGCTACGCTTTCAATTTGTTGTTTTCAAGCCATCGTCTGTTTTCAGCGCTGGTTCCCCATGCATCCAACGCTAATTCATAAGTATCATTCACTTTATGTTTTATTTCTTTAACCTCTTCTTTTAAGTCTAACTGATTAGCTTTTACTGCTGACACTTCAGATTCCAATCGTTCCAGCCGGCCTTCCATTTTATCCAGTCGGCCATTGATGGGCTGCAGCCTGCTATCCATCAAACTTGCAATGGCCTGTAAATCATCATTCGTTAATGCCATAATACCACCCCTTTTAAGATTACAACTTTAAGCATTTAAAGTATATCATATTTTAGGTTCAACGTCTATTTAATTATTCATATTTACCCTCTCATGTTTGGGGCATGCATGCACTTGTCAAGAGAGGGTATCAACCCCCGACAAATGTAACAACAAAAGAGAGCATCGAATCTACCGTTCAATGCTCCCTTTCAGACTATGCTATCCAATGGACTAACCCTCCTTATTCTTTTGTCTTTCGTACTCTTTCCATTTCTCATTTGTACTAAGGTACTGTAACGTCATATTCTCTTGTCTTATGTGATTCGTTACTTCTTCTTCTGTACTCGATTACGATTTTTTGTCTTTGGTTCCTTATTCATTTGTACTTTAAATAGGGTTTAAGTTTTAGGTGGACCGTACCTCTCTTTCTTTAGATTTATCTATGTAAATGTTTCTCTTGTTTATGTATTTATTATATATGGACAAGTTTAATTTGTCAACACATTTTTTCAAAAATTATTTTATTTTTTTAATTTTCGATTTTTTCTGTTGTTTATTTTCAATATTTGTTGTTTTATGTCGAATTATCTGTTATTTACATGTCCGGCAATTTTAAAAAGAGGCATCTCCGGCTCTGCCGGAAATACCTCTTTAATTATGAAAATTTGAAATAATCTATAATTGAGAAATTACAAAAATATCATAAATAGCTTTGATTGCCGCCTCAAAATCAGAATTTGCTACGCCGATAATGATATTCAGCTCACTGGAACCCTGATCGATCATCTTAACGTTAATATTGGCATGCGCAAGTGCGGAAAAAATTCTGCCGGCAGTACCTCTGGTGGACTTCATACCGCGTCCCACAACCGCAAGAAGCGCAAGGTCCGACTCAATCTCTATAGTATCCGGATTGGCAAGCCTGTGAATTCCCGCAACTACCTTCTGCTCCTTATCCATAAATTCGTCCTGATGAACAAACACAGTAAAGGTATCAATACCGGACGGGGAATGTTCAAAGGAAATCCCATTCTCTTCAAACGCCTGCAGTACTTTTCTTCCGAAACCAATCTCGGAATTCATCATGTCTTTTTCTATATTGATGGCGCAAAATCCCTTTTTTCCTGCAATCCCCGTAATAACATACCTGGATTTCTGGCAGGTGCTTCCTACAATCCAGGTTCCCCTGTCTTCCGGCGCGTTGGTGTTGCGGATATTAATGGGTATTCCCTGCTGGCGCACAGGGAAAATAGCGTCTTCATGGAGGACCGTCGCTCCCATATATGATAACTCCCGCAATTCTCTGTACGTAATCGTATCGATCACTTCCGGATTGAGAATAATTCTGGGATCGGCAATCAAAAATCCGGATACATCCGTCCAGTTTTCATACACGTCGGCCTGCACCGCTTTGGCTACAATCGAACCTGTTATATCGGAACCGCCTCTTGAAAAAGTTTTAACCGTGCCGTCTGGAAGCGAACCATAAAAACCCGGAATCACTGCATTTTTACATTCATTTAATCTTGCGGCTAAAACCTTATTGGTTCTGTCCGCATCAAAATCGCCGTTTTCTTCAAAAAATATCACTTCGGCCGCATCTATGAATTCATATTCAAGATAACAGGCCATGATAATTCCGTTTAAATATTCTCCCCGTGACGCAGCATAGTTCTCCCCTGCTTTTTCCTGAAAGTTCTTCTCGATAATTTTAAATTCATCCTCAAGGGAAAGAGACAGGGAAAGTCCGTCGACAATTTCCTGATAACGCGCTTTGATAGAATCCAGTTTTTCCCTGAAATCCTTTCCGGACTCAGCCAGACCGTAACACTGGTAAAGCATATCCGTAACCTTGGTATCCTTGGAATACCGTTTGCCGGGTGCGGAAGGCACTACATATCTTCTTTCTTTTTCCGCACGGATAATTTTTCCTGCCTTTTCAAACTGTTCGGCGCTGGCTAAAGAACTTCCTCCAAATTTTACTACTTTACTCATCACAAAACTCCTCAATCTCTCCTCTATTTTTCAAACAAATGCCGGATCAGCATGTGTCCTTCATCCACCCGGAAGGAACTTCTTTTTCCTTCCTTTTCGTTATATAACCAATTTTCCCTTCGGGGAGCCGTACTGTCATACAACAGATATGGAACGCTGTCGGCCGTGTGGGTACGTACACGGATCGGCGTCGGATGATCGGGAAGAACCATAAGCCGATAATCCGTACCTGCCGCATCCAGCGCCTCCGTCAGGAGTCCGATCACTCTCCCGTCCAGATACTCAATGGCTTTTACTTTCTTTTCCACACTGCCCTGATGCCCCATTTCGTCCGGCGCTTCCACATGGATATAAGCAAAATCATAGCCGTCTTCCAAAAGCGCTTTCAAAGCCGCCTGTGTCTTTCCCTCATAATTGGTATGCAGTCCTCCGTTAGCGCCTTCCACAGACGCTACGCCCATACCGGCGCCTACGGCAATTCCTTTCAACAGATCTACCGCTGAGATCATCATCCCCCGTTTGCCTGTTTTTTCCTGGAAATCAGACAGCATGGGTTTGGTTCCTGCTCCCCAGAACCAACAGCAGTTGGCAGGATTCAATCCCTGCTTCTTCCGTTCCATATTCAGCGGATGTTCCTTCAATATGGCATAGCTTTTCTCCATCATCGCCTTAAGAACCGTATCCTCAGGAAGATAACCGCCGATCACCTGTCCCAGTACATCGTGAGGCGGCGTCAGCTCCACGGTCTCTCCGTTCTCCCAGATCAGACAATGGCGGTAACTGGTGCCCGTATAGAAATGATACCGTTCGGTTTCCAGCGCCTCTTTCACCGCCTGAAGCAAAACGCCGCAGTCCTCCGTGCTGATTTCATCGGAACTGTGGTCAATAATAGTCTGTTCCTCAAAAGCGCCGGCTTTTTCGGAGATCGTAACAAGATTACACCGAAGGGCAATGTCCGAATCTTTCATGGGAACTCCGATGCTTAACGCTTCCAGCGGCGAACGGCCGGAATAATATATCCTGGGGTCATACCCCAGTACGGACAGATTGGCCGTATCCGAGCCCGGTTTCATCCCATCCGGAATGGTATTCACCATTCCCACTTCCGATTTTTTGCTTAAACGGTCCATATTGGGAGTAGAGGCATATTCCAGGGGCGTTTTTCCGCCAAGATCCTCGATCGCTTCATCTGCCATTCCATCTCCCAGAACTACTATATATTTCACTAAAATTTCCTTCCTTGCACTGTATTTTAATCT
Organism: uncultured Lachnospiraceae bacterium; assembly: GCA_910587935.1. Lineage (GTDB taxonomy): Bacteria > Bacillota > Clostridia > Lachnospirales > Lachnospiraceae > MGBC143606. The sequence continues at coordinate 14,985 of CAJUNP010000018.1, forward strand.
TCCAAAAGATGTTTTATTTTATTCCTCCATGCGAATCCGCGTGATTATCCCGCCAAGAATATCGGCTTTTTCTTCAAACGTCTTTTCGGCCATAACCGGCGTGACAAACCCGAATTCATCCGTTAAACCTTCCACACGCAGAATCTGTGTCTGTCCGAATACTTTCTCCACCGCTTCCGGCGAAGTTTTTGTTTCATCCACACGGACAAAAAATCTGCGCTCCACGTCGTCTTTATGAATAAGCTTTACATCTTCCTCATCCCAGAAACACATTACGGTCCTGCCCAGATGTCTGGCACAGTCGATTACGTCGGAAACCACCGCGCTTGCCGTGGGAAGCTTTCCGGCTCCTTTTCCGTAATACATGGAATCGCCCAGCATGTTGCTGTGTACGAATATGGCGTTAAACACGTCGTTTACATTATACAGCGGATGTTCCCTGGAAATCATACAGGGGAAGACCGCCGCAAAATAACCCTCTCCGTAATCTTTACTCATGGCAAGCAGTTTTACGGATTTATCCATCTGTCTCGCATAAGCAAAATCGGCCGCCGTTATCTTTGTAATGCCTTCCGTGTAAATATCTTCAAATTTTACATTCTTGCCGCACATCAGAGAAGAAAGAATTGCAATCTTACGGCATGCGTCATATCCCTCCACATCGGCTTCCGGGTTGCGTTCCGCATATCCCTTATCCTGCGCTTCCTTTAAAACATCCTCAAAATCCGCGCCTTCCCGATCCATTTTTGTCAGAATATAATTGGTCGTACCATTTAAAATTCCGGTGATAGCGTCGATCTTTTCAGCCGTTAAAGAATAGTTGATCGGCCGGATAATCGGAATTCCTCCGCCCACGCTGGCTTCAAAAAGGTAATTGCATTTATTTTCTCTTGCAAGCATTAAAAGTTCGGGACCATGGTTTGCCACCAGCTCCTTATTGGAAGTGCAAACGCTTTTTCCCGCAAGCAGAGCTTTTTTTGAAAAAGTATAAGCAGGCTCATTGCCGCCCATCGTCTCACAGATAATACTGATCTGGGGATCCTCCAAAATAACGTTCACATCGTGAACCACCTTTTCCTGAATGGGATCTCCCGGAAAATCTCTCAAATCCAGAACATACTTTACTTCAATCTCCGTACCGGCTTTCTTTGTGATCATATCCTTGTTTTTTTCAAGAACTTCCACAACGCCGCTTCCTACCGTTCCATAACCAAAAACCGCTATCTGTACCATAAAAACCTCCATGCTTTATACTTCTTACTCTTCATTTATTCTTTGGCAAGAATCTTCACGTGATGAACTCCCCGCCAGTTCTCCATAGTCTCAATCATCCGGGATACATCTCCCGTTTCCTCAAGTACCTGAACGCTGAGACTTAAGGACGCAATTCCGTTAATGGGAACGCTTTGATGGATCGTTAAGATATTGGCTTTAAAATCCGCCACAATCTTAAGGACATCCGATAAAAGTCCGGGTTCGTCATCCATTTGAAACATAAGGGTGATCGTTCTTCCCTGTGCATTATCATGAAAGGGAAGGATATCATCCTTGTACTTATAAAAAGAACTGCGGCTGATTCCTGCCATGTCCGCCGCTTCCTGAACGGTCGCTGCCTTCTCCGACTCCAGAAGCCGCTTCGCCTCCACGACTCGCAGCAGAACCTCAGGAATGGCTTTCTGCTTCACAACATAATACTTAGTTGATTGGCTCATACATCCGGCTCCTTATCTGTTCTCTTTGTGCGTACACATGTCTTTCAACGAAAGATATTCTATCACAATCCTTATAAATGTGCAAGTAAAAAGTATCCTCTATATAAGAGGATACTTTTCGGTAAGCTTTTGTACAATGGCTTTTGCATCGGGAATCCGGGATTCTCCTCCTTTAATCACGGACGCAATTGCCTCGGCAATCTGATCCATGTCTTCCGTATTCATACCTCTGGAGGTAACGGCCGGAGTTCCCAGGCGGATACCGCTTGTCACGAAAGGAGACTGCGGATCGTTGGGAATCGTATTTTTATTTGCCGTTATATGCGCCTCGTCCAGAAGCCTTTCCACTGCCTTTCCGGTCAGACCGAAGTTGGTCAGGTCCACAAGCATCAGATGATTATCCGTACCGCCTGATACAATTTTGATTCCGCGGTCCATGAGTCCTTTGCACAGAGCCTGCGCATTATCCACAATTCCCTTCTGGTACGCTTTGAATTCATCGGAAAGGGCTTCCTTAAAGCACACTGCTTTAGCGGCAATCACATGCATCAGAGGACCTCCCTGAATACCCGGGAAAATAGCCTTATTAAAATTAAATTTGTCGTTGGCTTCCTTACCCGAAAGAATCAGGCCGCCCCTGGGCCCCCGCAGAGTCTTATGGGTCGTGGTGGTTACCACATCCGCATAAGGCATGGGACTGGGATGAAGTCCTGCTGCCACAAGTCCGGCTATGTGCGCCATATCCACCATCAAAACGGCTCCCACTTCATCCGCAACTTCACGGAATTTCTTGAAGTCAATCGTTCTCGCATAAGCGGAAGCGCCTGCAATAATCATTTTGGGTCTTGCCTCAAGCGCAATTTCACGCAGTTTATCATAATCTATAAAACCGTCGTCATCAACGCCGTAAGGAACTATCTTAAAATATTTTCCGGAAATATTCACCGGACTTCCGTGGGTTAAATGTCCGCCGTGATCCAGATTCATACCCATAATCGTATCGCCCGGATTGCAGACGGCAAACTGTACCGCCAGGTTCGCCTGCGCGCCCGAATGAGGCTGTACATTGGCATACTCACAGCCGAACAGCTCCTTAGCGCGTTCGATGGCGAGATTCTCTACAACATCCACACACTGGCAGCCGCCGTAATATCTTTTTCCCGGATAGCCTTCCGCATATTTGTTAGTCAAAGGGCTTCCCATTGCGGCCATAACCGCCCTGCTTACCCAGTTCTCAGATGCAATCAGCTCAATATGGCTGTTCTGCCTGGATTGTTCGTCCACAATCGCATTGGCGATTTCAGGATCCACGCTTTTTACTTCATCCAATGAATACATATTTTCCTCCTTTTGCCGGTTCCTCCGGGTTCTGTATTTTCGCACGGTGTCGTGTCAAACTCATTAGTCGCATTATAACACGAACCCCCACCGATCACAATAGAAAATTCTTTTCCGATTTACCAGACAAATACACCTTCCATCCTAAAGGCTGATATTGTATAATAAAATCGGCATAGCACAAAATTTTCTGCACAAACCGTTCAAAATACAAAGGAAACAGAGGTAATTAAGTATGTACCATATTATTGTAAATCCTGCCTCCCGTTCCGGTAAAGGCAATAAGGTATGGCGCCAGCTAGAACCGGCTCTGCTGCAAAGACAGGTTCCCTATCAGGTATACTTCTCGGAAAAACCCGGCGACGTCGCAAAGGAAACGCGCCGTCTTTCGGCCCTGAACCAGAAAATATCCCTCATTATTCTCGGCGGCGACGGCACTATGAACGAAGCCCTGCAGGGCATGTCCCCTCTGGAAAATTTTACTGTCGGGTATATTCCCACAGGCTCCAGCAACGATCTTGCAAGAAGCCTCGGTATTCCCATGAATCCGTTGCTTGCCCTGAATCTGATTTTATCGGACGGTTCCGTATCTCTTCTGGATATCGGTCTTTTACGGTATGAAAATATCCCCCCCTGCGCTGACAGACTGGAGCAAACCGGGACATCGCAAAAGCGCAGGTTTATAGTATCCTGCGGGATCGGTTTTGACGCCGCCGTCTGCGCCGAAGCCCAGACCTCCCCTCTTAAGGGTGTCCTGAACCGCTTAGGACTCGGCAAACTGACTTATCTTGGCATTGCCTTAAAGCAGCTTATGACGGCGCCCAAAACTTCCTGCGAATTATGGCTGGATCAAAGGAAAAAGCCGATCCGGTTTAATAAGTTTATTTTTATTGCGTCTATGCACCATCGTTATGAAGGCGGCGGGTTTATGTTCTGCCCCAACGCCGATTATAAAGATCAGACATTTGAAATCTGCGCAGTGGGAAATATCCCTAAATTACTGATACTTTTTGCGCTGCCGACCGCCTTCCTCGGAAAGCATTACTTCTTTAAAGGAGTCGATGCATACCGCGCACATACCGTCCGTATCCGGTGCGCCGCGCCGCTATGGGTACACACGGACGGAGAGGCCAAAACACAGGCAGACCATATCGTTCTGACGCAGCATACGGAAAAGCTTCGCATTATTTCCTAAGTTTTTCTTAATATTATCTGAAGCTTATCAAAAAGTAATTGCATTTTTTTCAAACTTGGCTATACTTAAGAATGTCAATGGTACAACAATTTAAAAGTTTAATGTTTACAGCTGTTTGACATGGAGGAAGATTATGGAAAAGTTGAAAAAAATGTTTGTGCGGTATCACCACGCGCTGCCGCTGATACTTTACGGTATCATTTATCTTTCCTGGTTTGCCCATCTGGAAAGAACCGTAACAAAAAACTACCGGGTGATCCACATGGGGATTGACGATTATATCCCTTTCTGCGAGGTATTTGTAATTCCTTATTTTTTATGGTTTATTTATGTTGCTGCCGTTATCATGTTTTTCTTTTTCAAGAACCGGGACGATTATTACAGGACTTGCGTTTTCCTTTTTACCGGAATGACGATTTTCCTGATTGTATCTACCCTGTGGCCCAACGGACACCACTTAAGACCTTATACCATGCCCCGGGATAATATTTTTACACACCTTCTGATCGGACTTTACAAAACGGATACGCCCACGAATCTCTGGCCCAGTATCCATGTTTATAACTCGATCGGCGCGCACCTTGCCATTGCAAAAAGCAGTTACTTTAAAGATAAACCCTGGATCAGGTGCGGCTCCTTTGTATTAGCCGTTTCGATTATTTTATCCACAATGTTTATCAAACAACATTCCGTATTTGATGTGCTGACCGCATTCGGATTATCCGCTATTATGTACATCCTCGTATACCGTTATGACTGTGTGCTGGCGCTCAAACAAAGGATTCGGGACAACCGCAAAAAAACAAGACCGGAAGCCGTTTAGGCTCCCGGTTTTTTATTTTAATTAAATTTGAATATTTTCTGGCAGATCTTATAACCGTCCACGGATATTTTTCTTCCGCCTTTTCCCGGCAGATTCATAGCGCTTCCCATAATTCCCCGCCGCATCCAGGAAAATAACATTCTGTCTTTTTGTTTCATATACTGCCACAGTTCTTTTTTCTTCTCCAGATTTTCTTCGGTTTCCGACCGGATCAAAAGTACGGAAGATACCGTTGTGATGATCTCCAGATAATTACGCATATATTGGTGAAGCCTTTTCGTCTTCATAATTTTCAACTTATTGTCCACATAAAAATCAATCATCAGCTTGTTGACCCTGATCTGCTGGTCAATTCGCGAAATCATCACCGTTTCATTGACCGACTGATCTTCCCTGCCGATATAATAACGGTAAAAATTTTCATCCAGGTAATACATGTTTTTCACATGCATAAGGGGTTCAAACACATAAAGATTATCTACATAAAAGGTATGCTCGGGAAGTCTTATCCCACAGTCTCTAAGCAGTTTTGTCCTGAAGATCACGGAATGCATCAGAATATAATGTCCTTTGTGAAAACGCTTTACGTCTTCCCATCCAAACAGCCTGCTTTCCGGAAGGATATGGCGGTAATGCATAACCTTTTTACGTTTTTCCCCTTCCTTCTCATACACAAAATTGCTTATAAGCATGTCCAACGATCTGGCTCCGCCGGCAAGCTCTCTTAACACATCCAGAATTTTGAGATACGCTTCCTTTTTCACCCAGTCGTCACTGTCCACCACTTTAAAATACAAACCAGTTGCATGATCTATACCCGCGTTCACCGCCGAACCATGTCCGCCGTTTTCTTTGTGGACCGCTTTCACGATAGTAGGATATTTTGCCGCATATTCATCGGCAATCGCAGCCGTATTATCCCTGGAACCGTCGTCTATAACCAAAATCTCCACATCCTCGCCGCCCGGCAGCAAAGACTCTATACACCCTGCCAGATAACCCTCCGAATTATAACTGGGTATCGCAATTGATAAAAGTTTCATAATCTGTTATTTCCTCCTGTTTTTCCTCTATTAATTTATCATTTCCCCGTAAAATATTCAAGTACTCCGTATAGGCTGCAAAAGCCGAGGGTATGGGGTAACGCTCCCCCGCTTCCCGCGGATTTATAAACAGCCACTCCGGTTCCCCTGCATCCCCCGGACAGGATGTCTCCTCTGTGTATAATTCATCCACCCGAACCGCATAACCTTTCATATGCCATTCCACATGGCTGAAAACATGCTTTGTTTCCGGAAGGCTTTTTATGTGAAGAGGCTGCAAACCTGCCTCCCGGCAAAATGCAAGCGCTTCCTTACGGTTTTTATACCCTTCTGTCATCGGAAATTCATACATTCCCGCCAGAAGTCCCCGGTTCGGACGTTTCCTTAACGCAACTTTTTCTCCGTCCAGTAAAAGAAATACGGTCTTCTTCTCCCGTCGCCTTTCCTTTTTGGGGGTTTTATGCGGAAACTCAGTTTCCCGGCCGTTTCGGTGCGCCTCACAGTATAATTCCCATGGGCAGCTGTCACAACGTGGCAAACCGCCGGGCACACATACCAGCGCTCCAAGCTCAATAAGAGCCTGCGTAAAATCTCCCGCACGCTCCGGGGGTATCATTTTCCTTACCCGGTCTTCCGTCTGTCTTTTTATCCGCTGGCTCAGCACGTCCCCGGGTTCCATGACCAGCCTTGCCATAACGCGCAGAACATTTCCGTCCACTGCCGGCTCCGGCTTTCCGAAGGCAATGGAGGCGATCGCCCCGGCCGTATAGCTGCCGATTCCCGGAAGATTTTTTAATGCTTCAAAGCTGTCCGGCATCTGTCCGCCGTATTCTTCCATGATAATGTGCGCGGCCTTTTGCAGATTGCGTACCCGGTTGTAATAGCCAAGTCCCTCCCAAAGCTTTAACAGAGTCTCCTCCTGTGCATCGGCAAGCGCACGGATATCCGGGAGTTTCGACATAAACCGATCAAAATAGGGTTTTACCGCTTCCACTCTTGTTTGCTGCAGCATAATCTCCGAAATCCATACCTTATAGGGCGCCGGGTCTTCTCTCCAGGGTAGAATCCTGCGGTTCCCGTCATACCATGAAAGCAGTGAACCGGCCAATTCTCCCCGCCCGCCGATACAGGTTCGCACCGGACTGTCAATCCGCATTTCCTGCGGCGTCACGGCACAATCATAAGCGAGAACCCGCACTCCGGCATCAGCCGCCTCACGCAAAGCCGCCGCAAACTCCGGCTGTGTCCTGCCGTTGGGAATAAAAAAATCTACGTCCTTCATCTGAATTACAAACATTACACAGGCCTGGTAACCGTCTTTTTGGGCCTCCATTAATTCTTTTAAATGTTTAACGGCCCGATCCGATGGAGCGTCAGGAAAGGACACCACTCCTCCTTCCTCCAGAGTGACGCCCTTTACTTCCATAAATATTTTCTGCTCCCCACTTTCAATATAAAAATCAAACCGTGAATTTTTGTATTTTACTTCCGGCTTTAGCAGCGTAAGTTCAGGAAAGAGTTCCTTTTTTCGCAGCCACTCCTCCACCGCCCTGTTAGGCGCCTGGGAATCCATATTAATGATCCGCCCGCCCTTTTTTACTGCTACCAGGTCATAAGCGGTTTTTCGTCCTTCGTGGGCTCCCTCTTCCAAATAAACTTTGGCTCCCTTTTGTAAAAGCTCCCTGCAGCGGCCGGTATTCTTCACATGCACGGTTTCCTTTTTACCCAGCAAATCCACATATGCAATGAACCGGTTAGGACGCTCCAGAAAGACCGCTTCCACAATTTGTCTGTACTTCATATAAAACTCTCTTTCTCTTTTTGTAAGGCACACGGGCGGCAGGCACTACTTTGGACGCTTCCGCCGTATGTACGGCCTGATCGTCAAAAAAGATATGTGCGCCAAAAGCTTTAAGAATCTCCGCTTTATGAATTCCCCCAAGAAAAAATGCTTCGTCAATCCGTACATCCCATGCACGCAGCGTACGGATCACACGCTCATGGGCCGGGGCGCTTCTCGCCGTTACAAGCGCGGTGCGAATCGGCGCCTGCATCGGCGGAAAATCCTTTTGCAATCCTGAAATAGTTCTGAGAAATCTCGCAAAAGGCCCTTCTTCCAGGGGATTGCCCGCATTCAGGCGTTCATTCTCCTCAAAAGCCTGCAATCCTCTCTCTTCAAATATTTTTTCCGAATCCTCATTAAATAATACGGCGTCTCCGTCAAATGCAATGCGGATCTGCCCGATCCCTTCCGTTGTCTCGTAACCGGCGGCGCTTCCGCTGCAGATAATTCCCGCCGCAATTCCGGAATCTATGGCCTGCTGCACATCTTCCTCACAGGCCGATAAAAAAAGATCCGTCCGGAAAGCGTTCAGGTAAGGAGCCAGGGAAGCGCCGCTAACCAGAACCGCCCTGGAAATATTCAAGCCGTAATAGCGGATTGAATTAAATACTCTCAAGGATGTATCCGGACTGTTATGCGACATGATAATCACTTCTACGGTATTTTGATGACCGGGCAGCTCATTCATATTAAGAAGCGCTTTAACCAGTCCGAAACCCGGTCCTTCTTTAAGAATTTCATTTTCATGTTCTATCTGATAACGGCAATATGCCTCCACGCCTTCCTTTTCAAAAATTTGATTTTCTGCGCACAGATTAAAAAGCGCTCTTGAAGAAACTCCGATTACCAGCCTGCGTTCCAACTCATAAGCCATGCCAATCCTCCTTATTCTCTCCCTTTTGTGGGTATGGAATTCCGGACGGCCTTTAAGTTGATCCGCGTTATCTTTTACCGCATGCGGCTGCTTTCATACCGGTATTTGGTCATCAGGCAGTTCTTCAGTCCCTGAAACTGTTCTTCCAAATCCCCTTCCGAAAGTTCCACATCACAGGCAATCGCCATCGTCGCGAGCATGTCGCCGGTAATCCGGTGATGAAGCCCCGCCAGAATGTTCAGTCTCTGCTCATACGTATCCGCATCCAGAAATTCCAACACCATTGGGTCAATATTCAATTCCTCTTCCTGCGAACCGGTTCCCTCCTCCCGATTCAGTTCAAATCGGTATTCCTGCGATACATTCGGATATTTCTCCCGATCCACTCTTTCGGAAAACATGGCGAGAGGCCTCGCATAGATTTTGTGTTCTCCGTACATTGCCTGATAAACGACAAGCTCTTCACCCGTCTCCGAATGTTGTGCTACCGCTATAACCTGATACAGATTCCCTTTAAAATGTTTATATATTTCGTTTGCTTTCGGAATCCTCATATTTTCCCTCTCCTATTCATTTATATCATTTTTGCAGTCCTATAAACTTCCCTTAATAGTTTGTCAGACCTGCTTAATATTATAACACAGATACAATTAAAATCTCTACGCTCATCACATCGTTCATCCGTCCGGTTTTAACCGCCTCTTCCGCTTCCACACAGCGCTCAACGGCACGCCGCAGTTCATGAACCTTAAATTTTGCGGCCTGCGCTACATATTTGCCCGCTACAAAGCCCGGCAGTCCAATCTTCTCGCCGATTTTTTTCTGATCGAATCCTTTTGCTTTCAGTTCTTTTACCTGCAAAAGCATATTGCACTGTCTGGCTATCAGAAACAGGATCCGCATGGGCGGCTCCTTTAACGCCAAAAGATCATAATAAAGTTCCAGAGCCGCTTTCTGCCGCTTATCCGCAATCGCATTAATCATATCAAAAATACGGCTGCTGATTCTGGTCACGCAGACCGCGTCCACATCTTCCGGTAAAATGGAATCCCTGCCCAGACAATAGGAAAACAGCTTTTCCAGCTCCATACGGATATTCTCCATATCCGTACCTGTCTTATTCAGAAAATAGGACAATCCCTGCTGCGTAATCTGTTTGCCCTCCTGCTTAACCAGGCTTAGAATCCACTTTTTGAGCGTTTCCTCATTCTGCGCTCCGAATTCCACGCAGCACCCGGCCAAAGCCGCCGCTTTATACAGCTTACTGCGCTTATCGACCTCCGTCTCCGCAAATATAAAAAAGGCGGTATCACAGGGCGCTTTCAGATAATCGGCAAGGGTTTCTCCGCCGCGTTTAAAAAGTCCGCTGTTTTCGATGAGAAGCACACGCCTTTCTGCAAGAAAGGGAAGCGTTTCGGCCAGATCTATAATCTGGGGAACATTCACATCCTTTCCCTCGCAATAATGAAAATTCATGGTGTCTCCATCCGCACAGAGGGCTTTCTTAAGCCTGTCCTTATACTGCTTACGCAGGTATGCCTCTTCCCCATATAATAAGTATACCTGTTTTAACTGTCCCGTTTTGATATCTTCGTTAATCCTTTGCACACCTGTTCTCCCATTCCTTTCCTGTAAATTCTATTTTACATCACAAAAACATGTCTGTCATCTTTTTTCATGCTTATCCATGTCCGAATACGTAAAACCACATACGGCCTTTTCGCAGGGACACCGTTATAGCCCCGTTTTCCTGTGTCTGCAAAACCGGACACCCCTGTTCCTTAAGCCTTTCAAGGAGTTCTTCGTGAGGATGCCCGTAGGAATTATTTTCCCCGCAGGAAATAATAGATGCCTTTGGATTGACCTGCCTGAGAAACTGTGGGGAAGTAGAATATTTAGAACCATGATGCGCAACCTTCAGCAGCGTTATGTTCTTTATTTCGGCTTCTTCCATCGCCTGTTCCAGACGTCTTTCCCCTTCGCCTTCCACATCGCCTGTAAAAAGAACCGTAACATCTTCATAGGACAGATACAGCACCTGCGAAGAGGCGTTCTTTTCCCCTTCAAAATTCCCGGCGGGATGAAGGCAGGCCAGGGTAAGGCCTCCGTCCGTTACGCTCCCGCCTGCCTGTATGGTATAAACACCGGTTCCCGTTTCTTCGCACAGCTTTATCAATTCCCGGTATTCGTCAAAAAATTCTTGCCTTTTGCTTCCCGACAAAACCAGTTGGCGGATTGCCACGCCGCCCTTTTGTCTCTCCAGCAATTCCCGGATTCCGTTTATATGATCCTGGTCGCCATGGGAAATGAAAACTGCTTTTATTTCCCGAATTCCCTGCTGCTTCAAAAAGGGCAGAATCTGATAAGTTCCCACATTGCTTTTACTGCTGCTGCCGCCGTCGATCAGATATACATTGCCGTTCTCATTCTGTACACAGATGCCGTCTCCCTGGCCTACATCCAGGAAGGTGATTGTAAATCCGGGGCGCGGACGCAAAAACAATACGGTTATCAGAACCGAAAGCACAGCCATCCTCTGTACATACCGAAGTTTCCCCGAAACTGCCAGAAAGCATAAAAGTCCGGCGGTAAACACCGCAATCTGCCAGAAATCAGGCTGCCCTGCAATAATGGTTCCCAGACCGGTCCATTCCGTAATATGGCACAGTTTTTCAAAAAGAGTCAGCGGCAGACAGATCCCCCGGGCTGCAATCCCGGCAAATCCTTTTATAGCTTCCGGCAGAAAAAGCGTAAAAATCCCGCCGCCCAGCACCACGCTCATAAGCGGAATCACCAACAGATTCCACATAATTCCCCACAGGGAAACCTCATAATAAAACCACAAAAAAACCGGCAGCGTAGCAATTGTAATACTCACGCTTAAAAGAAATGAATTCAGTACGGCAATAACTTTAACATTTCCTTTTTCCTCCGGTACTTTCAGGCAGGGATACAGCAGACTGATAGCCAGCACACAGGTATAGGAAAGCCAGAATCCGCTGTGGTACAGATAGAGCGGATTTTTAAGTATCAGAAACGCTGCGGAAACGGAAAGCGCCGTAAGCAAATCATAAGTCCGGCCCCACCACTCCGCAAGCATCTGCAGGCAGAACATGAATACCGCCCGAAATACGGAAACGCCCGAACCTATCATCACTCCATACGCCGCTATCCAGATTCCTCCGGCAGCAGCCGCCGTCCGCATGGGTACGCCGATTCTGCGCAGTCCTTTGTACAATCCATAACCAAGCAGCGAAACATGAAGTCCCGATACGCTTAAAATATGTAAAATTCCCGCCGTTTTATATAAATCTTTGATTTCCCGGTCCAGCTCCGTTTTATCTCCCAAAAGCATCGTCGTCATAATCCCGGCTTCTTTTTGGGGATAATAGCTGTGTATCTTTTTTTGGAGATACGTTTTAAACCGATATAACAGATGCGCCGGCCTGTTATAATCCTTTCCCGTCTGCAAAACGCCTGCGTTTTTTAATTTGCCCGAAATTCCCAGAATCCGGTAATACCGGCAGGCATCAAATTCTCCCGGATTAGACGCCGCTCTGTACGCCTCAAACCGGCCTCGCACAAGCGCTTCCTCACCGATTCTGTAATCCGGCGTCCCTTCGTTTTCTCCGCCGTCTATATAACATACCAGTCCGCATGGTAAATCCGATTTTATCTTTTGTTTGTCAGGGGATTTTGACTCATAGAATGGTTCCTGATCTGATTGAAAATAAGAGAGTGATTCCAGATATAAAACAGTCTGATTTTTTCCGTAATGATTCTTGATTTCTATTTTGCCGATCCTGCCGGCCGCCGTACAGTCCGTACCTTCAAACTGCCTGTAAACAGGAAAATCCGGCGGCGCAAGCTTCATTTTAAAACATGCCGCCGCCAGAACGGCCAGGCAGATTACTGCCAACGGTCTTTTCAAATACTCTACTTCCTTTCCTATTCCGGATTTACTACCAAATCCAGATTTCTTTCAAACACTGTGCTTAAATTGACAGTCTCCCTGTACAGAACATCCGTTTTTCCGTTCACGGATATCTGAACCTTATTAACACTGGGAAGCTCTATCAGGGAATTAACGACAGAATAAATTACAACCTCCGCCGAAGCGTTGTTCAGCTGCGTCAGAAAGGTCTCATTCAAGTTAACATAACATATTCCATCATTAATCGTAACGCTTAAAACCTTCGTTTCCGGATTCAGGGTCGGATATACGTTCTTCGTCATACTGGTAGGTCCCAAAACCAGCTGCTCCGCCACCAGACGCTCCATCGACAGATTGGTGTTATACACCAGCGTACGGTTTACGGCAATCAGTCCGTTTCCTTCCTCGTTCGTAAAATACAGCCGGATACGCACCTGCTCCATGGAATTGATCTGGCTTCCTTCATTATCCACAAAAGTATCGGTATTCATCATCCCTATAGGACTGCCAAGGCTGTCCATAAGAGGTTGTCCGCTTACCGTAACGCCTACATACTGTACGCCCTCTATCTGAACCAGTGTCCGGACTAACGCCGCCCTTGTCAGGACCTCCTGCGGCACGGAAAGTTTCCGGTACTCCTCATCCATATCCAGGATCAGATTGCCTTCCCGAAGTTCATAACCAAGCACGGCAAAACCCTGTGCCAGGGGAGGCTTGTACTCCAGCCGCTCCGGCACCGTGCCAAGAACGGACAGCAATTCTTCCACCTGTTCCTGCGGGTCTGTCAAGTCCGCCTGCATTGTGTATTCCTGTGTTACTACTTTTACCTCGTCATTGCTGATATAATTTACCAAAAAAATCTTATCCTCATCCACATTTTCTCTCCTGCCGCACGCATTCAGCGCACCGACGGTCAAAACTGCGGCGCAGATAACCCATATTTTTCTTTTTATTCTCATATCCAAACCCATTGCATCTCTTCCCTTTTCCCGGTTCCGTCATGTCTGCATGTTAAAAAGCAATATAGTTTAATGGAATTTTAACGATAAAAACAGTCCCCTCATTCTCCACACTGCTTACTTTAACGGAGCCCTTATGCCGCAAAACAGCACTTCTTGCTATGGCAAGGCCCAGACCGGTTCCTCCGATCTCTCTGGAGTGGGATTTATCTACACGGTAAAAACGCTCAAATATATGGCCTAAAGCTTCCTCCGGAATTCCGATGCCCGTATCCGATATTTCCAATGTAAAATATTGATGGTCCGCATCCAGAACCACTTTGACGCGACCATGTTCTTTATTATATTTAATAGCATTCTCCACCAGATTAGATAAAATCAAAGTCATCTTTACTTCGTCTACCTCTGCGGTAACGGGGCGGATACTTTCAAAAACAACTTCCACATCCTTTTTACGCGCAATGGGACGCAAACGCCTTAAAATCAATTCGGTCAGCGCATTTATATCCACGGTACTGATATTCAGTCCCGACGCCGTCTTATCCATTTTAACCAGCGCAAGCAAATCCGTAATAATTTGATTCTCTCTGTCAATTTCTTCTGCAATATCCGTCAGAAATTCACGGTAAAGCTCCGGCGGCGCATCCGTCTGCGCCAGCAGGGAATCTGCCAGTACTTTCATGGACGCCAGCGGCGTCTTTAATTCATGGGACACATTCGCCACGAATTCCTGTCTTGACGTGTCAAGAACTCTCATCCTTTTGAGCAGGGCGTTAAACGCATCGATAATATGCGTCGTTTCCACATAATCGGGCACGGAAATCTTTTCATCCGAAAATCCTTCTTTTACCCTGTTAATCGCATCCGTAACGTAATTAAAAGGTCTGGCCAGCAGAAGGGAACAGACAATCGCCAGAGTAAAAACAACAAGCATAATCAAGGCTTCCCATATAAAGGCCTTCCGATTCATACTGCTTAATGTTGAAGTTATATATTCGGCGGAAATACTTGTTAACATAACTCCCCGTACAACACTTTCTTCTATCGGTTCTCCCTGTCCGTCGTCTTTCGTGACCGTTACTAAAATTGGAACCGTCATTTCGATATATCCGTCTGTGTTATACTCATCGGGGCGTACATAATTAGACAGACTTTCCCCCTTAAAGGTACGGAAAACTTCTTCCGAAATAATTGTTCTTCCCTCACTGACCCCGTATGTATCTTTAACTATTTTGTAATTGCTTCCGATAATCAGCACACGTCCGTCATAAAGGCTGGATAACATGTCCAGTTCCGCGTTAATTACTTCCGAAGAAGCATCCTGAAGATAATTGTAGGTAATCAAATGATTGGCAAGAATCTTCAGCTGATTCTGTACTACTTTCTGACGCTGATATACCGCGCGTTCTTCATAGCTTTTTAAAATCCCATAACGCATCAATATACTGGGAATTGTACCGACCAGCATAATAATGATAAAAATCCTTGCCTTTAAACTGCGCATGGACGGCAGTCGTTTTACCGCATCCCTGATCTTATTCCACATATTTTTGCTCCGCTATTCTACGTTAAAATAATAGCCAACCCCCCATTTGGTATGCACGTATCTGGGCTCGCTGGGACTCTTTTCAATTTTTTCACGAAGTCTTCGGATATGTACGTCAACCGTACGCACGTCTCCCGGATAATCTTCCCCCCAGACCAGCTTTAAAAGTCCTTCTCTGCTGTACACCTTGTTGGGTGTCTTAATCATCAGTTCCAGCAGTTCAAACTCTTTTGCAGTCAGATTAATCTCTTTACCGGAAATAAAAACGCGTCTGCCTTCACAGTCCAGTTTCATATCGCTTTGTTCTATAATTTTATCCGCTTCCGGTTTCTTTTCTTTTTGTCCCATACGGCGCATAATCGCTTTAATACGGGCTTTTACTTCCAGAATATTAAAGGGTTTTGTAATATAATCGTCAGCGCCGTACTCCAGCCCCAGAATTTTATCCATATCGTCTCCCTTTGCCGTAAGCATTACAATAGGAACATTGGAAAAATCCCGGATCTGCTGGCAGACCTCAAAACCGGTGAGCTTCGGAAGCATAACGTCCAGCAGTATCATATCATAGGTATGCGCCTGCGCCATCTCCAGCGCCTCCTGCCCGTCGTATGCACAGTCTACTTCCATTCCGTCCTGTTCCAGACTGAACCGGATTCCTTTTACAATCAGCTTTTCGTCGTCCACTACCAAAACTCTTTTTCCCATTTTTATACCCTTTCTGTCTCCCGACCCTCATTATTCTACATAAATTCTGTTTTCCACACCCGTATATACGCCTTCTTTAATGCCTTCAACCTGCTTCAGCTCTTCTTTTGCCAAAAAGCTTCCTTTTTTCTCCCGGTAACGGATAATGGCTTCCGCTTTCGCCGTACCGATACCTGGCAGCGAACACAGTTCTTCTTTCCCTGCGGTATTCAGATTGACCATGGGTTCTCCACCCGCGTTTTGCTTCACACCGCCCGGCTCCTGTCTTGTTTCCTGTAAAATAATACCGAAACCAGACTCGCCTTCTTCCTCTTGTGCAAGAAGTTCCGTCTCTTTTCTGGTCGGAATTACGATTTTACCTTCGTCCGGCAAAAACTGCGCCTGATTCACGTAGTCCGTGTCGGCTTCCTCTAAAAAACCTCCGGCGGCGGCAACGGCTTCAAACACACGGCTTCCCTCCGGAAGTTCATAAACGCCGGGATTCTTTACGGCGCCGCATATATGTACATACAGGAAAGACACCGCCTCTGCCTCATATGCCTCTCCCGATACGGATTCTGCCTGTTCGCCGGCCGCCTTTTGCTCTTCGGTCCGATCTGCCGGTTCCTGCCTGCCCCCCGTTTCTTCCGTCTGTAATTGTTCCAAAGATATTCCCATCTGATCTTTTTTGACACAGCCGCATAGAAATACTGCCACCAGAATAAACTTTATGATTAGTATCCTTGATTTGTGCATCTTTTTAGCGTAGAAATTACTGTTTTTTTCATACATACCGCATAGTTTCCTTTCTTTTTCGAAAGGAAGGCCCCTTCTATGCCGATGCTTTTTATTTTAAAGTAATTGCCTTCTTTTTACAAGTGTATCCTGGATTTTTTTACGGCTTTCTTCTATTTCCACTTAAATATGATAATTCCGGCGATGGCTGCCGCCATACCGATTATTTTACGGAACTCCAAAGGTTGTTTTTCTACGCCGAACCACCCCATAAGTTCGATTACATAAGCTACCAGAAGCTGTGCAACCACTATAAGCATTACGGCTTTGGCCGGTCCCAGCATTTCCATTCCTTTAATTACCGTATAGGTAATAAACGCGCCGATGGCTCCGCCAAGAAGCATGTATTTCGGTTCTACCTTCAGTAAAGATGCAAAGGAGCTGCGGTCGGTAATCAGCCACCCGGCGATGCATACCAGCAGCGCCGTAAACTGTACGAACGCATTGGCAACCCAGATTCCCGACGTTTTCGTAACCTGTGTGTTAAATACGCCCTGTATGCTCATCAGTGCTCCGGAAATCAGAGCGATCAAAATTCCTAACATAGTCTGTTCCTTTCCGCCGGAAAATCTTTCCCGGCTATCAGAAATATTTGCCGCCGGATGCGGCCAAAGAAAAACACAGGAGAAGGTGTCTCCTGTGTTATTTATTTCCTTTTTCTGAAAAGAATATTCATTTGCCTGCAAAAATACCGTATAAAAGCTACTGATTCGTCACTTCGCCGTCGTCCATCGTTTCTCCGTCGTCAATGTATTCTTCCTCTTCTTCCGGCTCTGTCTGCGGTTCTTCTATATATTCTTCGGTAAAAGGCTGTCCCAGAATCTGCGTCATCATCTGTTCGGACAATCCCCTGACCAGATCGTTAATGTTTTCCCCATTCCATACCCTGGAAAAAAGTATTTCGAGCTGAATCCAGAAGTTACTGGTTTCGATCATTTTAGGCATGGGAATCGATTTTTCATATTCCGATCGGAACGCGTTAAGCCAGAAATTCTCATAAGCGGCATGATAGGAGGAAGCCGTCTTTCCCGTGCGTGTATAAAAATTGTCAAGATATTCCGTCGTCAGATATGTTGCAAACCGGTTGGCCAGCTCCTGCTGCCCGGAATATCCGTTCACCACAACCGCATTGGTAACGGACAGGGAACGTCCCGCCAAAGCCTCGCTGATACGCGGAACCGTCATAATCCCGTACTCAAACGGAAAACTTCCGTCTTCCCCGGCTTCTTCCAGTCTTGCTATGGCATCGTTGGTAACAACGGAAAACACAACCTTACCGTCTATAAAATCCTGCAACACACTGTCATACGTAACCATATCCGGCTCAATATAAAAGAACTGGTTCAGCTTCTGATATACTTTCAGACATTCAATGGATTCCAGATTATATATGTCGATCTGATTCTCATCATCGCCGGCCTCTCCGCCGACTACCATGTACTGCCCTATAAAATAATAGTTATAAAAAATATCCGACACGTCCCATTTTAAAATAGATTCTACCGCCTCGGGAGCAATATAAGCGTCCGCAAAGGAAAGAAGTTCGTCCATAGTCTGCGGTAAAAGCTCCTGCACCGACGCCTCCAGCTGCTCCTGCGGCACAGAAAATTCCGCCGCTTCTTCCGCTTCTTCTCCCTCCGCCCCGGCTCCGGCTTCTTCCTTAAGACGTTCTTTTACAAAGTCTTCCAGATACGTTTTATTATATAAATAGGCGCTGGTCTCAAAATAATAAGGATACGCTATAATCTTACCGTCGTACGTAACCGCAGATAACGCCGACTGCGGAAAAACTTCCGGCGTGCACACGGGGCTGTCCTTAATCTCCGCGGCGAGTCCCGCAAGATATGCCTTCCCCAGCGAATCATTGCTGAGCAGGTATACGTCGGGCATCTGTTCTTCGTCATGGAGTGAAGCATAATTAACGGCTTCCACATATTCCCGGCCGGACTTTAACACCGGAATTACCCGTACGTCATTGGCTTCGCCGAAATTCACTGCCGCACTGTTAACATAATCGGACAGCGCATCATCCGTATACCAGAAATATATAGTATCCTTTTTACCTCCAAACAGGGATTCCTCCGTTTCCTTGGGCACGGTAACGCCGCTGGCGCCCACTCCGATTACGCCTGCCGTCATACCGATTACCAATAACATTGCCGTCAGTCTCTTCCTAAGAATCATGTATTTTCTCCTACTCTAAACTGCTTCCGCCTGTTTTATGCATTCTCTCAGAATCGCCGTCATGGCATCCACATGTTCTTCTGTAATAATCAGCGGAGGAACAAACCGGAGGATATGCGTACCCGCATTAATCAGCACCAGCCCTTTCTCTAACGCACGGTTAATCACAGCTCCCACCGGAACCTTAAATACAAGTCCCTGCATCAGCCCTACGCCGCGCCTGGTCTCTATACAGTCAAATTCCTCTGCCAGTTTATCAAGTTCCTGTTCCAGATAATTCCCTACCTTTTCCACATGTTCTATTATATGATTCCTGTCAAATAAATCAAGCACTTTCGAAACGGCTGCGCAGGCAAGAGGATTCCCTCCATAGGTCGTTCCATGGTCTCCCGCCGTCAAAGATGCGGCGCCGACTTTTTCCGTCATCAGAAAAGCGCCCACCGGAACGCCGCAGCCAAGCGCCTTTGCCGTCGTCATGATATCCGGTTTTATGCCGTAGCGCTGCCACGCAAAAAAGGTCCCGCACCGCCCCATGCCGCACTGTATTTCATCAAGAATCAGGAGAATGTCCCGCTTTTCACACAGTTCCTTTACCTGTTCCAAAAACTCTTTGCGCACCGGAAAAATGCCGCCTTCCCCCTGCACGGTTTCAAGCAGAATGGCGCAGGTTTTATCCGTTACCTGTGCGGCGACGCTCTCAAAATCATTCAATACCGCAAAACGGATATTTCCGATCATGGGTTCAAAAGCCTCCCGGTACTTTGGATTTCCGGTTACCGACAACGCTCCCATGGTTCTTCCGTGGAAAGAATGTTCCATGGCAATTATCTCATGATCCGTCCTGCCGTCCTTTAAATACGCATACTTTCTGGCCGCCTTAACGGCTCCCTCAATGGCTTCCGCGCCGCTGTTCGTAAAAAAGACCCTGTCCATGCCGGAGACCGCTTTCAGCTTTTTTGCCGCTTCCACCGCAGGAACATTGTAATAGTAATTGGAAGTATGAATCAGCTTGTCAATCTGTCCTTTTAAGGCGTCGTTATATTCCCGGTTCCCGTACCCTAATGCAAACACCGCAATGCCCGCGGCAAAATCCAGGTATTTTTTCCCTTCCAGATCGTACAGATATACGTCTTCACCGCGATCGAATACAATCGGGTAACGATTATATGTATGCAGCAGATCTTTTTCCGCCTGCTCTATGTATTCCTTCATCATCCTTGATCCCCTCCCTATTGTTGAACATCCTCATCCTGAATAATTGCCGTCCCGATTCCCTCATTGGTAAAAATCTCAAGCAGCAGACAATGGGGAATCCTGCCGTCCAGGATATGCACCCTGTTTACGCCGTTTCGAATGGCAGACGTACAGTTATTCAATTTGGGAAGCATACCGCCGCCGATAAACCCTTCCTGGATCAGTCTGTCGGCCTCCGATGCGGTCAGCCGGGAAATAAAGGAAGCTTTATCGTTAATATCTTTATACAGTCCTTCTATATCCGTTAAAAATACAAGTTTATCGGCTCCTACCGCTTTTGCAACGGCGCAGGCCGCGTCGTCCGCATTGATATTGTATGTGGAAAAGCTCTCATCCAGGCCGGTAGGCGCAATAATGGGCAGAAAATCATTCTCCAGAAGATCATGGAGAATCTTGGGATTTACGGATTTCACATCCCCCACAAAGCCGATATCTTTTCCGTCGGAATACTTTTTATCAACCGTTAAAAGTCCGCCGTCTTTTCCGCTGATCCCGACAGCCTTTACTCCCAGCTCCTGAACCATAGACACCAGGCTTTTATTGACTTTATTTAAAACCATCTCGGCAATTTCCATCGTTTCCGCATCCGTCACACGAAGGCCGTTTACAAATTCCGCTTCTTTTCCTACTTTTCCCGCCCAGCGGCTGATCTCCTTGCCGCCCCCGTGAACGATAATGGGTTTAAAACCGACCAGTTTTAACAGCGTTACATCTTTAATTACATTTTTCTGCAGTTCTTCATTGCTCATGGCGCTGCCGCCGTATTTGACCACAATAATTTTCCTGTTAAAGCGCCGTATATAAGGCAGCGCCTCTATCAATACCTCTGCTTTTGCAAGCACCTGATTCATATCGTTCTGATTCATTATGATACCTCCTGCTTTATGAACGGTAATCCGCGTTAATTTTAACATAATCGTAAGTCAGATCGCAGCCCCATGCGGCGGCGGATTCTTCTCCCGATTTCATATCCACAAGAGCCGTTACTTCCGGCTGTGAAAGAATCCTTGAGGCCTCCTCCTCGCTGTAAGACGCCGCCGTTCCGTCCTTGTAAATCAGGATTTCCCCGGCGCTGCTTAAAAGAGAAAGCTCCAGCTTTTCCGGATCAAACTGCACGCCGGAATACCCCAGGGCGCACAAAATACGGCCCCAGTTGGCATCATGCCCGAATATGGCCGCTTTGGTCAGGCTGGAGGTAATAACGGATTTACTTAAAATTCTTGCGTCCTGTTTTGTAGCCGCATGAATTACCTTTACTTCAAATAACGCCGTAGCGCCCTCGCCGTCTCCCGCCATCTTTTTCGCCAGGGTGGTATTGATATACCTGAGCGCCTCTTTAAAAGTTTCGTAATCCTCATTTTCTTCGGTAATCTCAGGATTGCCGGCCATACCGTTTGCCAGCAGCAGGAGTGTGTCGTTGGTAGAGGTGTCTCCGTCCACAGAAATCATATTAAAGGTATCCTGCACATCCTCTTTTAACGCTTTTGTAAGCAATTCTTTTGATATTGCCAAATCGGTAGTGACAAAGCCCAGCATGGTGCACATATTGGGATGAATCATTCCCGAACCTTTGCACATACCGCCCATGGTTACTGTTTTTCCGCCTATTTCAAAAGTGACTGCCGCCTGCTTGGAGACGGTGTCCGTCGTCATAATTGCCTCCGCCGCTCTTGTTCCGGCATCGATCCCCGCTTCTTTCGAGGCGGCAAGCAGTTCCACGCCTTTTTCTATTTTTTCTATGGGAAGCTGCATACCGATCACACCGGTAGAGGCCACCAAAACGGAATTCTCGGGAATGTGCAGACATTCCGCCGCTTTTCCCGCCGTTCTTTTACAGTAATTTCTTCCCTGTTCTCCGGTACATGCATTGGCAATCCCGGAATTCACAATCACAGCCTGTAAAAAGGGAGCATGTTCAACAAGCTCTCTGTCCCAAAGCACCGGAGCCGCTTTGACTACATTCGTGGTAAAGGTTCCCGCCCCGATACAGGGAACCTGACTGTATACCACAGCCATATCCGTTCTGTCCTTATATTTGATACCCGCTTCCACGCCGGCCGCTTCAAAACCCCTTGCCGCGGTTACTCCGCCTTTTGTTTCTTTTATTCTGATACTCATACCAATGCCTCCCGCCCCGTTTTGTCTTATTGAATAAACGCCGTAATATTGGCTTCATTCAATGTAAAGTCATAATAGTTTAAATCTTCCCTTTTCGTCCAGCCGATCTGCTTCCAAAAAGCGTTGCCGATATCGTTTCCGGTAAATGCAATCAGGGAAACCTTGTTGATTCTTTCTTCCTTTAACGCTTCCATGGCCTTTACCACCATAGCCTTGCCGATTCCCCGCATGCGGTATTGTTCGGCCACGCATACATGATACAGACATCCTCTCCTGCCGTCGTGTCCGCACAGAATCGCCCCTACAATCCTGCCGTCCGACTCGGCCACCACGCTGGTCGCCGGATTCCTTTTTAAAAAAAGCTCTACGCCTTCTCTGGAATCATCCACGCTTCGAATGGCAAATCCCTTAATGCTCATCCACAGGCTCTGCACCCCGCTGTAATCTTCCATCCGCATGGTGCGGACTTTTATCTGTTCCCCGCTCATAACACTACCTCTGTATATGTATGATGTACCGCGGGAAGAAATTTTTTCAGGATATCCGCGGTCTTCATTTTCAGGCTGCTCGTATTGACGCAGGGATGGCATCCGAAATATTCTTCTTCCAGCACATCCCGGTCAATCAAAAGTTCTACTTTATTTTGTGTATCAAACATCAATCCCATAAGGCTGACTGACCCCGGCGTAAGATTTAAGTATTTTTCCATATACTCTTTTGGTCCAAAGGAAAGTCTGGCGCTTCCGATCTGCTTTGACACTTCTTTTGTAACAAATTTTTTATCTCCCGGCATCAAAAGCAGATAAAAACGGGTTCTGGAGGAATTACACAAAAAAAGATTTTTGCAGATTTTAATTCCCAGCGCCTCGTCCACATCCTGGCAGGCTTCCATTGTAAATAAAGGTTCATGGAAAACCCTTTCCGATTTGATCCGCAGTCTGTCAAGTAAATCGTACACCGCGGTTTCCCGCACCAGTTCTTTCGGCGTTTTGTCAAACGCCTCCAGATAGAAACCGTCTTCCTTATGGACAATGGTGGTAAGGCAGGTGTTACGCTGCACTTCCGTCGCCGGGACGGAACCGGCCTTTGCGTATTTACCCAGAAGGGCCCGGATAGAAGCCCCGTGGGATACCATTATCACATGCCGGAAGTCTCCTTTGCAAAACCGGTCAAGAACACGCTGCATCCGTTCCGCCACAAGTTCTTCATCCTCAATCTGCAAATCTTCGCCGGAAGCAAGCATCCACTCCCGGTCTTCTCTTTTTCTGCCCGAAATTTTACCGAAATCCCTTTCAATCAGATCCGGTTCTTTATGGATCGCGGCAATCCCCAGGCAGCCGGCAATCATTTCCGCCGTCCCATACGCCCGGTCCAGCGGACTGGACACCATACAGTCAAAGGGAATCCCCGTTTCCAGCATCCCCAGTCCGCAGGCCTCCGCCTGCTTCTGACCCGTTTCGTTCAAAGAAATATTCTCCCGGCCCTGAAAACGGCTTTCTACGTTCCAGTCCGTCTCTCCGTGACGGATCAAATAAAATTTAACCATAATTACAACCTCGCAGTACTTCCATTTATTACGGGAACAGCGGGGGCATTTCCAGTCCTTCGCTTTCTTTTATGCCGAAAAGCAGATTCATATTCTGCACCGCCTGTCCGGCCGCTCCCTTTACAAGATTATCAAGCGCCCCCATGGCTATCACTCTTCCGGTTCTCTCATCAAATACAAAATTTACGTCCACATAATTGCTTCCCTCTACCCATCTGGTTTCCGGGCATACGCCTTTTTCCAGAACGCGTATAAATTTTTCCTTAGCGTAATATTGATCGTAAGCCGCCCGAATCACATCCTCAGCGGACGGACCGTTTAAAATCTCTTTATTTATATCGGCATAGGCGGTCACCAGAATCCCTCTGTTCATGGGAACCAGATGGGGCGTAAAGTTAAGAAGAATTTCTTTGCCCGCCGCATATCCCAGCTGTTCTTCAATTTCCGGCGTATGGCGGTGGGAAGCCACGCCGTAAGCTTTTATATTTTCATTTACTTCACAGAACAGATTGGCCGTTTTGGCGCCTCTTCCCGCACCGGAAGTTCCCGACTTGGCGTCAACAATCATCGTTTCCGTCCGGATCAGTCCCTCTTTTACCAATGGGTACAGCGTCAGAATAGAACAGGTGGTATAACAGCCCGGATTGGCCACCAGTCTGGTCTCTTTTCCGATTTTACCGCGGTTTATCTCACAAAGTCCATAGACCGCTTCTTCAATAAACTGCGGGGACTGATGGGTAATTCCATACCATTTTTCATATACCTTTACATCTTTAATACGGTAATCCGCGCTTAAATCCACAATCTTTACCTGGGAAAGTATCTCCTCTGTCAGCACGGACGCCAGAAAACCCTGAGGCGTAGCCGTAAAAATCACATCCACCTGCTTCGCCAGCTCTTCCATATTATCGTCCATACAGGCCGCGTCCACAATTTTAAACAGATTACGGTACACTCTTTCATATTTCTCGTCAATATAACTTTTTGAACCGTACCACTTGATTTCCACTTCCTTGTGTCCTGTCAGGATGCGTACAAGCTCCGCGCCCGCATATCCTGTCGCTCCTATAATACCTGCTTTAATCATTTTGTTTTTCCTTTTCTTTTCATTTTCCGGCTGCTTCCGGGAGCAGCGTCTACGCTGCATTATAACGCAATCTCTTTACAAACTCAACCTTTTATCTGCATTTGTTCTATCTTTATTCTTGGATAATTATACATCCGCAACATGCTTTATGCAATATGTTTTTTAAAATTTGTGTACCCAAAGCAAGATTTTCTTCCTTTTCATAATAAATTGTCACTTGCATTTCCCATTAAAATGTTGTATATTGATACGGGACGCAGCAGAAACTGAATTCTCTGCATCATAAGATACTTATAACATGTATTTTTATACAAATCATAACATGGAGGAATGGACTCATGAAAGAAAAAGTAATTCTTGCATATTCCGGTGGGCTTGATACGACCGCGATCATCCCCTGGTTAAAGGAAAATTTTGACTACGAGGTCATCTGCGTCTGCATCGACTGCGGACAGGGAGAGGAACTGGACGGTCTGGAAGAACGCGCGAAGTTCTGCGGCGCTTCCAAATTATATATCGAAGACGTGATCGATGAATTCTGCGACGAATACATTGTTCCCTGCGTCCAGGCACACGCCGTATATGAGAATAAATATCTTCTCGGCACTTCCATGGCAAGGCCCGTAATCGCAAAAAGGCTGGTGGAAATTGCACGTAAGGAAGGCGCCAGCGCTATCTGCCACGGCGCAACCGGCAAAGGCAACGATCAGATCCGTTTTGAGCTGGGCATTAAAGCGCTTGCTCCCGACCTGAAAATTATTGCCGCCTGGAGAAATGACAAATGGACCATGGATTCCCGTGAATCCGAAATTGAATACTGCCGGGCCCACGGCATTGATCTTCCTTTTTCTGCGGACAGCAGTTACAGCCGCGACCGCAATTTGTGGCACATCAGCCATGAAGGACTGGAACTGGAAGATCCCGCCAGCGAACCGAACTTCGACCACCTTCTGGTTCTTGGCACCACACCTGAAAAGGCGCCCGAAGAAGGCGAATACGTTACCATGACCTTCGAAAAGGGAATTCCTGTCAGCGTAAACGGCAAAAAGATGAAGGTATCCGATATTATCCGTGAATTAAACGTGCTCGGCGGCAAACACGGAATCGGCATTGTAGATATTGTGGAGAACCGCGTAGTAGGCATGAAATCACGCGGCGTATATGAGACTCCCGGCGGAACCATTCTGATGGAAGCCCACCAGCAGCTGGAAGAATTGATTCTGGACCGCGATACATACACCATGAAAAAGGACCTGGGCAATAAATTTGCCGATATCGTTTACGAGGGCAAATGGTTTACGCCGCTGCGCGAAGCCGTTCAGGCATTTATTGAAAAAACCCAGGAATACGTGACCGGCGAAGTAAAATTCAAATTATATAAGGGCAATATTATCAAGGCCGGAACCGCATCACCTTACTCCTTATATAACGAAAGCATCGCTTCCTTTACTACGGGCGATCTGTACGATCATCATGATGCGGAAGGTTTCATCAATCTGTTCGGACTTTCCTGCAAGGTACGCGCTATGAAAATGCAGGAAGCACAAAACAAATAACCGGAAATAGTCTCAGGGAACTCCGGTTTTTCAGGTTGGAAAACGGAGTTTCCTGTAAATTTTAAGAGGTTTCTGCTTATGAGAGTTACGATACTCCTTGCTGGCTACTATATTTTTATAAATCTAATCGGTTTTTTTGTGATGGGAATCGACAAACGGAAAGCCGTGAAACACACTTTCCGGATTCCTGAATCTACTCTGTTTATTATTGCGGCAATCGGCGGAAGCCTCGGTTCCATACTCGGTATGTATACCTTCCGCCATAAAACCAGACACTGGTATTTTGTTTATGGAATGCCGGCGATTCTGATTTTACAGGTCATTGCAGTTATTGCGCTTTTAAGCGCGCCCATAGAATTTCTTACCATGTAATTATAATCGGCGGAGTCTTTGCCGCAGAGGGAGGATTTTTATGCATATTGCAATTTGTGACGATAACGTAGCAGACAGGAAACAATTAGAACGTCTTTTGAAACGTGAGGCGGATAAAAGAACCGCCGTATCCGGCGGTTTTTATGTCGATTCTTACGGGGATCTGGAAGCTCTATTAAGATCTCCCATGCTTTATGACGTTTTTTTCATTGACATGTGCCATGGCAGCATTACCGGCATGGACGTCGCAGCGGCTCTTTACAATGTAGGTGTGTCGGCGCCCGTCACACTTTGTTCTTCCTTGATTTCCTACAGGGAACAGAATCTTCCCCAAAATATTCTGTTTCTGGATAAACCCATTAAAGTAAACGAGCTGTCAGCCGTTCTGGACCATTCGCTTGCCTTTAAACAGTCGGCAATCCCCCATATCGAACTGCGGGAGGAATCCGGCTCCTATCATTATGTAAAAGAATCTGATTTTATGTACGCCGTATCGGCAGGCCGGTATCTGAAGATTACTTTAAAGGACGGGCGGGTTTTATCCGTCTTAAGCACACTGGATAATCTCTTTTCCCAGCTTGCATCTTATCCCGTATTTTTTCCTCTCAACAACAAAGTCCTGATTAACGGACGCTACCTTAATAAAATCAGCCTGCTTACCGCTACGATGACCGACGGCACTGCGTTTCGAATTGCCCCCGGAAGCCTGACTTACGCAAAATATGCCCTGAAGGAATTCCGGCCGGAATCCCCGCAGGACACATGATTTTAAAAAATATTTCTTATACCACCACAATCACACCGCCATCGTTGGCATACATGCTGCTGATTCCCCTCGTTTCTAATATCAGCACTTTTTTGAAACGCACTTTTTCAAGGATCATCTGTTTTACGGATTCAGCCCGCTGCGGACAATTGCAGTGGGATATCATTAAAATCTTATCCTGTGCGTCTTTTATTTCGGCTGCAACCGTAGCCGCCATTTTGGCAAGTCCTTTTTTAATCCCTATACATTGTGACTTTTGAATAATCGTTCCTTTATCGGCTCCCATAACCGGCTTGATATTTAATGTGGAAACAACCAGCGCCTTTACGCCCGTAAGTCTCCCGTTTTTCCTCAGGGTCTCCAGATTATCCAGAACGAAGTACGTATTCAGGGCATCGCGGAATTCTTCCGTCTTTTTTACGATCGCATCGAAAGAGCAGCCAGCTTCTTCTAATTCCATAATCTTAAGCGCAATCTGTGTTTCGCCGCAGCTTGCCGACTCGGAATCAAATACGTGAATCTGCTTATCTCCGTATTTTTCATGGAACAAATTAATACCCAGTCTTGCGCTGTTATAGCTGCCGCTTAAATGGGACGACAGGGTTACCGCATAGATGTGATCCGCTTCCGCATGATACGCTTCCATATACCGTTCCGGAGAGGGACAGGAAGATTTGGGACATCCCGGATATTCAGCAACCTTTCGCAGAAATTCAAGCTGGTTAAAATTCTCATCGTCCTCAATCTGATATTCTCCCACCTCAATACCAAGCGGAACACGTTCAAAACGTGGATCAGCCAGTAATTCTTCCGGAAGCTCGCAACAACTGTCTACAACAATTTTATAACTCATAAGAATCCTCCTGCTGCCGTCCTCCGTAGACCGGAGATCCGCAGACTGTTTTATGCTCAGCTACATGTGTTTATTTTTCTTACCATTTTTCAGGGTTTATCTGTTTAGCTGACGTAGTTTTTATTACTACATATCATATCATCATTTTTAACTGCTGTAAAGCCTTCAATCGCAGGCTTTTCAATTTTTATTGAAATACCGCCGTTTTAATGTTACAATACATAATCGTCCACTACAAGAAAGGAGCGCTCTCTATGACCGCACTGGAAATTCAATCTCTGAAACAATTTATGCACGCTTTTCTGGCAGACGACACCTTTGATCTGTTCCTGTTGGAAGAAGCCGTTATTACAACTTACAATACTTTCCATATTGACGGCAGACAAAACAAATCTTTCTATTCCTCCGAAGAATGGAACGATCCTGCCATTCGTCCCTACGAATTCACCCGCTGGAAAGATCTCCGCGGAATATGCTTCGATTTGATTAAGGGAAGACGTACTCCGGCCGGCTTCAAATTTGTACTGCAGCTGATCCCGGATTACATAGAGGGTATCCTCAAAAACGAAGATACCCTCTTAAAACCTGACGATATTAAAGCGCTTGTTCTGACTTTAAAATATGACGGAACCCGTCTGACGCTCGTTACCGGAACTTCCCTGAAAACCTTTCTTCCGGACCAGTCCTTAGAGCCCTGCTGGGACGGCGCCATCCGCCGTTTCCTGGCAAAACACGGTCTGCATTACGAAGAACTGTAAACCCTTACCACTCCTCAGGCAGACATTCCACAATGTAGTGGTAATAATTATTGTTCAGCACTCGGCCGGAGAAATTATTCATGCTCCGGACAACCGCCCGCATTTCGTCCAGATATTCTTCCGTAATCTCCTCTTCCGTGATAGGCGTGCCCACCCGGTCTTTTCTGTAATAGGAAACTTTGTCCGTAATAAAACTTCTGTCGGAAAAGGTTACCAGGGGCAGACTGTCGGAAAGCATATCATGTCCCGCAAATAACCTTGAGTCATAATGGAATCCAAACAGATTCAGCAGAGTCGGCATCAGGTCCAAAGCGCTGCATGCCTTATTGATTTCTACGGTTTCCATTTCTGAATTCCAGAGAATCAGGCTGTTGCGGTAGATATCCAGCGTTCCTTCCAGCGGCTCTCCTGCCAGTTCCTCCAGATTTTTTATATCCATGGCATAGGGATAATGATCCGCGCTCAGACAAATCACTGTTTTTTCCAGTTTTCCAGCCTTATCCAGTTCTGCAATCAAATATTCCAGCGCCTTATCCAGCTCAATGTTACATGCAATGTACGCCTTTCCTTCTTCCGAAAAAGGAAGTCCTTCCACAGCCTCTTTGTTCTTTTTAGACATCTGGTTACCGGTAAAATTATAATTCATATGCCCCGACACCGTCATGTAATATACATGAAATCGCTCATCGCCAATATACTCGGGAATCGTCGCCTTCATCATATCCAGGTCCGAAGAAGGCCATGCGTTGGCGTTCTCCATCGGAAAAATACTGTCTCCCCATTCCTCCTCCGTCAATTCCCCTAACTTGGAAGCCCGGAAAATATATCCCAGATTCGGATGGCTTAAATGCCGTTCATAATACGACAGCGTATTGTTGTGATACGCGTAACTTTTCACTCCTTCTCTCGCAAAATACGCTGGCAGGGAAAACGGCTGTTCATTCACGGCGCTTCGTTTCATACTGAACTGCTGATCCGGAATCAATCCGGTAAGATTAACATATTCACCGTCGCTGGTGCTTGTCTGCCAAAGAGGCACATAGTAATCCTCCGCCACAAAACCGGAATGGGTCAGCTTATACAAGGTGGGCGTAAGAGTCTTGTCCACGGCGTAAGAGCAAAATCCTTCAGCCGTCAGATAAATCAGGTTATATCCTTCAAAAAATCCGGTATACTCGTTCTTTTTCGTGGGTTCCACGGTTTGTATATAATCAGTCAGCTTTTTTAAATCATCCGTTTCGGAAATCTGCTCTAATTTTTCAAAATCAATAGGAAGTATGTTTTCCAGAATCTCCGGTTTTTCTACCGGCGTATTGGCGGATACGCCTTCTACCGCCTGGCTGATATTATCCGATACGTCCGGATTCAGTCCTTCAGCCGGTTCTTCCGTCCTTGCCATAACTTCTTCCGAATCCTCCCACGAATCTACTTCAAATATGCTTCTGGGCAGAATTCCTCCCGCCACGTCGCGCTGCAGGCAGGCCACCACTCCAAACTGTTCTATGGCGGCATTGGGATCATAAAATTCCCGGTATTCTTCATAGTAATCGGCTTTCAGTAAATATCCCCCAAGCATAACCGAGAAAAATCCTAAAATCCCCACTGTAAAAACAGCGACGCAGGCCAGCCTTGCATACAGCGTATGACTGCGTAGGGTCAGCCACCGGATCTTCAACAGCATCCCCGCCGCCGCCAGAGGAACGGCAAGCAGGAGCAGAAAACCGCTGGCCGAGAGAATTCCCGCAAGAGCTTCCCTCCAATAATTTTTAAGCGCCATTCCTCCCGCATTCTGAACGGCTGCAATCAGAAGCGGCTGCTTGAAAATTTTGAAATAAACCAACTGGCTTGCAAATATCAAAAAACCCGTAACCTGCAAGATCCAGAAAAATATCTTATTCGTTTTTTTCCGCATAAATCCGGTAAGCAAAGCGCCCAGTCCCGCCCATAACAGACTCGACGGCAGCATCAGAAGCGGATTACAGCCTGCCAATCCAAAACATGCCAGATGATATATGATTTCCATATATACGATACTGCCCCAAAGCAGAATAAACGTCTTTTTCATATTCTTCTTTCGTCCTTTGCCAGATTTCTTCTTTCGGAAAAAATGATAGCACATTCGGAAAGAAAAATGTGAATTATTTCGAAGATTAAAAAAAAATTAATACTTTCGTAGTTATTTCTTCATTTTTGGGTTAAAAATCAGGCTGGCAAGATAGCCGAAAACAAGCGCCGCCGAACATCCTACCGCTCCCGCCTTAAACCCGCCCTGAAAAATTCCAAGAAATCCGCTTTCATCCACAGCTTCCTTCACACCCTTCATCAGTACGTTACCAAAACCCAGCAGGGGAACGCTGGCCCCCGCGCCGGCAAACTCCACAAACGGCTGATACCACCCGAACACACTGATAATACTGCCAAGACACACCAAAAGCACCATGATCCGCCCGGGCATCATTTTTGTTTTTTCCATCAGGATCTGTACCAGGGCGCAGATTAATCCGCCAACCCAGAATGCGTTCAAATAATCCATATTTGTTCCTCCATTTTTTTCACAAAAAATAACAGATATCTCTATCTGTTATTTTCTGGACTGCCGTTTCATATTATGCACGATATTTTATTTTTTCTTAAGTTTTTTGATAATCTGTCCCGTGGGAAGCTGTACTAAAACCACGGCCGCAAGTACGATCCCGCATCCAAGAAGCTGTCTTCCCGTCAGCGTCTGGTCGTCTTTTAAAAATCCTGTTCTGTACGCAAGCCAGCCGGCCAGTACCGATATTACGGACTCCAGACTTAAAATCAGGGACGCCACCGTAGGATTCATATCCTTCTGCCCCACAATCTGCAGGGTATACGCCACGCCGCAGGACATAACGCCGGCATATAAAACCGGAACCGCTCCGGAAAGAAGCGCCGAAAGACTGACCTTTTCAAAAATCAGGGCGCAGACCGTACAAATTCCGCCGCATACCAGGAACTGGATACAGGAAAGCGCCACGCCGTCCGCTTTAGGGGAAAAATAATCGATAACCAGAATATGTACGGTAAAAAGAATCGCACAGACGAAAACAAGCGCGTCTCCGGGATTAATCCGAAAACTTCCCTGAATACACAGCAGATACATGCCCGCTGCCGCCATCAATACCGCAATCCAGACGGCTCCGGGAACTTTTTTCCCAAGAAAAACGCCGCATACGGGAACAAAAACGATATAAAGAGCCGTTATGAACCCGGCTTTTCCCACGGTTGTATAAAGAATCCCGTATTGCTGGAACATACTGGCCGCCATCAACGCCAGACCGCAGCAGATTCCTCCGATCCAGGCATTTTTGTGGAACAGGGGACGGCTGTCTTTCGGCGCTTTTTTTCTTCGGAAAAGAATCACCGGAACGAGTACCGCCGAGCCGATCAGGCTTCGCACCCCGTTAAAGGTAAAAGGCCCCATATATTCCATGCCTTTGCTTTGCGAAACAAAAGCCACGCCCCAGATAAATGCAGCCAGAAAAAGCAACAGGCTATTTTTCATTGTCCTTTTGTTCATATGTAATTTCCTCAACAATCTCCCGTATGGATTTTCCTTCACAGGATATGGTAATCTGTGCATATTTTTCATAGAGGGGCTCCCGCTCTTCCAGTAACGCCGAAAGCGTCTGTCCCTGCTTCATGGTCACGCCTCTTTCGTTTAAATCCCCCAGCCTGCGCCGTAACTCGCCGTATCCGATTTTCAGGTACAGAATTGTGCCGATCTGCGCAAAATGCGCCATGGCCTTCGGGCCGTAAACCGCGCTTCCCCCGGTGGCAATCACGGTCCGCTCCGGATGCAGCGAACAGTTCACCTCTTCTTCCGTCCTGTGGAATCCCTCGTTGCCAAGCTCTTCAATCATCTCATGAAGGAGTTTGCCGGACCGTTCCTGGATCGCCAGATCGGAATCCAGAAAACGGTAACCCAGTTTTTTTGCAAGCACGACTCCCACCGTGCTTTTTCCCACGCCCGGCATTCCGATCA
Source organism: uncultured Lachnospiraceae bacterium (assembly GCA_910587935.1). Lineage (GTDB taxonomy): Bacteria > Bacillota > Clostridia > Lachnospirales > Lachnospiraceae > MGBC143606. The sequence goes on from CAJUNP010000018.1 coordinate 48,234, forward strand.
GAATCAAATTATTCCCCGACACAGGCAATAACCTCTACTTCACAGAGAACTGCTTTGGGAAGGGTTTTCACCGCCACGCAGCTTCTTGCCGGTTTTTCGGTGAAATATTTTTCGTAAACGCTGTTAAAAGCTGCAAAATCCTCCATATCCGCAAGAAAACATGTGGTTTTCACAACTTTTGTATAGTCGGTTCCGGCCGCGGAGAGGATGGCTCCCACATTCTTCATAACCTGCTCCGCCTGAGCCTCGATTCCCTGAGCTTCGATCTGTCCATTTTCAGGATTAATGGGAATCTGTCCGCTGGCAAACAAAAATCCGCCTGCCACAATTCCCTGGGAATATGGCCCGATAGCTGCCGGCGCTTTGTCTGTTGCTATTTTTTTCATAACTGCCTTCTTTCTGCCGCTATGCGGCGTAATTTTTATGATCCATTTAACCGTTTTCAAACTCTACGGTTACATAAAATCCCCGTTCATTTTCTTTGATATCCGTAACAATCCCTTCTCTTGCAAGCAATCGCTCCCGGAAAGGAAAGTTACCCGACATGGCAAGCGAAGGATCGATCACATAATAATAGTTGCTGGGCAACAGCCCCTCCGTTACCGTCACCTTCTGTCCGACTTCCAAAAGTCCCTGCCGTTCCATTTTAAATTCCATGCTGCGCATTACGCCATTCCTTCTTTCTCCTGCACAATTACGGTTGGCAGCGCCATCTCGCTATACTGGGTAGAGATGATCTCGCTTTCCGATATCCGGGAATAGCAGCCCTTAAATTTACCGTTATATACAAACAAACCGGTCAGATTGCTGTACCCGCTAAAAGACGCTTCTTTGTCTTTTACCAGATCGATATTGTCCGTTACATAAGGACGGCAGAACTGCTGCAGAATATATCCCCGTCCCATACAGTCGTCAACAAACCGTTTCCACTCTTCTTCCTCACATTCCACACCCGCATGTACGCCTTTGGAACCGTAGGAATCCTCCGGCTTAATAATCCAACGGTCCTTATGGGCAAGCACTTCGCCGTAATCAAAACTTCCTTCCGTAAGGCTGACCGTGTACGGAACATGGGCTTTGACGTATGCATTTTCCTCTTCCGTTAAAAACGCTTTTGTCCGTTCATCGTGAAGAATTTTGTAAAGTACTTTATTATGGACGATCTGCGTACAGAAATCGCCGATCAGACAAACCTTTTCTTCTTCCACCGCCCGGATCAGGTCCGATACTTCTTCATAATGCTTCATAATGTCGCTGGTTACCGCCCGTCTGTAAATCGCGTCAATCCTGTTCCCGGACGGTGAATACAGACCCCCGTCCCGGTAACGCAGATCCCGGATCTCACAGATTTCCGCAGTGATCCCCTGCTTTTCAAAGGCTTTTACAAAAATTTTGAATTCTTCGCCGGTAGCGCTTTCCATAAAATCCACAACCGCCACATGCGGATTTTCCTTACAGTCCTGAAAAGTCCGGTATATATTCATAAATTCGGTAACCCAGGTATCAAACAGTTCAAAGGTCGTTACCGGATGTCTGTCCGCAAATTCCTGAAAAGCCTGTGTCAGGGCAACGGCATGATTTAATTCCCGGTCTTCATTCATGGCGCTGGAACCATCCGTATTAAATTCACAGAAGTGAAAATCTCCCGTTTCTTCGTTTAAAAACAGATCGATCCGGGCAATGGGAATCGGACAGTCATACGCCGGCTCCCGCAGAATCAGCTTTTCGAGCCGCCTGTCAAAACCGAATAACTCCCGGTACTCCGCATCCGTCCGGTAATGTTCGATTACTTTATAAAAAATGCCGTAAAGGGTCTTTATCAGCTTTTCAAACAATTCCACTTCATCCAGGGTAAAAAGCTTCGGTATATAAAGGGTCCTTACACACCTTCCATGATACTGGGCGGTGGAATTCTTTATATAATCCCGGATTTTTTCCGCACAGACGGCGTGGGCCTGTAAATCCTTTTCCACAATTTCCCGGTATTCCTTCTCCAGCTTTCTCAGTCCGCTCATACCCTTACCACCTTCCGTTTCCTTTATCCCAGACCTGCGCCGGCGTAATTCTGCCGGCTTCCAATTCATAAAGAGGTTTTATGCGCTCCCGCTCTTTACTGTCCGCCGCTTCCATCACCCGGGCAAACAGCGTATCCGCCGCTTCCGCCGCGGGGATTCCGTAAACGACTCCCCGGTAGCCGTGTTCCATCAGACTCTGCTTCGCCTCTTCGATCTCCAGTCCGTCCGAAACCCGAAAATAATCCGTAAAATAATCAAGCGTTTCCCGCCGGTAAAAAATTCCTTTAACCAGTTCCATATAAGCCAGCGCCAGAGGCATGGGCAGGCTGTCCGCAGGGCGTATCTCCAGATATTGTTTTAACCGGATATCCGGGAAAAACATGGAAATCAGATGCTGGATTTCGGGCACTGTCAAAAGCCTGTTTCTGTAATACACGGCAATCGTATCCGAACCGGTGGCCCTCGTCCGGTTCCCTTCTTTTACCAGAATCGGCTGCTTATGATACAGTTCTTCGGCATACGCACGAAATCCGAAATCAGGTCTGAACACACACTTCGGAATCAGGCATCTTTGGGCGTCTACTCCCTGCCATACGTAGCTTCTCGTCAAAAAGCGTGAAGAAGCCTGTCCTTCGTAAACGGGAGAATTATCGGTCAGAAGGGAAAATATGGGTACCAGTATACAGGCAAGCCGGTATTTTTGTATAAAATCGGCTTCACTGAAATAATCAACCGAAATCTGTGTCGACGCGGTGGCCCGCATCATCTGGTATCCCCTGCTGCCGCTGTGCCTGAAATATTCATCCATGTATTCGTAACGCTTCTTGGGAATCAGAGCAAGCTCTCCGGCCCGTCTGACAGGGTTATACCCGGCGTGAACCATATGATAACCCTCGTTGTAAAGGGCCTCTCCGTATTCTTCGTAAAAACGCGCCAGAATCCGTTCCACATCAGCTATGCATTGTTGTGGCATAACACTGATTTCAAGCTGTGCGGCCGGTTCCAGGGTAATCGAAAAATCCTCATTATAATAACCCAGGAAGTGCCCGTCCTCTTCTTCCACGTGATCTCCCTTGCGCACCTGTTTTTGCATAATGGCGTCAAGAATCCCGTAGGTTATCGGCTCTCCCCGGTTATTTAATACAAAATGTTCCGTTTCTATGCCAATCCGCTCTTCTCCACGGTTTTTACAGCCCGCTTTAAAGTATCCGGTAATGGCGTTTATATTCTGCTGTTCCAAATCCATAAGGCTTCCTCTTCCAGTTTTTGCCTGCCTTATTATAGCACTTCAATCCGGACTTGAACAGAGAAATTTTATTCCTTTAAAGGCTTTTTCCCCTTGCTCCACCAGCAGTATGCCGCTACCGCCGCACTGACCAGAAGAAGCATATAAAAATTAATGCCTCTCGTCACGCACATGGATAATGTCAGACTGCCTCCCACAAAAACGTTGCCGAATACCGCCATATACATGAGTTCCGTAATTCCCTGTGAACCGGGAAGCGGAAGCATATCCACGGCAATATACACAACGGCCTGAAGCGCCATTACCGTGAACGCATTGGCGCCGGAAAGGCCCATTCCACGGTAAATAAACCAGGTCAAAACAAATACGCTGCACCGCTGGATAAATGTAAATCCAACTAAAAAGAGCAGTACATTGCCATGGTGTTTTATAAAGGAAACGGTTCCCTGATATTGTTCTACCATGGTATGTATTCCCTCGCTGCGTTTATCCGAGGGTTTCAGTACATGAATCCGCACCAGAAGCTTCTGCGCCGCATTTAAGAATCGTTCCATGCCCGGACCGTTTAACATGATGGCAAGCAGTATTACAACCAGCGCCGCATTTAAGAATAATCCCAGAAAATATAACGGAAGATACGTTCCCAAATGGATCTTAAGCCCGCCCCACCAGAAAACGGCAATCCCGATCCCCATCAGCACCAGAACCAGCTTGTACGCCGTGGCCACACTCATCAATACAACCGTGCTTTCGGCAACCTTATGTCCGTCTTTATTCATATAGTACAGCTGCATAGGTTGTCCGCCGGTGGCAGAAGGCGTAATACCGGAATAAAAAAAACCGGTAAACGAATATTTCAGGCAGCTTGTAAGCTTTGCCTTATCGCCTATGGCACGAAGAAGATACCATATGAGAATCCCCTCCGCCGACACAAAAAAGAGGGCCGTTATCACCGCAAGGATCAGATAGCCTTTCTGCATCCGCCCTACGGCGTCTATCAGTTCCCCAGGATCCTGATTCTTAAAAACCACATAAAAAGTGACGGCCGCCAGCATTACAAAAAACGCGGCGCTTATAATCTTTTTATACTTCATACAAAGCTCCTTTGGTTATCCCGCAAGATTTAAAAGTCCATCTTCTTTCCGCAAGGAAGTCTGAAAGATTTCCTTCAAACAGGATATCATCCGTTTTATAATCGAGAAAATCAGCGGGCGTCACCAGTGAAAAATGCTTGTCAAAGAGCTTCATTCCGTGATGCTCCAGCAAACGCGCCAAAAAAGAGGAGCAAGTATAATGTGCCCGCTGATAGAAAGGCTTATTCATTAAAATAAAAGGCAGTCCCACAATACAATAATGATAGCGAAAACGCTTCCGGTAACATTCCCTTAAGCTTACGGCAACGCACCTTTTTTGTTCCGGACTGCAGTCCAGACTGTAGATCCGGTATCTGGCCGTAGGAAAAGCCTGGTTGATCAAAGGAGCGTTTTCTTTTTCAAATCCCGCAAAAAAAGGAATAAACGGATTTCTGCGTCCCACGCTGTACGCTTCCTTCAGATTCTCATCCAGCGAAAGAACGACATGGATATAATCCCGTTTCGTTACACGGCGGATGATCCATGCAAATATTCCCGGCGTACTGACTAATGCAATATAAATCTTCTCCTGCTTCATCTTCCTGCCTCCCGGTTCCTCTAACTGAATTGATACGTTCTTTTTGCTATCTCATAACCCTTCAGCGTCAGTGTACTGCCAAAAGTACCCGGCAGATATGTGAAGCCGCTTAAACATTGATATTTAAGCTTCTTGTACAGCCACTCGTCCTTCTGTCTGATATAATTCCATAAATCTTCTCTTTTTTCCAGCGCTTCCTGGGATTTTATCATTAAAAGATAAATGGAAGATATGGAAAGCATAATGGAAATATTGCGCACCATATATTTTGCAAGCCTGGGGGAGGTTCTGTAAATCTCCTGAAGATCCGCACATTCCGCAACCAGCTTGGTCACGCGGATCTGCTGGTCGATCCGCTTCATATAACTGTTTTCGTTGACGGATTGGTCGTCGCGTCCCAAAAAGTAATGGTATAAGTCCTCATTCAGATAATAAATATGATGGACTCTGGGCAGCGGTTTGTACGCGAACAGATTATCCACGTAAAACGTATGCTCCGGCAGAACCACATCGCTCTGCCTCAAAACCGCGGTTCTGAAAACCAGCGCGTGCATTACCAGATACTGGGAAGGTAAGAGCGGTTTCATATCCTGCCAGCCGCACCGTTTCCCCTCCGGAAAAACATTACGGAAGCTGACGCGTTTCTGTTTGTTTTCATAAAGATGGTCGTAAATATAATTGCACACCACCAGATCCAGGCGGTCTTCCCACTCTTTAAGGCATGCAAGCAACGCTTCCAGCGCTTTCCCGTCCAGCCAGTCGTCCGAATCCACAACCTTAAAAAAACGGCCCGATGCAAGCTTTAATCCCGCGTTCACTCCCGATCCGTGCCCGCCGTTGCTTTTATGTATTACCCGGACGATGTCCGGATAAAGTCTTTCATAAGCATCTGCAATCTCTCCCGTCGCATCGGTGGAACCGTCGTCTACAATAATGATTTCACCTCTTTCCTTACAGAAAAGAAGGGAATCGATACAACGTTTCATATAATCCTGCGAATTGTAACAGGGTACTACAAATGTAATGTCTTTCATAATTGTCATCTCCATACGTATCTTTTTTACACGTATACTATACATAACAATAGTTAAGACATCCGATAGAAATTCTAAAAAATTACTTAATTTTCAAATATTTTATGAAATTGATTCAATTACGACTCCGTGCGCGATACCGGGAACTGTTTGTCCTTCGTTAAAGCTGGTTTTGGAAAGCAGGGCGCCCGTGGGAACAAAAAGCACGCGGTTCCAGTTTTTCTGTTCCAGATTTTTTAATATATAAGCGGACAGGGTGACTGCCGAGCAGCCGCATCCGGAACCTCCCGCATGGGTGTCCTGGCTTTCGGGATCATAGATTTCCATTCCGCAGTCCATATGCTTTTCGGAAATATCATACCCCTTATCCCTTAATAAATCAATCAGAACTTTCTGTCCTACGCTGCCCAAATCCCCGGTAATAATCTTATCATAATCCTCCGGTTTCCGGTTCCAGTCCGCAAAATGCTGCGCTATGGTAGACGCCGCCGCAGGCGCCATGCAGGGTCCCATATTCATGGAATCCTTCAGTCCGTAATCCACAATTTTTCCGGTTGTAATGCCTGTGATTACCGCCCTTGGCTGCTCTCCCATCTGGGTGCTTAAAACAAAAGCGCCGCTGCCCGTTACCGTCCAGGTGGCCGACAGTGGTCTCTGGTTTCCATAGGCCAGGGGAAACCTGAACTCCTTTTCCGCACTGGCAAAATGGCTGGAGGTAACACAGACAACGTTTTCCGCATACCCGGCCGCAACGGCCATGGCCCCAAGGCTTAAAGATTCCCCACAGGTGGAACAGGCGCCGTAAACTCCCAGCAGAGGAATTCCAAAATTCATAATTCCAAAGGAAGTCGCTATAGACTGGCCCAGCAAATCGCCCGCAAAAATATATTTCATGTCTTCCGGTTTCAGCTTTGCCTTTCCCAGGGCAAGATACACCGCATCCTTTTGCAGACTGCTCTCGGCATCCTCCCAGGATTCGCAGCCGAACATATCGTCTTCGCCGACCATGTCAAACAAAAGTCCCAGAGGCCCGTCGCCTTCTTTTTTGCCCACCACGGAAGCGCTGTTCCGAATATATACGGGAACCGGCAGCCGTACGCTTTGCAGCCCCAGAGAATTTACAGCATTCTGACTCATATGATTCCTCCCTACCTGTCTTATCATTTCATTTCTTTTTTGTTAGGATATCCGATCGACTGTGAAATATGTATTGCACGAAAGGTTTTCCTGTATTATCTCCAAATGTTTTTGAGTTGAATTGCAAATAAAACTATACTATAATAAATTTCTGCCCGGTATTTTTATCATAGATGAAAATACTTTTACAATACATTAACTGATCAAAAGGACAAAATCTTATGAATAAAAAACACAGCACCGCCTTACGGGAAGGAATCAAAGACGGCATCCCTATCGGACTGGGATATTTTGCCGTCTCCTTTTCCCTTGGAATTGCGGCAAGAAACGCCGGCCTTACGGCGCTCCAGGGTTTTCTCGCAAGCCTTTCCACGAACGCTTCCGCCGGAGAATACGCCGCCTTTATTATAATAGCCGCGGACGCGCCTTATCTGGAGATGGTTCTTGTGACTCTGATTACCAACGCCCGGTATCTGTTGATGAGCTGCGCCCTCAGCCAGAAATTTTCCCCGGACACGCCTCTTTATCACCGCCTTTTGGTAGGCTATGACGTAACGGATGAAATATTCGGAATCACCATTGCCAGACCGGGAATCCTGGACCCTTTTTATAACTACGGCGCCATACTGGTGGCCGCTCCCGCCTGGGCCACGGGTACTGCGCTTGGCATTATTGCGGGCAACCTTCTTCCCCTGCGGATTGTCAGCGCTTTAAGCGTAGCGTTATACGGTATGTTTATTGCGATTATCATTCCGCCCGGACGGAAAAACAAAGTCATTGCCGCGCTGGTGTTTATCAGCTTTGCCGCAAGCTACGGCGCTTCGGTTCTGCCGTTCCTTTCTTCTTTAACGGACGGAACCCGCACCATTCTTCTCACGGTTTTGATTTCCGCGGCCGCCGCGCTGCTGTTTCCCGCAGCAGGAAAGGAGAATACCGAACATGACGCATAATATTTGGATCTATCTGCTGCTTATGGCAGGCATTACTTTTTTAATCCGGGTGCTGCCTTTAACCCTTATAAAAAAACAGATCAAAAACCGGTTCCTTCAGTCTTTTTTGTATTATGTTCCCTATGTGACGCTGGCGGTCATGACTTTTCCCGCCATTCTTAACGCAACACAGGCCCCCTTTGCGGGAGCCTGCGCACTGCTGACCGGAATTCTCGCGGCATGGTTCGGAGCCAGTCTGTTTCAGGTGTCCGTATCCTGCTGCGTGATTGTGTTTTTATTGGAATTGTTTTTATAGCCTGTTGGAATCTGTATCCGTGCCAGGTAAAGCTGTCTTTTTTCAGGTGAAATTGCGGTACCACTATACTCCCGGCGCTTCGAGAGTCCGCCATATCGTTGAACAGGCAGACTCAATACTGCTTAAATAGAAAACTAATTTCTTCCTTTCTGCGCATGCTCCAGAATACGCAGGTAGTGATTCGCTTCGCGGAGTACATGATCCGCCAAAAGCGGAAGAATGATGGAGCGGATCTCACAGTCTGTAATCCCTTCCGTTCCCGCCGTTTTAAACTGCTGATATTGCTTTGTCGTCTGTAAAGTCTTTACGGTCAGGAGATTCGTCGCCTTTCTGTCCTGTTCTCTCGCCTCTTCCAAAAGGCGGCAATAGTCTTCGGCAAATCCATCGGCCGCTTCCATCAATTCACATTCCGTCGGGTCTAGCAGGCCCCGAATAAACTGGGCATGTTCCATCATGATTCGGTTCCAGAATATTTCGAGATTTCTTAAATCCGGCGCAGTGATTCTGCCTTGCTGCTCAAGTTCCAAAATCATCTGACGATACATTTTTGCTTCCCGCAGGATGTGTTCGATCAGCAACGGATAGTTTGCTGTATAAAGCCTGCACCTTGTCACTTCTCTCAGGATCTCCTCCTTAAAGGAAATCAATCCGTCCAAGCTTCTGAGCATCCGCCGATTCAACATTCTTACCTGACAGGCGGTTTCTCTATTCACCATATCACAGCTTCCCGCACGGAGCCGTTCTTCCGCCTCTGTAATCTTCGTATCAATCGGAATCCCTGTCAGATTTTTCGTCTGGCACTCCGCTTTCCCCGTAAATTCCGTAACAACCTCCCCGGAATTTAAAACCGATCTGCTTACGATACCGTCCGCAAGTTTTACGGTCCTTCTGAGTCCTTCTTCAAATTCTTTTCGGAACTGATCCGCACGCCGTATAAGCTCTGTTTCCTTCGCAGGGAATCCGGCGAGCAGGAATAAGGAGTGTTCCTTCATGATTCTTCCGAAGAAAAGATGTGTTTCTAATGATAAAGTCGCATATTCCTTCATATTTCAGCATACCTTTATAATTTGCATTTTTTAATAATATATGCAAAAAATGTCAAAATTTGCGTTTCCTCTCGCACCACCGCTCATCGCTTTGTCCAGGATACAGGTTTGGAGAATTCTGATGGCGCACTTATTAAAATCCGTGTACGATATCCTTACCACAATATAAGCAAAGGAGATTTTATAATGACAAATTTACAGACGTGCATTAAAAACTATTTGGAATATTGCAGCGAGCAAAAGCGTTTGGATGAAAAAACGCTGAAAGCATACCGGATTGATTTGCAACAGTTTACCGGACAAATATCCGCCACGGATATTACGAAAGTTACTTCTTCCGCCCTAGAAAAATATATTATCGAACTGCACCGGCAGTATAAGCCCCGGACCGTCAAACGCAAAATTGCTTCGCTCAAGGCTCTCTTCCACTATCTGGAATATAAAGAAATCCTTGAAAAAAATCCTTTCGGCAAAATCCCGGTACGTTTTCGGGAGCCTGTAATTTTGCCAAAGACAATCCCCCTGCATACCGTTGAAGCCTTCTTAAAGGCAATATACAAGCATCGCAAACATGCAAAAAACAATTACCAAAAAAGAAACGCCCTGCGGGACGCCGCAGTGATCGAGCTTTTATTTGCCACCGGTATGCGGATCTCCGAGTTGTGCGCCTTAAAGGAGCATGATGTAAATTTGTATGACGGCACCATCCTGATTTACGGAAAAGGCCGCAAGGAGCGGCGTATTCAAATTGGGAACGAGGCGGTAATCCAAGTTTTAAAGGAGTATAGAGACAGCTTTTATTCAGGGATCCGGTCCTGCGATCACTTTTTTGTAAGCCAGACGGGAAATGGGTTTTCCGATCAGGCCGTACGCCGGATGATCAATAAATATACGGCTCTTGCTTCCATTGAATTACATATAACGCCTCATATGTTCCGGCACACTTTCGCCACAAGCCTTTTGGAAGCGGATGTAGACATACGCTATATTCAGGAGATGTTAGGGCACAGTTCGATTAATGTTACGGAAATATATACGCATGTGGCGGTTGCCAAGCAGAGGGATATTCTTGCTGCGAAACATCCTCGAAAGGGGTTTTGTATTTGAGGGAGGATGGGGGGATGAATTGGCCTGTGGGGGTGGATGATGGATAATTAAAAGTTATCCGTTGAATTTGAGAGATGTCAAATGAAGAAAAGGATAATTACTGATTATTGAGGGTCGGAGGATATAACTAATATTTAATAATAAATTAACAAGGAAACAAAAATATGATTTACGGTGAATTAGCAAACTTAATAAAGGAAAAAGTAAACTATACCAGATTATTAATTTCCCTATTTATTATAGGGCTTATTGGAATTGTGCTCCAATCTTTTGAAGGTTATACAATGTTTTGGATTATGTTTCCAGTGTTACTCGTTATGTTAACATCAGTTATTTTAATATTAAAGTTTTGTCTGAAAGAATTAGAGAAATTTCACGAAATTTGCACAGAAAATGATATAAAAATATATTGTACAATGCTTTTAACCGCAAAAGATAACTCCTTATTAATAAGCGCTTATATCCTAATGGTTTTTGTATACTTTATATGTATATATCGGATGCACTTTATAGAAATAAGTATTATGGGGCTGTATATTTTTGCCTTAGGCGGCAGCACCTTTCTTCTTGCATTAATTTGCTATGAAGTGTGTATTAAATTGACTGTATCTTTGAAAGAAGTGGAAAAAAACATAATAAAAATAGCATATGATAATATATATCCTAAAAACACTCTATGGCTACAATATCTCTTTCACTTTCATAAGGTTTTAAAAAATGCAGCATTGGCAATCAGCATTCTATTTGTATTGGAAAATTCCATGCTATTTTTTGCCAATTATAAAAAGTTAACACTTCCTAATTTAAATGATATTAAGAATCTTCCAAGTCTTCTTACTATGTTACCTTTAGAATGGTGGGTAATATGGATTTATATTTTTATTACCATCGTAGTAGCTATTCCATGCATGACACAATTACGAAGTCAAAGCTTAAATAAAATAGTTGCTTATATTCAGCTAGATTTTCAGAAAAAAATAGTGGAAAACCATAAAAAAGATAATGTGTATAACAACCTTCATGATTATTTTTCCGTTTTAAATATTATACAGGTTGTTCAAAAGTCATTGACGGAAACCTATCTCCCTAACCGTATTGATAGATTTGTTTCACTAGGGGCTTCTTTGTTGACATGTTTTGCTCATTTACTTTCTTTTTGTATGTTATTAATACCTAATTTTATAAAATAAAAAATATCAAAAACTAACGAACACTTTTATATATTGAAAAAATCGGATTTAGGTAGGAGATGATGATATGAAATATGAGAACTGGAGTTTCTACTATAATAAAATTATGGGAGATTCAGACCAATCTTGCAAACAGTATTTTCATAATAAGTGGATTGCCTTTTTAGATAGCATTACAATGCCATATAAAAATGCACTACAATTAAGAATTGGTAGCCATCTTAGGCCATTATTGGTTTATTGGGGAAAAGCCTTGGGTTCAGCAAATGAAGACGATTTATTAAGTGAAGATATTTTAGAACTAGTGTACTGACATGCTGATATTTAGATAAGTATTTCTGGTAATTATTGTTGT